>PMOQ01000037.1 GCA_003161255.1 Acidimicrobiaceae bacterium | reverse complement strand
CACTCGATGGTGCCGGGCGGCTTCGACGTGACGTCGAGTGCCACCCGGTTGACCCCCTCGACCTCGCCGATGATGCGCGAGGCGATGCGCTCCACCAGGTCGTAGGGGAGGCGAGCCCAGTCGGCGGTCATCGCGTCGTCACTGGTCACCGCCCGGATCACGATCGGGTACGCGTAGGTCCGGCCGTCGCCCATGACGCCGACGGTCCGGGTCGCGGGCAGCACGGCGAAGCTCTGCCAGAGCTCTCCGTAGAGGCCGGCCTTCCGGATCTCCTCGATCACGACGGTGTCGGCGGCCCGCACGATCTCCACGCGCTCGCGAGTCACCTCGCCGATGATCCGCACGGCCAGCCCGGGGCCGGGGAACGGGTGCCGCCAGACGATGTCGGCGGGCAGGCCGAGCTCTTCGCCGATCGAGCGCACCTCGTCCTTGAACAGCAGCCGCAGGGGCTCGACGAGCTCGAAGGAGAGGTCGTCGGGAAGCCCACCCACGTTGTGATGCGACTTGATGCTCGCGGAGTCCCCGGTCCCCGACTCGATCACGTCGGGATAGAGCGTCCCTTGCACCAAGAACCGTGGGCCGGCGTCACCCGAACCGAGCTCGGCCGCGACCTCCTCGAAGATCCGGATGAACAGCTCGCCGATCCGCTTGCGCTTGTCCTCCGGGTCCAGCACCCCGGCGAGGGCCTCGAAGAACCGGTCGGCCGCCTTCACGTGGATCAAGTCGATGTGGAACTGGCGCCGGAAGGTCTCCTCGACCTGCTCGGCCTCGCCGGCCCGCATCAATCCGGTATCGACGAACACGCAGGTCAGCTGGTTACCGATCGCCTTGTGGACCAAGGCGGCCGCGACCGCCGAGTCCACCCCACCGCTCAGGGCGCAGAGCACCCGGTCCCTGCCGACCTGGGTGCGGATGGCCTCGACCTGGGACTCGATGATCGACACATGGGTCCAGGTGGCCGGGCACCCGCACACATCGTGGGCGAACCGGGCGATGAACTCGGAGCCCCGGGCGGTGTGCACGACCTCGGGGTGGAATTGGACGCCGAAGATCCGCCGGTCGGGGTCTCCGAAGGCGGCGACGGGCGAACCGCCGCTCTTCGCCAGGACGTCGAACCCGGGCGGCGGCTCGGTCATGGCGTCGCCGTGGCTCATCCAGACCTCGCCGTCGACCGGCCAATCGGCGAAGAGCGGCGAGGGTGAGACGATCGACATCTCGGTGCGGCCGTATTCGCCCTTGCCGGTGTGGGCCACCGTGCCACCGAGCTGCTTCGCGATCAGCTGGGCCCCGTAACAGATCCCGAGGATCGGTATCCCGAGGTCATAGACGGCCGGGTCGAGCGAGGGGGCCGGCGTCTCGTAGACCGACTTCGGGCCGCCCGAAAGGATGATCCCGCTCGGCCGGCGCTCGGCCAGCTCGGTTGCGGTGATGGTGGCCGGGACGATCTCGGAGAAGACGTGGGCTTCTCTCACGCGGCGGGCGATGAGCCGCGAGTACTGCGCGCCGAAGTCGACGACGATGACGGCGTCGTCGACGGGCGTCAATGGCCCATGCCGACGCCCTGGGACCGCTGGAGCTGCTTGCCCTCGGTCTGCAGGGACGGGGCCACCATCACTTCCGCCTTCTGGAACTCCTTGACGGTCTCGTACCCGCACGTGGCCATCGCCGTCCGCAGCGCGCCGAAAAGGTTCATGCGGCCGTCGTTCTCATGGGCCGGGCCGAGCAGGATCTCCTTCAGGGACCCGCGCACGCCGGTGCGCACCCGGGCACCGCGGGGAAGGGTCGGGTGGAACGTGGCCATCCCCCAGTGGAAACCCCGGGCCGGCGCCTCGAACGCCGAGGTGAGCGGGGAGCCGAGCATCACCGCGTCGGCGCCGCACGCAACGGCCTTCGCGATGTCCCCACCCTTGGACATCCCGCCATCGGCGATCACGTGCACGTAGACGCCGGTCTCGTCGAGATGGCGCATCCGGGCACCGGCGACGTCTGCGATCGCGGTCGCCTGGGGGACGCCAATGCCGAGCACGCCGCGCGTCGTGCACGCGTTGCCCGGTCCGACCCCAACGAGGACCCCGATCGCGCCGGTTCGCATGAGGTGGAGGCCGGCCTGGTAGGAGGCGCAGCCGCCGACGATGACCGGCAGGTCGAACTCGCGGATGAACTTCTTCAGGTTGAGTGGCTCGACGGTCTTCGACACATGCTCCGCCGAAACGACCGTGCCCTGGATGACCAGGAGATCCAGTTCGGCGGCGATCACGGCGTCGGCCAAGGCCAAGGTGCGCTGCGGAGTGACGGAGGCGGCGGCGGTGACGCCGGCCTCTTTGATCTGGCGGATCCGCTCCGTGACGAGCTCGGGCTTGATCGGCTCGGAGTACATCTGCTGCATCCGCGGCGTGGCCTTGTCGTCGTCGAGCTCGCTGATCTCGTCGAACAGGGAGGTGGGGTCCTCGTAGCGGGTCCAGAGCCCCTCGAGGTTGAGGACGCCGATGCCGCCCAGCTGGCCCATCTCGATCGCGGTGGCGGGCGAGGTCACCCCGTCCATGGCCGCCCCGAGCAGGGGCAACTCGAATCGGTAGGCGTCGATCTCCCAGGAGATGTCGACATCCTCGGGGTCCCTGGTCCGCCGACTGGGCACGATGGCAATGTCATCGAACCCGTACGCCTGGCGCCCGGACTTGAAGATGCCGATCTCTATCTCAGCCACCCGATTGACCTCCGGCTCCGGTCTTGCCCGGCGCTGGTTGCCGGGGCCCCGACGGTCTCAGCCGAGCCGACCCTGCAGACTGCGACACTCGGCCCACCTTACCGTGTGGGTCTGATCCCCTCGTGAGGGTCGGCGCGCCCATTTCGGGCAATCGGGACCGGAAGTCGGGTGAGTCAGCCCCAGAACCTGCCGATGCGCTCGGCGATCGCCTCGCCCTGGCGCAGGCCCTCGGCGGCGGCGGCCGGGCCCACCGCGGCATCCATCAGGTTCAGACCCATCACCTTCGCTGCACCCTCGTCGGGGCCGACGATCTCGACGTTCGCACCGGAGTCCGCGAGTGCCTTCTGCTCCCCGTCCATCGTCTGGAACAGGCGGGCGAGGCGGTCGTCGGCCGCCCCGGCCATCCGTTCCCGGGTCATCAGTGTCACGATGAGCACAGAGTCGTGACCGACCGCGAGGTCGGCGTTGGTGCCCGAGCGCATCCCGCCGTCCATGTACCGATGCCCGTTGATGGTGATCGGCGAGAACAGCCCCGGGACACAACAGCTGGAGGCCACGGCCCGGTCGAGGGGCACGCCGGCCGGCTCGTCCCAGACGACAAACTCGCCCGTCGCGGCATCGACGGCGGTGCACTTGTAGTTCGCCGGCCACTCCTCGTCATGGAGGTAACGGAAGAAGCCGACGAACGCCTCCTCGGGGGTGGCGTCGGCCTCGAGCGCGAACTTCCCGATGGCGGCCCGGCGGGCCTCGGGCTCGCCGTCGTCGTCCATCGACTCGGCCATGATCTCCATCAACTTCGCCATCCGTTCGGCCATCGACGGATCCGGCGCACCGTTGGATGATGCGGGCGGGGCCGTGCTCGTCTCGATCTGCTTGTAGCGATCCAATCGCTCCTCGGCATCGCCGCCGAGGGCAAGCTGCGCGCCGACCGCCGAACCGGCCGAGGTGCCCACGATCAGGTCGGCCGCGCTCAGGTCAACGCCGTGCCGGGCCAGTCCGGTCGCGAGGCCGGTCTGCCAGGCAATACCCACAGATCCCCCGCCGCTCAACACCAATGCCTTGGTCATGTCCGATCCCTTCCGGGCCGACGCGGCCGACCCCAATGGCCAAACGTTGCTCGATCTTCTGTGCGGGCCGCGATCAGGCGGCCACCTCCGGCACGTCGAGATCCCCGAATCCCGGCCCCATCAGGTCAGCGAAGTTGCCGCGGAAGAACGCGTATCGCTCCTCGTCGCTGCGGTCCTCGAGCGACGACTCGAACCGCTTCATCGGGTTGCGACCGCCTTCGACGTGCGGGTAGTCCGACGAGAACATCGTGACCTCGGGGCCGGAGTGCTCGATGATCCATCCGGCCGGCTCGTGCGGGTACGGCGTGACCCGGAGCTGCCGGCGCACGAACTCGCTCGGCTTCATGCTCGCGTTCTGGAGGCGTTCCTCGTTCTTCCGAAACGCGTCGGCCGCCGAGTCCATGGACCGCATCCAGCCCGGGAGCCAGCTTGCGCCGAGCTCGATGGCGCCGAAGCGGAGCTCGGGGAACCGATCGAACACGCCGTCGAAGATGAGCGTCGACATGGTTTGCATCGGTGCGTACGGGATGGCCATGTAGGAGACCGACGTGAAGTTGGAGTCGCCACCGTGGAAGTCGGGCACCGCCGGCAGGCCGTTCTCCTTGTACACCGGGTTCATCGGCTGTTCGCCGCCCACGTGGAAGAGGATCGGCACCCCGGCCTCCTGGGCCTGCGCCCACACACGGTCGAAGCCGATGTGGCTCTGGGAGTGCTGGCGGGGCGGGTTGGAGGCGATCATGAGCGCCTTCGCGCCCATCTCGATGGCCTCCCCGGCCGCCGTGGACGCCCGCTCGATGTCGGCGAACGGCACGTAACAGACCGGCAGGAGTCGCCGGTCGACCGAGCAGAAATCGACGATCCCGCGGTTGTGGCCGGTCGCGAGCGCATAGGCCAGCTCGACGTTCTCACCGAGATCGAACCGCCGCAGGGGAGCCAGATAGGTCGTCGTGAAGACGAGCTGACTGGCGAAGCCGAGGTGGTCGAGTGCGGCCGGCCGGTCCTCGCGCAGCATCGCCCCGACCGCCACATGGTTCTTGCGGAGCATGATCTCCTCCGCGTCCTTGGCCCGGTACTCGGGGTCCTTCTGCTTGGCCAGCGCCGCGTTGATGAAGGCGGGCGTCTCACCGTTGGCGAGCGCCTGGCTCAGCTGCTCGCGTATCGCGGGGTCGGCGTACTCCTCGGCGTAGCCCGGAGGTTCGAAGATGTGGGAGTCGGCATCGTGGACGACTCGCCCCTCGACGTACGGCATCGTCTTCCTCCTCTGTGGCCGGCTCGGAACCCTGGCCCGGCTGGCGCTTCGCTCGAGGGTCAAGGTGACCGGCGAGGCGCAGGACGAGGCTTTGGCGGTGACCGCTCCCGTGACCGTTGACAGTATGCCTCCGACACCTACGAGCCCGCTCGGAGCCGGCCGCCCGCGTCGGTCGTCGGACAGCATCGACAGGATCGACAGAATCGACAGGATCGGACCGACGGATCTTCGAGCTTGGCGTCATTCAGTCCTCCGGGACGATGCCGAGGGCCAACAGCGCCAGCTCGTGGAGGATTCGGGCCGTGGCACCCCACACCCGCTCGTCCTCGACGCCGAAGCACCAGATCTGCCGTGCCTCGGGTCCCGTTGCCGACCATTCCTCATAGGGGTCCCACGTCTCCTCGTGGTACACCCCGTCGCCGACCAGGTCGGCCAGCTCGACGTCGAACACCCGCGCCACCTCGTCGGGATTCGGCGAGAAGGCGGGGCGCTGCGCGAGCACACCCACAACCGGCAGCACGAACGACGCCGCGTTCAGCGTGAACAGGGGGTGGAGCCATCCGACGACCCGGACCGCGCCAGGATCGAGCCCGATCTCCTCGTGGGCCTCTCGCAGGGCGGCGGCCTGTGCGTCCTCCCCCTCGTCCATCCGGCCGCCGGGAAAGCTGACCTGGCCACGGTGGGTCCGCAACTCGGCCGAGCGCCGCGTCAGCACGACCCGGGCCTCACCGGCCTCCTCAAACAGGGCCACCAGAACGGCGGCGGCACTCGCGTGCCCGGTGTCGGTCGGGAGCAGGTCGCGCCAAGGCCCCAGGGGGTCCTCGGTTGTGGCCGCTGGCCCGTCTGGGCCCTGGCCGAGCTGGCCCGCAGCGCCGAGCGCGCCGAGCACCGTCACAAGGGGGATCGGTCGGCGTTTCTCCGACGGCAATGTCACCCACGGGGGCGGCCCCCCGATGAGCCGGCGTGACGGATCGAACGGTCCCGCGCCAAAAACAGGGGGTTCGGACGCGGTGTTGGACATCGGTGTCCTCAGGCTACAAAACCCGAGACGAACACCGTCGTTACATCATCCCCATTCCGCCCATACCGCCCATACCGCCCATGCCGCCACCGCCGCCGCCACCGACGCCGGCCGAAACGGGCTCGGGCTTGTCGGCCACGAGCGCCTCGGTGGTCAGCAGCAGGCCGGCAACCGACGCGGCGTTCTGCAACGCCGACCGGGTCACCTTGGCCGGGTCGATGATCCCGGCCTTCACCAGGTCCTCGAGCTCGCCTGTGAGGGCGTTGAGGCCGATGTTGCCCTTGGCCGCCTCGACCTGCTGGACGATGACGGCGCCCTCGAGGCCGGCGTTGGAGGCGATCCAGCGCAGCGGCGCCTCCAGGGCCTTGGCCACGATGTTGGCGCCCGTGGCCTCGTCACCCTCGAGGGTGGCAGCCAGCTTGTTGACGGCCTTGCGGCTGCGGAGGAGTGCCGTGCCACCGCCGGCGACGATGCCCTCCTCCACCGCGGCGCGGGTGGCCGACAAGGCGTCCTCGATCCGGTGCTTCTTCTCCTTGAGCTCCACCTCTGTGGCGGCGCCGACCTTGACCACCGCGACCCCGCCGGCCAGCTTGGCCAGGCGCTCCTGCAGCTTCTCGCGGTCCCAGTCCGAGTCCGAGTCGTCGATCTCGCGCTTGATCTGGGCGATCCGCCCCTTCACCTCTTCTTCGCTGCCCCCACCCTCGACGATCGTCGTGTCGTCCTTCGTGATGATGACGCGGCGAGCCTTGCCGAGCAGGTCCAAGGTGGCGTTCTCGAGCTTGAGACCGATCTCCTCGCTGATGACCTGGCCACCGGTGAGGGTCGCCATGTCCTGCAGCATCGCCTTGCGGCGGTCACCGAAGCCGGGGGCCTTGACCGCGGCCGACGTGAACGTGCCGCGGATCTTGTTGACGACGAGGGTGGCGAGCGCCTCGCCCTCGACGTCCTCGGCGACGATGAGCAGCGGCTTGCCCGTGCCCATCACCTTCTCCAGCACCGGCACGAGGTCGTGCACGGCGCTGACCTTCTGGTTGTAGAAGAGGATGACGGGCTCGTCGAGCACCGTCTCCTGGCGCTCCCCGTCGGTCACGAAGTACGGCGACAGGTAGCCCTTGTCGAACTGCATGCCCTCGGTGAACTCGAGNNACCTTGTCGATGGCCTCGGCCAGCACGTCACCGATCGCCTGGTCGGCCGCCGAGATTGCGGCGACCTGTGCGATCTCGTTCTTCGAGTCGATCTCCTTGGCCTGGCCGGCGATCGCCTCGACCGCCGCCTTGACCGCCTTTTCGATCCCACGCTTCAACGCGGAGGGGATCGCTCCGGCGGCCACGTTGCGCATGCCTTCTGAGATGAGCGCCTGGGCCAACACCGTCGCCGTGGTGGTCCCGTCGCCGGCCACGTCGTTGGTCTTGGTCGCGACCTCCTTGACCAGCTGGGCGCCCATGTTCTCGAAGGGGTCCTCCAGCTCGACCTCACGCGCGATGGACACACCGTCGTTGGTGATCGTCGGGGCACCGAACTTCTTCTCGATGACGACGTTGCGACCCTTCGGGCCGAGCGTCACCTTCACGGTGTCGGCCAGCTTGTTGATGCCGGCCTCCAGCCCCCGCCGGGCAGCCTCATCGAACTTCAAGATCTTGGGCATGGGTGGGACAGTCTCCTCTCGAGTTCTTGGGATAGAGGCCGGCCTGGAAGGCCGGCGGAAGCCGAGCGAGCGCCCGGCCGGGACTTACGCCCCTACTTCTTGCCGACCTTCGCGAGCACGTCACGGGCGGAGAGGATCAGGAGGTCCTCGCCGTCGATCGTGATCTCGGTCCCGCCGTATTTGGAGTAGACGACCGTGTCTCCGACGGCCACGTCGAGGGCGATGATGTCGCCGGTGTTCTCGGCGCGCCGGCCGGGGCCGACCGCCAACACCTCGCCCTGCTGGGGCTTTTCCTTGGCCGTGTCGGGAATGACCAGGCCAGAGGCCGTGGTCTCTTCGGATTCGCCTGGGCGAACGACGATGCGGTCGTCGAGCGGTTGCAGCTTCATCGGAACGGGGCCTCCTTGGCGCTCGTTAGCACTCGAACCTTGTGAGTGCCAACGATAGCGGTCCCAGGGGGCGGCGGCAACCGCGGCCCGACGCCGCCCCCGGGCCCTCAGACCTTGATGACGACCGTGTTGGTCACCTTGTCGTGCAGCGTCTGGCGCCTCGGGTCCCAGGCCGGGAACAGCAGGTCGATGACGAGGGGGATGAACAACAAGAACCCGAGCAGCCGTTCGAAGAGGTCGCGCCCGAGCGCCCGGCCAAACCCGATCAGGTTCCCGGTGTTGGCATCGATGGCCTTGATCCGCGCCGCCATCATCCCGATGGTCTGCCCGCGCAGGCCGATCAGGAGCGACGAGTACAACACCCCGATCACCAGGACGAACACCGTCGCCCCGCCGGAGAGGCCGGCGCGGACGGCTACGTGGCCGGAGGTGGCCCTCGCCATGCCGTGGACGGAGTGGGTCGGGAGCAGGACGACCAGGTAGACGGCGGCGAGGATCACCGCGTCGAGCAGGAACCCGCCGACCCGGGCCCAGTAGGTGGCCAGGGGCGCGGCGCCCGGATAGGCCTGCTGGCCGAAGCCGGAGGGGCCGGGTGTCCACTGGCCCGGGGGTGGCATGTACGACGGCGGCATCCCGCCACCGGGCGGANNGGCGTGTACCAGGGGTCCGGCGACGCCGACGGCTGGGGCGGTGCGGGCGGTGGCGCGCCCGGATACGGAGCTGGCGCGCCCGGGTACCGGGGCGGACCCGGAGGCATGTTCGGTGCGTCGGGGGGCTGCTGGGACATGAGGTCTCCTTGGGGCCTAGCAGGGCCGACTGTAGGGCAGGAGAACTCGGCCGGGCGCGGTTCCTCGGCGGGCCCCGTCACGACGACGGGGCGATCGTGCCTATGGGCGGGGTCGGACCTCGTAGGCACACACGTGGGCGCCGTCCATCAGGTGGGCCACCCGCTCGACGCTGGCCCCGGGAAGCGCGGCCCGGATGAACTCGAGCTCGCTCGAGCAGGCCTGGCGGTAACCGGTGGCGACGGTGAGGATGGCGCAGTTGTGCTCGGTGATGCGCCAGCCGCCGCCATCGAGCACCTCGACGTCGGCGAGGTAGCCGTCCTCGTCGAGGATCCGGGTCAGCTCGCCGACCTGCTCGTCGAGGGACAGGTCGGCCAGTCGGGGCGTGGCGCCGTCCAGCCGGCGCTTGCGACGGCGCTCGAAGAGCTGGCCCACCTCGGGGCTCTGGGGCCCACCGAGGTACCCCAGCAGCTCGGCGGTCAGGTCCCCGTAGCGCTTCGGGAACAGCGCCTCGGCGCTCGTGGTCAGCTCGTAACGGTGGGACGGGCGGCCGCGGCCGTCGGGGTCCGGGTGGTGAACGACCAGACCGTCCTCACCCAGTCGGTGCAGCTGTTGGCGCACCGCGGTGACGGTGATGCCGAGTTGGTGGGCCAGCACGGCCGTCGTGATCGGCCCGGAGCGCTTGATCGCCGTGAGGATGGCTCGGCGCGTCGTCGGCAGGTTGGCCAGGGGCGCCGCGTCGAGCTCGGTGGTCACGGCAGCACCAGGTGCACGTCGCCGAACTCGTGCCAGAGATACTCCTCGGCGACGGCGGACGCGTAGCTGACCTCGAGCAGCTCCCGTCCCGCGATGGCCTCCAGCATGGCCAGGTGGGACGCCTCGGGCTCGTGCCAACCGGTGAGGAGCCCGTCCACCGCGCGCACGGGGTGATCGGGTGTGACCACGGTCTCGGTCCAACCGCGGCCGGGACTGATCTCGCCGCGCTCGTCGACGACCGTCTCGAGGGCCCGGACGACGGTTGTGCCGACGGCGATGACCCGACCCCCGCCGCGTCGGGTGTCGTTCACCCGTCGGGCCGTGGCCGGGGTCACCCGATAGTACTCGGGATACGGGGCCTCCGACGCCTCGAGCGACGCGACCCCGGTGTGCAGCAGCACCGGTGCGACGCCGACGCCGCGGGCGACCAGCCGGGTCACGACGTCGGGGGTGAACGGCCGTCCGGCGCTCGGCATCTCGGCCGACCCCGGCTCGGTGGCGTAGACGTTCTGGTACATCGAGATCGGCCACTCCCCCTGGACGTAGCCGTAGCGGATCGGGGTCCCGTGGGTCGAGAGATAGGCCAGCAACGGCTCGGGGAGCGCCAGCGAAGCGACCCAGAGCCGGACGCCGTCGGCGTGGGCGGCGTACGGCGTGAGAAGCGAGAGGTGTCCCCCACCGGCCAGTGAGAGCTCGTCGCCCGAGTGTCCCAAGAAGTCGGGCTGACCCTCGCGGCGAAGCTCCACGGTCCAAAGGTCGGCTGGCAACTGGGTCGACAGGTGGACGGCCAAGGTCTGGCCGTCGTGGTCGGTCGCGGCGAGCTCGGCGGCCAGGGTCCCCGACGTGTTGACCACGACGAGGTCGCCGTCTTCGAGAAACCCCGGGAGGTCCGAAAAGTTGGCGTGCACGAGCGTGTTGTCGCGGCGGTACGCCACCATCATGCGGACGGCGTCGCGCGTGAGCCCGCGGGCCTCGGGCGGCGAGCCGGCTTCCAGTGCGGGAGGGAGGGCGAAGCTGAGCGCGGCCACTCGGACCGGGGCCTGGGGGGCGAGAGAGGTGGTCATCGGTTCGCCAGCTCCGTGGCCCGATAGCGCCCGCTCGGTTGCGCTCCCTCGATCAGATCCAGAAGCAGGGGAGCCACCTCGCTTGGCTGTGGTCGATCGCTGATGTCTTCCCCCGGGAATGCGTCCTGGTGCATCTGTGTCGCCATGTCGCCCGGGTCGACTGCCCAGACGCGGACGCTGGGCTCTTCGACCGCGAGCACGGCGCTCATGTGATCGAGCGCCGCCTTGGACGACCCGTAGCCGCCCCACCCCTCGTAGGCCTCCACCGACGCGTCCGACGACACGTTGAGGATCCGGGGGTCGCTCGAGCGCAGAAGCTGAGAGAGCGCGGCCTGCACCAGGGCCAACGGCGCGACGACGTTCACCTCGTAGGCCCTGCGCAAGGCCTCGAGCGGATACGACGACAACGATGGCAACGGTGTCGCGCCGAGCGTGCTGGCGTTGTTGACCAATAGGTCCAGGCTTCCCAGCCTGCCGACCTCGAGCAACAGCGCCCGGCGATGCGCCTCGTCGGTGACGTCACCCGACACCGCCACGAGCTCGGCCCCGTCACCCAGCCTCGGGCGAAGGTCCTTCTCCGCGCGTCTCAGCGCCAGCGAATCCCTCGCATCGATCACCACCGACCAGCCCCGGTCCAACAGCCCGCCGGCGAGCTCACGTCCTAGGCCCCTCGAGCCTCCCGTTACCAAGCCAACCGCCATCGGGCACCACCTTCTCGTTTCTCCATTAAACTCAGTTAATTCTATCTTTATTCCGAGCGACCCACATCGCTCCGCTCGATGAGCGTCGACACCGATCGAACGCGAGAGGTCCAGCTCAAGCCGATTCGATGACACCGGCGGCGCCGAGCCACGCGATCACGAGATCGGAGGCTTGCTCAGCCGACAAGCTCGTGCTGTCGACGTGGATCTCGGGGTGTTCGGGCGGTTCGTAGGGGGAGTCGATACCGGTCAAATTGAGAAGCTCGCCCTGGCGGGCCTTTCGATAGAGCCCTTTCGGATCGCGTTGCTCAGCTACGGCCAGTGTCACGTCCACAAACACCTCACAAAACTCCGTGGTGCTCACGAGATCCCGAGCAAGCCGGCGCTCGGAGCGAAACGGTGAAATAAAGGACGCGAGCACAATGAGGCCGGCATCCACCATGAGCGCCGCCACCTCGGCCACGCGCCGGATGTTCTCGACGCGGTCGGCTTCGGTGAACCCGAGATCTTTGTTGAGGCCATGCCGCACGTTGTCGCCGTCGAGTAGGTAGGAGTGAAAGCCGCGTTGGTGCAGCTTTCGTTCCACGAGGTTGGCGATCGTTGACTTTCCGGCACCCGACAGACCGGTGAACCAGACGATGCACGGACCCTGGTGGTTCAGGGCGGCGTGAGCGGCCTTGTTGACATCGATCGATTGCCAGTGGATGTTGTCTGCGCGCCGCAGTGCGAAATGCAGCATTCCGCAACCGACCGTGTTGTTGGTAATGCGATCGATCACGATGAAGCCGCCGGTGTCCCTGTTGTCCACGTACCGATCAAAGGGAACTGGGCGATCGAGATTGAGGTTGCACACCCCGATCTCGTTGAGTCCAAGCGATTTTGCCGCTATGTGTTCAAGCGTGTTCACATTGATCTTGTACTTCGGGTGAGCGATGGTCAGGCCGACAGTGAGTGTGCCGATCTTCATCAGGTACGAACGCCCCGGGAGCATCTCCTGATCGTTCATCCAAACGATGTGTGCTTCGAATTGGTCGGCCACCGAGGGTGGAGCGTCGGCGCCGGCCAGCAGATCACCGCGACTGACGTCGATCGCGTCTGTCAGCGTCACGGTTATCGCCTGTCCAGACACAGCCTCGTCAAGGTCTCCGTCGGCAGTAACGATGCGGCTCACGGTGCTCTGACGCCCCGAAGGAGTCAGTCGTACTGGGTCGCCGGGATGCAACGCCCCGCTCACGACGGTGCCGGCGAATCCACGGAAGTCCGAATCGGGGCGGTTCACCCATTGGACCGGCATGCGAAATGGGCCGTCGCGTCGATCGGTGTCGAGATCGATCGAGTCGAGAATCCCGATCAGCGACGGGCCCGTGTACCAGGGGGTGTTGTCGCTAGACCGGGTGACGTTGTCCCCCCGGAGAGCGGAGACCGGAATGCTCACCACGTCGGTGATGCCGATCTCTTTCGCAAACTCCCTGTACTCGGCGTCGACCCCGTCAAACGTCTCCCGGGAGTAGCCCACAAGGTCAAGCTTGTTCACCGCAAGCACGATCTTGTGGACGCCGATCAGCGAGAGCAGATAGGTGTGGCGCCGGGTCTGGGTGAGGATCCCCTTGCGCGCGTCGACGAGGACGACGGCAAGATCTGCGGTTGAGGCACCCGTGATCATGTTGCGGGTGTACTGCTCATGACCGGGCGCATCCGCGACGATGAACTTACGGGCCTCCGTCGCGAAGAAGCGGTAGGCGACGTCGATCGTGATCCCCTGTTCACGTTCGGCGGCCAGACCATCTACCAGCAGCGCCAGGTCGAGCTCATCGCCTTGCGTTCCGATTCGTTTCGAGTCCGTCTCCAACGCGCTCAAATGGTCGTCGAACACGAGATGGGACTCGTAGAGCAGTCGCCCGATGAGGGTGCTCTTCCCGTCGTCCACGCTTCCGCACATGATGAAACGAAGCAGGGTCTTGCGTTGCTGCTGCTCCAGATAGCGCTCCACGTCCGTCTCGATGAGCTCATCGGAACTCCGAGCCATCAGAAGTACCCCTCTTGCTTCTTTTTCTCCATCGATCCACTCGCGTCATGGTCGATGACACGACCTTGGCGTTCGGAGTTCGTTGCGCGCATCATCTCGCCAATGATGCTCAGGGCATCCCTTGCTTCACTCTCGATGGCTCCGGTCAACGGATAGCAACCCAAGGTTCGAAATCGGACGGTTCTCAACGACGGAGTTTCGCCAACTTCGAGTGGCATGCGGTCGTCGTCGACGAGGATGAGGGTGCCACCGCGGTCGACGACGGGTCGTTGCGCCGCGAAGTACAGAGGAACTACCGGAATGTCCTCTTGATGGATGTACTGCCATACATCAAGCTCGGTCCAGTTCGACAAGGGAAAGACTCGGACGGTCTCACCGGGACTTCGCCGCGCGTTGTAGAGCCGCCAAAGCTCCGGCCGCTGCTGCTTGGGGTCCCAACGATGTTGGGGGGACCGCATCGAAAATACGCGTTCCTTGGCCCGAGACGTCTCTTCGTCCCGCCGAGCTCCACCGAACGCGACATCGAAACCGTAAAGGTCGAGCGCCTGTTTGAGACCTTCGGTCTTCCACATGTCCGTGTGCAACTCGGAGCCGTGTGAGAACGGATTGATGCCCAATTTGAGGCACTCGGGGTTCTGGTAAACCACGAGATCCACTCCGAGTTCGGCCACCCGCTTGTCGCGGAACACGTACATGTCTCGGAACTTCCAAGTCGTGTCGACATGCAGTAGGGGAAACGGAATCGGGCCCGGGTAAAACGCCTTCCCGGCCAGGTGAAGCATGACGGAGCTGTCCTTGCCCACCGAGTAGAGCATGACAGGACGTTCGCTCTCGGCAACCGCTTCACGCATGATGTGAATGCTCTCGCCCTCAAGCGCTTGCAAGTGAGTCAGCGGGCTCACTGCATCGCCTCTTTGCGCTCGGGGGCAGCGCCGTCGTCTGCGAACGCAGCGTCCAAACCGGTCTCAACCACGCGGGGCTTGGCCTGCTCATGCACCGACCTAGACCTTATCTCCGGCGCATTTCGTGCAGACCCGGCGTGGAGTGGCGCCATCAACCCGAAGACTGGCTGCCGGCCACGCGATGGGGGGCCGCCCACCGACCGTTTACCATTCACCATGGCCCTGAGGAGAGCCGCCCAGTCGGTCGGAACCTTTCTCCTCATCGCAGGCGCGGTGATCCTGCTCTTCGTCGCGTATCAGCTGTGGGGAACGTCGATCACAACGCGCTTGCACCAAGAACAGCTGCGCCGACAGTTCGACCAGGAGCTCGCTCAAACCCATCACCCGAAAACTGCAAAGTCGTCGACCACTTCGACGCCGTCGACCAGCACCACAACTCAACCGATTTCGGGGGTGACATACCCGGTGCCAGGCGACGTACCGGCCGAGGGTCAGCCCATCGGGATCATCGACATCCCGGCCATCGGGGCCAACTACGTGGTCGTGGAAGGAACGAGCACGAGTGATCTCATGCTCGGACCCGGCCACTATGCCGGCACCCCGCTCCCGGGGCAACCCGGGAACGCCGCCATCGCCGGGCACCGCACCACGTATTTGCATCCCTTCTACAGTCTCGACCAGGTCTCTACGGGGGACCCGATCTACGTCACCACGACACAGGGACGTTTCGAGTACACCGTGACATCCGTGACCGTGGTGGCCCCGACCGACGTGGCGGTGCTGGATCCGACCCCAACACCAGCGTTGACCCTCACCACATGCAACCCCCGCTACAGCGCCTCACAGCGCCTGGTCGTCCGGGCCGATCTGGTCAGTCCTGCCGCCCCCCTTCCGATTCACAAGCCCACGTCGAGCCACCCCCGCAAGCCCACCGCGGCAACGGCCGGCCAGCTCGCCGGCACCGGCGGGAGCACGTGGGGCGCGGTTGGATGGGCGGCGGGTTGTCTGGGCGTGGCCGCGGCGATCTGGGTTCTCCGGCGCCGTCGTCCCCGGGTTGCAGTAGCAGCCGGGCTGTACTTCATCGGAACCCTCGTCCTCCTCGCTCTCCTCTTTTTCTTCTTCCAAAGCATCTCCCCCTTGCTGCCGGCCAGTTTCTGAGGGGTGAGATTGGTCTCCGTCGACGACTAA
Source organism: Acidimicrobiaceae bacterium (assembly GCA_003161255.1). Lineage (GTDB taxonomy): Bacteria > Actinomycetota > Acidimicrobiia > Acidimicrobiales > RAAP-2 > Palsa-461. The sequence goes on along the minus strand of PMOQ01000037.1, from coordinate 8,264 downwards.
CGCCTGGTCAGGCATCGGTAGGCTGCCGACCATCAGGATCCTCTTCGTGTGCACAGCCAACGTCTGCCGATCCCCGATGGCCGAAGCGATCCTTCTCGGCTTGCTGGAACGACGGCACATCGACGTTGAGGTCATGTCGGCCGGGATCCTGGTCGGCGGCCAGCCGATGGATGCCGACGCGTTGGCGACGGTGGCCCGTGACCGACCCCATATGAGCGTGCACCGAAGTCAATCGTTAGGCACCGAATCGATTGAAGCGGCCGACCTGGTGCTCTGCATGGAGCGCCACCACGTGCGAGAGGTGGTCGTCCGGGCGCCGAACGCTTGGGCCTACACCTTCACTCTCAAAGAGTTGGTTCGCCGGGGCGAAGCGGTCGGCCCGAGGCCCCCCGGGATCTCGATCGAAACGTGGCTCGTCGGGGCGGCCGAGGGGAGGACCCGTCGGGACCTGCTTGGGGCTTCGGACGCCGACGACATCGCCGACCCGATCGGAGGGCCGTTGGCGGTCATGGAGGCGACAGCCGATCTCCTACGAGACCGGTGCGAACGCCTGGCCGACCTGCTCTTCCCGAGTTACCTCGGCGAGGGGCCTTCGCCCGGATAATCGCCGGAACGGATTCTCCTGGCTCTCAGCACTCGCCGTAAGGATCGATCGGCCTTGTGAACGTCCCCTCGGCGTCGGACCAACTGTTGGAGTTGTAGGCCTCGTTCATGTACGCCGCCGGGCACGGATCTGCGATGGCGATCAGGTGCTCCCCGGCACATTCCGGAGCGTGATTTACGCAAGTCATGGCCTCGTGTCCATCGGCATAGCCGGGGCACTCGAAGGTGAATTCGGGGTTGGCGTTCGCTGCCAGATAGGCCAAGGCAGCGGCACAGCCGTACCCCGGGGGCGCGACAGCGACGGCCGGTGCGGCCGGAGGTGCGGGCGCCGGCGGCGGAGCCGCCGTGGGGGCGGACGGCACTGGGGCCACGGGCACGGTCGTCGTGGTGGTGACCACGGGAGCCTCGGTGGTCGCTGCGGGCATCGTCCCCGCGGACGACCTCGTGGTGTGAGGAAACTGGGACACGAACGCGGTCCGGGTCCCCGGGTTTGCCGACGTGGCAGTGGTGAGGATTCCACCCGTTGCGAGCAGCGCAACGACGACACAGACGACAGCTTGACGACGCCGACCCGTCGCTCGCATTTGGCGCTCCCTTGTCTGCTCACGTGAGCAGCCGGGGGCGCCTCAGATCGGTCCACAGCGCGTAGCAACCGATTCGGCAGCCCGGCTGACTCTGTGAGTCCCGTGGCTTTGCGTCCCCTTCTCACGAAGGGTTTGCCTTTTCGTCGGTCCCAGGTGGGCACCGATCGAGGACCAAGTTACATGGATGCAGTTCTTGTCACGGGGACCTAGTCGCCGCCGGGACCGGGCGACGCCCTAAAGATGGAGATCTACCTGGGTTTTTGTGGTTTCGGCGTCCCCATAAGAAGCCGCCAATTGGGCTCCTGCTCGACGGCCACAATCCGCTGACCCGGTCACGGGGCTAGTCGTTCGAGGCGCCACTCGGCTTCTACTCGCCGGTACGCGAACCGGTCGTGTAGGCGGCTCTCGCGGTGCTGCCAGAACTCGATGACCTGCGGTGACAGGCGGTAGCCGCCCCAATGAGCCGGTCTCGGTACCGCACGTCCGACGTACTCGGCCTCGAGATCGCGCACCGCTCGTTCGAGCTCGGCCCGGTCGGCCAAAGGGGCGCTTTGATGCGAGGCATACGCGGCCAACTGGCTCGCTCTCGGGCGCGTGGCGAAGTACCGGTCGGACTCGTCCTCGCCCACCCGCTCGACCGACCCCTCGACCCGGACCTGGCGGTTGAGCTGGTCCCAGTAGGCGACCAGGGCGGCGTGCGGGTTGTCCGCCAGCTCGGCGCCCTTGCGGCTCTCGTAGTTGGTGAAGAAGACGAAGCCGAGCTCGTCCCAGCCCTTCAGCAACACCATCCGCGCAGACGGCACCCCGTGGGCATCCGCCGTCGCGAGCGTGATCGCCTCGGGCTGGCGCACCACACCCTTCGCCTCGGCGAACCACGCCTCGAACTGGACGATGGGATCGGGGTCCAGGTCCTCCCTGTGCAACGGGCCGTCTGCCACCCCCGTCGACCCTACCGGCGGTCGGCGAGGGTGGCTCAACCGGTGAACGAGAAGAACAGGTTGGGGTCGGCGCCGAGCGTGAGCGGGCTCGGCCCGTCGTTGGCCAGCCGCCACTGCCCGGCCGCCGCGACCATGGCCGCGTTGTCTGTGCACATGGCGAGGCTCGGCACGAGCGCCGCCACGCCGTCGGTCTCACAGAACGCTTCGACCCGCCGGCGCAGCAGCGAGTTCGCCGCCACTCCCCCGGCGAGGCACAGACCCCGGGCCCCGGTGTCGGCCACCGCGCGCTGCGCCTTGGTGACCAGCACGTCGACCACCGCCTCTTGGAAGGACGCCGCGACATCCGCTGTCGGCGCGTCCGGCGTCTTTTCGACCGTGCGAACGACCGCCGTCTTCAGTCCCGAGAACGAGAAGTCGTAGCCCTCGTCCCGCATCGCCCTCGGGAAGGCGAACGCGGCCGGATCCCCGCGCACGGCCTCCCGGTCCACCGCCGGGCCACCGGGGTAGCCGAGGCCGAGGAACCGGGCCACCTTGTCGAACGCCTCGCCCGCTGCGTCGTCGACCGTCTGGCCGAGCAGCCGGTAGCGGCCGACCCCCTCGACGAGGACGAGCACCGTGTGGCCCCCCGAGACGAGAAGCACCACGAGCGGCCACTCGAGGTCGGGGTGGTCGAGCAACGACGCGAACAGGTGGCCCTCGAGGTGGTTGACACCGACGAAGGGGACGTCCCAGGCCATGGCCAGGGCCTTCCCGTGGCTGAGGCCGACCAGGAGCGAACCGACGAGCCCGGGCCCGCAGGTGGCCGCGACGGCGTCGACCGGCGGGATGCCGGCCGCGCCGGCCCGCTCGAGCGCCTCGGCGATCACCGGCGTCAGCAGCTCGAGGTGGGCCCGGCCGGCCAGCTCGGGCACGACGCCGCCGTAGCGCGCATGGAGGTCGACCTGGCTCGACACCACCGAGGACACGATCGTCGGGCCGTCCGCGACCACCGCCGCCGCCGTCTCGTCGCACGACGTCTCTATGCCGAGCACCCTCACTTCGACACGGCCGGCCGGTTCTTGAGCTCGGCCTCGATGCCCGAGATCCGCTCCGCGTAGTCGGGCGACGGGAGGTCGTAGGCCCACATGACGTACGCGTCCTCGCCGGTCATCTGGTAGTAGCCCTTCCGAATGCCGACCGGGCTGAACCCGAACCGGCGGTAGAGCGCCTGGGCTCCGTGGTTGCCGAACGCGACCTCCAACGAGAGATGCAGGGCGCCGGACTCGACGGTGGTCCGGACCGCGTCGAGCAGGAGGAACGTCGCAACGCCGCGGCGGTGGTACTCGGGGGCAACCGCGAGGGTGGTCACGTGAGCCTCCTCGCCACTGAACATGAGGCCGCGGTAGCCGACGACGTGTCGGCCTGCCTTTGCGACCCGGTACGACCGGCCGTGGCGAAGGGCCAGCTCCGACCCGAAGATGGTCGAGCTCCACGGCTCGGGGAACACCCGCTTTTCGATCTCGAGCACCGATCGCAGGTCCCGCCGGTGCATGCTGTGGATCTCGATGCCCGGCAGCGCGGCGCTCACGACCTCACCCGCCCGCACCGACAGGGGCCCGCTGCACCCAGTTGATCCGCGCGTCGGCGTCGCGCAGGTAGACCGCCACCACGTCGGTCGCGCCGAGCGGTGGCACTCCCGCGTCGAGGCGGGCCATGGCCAGCCGAACCAGGACCGCCGGATCGGGCGCGCCCAGCGCGTCGCCGGCCACGACGACGCGGCCCGGACGTTCGAGCAGGCTCCGGTAGCGGAGCCCCCCGTCGCCGCAGACGAGGACCGGCTCGTCATCCGCACCGATCACCTCGTCGACCACCGCCTCCGGCGTGTGTCGCATCGGTGCAGCCAGCGCGACCGGGGCCCATCCGTCGCCCCCCCGTGCATACCGGCCGACGAAGACCTCGGCCCGCCGACCGTCGACGACCGGGACGACGGTCCCCGGCCATCCCGACTCGAACGCGGCGGCGGCCAGGATCTCGAGGCTCGTCAGCGGGAGCACGCCGATCCCGAGCCCCTGGGCCAACCCCTTGGCCGTCGCGACCCCGACCCGGAGCCCGGTGAACAGGCCCGGACCGACGTCGACTGCGATCGCCTCGACGCGTTCGAGCCCGATCCCCGAGCGCGCCAACACCTCGGCGATCGCCGGCGCAAGGTTCTCGGCATGCCGACGGCGGCCGGTCACCGCGAAGGTTGCCCCGAGGCCCTCGCCATCGCCGACCGCTGCGCCGACCGTGTCGGTGGCCGACTCGATGCCGAGCACGATCATCGGGCACCCCGGACACGCTGGTCGGCCGCGAACGGCCGGAGGGCCGCCGCGATCTCGTCCCGCCGCCCGGCCCACGCCGGACCCCGAGCCGCCAGGTCCACCGTGCGGGGCTCGGCCCCGCCGTCTCGGCGTCGATCGGACTCGGTCGGGGCCAACGCGACCTCGAGCGCGCTTTCGCCGAGCACCGGTGCGCCTGCGTCACCCCATTCGACCAGCGCGACCGCCTCGCCCTCGATGAGCTCGGGCAACGCCAGGTCGGCCACCTCGGTCAGGTGATCGAGCCGGTACAGGTCGGCGTGGACCAGCTGGCGGACCGGCCCGGTGCCGGCGCACCGGTACTGGCGGACCAGGGTGAAGGTCGGCGAGGTCACCGGACCCGCCACGCCGAGGGCGGCGGCGAAGCCCTGCGCGAAGACTGTCTTGCCCGCGCCGAGCCCGCCGACCAGGAGGATGAGATCACCGGGACGGCTGTGCCCGGCCAACGCCCCCGCCAGTGATCGGGTGCCGTCGGGATCGTCGGTCCGGGCGCCGATCACCCAGCCCTCGGTCACGACGGCTGGGCGAGCAGGCGCTTCGCCCGGATGAAGTCGGCCCGCATCTCGGCCACGCCCTGGCCCCCCGAGCGCAGCGCATAGGCCGGGTGGTACGTGGGAACGAGCTGGCCCCGCCGGAACGGGTACGGCTTGCCCCGCAGCGCGTTGATCCCCTGGGTCGTGTCGAGCAACAACCGCGCCGCGAAGTTGCCGAGCGTCACCACCACCAGCGGGTCGATCAGGTCGATCTGCCCCTCCAGATAGGGGCGGCAGGCCTCGATCTCACCGGGCGCCGGGTCGCGGTTGTCGGGTGGGCGGCACTTGACCACATTCGCGATGTAGCACTGGCTCCGGTCCAGCCCGAGCTCCTCTTGCATCAGCCGGTCGAGCAGCTTGCCCGAGCGTCCGACGAACGGCTCGCCTGCCAGGTCCTCCTCACGCCCCGGCGCCTCGCCCACGAACATCAGGTCCGCGTGCGGGTCGCCCACACCGAAGACGACCTGGGTCCGGCCCTTGGACAGCGCACACCGGACACAGCCCAGTGCCTCGGACCGAAGAGCCTCGAAAGCCACGGGCGTCCCCGGCCCAGCCACCGCGGAATCGTACCTGGGCCGGCGCGGGTGCCCCCGTGGCGCCCCGCCGGCGGCGCTCAGGCGACGCGCTCGGCCGAGAACCGGTCCAACATGCCCGCGAGCGCGTCGGGCCGCTCGAGCATGACGAGGTGGCCGCACCCGGCCAGCACCTCGATCTCGGCGCGCGGTATGCGGGCCGCCATGACCCGGGCCCGCCGGGCCGGGGTGACGAGGTCCCTCGTGCCCACCACGACCAGGGTCGGGAACTCGATGTTGACCAGCTCGGCACGGACGTCGAACGCGAGGATCGGCACCAGCAGCTCCGCCATCGCCCGCGGCGACACACCCGCAGAGATCGAACGAACGAGCTCGACGTCGGCGGCCCGGGGCTGAGACCCGAAGCACACCCGAGCCCCCCACGTCGCGAGGTCGGATCCGGGATAGACCCCCTTCCCCCGCCGTTCGGCGAAGCGGGCCGCCCGCCCCGCCATCCGCCCGGTCACGGTCCCCATGGGACGGCCGACCGGGCCCGGGATGGCCGGGCCGGCATCCGTGGCCAAGAGCACGATGCTCGACGCGTACCGGGCCAACGCCTCGGCCCGCCGGAGCGCGGCCAACTGCAGCACCATGCCTCCCATGGAATGGCCGACGACGACGGCGTCGGTCACCCCGCGGTGCTCGAGGACGGCGAGCAGATCGTCGGCCAACCGTTCGAAGGAGTAGCCGCCCGAACCACCGATCGACTGGCCGTGCCCACGTTGGTCGAGGGCGATCACCCGGTGCCGGTCGGTCAGGTCGCGGAACTGGCGCGCCCAGACCCCGACCGCGAGGGTGATCCCATGGATCAGCACGATCGTCGGGCCCGTTCCGGCCTCGACGACGTGGATCCGGCCACCGTCGTCGGTCGGGACGAAGTGGTGGTCGACGTCGGGCATCGAGAGCCCGGCCGCGGTCAACTCGTCCTCCCCGGCCCGCCAGCGGCGGGCCAACGACCGCTCAAGCACGTAGGCGGCGGCGAGCAAGGTCCCGAACGCGACTCCACCGAGGACGCGGGAGCGCTTCATGGCGTCATGCGCGCGGGCCGGCGATCGTGCCGAGCCAGTGGCGGAAACCGGCCCTGGCCTCGGCCCGCGGGACGAGGGACACCCGCGGGTCCGCCCTGGCCTCGGCCCGTGGGACGCGGGGCACCCGGGGGCCGATGCCGACCAACACCTCATAGGAGATTGTGCCCAGCCGATCGGCCCACTCCGACGCGCCGACGAACGCGTCGCCCTGCCGACCGATCAGCACGACCGCGTCCCCGACCGAGACATCTCCGGCTTCACCGCAGTCGACGACGATCTGGTCCATCGTCACCATCCCGGCCAACGGGCGCCGCTTTCCCCCGATCAGCACCTCGAAGCCATTGGTGAAGAGGGCCCGCGGCACCCCATCGGCGTAGCCGATGGGGACCGTGGCCACCAGCGACCGTTGCGGCAGTGCCCGCATGCGTCCGTAGGACGGGCGCTCGCCCTCGTCGCACATGCGGACGGACACCACGCGCGCCTTCAGTGAGAGCGCCGGGAGGAGAGTCTCCCCCCCGACGGCCGCGGTGAAGGCCGCCGCCGCCGCGGGGCCGGGCAGGTAGCCGTAGATCCCGATGCCAGAGCGGACCATGCCATAGCGCGCCGTCGGGAAGGCGATTGCCCCCGCCGTGTTGGCGGCGTGGATGATGTCGGGATGGACACCTTGGCGGGCAACCTCGGCCACCACGCCATCGAAGCGCTCGAGTTGTTCCAGCGTGTAAGAGCGGTCCTCGGCACATTCGCCGTCGGCCACCGAGAGGTGGGTCCACAGTCCCTCGAAGCGCAGGATGGGTTCGTCCATGATGGCGCGCACGAGAGCCGGGACGTCGGCCGGCGGAGCGCCGACCCGGTGCATCCCCGTGTCCACCTTGAGGTGGACCGAGGTCGTCTGCCCGAGCAGGCGGGCCGCCCGCGCGATCTGCTCGACGCCCTCGGCGGTGTAGACCGCCGGCGTCAGGGTGCAGGAGACAGCGGTCGCAGCCGCGTCGGCACCGCATTCACTCAACAGCAGGATGGGGCCATGCACGCCGTGCCGGCGCAGCTCCGCCCCCTCGTCGACCAAGGCTACGGCGAGCCCGATGGCCCCACCGGCCAGCGCGGCCTTGGCCACCGCCGGGGCGCCATGCCCGTACCCGTGTGCCTTGACGACGGCGCAGACCTGAGCCGGCGCGACCAGTCCCACCAGCAGCCGGACACTGTGCGTGACGGCAGCCAGGTCGACCTCGGCCCACGCCGGCCGCGAACGACTCTGTGCCATAGTCGCGGCGTCGTCGGCCTCGACGCTGTCGGCCTTGGGACGCGTGGGGCCGCGCATCCCGGCGCGCAAGAGCTTGAACACGCCGTCAGCCATCCAGTGCGCCCCGATGCCCGTCGCTGCGACGCGCATCGCTCAGAAAGTCGGCCACGAGGTCGGGCAGATCGCCGGCCACCAGGCCCTCACGTCGACCGCGGGACGCGGCCCTCCCGTGGACATGGGCGGCCAGTGCCGCGGCGATGTGGGCCGGCACGCCGCGGGCGAGGAAGGCGCCGATCACCCCTGAGAGCACGTCGCCGGTCCCGGCGGTGGCGAGGGCCGGGACGCCGGCGGCCGCCAGCAGCACATCGGGCGAGCGCTCCGCTGACGACGAGCCGGCCGGCGAGGCCACGGCGGTGAGCGGGCCCTTGAGGAG
>PMOQ01000055.1 GCA_003161255.1 Acidimicrobiaceae bacterium | reverse complement strand
GAGCTGTGCCTGATCGACGAACTGGCGCACACCAACGCGGTCGGGGTCGAGCACGAGAAGCGCTGGCAGGACGTCGAGCAGCTTCTCGACGCCGGGATCGACGTGATCTCGAACCTCAACATCCAGCATCTCGAGTCGCTCAACGACGTGGTCGAACGGATCACGGGCGTGCCCCAGCGCGAGACGGTCCCGGATTCGGTGGTCCGGGCCGCCGAGCAGATCGAACTGGTCGACATGACGCCGGAGGCGCTGCGCCGGCGGATGGCCCACGGCAACATCTACGCCTCCGACAAGGTCGACGCCGCCCTGGCCAACTACTTCCGGGTCGGGAACCTGGCGGCCTTGCGCGAGCTCGCTCTGCTTTGGGTCGCCGACCGCGTCGAGGACGCCCTCCAGCAGTACATGCAGGACCACGGCATCACCGAGCCGTGGGAGACGCGCGAGCGCGTGGTCGTCGCCATCACCGGAGCTCCGGGCGGGGACACCCTCATCCGGCGAGCCGCCCGTATGGCCCAACGGAGGCAGGGCGATCTGATCGGCGTCCACGTCCGGTCCGACGACGGGTTGGCCGGTGCGTCCACCGGGTCGCTGGCGCGCCATCGGGAGTTGCTCAAAGAGCTGGGGGGCTCCTATCGCGAAGTGGTCGCGGCCGACCCCACGACCGGCCTGCTCAGCCTGGCCCGGGCCGAGCACGCCACCCAACTCGTCCTGGGGTCGAGCCAGCGCTCCCGCTGGGCGCGCCTGGCTCGTGGCTCGGTGATCAACAACGTGATCCGCCAGGCCCGTGACATCGATATCCACGTGATCTCGACGCACTCGAAGGGCGCCGAAGGCGCACCGCTGCGGAGCCGCCGGCGAACCCGGACCATCCCGGGACTGGACCGGCGGCGCCAGCTCCTCGGGTGGTCCATCGCCGCCGTCGCGCTGCCCGTCCTGACCCTGGTGCTGGCGAACCTGCGGCGGCACGTCGCCCTCCCCAGCGACCTGCTCCTGTACCTCGCCGTCGTGGTCGGCGTCGCCCTCACGGGCGGCACGTGGCCCGGGCTCGGCGCGGCGATCGCCGCCCGCGGGATGCTCGGCTGGGTCGGCGAATGGGTCGGGCAGCGGACATCGGCCTCGGTCGCCGCTGCTTTGCGGAGGCGCCTCTTGTCCCGGGCGCTCGAGCGCGGGCCGAGCTGGCTGGCCGGAGAGCGGGCCGGTGAGCTGGCCCTCACCGCGACGAGCGGGGTCGACGCTGTGGGCGTCTACTTCGGTCGATACCTCCCGCAGCTGATCCTCGCCGCCCTCGCGCCAATCGCCGTCCTGGCCTGGGTCGCCTACACCGACTGGGTCTCGCTGCTCGTCCTGGTCGGGCTGGTCGCCCTGGTCCCACCGGCGACCATCTTCTTCGGCCGCCGGGCCACCGAGGCCGCCACGCGGCAGTGGCGGGGTCTCTCCTCTCTTTCGGCCCACCTCTTGGAGCTGGTCCAGGGCCTCCCGACCCTCCGGGCGTTCGGCCGCGTCGACTACGGCCGTCGTGAGGTCGCCGAGGCCGCCGAGGGACTCCGCCGGTCGACCCTGCGAACGTTGCGGGTCGCGTTCTTGTCGTCGCTCGCGCTCGAATTGTTGGCCGGCCTCGGGACCGGGATCGTCGCCATGGTCCTCGGCCTCCGCCTGCTCGGCGGCCACACCTCGTTGTATGTGGCATTGGCGGTGCTGCTCGTCTCGCCCGAGGTATTCCTGCCGCTCCGTCGGGCTTCCGCCGAGTTCCACACCTCCGCCGAGGGTAAGACGGCCGGCGAGCGCATCGCCGCGTTGCTCGAGACCGCGCCGCCGGGGGCCCGGACGGACGAGGGGGGGCCGGCTCCCGACGGCGGCCACACGATCCGCTTCGATCGGGTGACGGTCGAATTCCCCGGCCGGGGCGCCGCGCTCGACAACTTGTCGTTCCGGGTCGACGCGGGGCGCCGGGTCGCCATCGTCGGGCCGTCGGGATCGGGCAAGTCGACGGCGCTGCACGCCCTCCTCGGCCTCGTCCCGGTGTCGTCGGGAAGCATCCTGGCCGGGGCGGTCGACCTCTCGGGCGCCGACTGGGACGCCTGGCGCCGCCAGGTCGCTTGGGTCCCCCAGCGCCCCCACCTGTTCGCCGGATCCATCGCCGACAACATTCGGCTGGCCAACCCGGAGGCCGGCGAGGCCGCCGTGGCCGGGGCCGTCCGGGCGGCCGGCCTCGACGCGGTCGCCGATCGGCTCGCCCACGGCCTCGACACCCCGGTCGGTGAGGGTGGGACGCTGCTCAGCGCAGGGGAACGCCATCGGGTCGCGATCGCCCGCGCGGTCCTCCACGGTGGCCGGATCGTCCTGCTCGACGAGATCGGGAACCACCTCGACGAGGCCGCCCTCGGTCGGCTCCAAGAGAGCGTCGAACCGTGGCTGCGCGACCGGACCGTGATCGTCGCCGCGCACCATCCCGACGTGATCTCCGGCCTCGACGACGTGGTCACGCTCGGGTCGCCGGTGTCGGCCGCCGGCACATCGGGACCCGAACCGTGAGCCGGGGCACCGACGGGTCGACCGCGTCGACGGTGCGCCGGCTGATCGCGGTGAGCCCACCCCCCTCCGGCCGGCTCGCCGGTGCGCTCGGGCTCGGGGTCGCCGCGTCGGCGGCCACCATCGGCCTCCTGGCCGGCTCGGGCGCACTCGTCGACAAAGCCGCCACCCGCCCCGGGCTCGGTGCCATCGCGGGTTTGCTGGCGGTGGTCGAGGTCATCGCCTTCGCCCGGGCGCCGCTCCGCTACGCCGAGCGCCTGAGCGCGCACGACGCAGGGTTCCGGGCCCTGGCCGGGTGGCGGGTGTGGCTGTTCGACCGGCTGGAGCCGCTCTCCCCGGCGCCGCTGCGCACCTGGCGGTCCGGCGACGTGGCCCGGCGGGCCGTCGCCGACGTCGACGCGCTCTCGGACCTCTATCTCCGCGCGCTGGGCCCGCTCGTGCTGGCGATCGTCGTCTCGGCCGTGGCCGTGTGCGTCGTCGGCGTCCTCGTGCCGGGCGCCGCGCTCGTGCTCGGCCTGGCCGTCGTGGTGGCACTCGTCGGCGCGCCGGCCATCGCGTGGTCGGCCCGGCAGACCGACGCCGAACGGTCCACCGCCGGGGCGCTGCACGCGGATGTGGTCGATCTGCTCCAGGGCGCGCCCGAGCTGATCGCGTTCGGGAGGGCCGCAGCCCAGCTCGACCGCATCGACGACGCGACGCGGCGGCTGGCCGACATGGCCCGGCGGCGGGCCCGGGCGAGCGGGGCGGTGACGGCCCTCGTGGCCGCGTGCATGGGCGGCGCGGTCACCGGCGTGCTCCTGCTCGCCATCGACGCGCTGCGCAGCCACCGCCTCGAGCCGATCATGCTGGCGGTGCTCCCGCTCACCGCCCTCGGGTCGTTCGAGGTGGTGCCCCCGCTCGCCGCCGCGGCATCGGGGTTGGCCGAGGTGGTCACGGCCGGACGGCGCCTGCTGGCCCTGGACGACCTGCCCAGACCGGTCAGCGACCCGGCCGACCCGCTGGCACCACCGACCGGCGCGCCCGAGGTCCGCATGCAGGACGCCACCCTCCGCTACGGCCCCGGCCTGCCGGTGGCCCTGGACGGCGTGAGCCTGGCCCTGCCGCCGGGTTCCTCGACCGCGCTCGTCGGGCCGAGCGGCGCCGGGAAGAGCAGCGTGCTCAACGCGCTGTTGCGCTTCTGGCCACTCGAGTCCGGCCGGGTTATCGCGGACGGCGTCGCACTCGACGCCATGACCCAGGCCGACGCCCGGTCGCTGTTCGCGCCGGTCGACCAGGACGCCCAGCTCTTCGCGGGGACGATCCGGAAGAACGTCGCGTTCGCGCGACCGGACGCGTCGGACGCCGACGTCGATGACGCGGTGCGACGGGCCCAGCTCGACGAGTGGGTGGCCGGTCTCCCGAGCGGTCTCGACACCCCGATCGGCGAACGGGGCGCACTGTTGTCGGGCGGCCAGCGCCAGCGGGTCGCCCTCGCGAGGGCGTTGCTGGCCCATCGCCCGGTGCTGCTGCTCGACGAGCCCGGTGGAGGTCTCGACACCGAGATGGCGGCGGCGCTGCTCGACGACGTCCTCGGCGCGGCCGGCGAGCGGACCGTCCTCGTGATCTCACACCGGCGCGAGGAGATCGAGCGGTTCGCCCGGGTCGTCGAGATCGACGGAGGCCGGGTCGTCGGTCGTCGGTCGGGGGCGGCGGAGCGATCGGCGTCACCACCCCCCTGACCCTCAGGCGATCGGCGGGACCGGGAGCGCGTTGAACGTGTGGAGCACCGGGCCGCCCGGGCCCCAGCCGATCCGGGTCACCGACCCGGTGGCCAGGTAGAGGTGGAGGGCCACGGCGTCATCGGCGCCGACGGCCCAACCCACCGCCGCCTTGATGGGGGACACGTGGCTCACCACCACCACGTCGCCGCCGGGGTCGCGGGCGCCGGACCCGTCGCTCGAGAAGAGCTCCGCGCAGGCGGTCGCGACCCGCTGGCCGACCTCGGCCAACGACTCACCGCCGGCCGGACGGAAGGTCGGCTCGGTCCGCCAGCGCTGCCAGACCTCGGCGGGCACCTCGCCGAGCCGGCGGCCCTCGTGCTCGCCGTAGTCGACCTCGACCCACCGGTCGTCGATCTCGACGGGCAGGCCGAGCCCGAGCGCGGCGGCGGTGTCGCGGGCGCGGGTGAGCGGGCTCGAGACGACGCGGACGACCGGGCCGAGCAGGGCGGCCAGGGCGGCGGCCTGCCGCGATCCCTTGTCGGTCAGGGGGGCGTCGGTCCGGCCGAGCAGGACGCCGGCGGCATTGGCGGTCGACTCGCCGTGGCGGAGCAGGACCAGCACGCGGTGGGCTCAGCGCCCTCCGGCGAGCGACGCCCGTACCAGGATGCGCCCGCACTGGTCGCAGGTGACGACGGCGTCGGCGGGCAGATGCTTGATGCGGTCGAGCTCGACCGACGGGAGGCTGAGGTGACAGCCACCACACCGGCCGTCGACGATGCGCGCCGCGCCGATCCCGGCGAGGCGCGACCGGAGGGTCTCATAACGCGCGGCGAGGGCTTCGGGGAGCCGGGCCGCCTCGGTCGCCCGCGACACGGTGAGGACCGAGAGCTCGGCATCGATGGCCACGTCGACCTCCGCCACCCGCTCGGCCAGCTGCTTGGACTGCTCGGCCAGCTCGGCCAGCTCGGCCGCGCACCGTTCGGCCTCCTGGTCGACCGGCTCCTGCTCCTCCATCACCACCAGCTCCTCGTCTTCGAGCTGGTGGAGCCGGCCGACCAACTGGGCCACCTCGGACTCGATGGCCCGCAGATCGCGGCCGGCGACGCCGCGGGCGCCGTAGAGGCGGTCCTCCAACGCCTTGCGTCGGGTCACGACCGCCGCGGTCTGCTCCTCCAGGTGGCTCAGCCGGGTCCCGAATTCTCCTCGTTGCCCGTCGAGCTCGGCGACCCGGCGCCGGATGCCGGCCGCCCGCGCCTGCAGCGCGTCCAGCTCGCGGCGCTCCGGCAGCGCCGCCTTGCGATGCTCGTGTTGCGCGATCGAGGTGTCGAGGTCCTGGACCGCCAGCAGCACCGCGAACGGGTTGTCGTCGGCCGGGGCAGGCTCGGGCGGCGCGGCGTCGGTCATCGAGCCTCGCCCTGGCCCCGTCCCGACACCGAGAGCTCGGCCCAGCGCGACCGGGCGGCGTCGAGCGCCGGACGCAGCACGTCGTCGGCGACGTCCCGGGCGTCGTCCCAGCCCCACCAGCTCGCGTCGGGGCTCTCCCCCGCCTCGGGGGTCGGATCGTGGTCGGGGCCGGTCAACAGGTAGCAGAGGTCGAGGTGGGTGTGGCCGAGCGCCTCGCCGGCCCGGTGGACGTCGAGGCGCAGGAGCAGCGGGGCGCTCCCGGGGTGCTGCGCGTCGAGTCCGGTCTCCTCGGCCACCTCGCGCCGGGCCGCCTCGGGCGGCGACTCACCCGCTTCGATGTGCCCGCCCGGCTGCAGCCACCGACCGAGAACTCGGTGGCGGTGCAGGACCGTGCCCCGGACGCCGACGACCACGGCCGACGCGGTCACGTGCACCGGGTCGGCTCGCTGGTCCCACGGCCGCTCCAGCCGTTCGAGCTCGACCAGGAACCGCTCCTTCGCGTCGACCTCGCGCGTGTCGGCGGGCTCGTGCGAAGTGACGATCCGCACCAACTCCGCCCTTGCAACCATCACCGCATCCCTACCACACGGGGGACCGACGGTTGATGCTGCGATCGCGCCCGGATTGCGGTTGCGACAAATCACGTTGACCCATGACCTAGGTTCGCTCCGATGCCTGGGGCCGGAAACGAATTCGTGGCGGCCAGCTACAACGTGCACGCGGGCATCGACGGTTGGGGACGGCCGCACGACGTGGTCGGCCTGTGCCGCCAGATCGACGCCGACGTGCTGGTCCTCCAGGAGTCCTGGAGGCCCGACGGGCGCGACAGCCTGGCCCAGGAGGTCGGCGCCGCCCTCGGGTACCGGGTGACCGAGGTCCCCCTCGCGCACGGGCGCCGGGCCCACCCCGACGTGCACCCGACCGGGCGCTGGATGCGCCGGCTCGACTGGCGCACCACCAGCCACGCGATCTTCCTCGATTCCGAGCGGCCGTTCCCGCAGCGGGTGGTGGACTCGCCCCGTTTCCAAGGGGCCGAGCCGGGCAGCTGGGGCATCGGCGTGCTCAGCCGCCTGCCGGTCGCGCGGAGCGAGGTCATCGCCCTCAAGCGGCTCCGGCGGGACCGGGCCAACCGGGCCGTCGTCGCGCTGAGCGTCGAGGTGGACGGCCAACCGGTCGGCTTCGCCGGCACCCACATGTCGCACCTCTCGCACGGCTCGGCCCTCCACTTCCGCGCCGTCGCCCGGATGCTCGACGGCGTGTTCGGAGACGAGCCGGTGGTGCTAGCCGGGGACATGAATCTGTGGGGCCCGCCCATCCACGCGTTGCTCGGCCAGTGGCACCGGGCCGTCAAGGGCAAGACCTGGCCGGCCTGGCGCCCCCACAGCCAGCTCGACCACCTGTTGGTGCGCGGGTTGGCCGTGCGGGACTCGGGGGTGTGGCCGGAGTCGGGCTCCGACCACCGCCCGGTGTGGGCCCGATTGGCGCTGGAAGGGCACTGAGACCGACATGACCGATCGGGCGCGCCATCGGGCGACGGCCGTCGTCGGTCTCGGCGCAGCCATCGGCCTCTCGGCGTGGGCCGCGGCGACCGTCCCGTTCACACCGGGCGCCGACACCGTCACCGCGATCGGGATCGGCCTGGTCGCGCTCGAGGTGGCCGTTCGGTGGCGACGTCGCGTGCTCGTCGTCGGTGTCGACCCGGACCAAGCCGCACCGGCGCGGTGGTGGCCGTGGCTCGCGCTGGCGGCGGCGCTGCTGGCCCTCGAGCTCGCGTCCTTCTTCTCCGGCCCGCGTGTCGACCACCCGACGATCAGCTCCCTCTACGACTCGGCGACCCGGTGGCGGGCGGTCAAGGCGGCGTTCTTCCTCGGGTGGCTGTGCCTCGGCGCAGCCCTGGTGCGATCGTGAGCGCGCAGGCCCTCTCCGACGCGCTGTGGGGGATGTTGGCCGCGGGCGGCGTGGCAGCGGTCGCGGTCTCGCACCTCGCCGGCGCGCACCTCGAGCGCATCTCGGCGCTCGTGCGCCGCGTCGAGGCCAACCGGGCCGCCTACGTCTGCGTCATCGTCTCGTGGATGTGGGTGGGCTGGCACTTCTTCGCCCGCTGAGGGCGAGGGCTCAGCCCCGCGGGGACAGCTGTTCGGGCTCGATGCCCTTGGACTCGGGCAGGGCGAACAGGAGCGCCGCCGCCGGCAGCGCCGGCAGGAACGTCACCATCGCGGCAACGCTCAGCCGGCTGACGTCGGAGACGGCGCCGAAGATGACCAGGCCCACGACCGCGCCGAGGACCCCGGCCACGACGAACCACCCGGCCACCGACGCCCGCACCGATGTCGGGAACACCTCGATCACGAGGGCACCGAGCGCCGGGGCGATCATCCCGCCGGCCAGGGCGCCCGACACGTAGCCGACGAAGAGGGCCACGGTCGACCCCGAGTACAAGAGGATGCCGAACCCGGCCATGCCCACCATGGCCAGCGTGGTGGTGGGTCGGCGGCCGAGCATGTCGGCCATCCACCGGCCGATGAGCAACCCGGCCAGGCCGACCGGCGCCGCGATCACCACCATCGCCGCGGTGAGTGCGCCCGAGACGTGCCGGACGTTCTGGGCGTAGACGAAGACGAAGCTGTTGGCGGGCCCGGTGATGACCGACACCGCGAAACCGACCGCGCACACGAGCACCAGGCGGCGCCGGAACCGGGGCCCGACCGGCCCGAGGACCGGCCGGCCGTGCTCGCTCGCCGTTTCCCGACGGAACCGATCGGGCTCGGCCACCGATCGGCCGACGATCGGCAGCAGCACCAACAGCACCAGGGCCAGGGCGAAGACGCCCCGGAACCCGAGCGTGTGGCGGCCGAGGTTGTAGATGATGGCGGTCAACCCGGCGCCGACGGCGTAGCCGGCCGCGACGAGCGAGACGGCCTTGGCCCGGTTGGAAGACGCCGTGAGCTCCCCCGCGCTGACCTGGGACAGGGCGTTGGTCGCGCTCAGCATCGGCCGGCCCACCGCGAAGATCCCGACGAACCACCAGTAGCTCGGGCTGATCGACGCCGCCGCGGTGAGCACCAACCCGCCGGCACAGCACGCGAGCATCGTGCGGCGTCGCCCGAGCCGGTCGGCCAGGCCGGCCAGGGGCAGCCCGGCCACCGAGGCCAGCCGGATGACGGCCAGGCCGACCCCGATGGTGCTCCCGGAGAGCCCGACGCGCGCGGCCAGGCTCCCGCCGTGGGTGACGTGGCCGAAGGTCTTCGCGACGTCGCCCAGCGCGGCCACGGCACCGAACTGCCCGAAGCCCGACGCCAGCGCGATCAGCGCCACCGCGACCACGGCCGGTGAGCGCCACCCGACCAGCGTGAAACCGTTGCCCGCGCCCGCCGGACCGCTCGTCTGGTTGGTCGGCGGGGCGCCGGCCGGGCGCCCCTCCCGATCACTCATGGTGTGACCGTTTATCCCGCGACGATGACGGTGGGGGAAAAACCGAAGAACAGTCCCGACTCGACGACGCCCGGAATCGCCTTCAACGCCGACTCGGTGTGCTCACCGATGTCGGTGAGGCGCGCGTCGAGCAGGTAGTTGCCCCGCTCGGTGATGAGCGGCCCGTCCTTGCCGCCGCCGTGGCGGAGCACCACGTCGGTGCACCCCAGCCGGGCCAGCGCGTCCGAGACCACCCGCAGCGCCTCGGGAACCAGCTCTACCGGCACCGCGAACCGCGTCCCCAGCCGGTCGACGAGCTTGGTGGGGTCGACGACGACGTAGCGCTCCGGAGAGCTCGCCATGACCAGCTTCTCGCGCAGCAGCGCGCCGCCACGGCCCTTGATCAGGTTGCCCGCGGGGTCGACCTCGTCGGCCCCGTCGAACGACCAGTCGGGCCGCAGCGCCGACAACGAGCCGGTCGGGATGCCGAGCCCGGCGCAGACGAGCTCCACCTCGAGCGAGGTCGGGACGGCGGTCCAGCCGATGCCCTCGGCCGCCGCCCGCTCCGCCAGCGCCTGGATGGTCAACAGGCTGGTGCTGCCCGAGCCGACGCCGACGACGTCACCCTCCTTGAGCCGCTTGGCCATCTGGGCTGCCGAGGCTCGCTTGGCCGCGTCGTTGGCGACCGGCGTCGGCCAGAGCTGGCCGGTGTCGAACGCCACCTCCCAGGAGCCCACGCCCGTCTCGCCTCCCCCGGCACCGAGAGCGCCGTCGTGCTCGATGCTACCGGCGCCCGTTGCGGTCCCCCGGCCCGCTCGAATGGCAGTCTGGCCGGGTGCCGAAACCCAGCGCGGGCCTCCTCCTCTTCCGCCGGGGCGTCGACGGCATCGAGGTACTGCTCGTCCACCCGGGCGGGCCGTTCTGGGCCCGGCGCGACGACGGCGTGTGGTCGGTCCCGAAGGGTGAGGTCGACGACGGCGACGAGCGGGCAACCGCCGCGCGCGAATTCGCCGAGGAGCTGGGCCAACCGGCACCCGAGCTCGACTGGGTCGACCTCGGCCACGTGGTCCAATCGGGCGGCAAGCGGGTCAGGGCGTGGGCGGCCGAGGGGGACTTCGACGTCGAGCTGCTCGCGAGCAACACCTTCGAGATGGAGTGGCCGCCGCGCTCGGGTCGGACCTCGGTGTTCCCCGAGGTCGACCGGGCGGCGTGGTGCTCACCCGAGGTCGCGGCCCACAAGCTGATCCCGGCGCAGGTGGCGCTGGTCGAGCGACTGGCCGCGCACCTGGGGCAGTGACGCCGGCCTCAGGCGGCCCGTCTCATTTGGGGCACGGCCCGGGGTCGCCGTCCCCGCCGCCCGCGAACGACCCGACCGCGTGCGCGAGCGCATCGAGATCCAGCCCGGCCAGATGCCGCATCACGTGCTCGCGCACGCCGCGCAGGTGGGTCGGGTAGGTCTCGCTCAGGCAGGCCAGTCCCTCGTCGGTCAGCACGGCCAGCAGCCCCCGGCGGTCCGACGGGCACCGCATCCGCTCGATCAGGCCCCGGCGCTCGAGACCGTCGACCACCCTGCTGATGGCGCTGAGGGACATGGCGCCACGGCCGGCCAGCTCGCTCATGCGCAGTTGGCGCTCTGGCGCCTCCGAGAGGTTTACGAGCACGAAGTACTCGGTCATGGTCACCCCATGGGCGGCCTGGATCTCCGCCTCGAGCACCCGGGGCACCACCACGAACGCCCGGGCGAACGAGCGCCAGGCCCGTTCCTCTTCCGCGTTGAGCGGTGGCGCGTCGGCATCCTCCGGCGCCTTCCCCTGCGACCACCTCGGGCTCGGCATCGCTCCCCCTCGTGTTGACATGTCCACCTCCGGAGTATATAGTTGCATCTGCAAGCATCTATCTCTGGAGGATCCAATGACCATCACCGCAACAGACCTCACCACTCTGACAGGCGACTACACCCTCGACACGGCGCACAGCCGGGTCGGCTTCCTGGCCCGCCACGCCATGGTGACCAAGGTCCGGGGCCTGTTCACCGAATTCGACGGCCACATCCACATCGACGGGTCCGACCCGGCCCGCTCGAGCGCCGAGGTGACCATCCAGGTGGCCTCGGTCGACTCCCAGCAGCCCGACCGTGACAAGCACCTGCGCAGCGCCGACTTCTTCGACGTGGAGAACCACCCGACGATCACGTTCAAGAGCACCAAGGCCGAGCTCCTCGACGAGGGGACCTACCGGCTGACCGGCGACCTCACCATCCGCGGCGTCACCCACCCGGTCGCGATCGACCTCGAGCTCACCGGGGCCACCAACGACCCGTGGGGTCTGTTCCGCATCGGCTTCGAGGGCGCGGTGGTCGTGAACCGGCGCGACTGGGGGCTCGGCTGGAACATGCCGCTCGACACCGGTGGCCTGCTCGTGTCCGAGAAGATCACCATCGAGCTCGACATCGCCGCCGTCCGCCCGGTCGCGGCGGGCTGAGGACTCAGAGCTCGAGGCACGCCTCGAGGGCGAGGTCGAACAGGGCCCGGCGCGCCGATGTGGCCTGCCAGGATCGGTGGTCCCAGGCCTCGCCCGAGAGGTCGTCGCCCGCGTAGAGGTACTGGGCGAACCGCACGCCGCGGTGGGCGGCGACGGCCATGAACGCGGCCGCCTCCATCTCGACCGTGATGCACCCCTCGGCGCGGCGGCGCTCGATCCGGCCGACCGTCTCGCGGTAGGGGGCGTCGGTCGACCAGGTCTTCCCGACCGTGTGCGGGACGCCGTGGCGCTCGAGCACCGAGACCGCGACGGCCACCGCACCCGGGTCGGCCGCCACCTCGCGGCCAGCTGCCATGTAGTGGAACGAGGTCCCCTCGTCGCGCACCGCCGCGTCGGGGACCACCACGTGGCCCAGCGCGAGGCCCGGCACGAGCGCCCCGGCCCCGCCGCAGGCGACGAAGCTTCGGCACCCGTGCGCGATGGCGTCCTCGAAGCACATGGTCGCGAGCGGTGCGCCGGTTCCGGGAGAGAAGACGGCCACCCGTCGCCCCTCCCCCACGTCGAGCACGTACAGGGGGTGGTGCGGGAGCTCCCAGCCCATCTCCACCGCCACCTCGGCCCGGCCGTCGCCGCACGCCTCGTCCACGATCTCGGCGAAGAAGCAGATCACCGCGGCCGTCGGGAGCCCGTCTAGGGGTGCGGCAACGTGGCCGGGCTCGATGAGGGCCGAGGGGTCCGGGTCGAACTCGAGGATCGGGACGGTCCGCTCATGCCCCGGTTGCGGTCCCGTCACGTCCTCACAGGGGAGCCTGGGGCAGCGACGCGGGTGGGGGCTTGACCGCCTGCACGGGCACCGGCTCGGGCGCGGTGGCCTGCCACACCTCGCGGACGATCACCTGGATCGACCCGGCCAACGGGATGGCGAGGAGGGTGCCCACGAAACCGCCGAAAATGCCACCGACCAGGTCGCCGACGCTGGCCCCGAACAGGATCGCCACGAGCACCAGCAGCGGGTTGATCCGCACCGTCCGGCTCATGACGATGGGGTTCAAGACGTGGTTCTCGATCTGCGTGTAGGCCACGAAGACGACCAGCACCACGATGCCGGCCGAGACCGAGTGACCGAAGGCGAACAGGATCGTCGGGATGCCGGCGATGGCACCGCCGATCATGGGCAGGAAGTCGAGGAGCGCGACCCACAGACCCCACAGCAGCGCGAACGGGACGCCCGTGACGGTGAGGGCGACGAACGTGACCACGCCGGCGATCAGCGACGTGATGAAGTTCCCGAGCATGTAGCCGGTCACCGACCGGCTGACCTCGCTCGCGATCCGGCTGGTCCGCGCCGCCCGGGCGGGCACCATCATCCGCAGGACGCCATTGCGCAGCTTGCTGCCCTCCAACAAGAGGAGGAGCACCAACACGAAGATGGTCACGAGGGCGATGATCAGCGTGAGGGCGCCCTTGCCCAGCGAGAGCGCCGGCTTGGACAAGCTCTTCGCGAAGGTAGCCAGCTTGGGCGCGAGGTTGACCTGCACCCAGTGCTTCACGTGGTACTTGCGGACGAGGTGCCCGAACGGGCCCTTGCCGTGCTCGGCCTGGTCGACGTAGCGGGGCAGGTTCTCGGCGAGGTGGGTCAGCCCGTTCACGAGCGGGTACCCGAAGGCGAAGGCGAGACCGCCGAAGGCCACCACCGCCAGCACGGTGACGATGGCGACGGCCGAGCCGCGCCGCTTGATGCCCAGACGACGCAGCCCGACGACCGCCGGGTTCAAGAGCAGCGCGATGAACCCGGCCACCACCATGAGGAGCAGGATCTCGCGCAGCTTGTAGATCAGCTTGGCGGCCAGGTACACGGTGACGACCACCGCCACGGTGGTGAGAATCGTCCCGAGCGGGATCCCGCGCTCGGCCGCGACCTCGAAGAGGCGGGTGCGTCGCGACTCGCCCTGGTGCTCGTCGCTCACCCCCACAGCATGGCAGCCAACGGTCCGAGGAGGTGTCCGAGATCGGGAGCCCGAATCCACCCGGGTACGGTGAGCCCGTGATCGATCACGTGTCCCTGCAGGTGGCCGACGTCGCGGCGAGTCGCGCGTTCTACGAGGTCGTGCTGGGTCCGCTCGGGATGCATCCGGTCGACGTCGGCGCTGCGGTCGGCTTCGCCGACGGCACGCGGTTCCCGTTCTGGATCTCGCCGGCGGAGCGGCCCGACGACCGGGAGCTGCACATCGCGTTCGAGGCGGCCGAGCGGGGCGTCGTCGACGCGTTCCATCGCGCCGCGGTGTCCATCGGGGCCGAGATCCTCCACGAACCCGGTGTCTTCCCCGACTACCACCCCAACTACTACGGCTGCTTCGTCCGCGACCTCGACGGCCACAACCTCGAGGCGGTCTGCCACCGGCCGGGCGCGTAGGCCGGCCCCCCGTCGGTCGGTGGCGGCTCATCGCCCCGACCACCCTTCACCGTCGGGCCCCCCATCTGGCGCCGTCCCGACACAATCGAAACCCAATAGTTGACTAAATCTATCGGCTTTAGTACCTTTACCGAATGCCTAAATTCTTGCATCGGTCGCCCGTTCCCGGCCCTCGATTCCTCCGGGCCGCCGCCGTGACCGGCGCCGCCGTCGCCATCACGGCGTCGTTCGCACCGAGCGCCGGCGCCGCCGCGACCGGGACGGTGAACCTGGTCGCCTACTCGACCCCCTCGGCTGCCTATACCGCCATCGCGAAGGCGTTCTCCGAAAGCCCGGCGGGCAAGAGCATCACCGTCGCCGGGTCCTTCGGGGCGTCGGGGACCCAGGAGAAGAACGTGGCGGCCGGCCAGGCCGCCGACGTCGTGAACTTCTCGCTCGCCCCCGACATGGACAAGCTGGTGACGGCCGGGCTGGTGTCGCCGAGCTGGGACAAGGTCGGGCCCGATCACGGCAACGTCACCGACTCGGTCGTCGTCTTCATCGTCCGGCCCGGCAACCCCAAGCACATCCACGGGTGGAGCGACCTGGTGAAGCCGGGCGTCCAGGTGGTCACCCCGAACCCGTTCAGCTCGGGCTCGGCCCGCTGGAACCTGGCCGCCGCCTACGGCGCCGAGCTGAAGCTGGGCAAGACGCGGGCCCAGGCCGACAAGTACCTGGGCCAGTTGCTGAAGAACACCGTGTCGCAGCCGTCGAGCGCCAGCACCGCGCTGGCCGCCTTCACCTCAGGAACCGGCGACGTCCTCCTCGACTACGAGGACGACGCGATCGCCGCCACCAACAAGGGCGAGCCGATCCAGTACGTGATCCCGAAGCAGGACATCTTGATCGAGAACCCGATCGCCGTGACCACCAACGCTCAGAACCCCGCCGGCGCCAAGGCGTTCGTCAACTACCTGCTGTCGAAGCGGGGCCAGGAGCTGTGGGCGATCGAGGGCTATCGGCCGGTCCTGCCCGGGGCGGCTGCGGCCGCCGGCGTGACCTTCCCCGACCCGGCCCAGCTCTTCACCATCCAATACCTGGGCGGATGGACCAAGGTGGTCAACACCCTCTTCGATCCGACGTCCGGGGTCATCACCACGATCGAGGGGCAACTGGGGCAGAGCACGGCGAGCGGCTGAGGCGGCCATGACGCTCGGCACCGCTGCGGGGGCACCGGAGGGCGCACCGGCCCGGGGGCGGGGCGGCCGGCTGCCCGGGGTGGGACGGGCGGCGGCCCGGTTCGTGGCTCCCGGGACCGCGGTGGTGTACCTCAGCCTGCTCGTGCTGATCCCGATCGCCGCCGTCGCCGCGAACGCGTTCGGCGACGGCTGGTCGGGCTTTTGGGGCTCGGTGCACAACCCCGAGTCGTGGGCGGCACTGAAGCTCACCATCGTGAGCGCGCTGGTCGTCGTCGTGATCAACACGATCGCCGGCACCGCCATCGCCTGGGTGCTGGTTCGTGACGAGTTCCCCGGAAAGCGGATCGTCGCCTCGGTGGTCGACCTGCCGTTCGCGCTTCCGACGATCGTCGCCGGCCTGACGCTCCTCAGCCTCTACGGGCCCGACAGCCCCTTCCACCTGAACGCGGCCGGCACCCGGTTCGGGGTCTGGCTGGCCCTGGCCTTCGTCACGCTTCCGTTCTCGGTCAGAGCGGTCCAACCGGTGCTCGCGGAGCTCGACCGGGATGCCGAGGAGGCGGCCTCGTCGCTCGGCGCCAACTCGGCCACGGTGCTCCGCCGGATCGTGTTGCCGAGCCTCGCCCCGGCGATGCTCTCGGGCGCCATGCTCGCCTTCGCCCGGGCCATGGGCGAATACGGGTCGCTCGTGTTCATCTCGGGCGACAAGCCGTTCTCCACCGAGGTGGCCTCGCTCCGGATCTTCAACCTCTACGAGAGCAGCCAGAGCACGAGCCCGGCCGCAGCGCTCTCGCTGGCGCTGCTCCTCATCTCGCTGGTCGTGCTCCTCGTCTTCGGCGCGCTCCGGCGCCGCCTGGCCCGCCCCGAGGTCACCCTGTGAAACGCCTGCTCGGCCGGTACGGGCTCCGCACCGCCGTGCTCGGCTACCTCGCCCTGTTGGTCGTCGTCCCGGTCGGGGCCATCGCCTACCGGGCCTTCGCGTCGGGATTCGTCACGGCCTGGCGGAACCTGGCCAACCCCGACGGCGCGAGCACGTCGGGATTCGTCCACGCGCTCGTGCTCACCCTCGTCGTCGCCCTGATCGCGGTCCCGCTCAATGCGGTGTTCGGGGTCGTGGCGGCGCTGGTGCTGGCACGTCGCCGCTTTCCCGGCGCCGCGCTGCTCGATGCCGCGATCGACCTCCCCGTCGCGGTCTCTCCGGTCGTGGTCGGCCTGGCTCTCGTGCTCGTCTACGGCCGAGCCGGGTGGTTCGGGGGCTGGCTGGCCCGGCAGGGCATCCAGGTCATCTTCTCGATCCCCGGGATCGTGATGGCCTCGGCGTTCGTCTCGATCCCCTACGTCACCCGCGCCGTCCTCCCGGTCCTCCAAGAGATCGGCACCGAGCAGGAGCAGGCCGCCGCCACCCTCGGAGCCGGTCCCTGGCAGATCTTCTGGCGGGTCACGCTCCCATCCATCCGCTGGGGTCTCGCCTACGGGGTCACCCTCACCACCGCCCGGGTCCTCGGCGAGTACGGCGCGCTGAGCATCGTCGCCGGCAACGTGGTCGGTCACACCCAGACGCTCACCTTGTACGTTGGGTATCTGTTCGACGAGTCGGACACGGCCGGCGCTGACTTCGGGGCCTTCATCCTCGCCGCCATCACCCTCGCGGTCCTGGCCCTGCTCAGCATTTCGAAAGCCGAGAAAGGAAGCCCGCCGTGGCGATCGAGGTTCGGGAGGTCTCGAAGCGATTTGGCGGTGTCGTCGCTCTCGACGACGTCTCCCTAGAAATCCCCTCGGGCTCCCTGACCGCCCTCCTCGGGCCGAGCGGCTGCGGGAAGTCGACGCTGTTGCGCGTCATCGCGGGCCTGGAGACCCCCGACACCGGCCGCGTCTTCATCGACGGCGACGACGTGACGGGGCTCGCACCGAAGGACCGCGGCATCGGGTTCTGCTTCCAGCACTACGCGCTGTTCCGGCACATGACGGTCTGGGAGAACGTCGCGTTCGGCTTGAAGGTGCGCCACCGGCCGAAGGACGAGATCGCGAAGAAGGTCGCCGAGCTCCTCGACCTCGTCCGGTTGGACGGGCAGGCGGCGCGGTATCCGAGCCAGCTGTCGGGCGGACAGCGCCAGAGGATGGCGCTCGCCCGCGCGCTCATCGTCGAGCCGCGGGTGCTCCTCTTGGACGAGCCGTTCGGAGCGCTCGACGCGCTGGTGAGCAAGGAGCTGCGGGCGTGGCTCCGCCGGCTCCACGACGAGGTCCACGTGACGACGGTGCTCGTGACCCACGACCAGGAGGAGGCCATGGAGGTGGCCGACAACCTGGCCGTCATCAACCACGGCCGACTGGAGCAGGTCGGCACGCCCCAGCAGCTCTACGACGAGCCGGTCAACGACTTCGTCCTCACCTTCGTCGGCCCGGCAACCTCGATCCGCGGCGAGTACTTCCGGCCCCACAACGTCTCGGTCAGCAGGGTTCCCGCGCCCGGGTCCCATCAGGCCAGCGTGATCCGGGTGGCCCACCTCGGGTTCGAGGTCCGGGTCGAGCTGCGCCTCGATCCCGACGGTGCCGGCGAGGACGAGAAGGGCCTGTTCGCGTGGGCCCAGCTCGACCGGGACACCGCGCAGCTGCTCGCGCTCAACCCCGGCGACCGGGTCCATGTGGTGACCGACGAGGGGTCGCCCAGCGCTGAGGCCCCGGCCCGGCTGGACGGCGCGACCTCCGAGGCGTAGCGCCGGGGGACCCGACCGGGGTTTCGTCGCGCCGGCCGATTATGGGCTTGAATTCCCGCCGTGCACATCTCGGCCAAGGTCGACTACGCCCTGCGGGCGCTGTGCACACTGGCGTCGAACGACGCCCCCCAGACGGCCGACCAGCTGGCCGAGGCCCAGGGCCTGCCGGTCCGGTTCCTGCGCTCCATCTTGAACGAGCTGCGCCGGGGGGCGATCGTCAACAGCCACCGGGGCAACGAGGGCGGCTACCAGCTCGCCCGGCCGGCCGGCCAGATCACGGTCGGCGAGGTGTTCCGCCGGCTCGAGGGCCCGCTCGCCGAGGTACGCGGCCTGCGCCCCGAGGCGGCCAGCTACGACGCCGCGGCGAGCAACCTCCAGACGATCTGGGTGGCCGTCCGGGCATGCCTGCGCGAGGTGCTCGACGAGATCTCGATCGCCGACGTCGTCTCGGGCGAGCTGCCCGAGCACATCTCCGCGCTGGTGTCCAAGCCCGACGCGTGGCAACCCCGGTGAACCCGGGACCGACCGGCCCCCGGTAGGGCGCGACGCCATGACGGCCTGGATCTGCCCGTCCTGTGATCGTCACTTCGGCCGGACCCGCCAATCACACGAGTGTGCGCCCGCGATGACGCTCGAGGAGTACTTCTCGACCGGCCCCGAGCGCGAACGCCCGATCTTCGAGGCCGTGATGCGGCATCTGAACACGGTCGGCCCGGTGCACGTCGAACCGGTCTCGGTCGGTATCTTCTTGAAGCGCGACCGCGGCTTCGCCGAGCTTCGGCCTATGCAACGTTGGGAGGCGCTCTCGTTCTCGCTCCCCCGCCGGGTCCAGCACAAGACGATCACCCGGAAGGTCGTCGAGTACCACGGCCGCTATTTCCATGTGGCCCAGATCCGGGGCCCCGAGGACCTCGACGACGAGATCTGCGGTTGGCTCACCGAGGCCTATCTCGACTCACCCGCCTGAGGGCGGCCACCGCCTCGACGGCCGCGTAGTGTCGCAGGGGTGGACGACGAGTTGCTGCTGTTCGCAGGTTCGGCCAGCCAGATTCTCGGCCGGTCGATCGCCCAGTATCTCGGCTGTCCGCTGGGCGCGTCCGAGACCATCAAGTTCTCCGAGGGGAACCTCTTCGTCCGGGTGCTCGAGAACGTGCGCGGCCGGGACGTCTTCATGATCCAGGGCACGGCCTTCCCGGCCAACGACAACTTCATGGAGCTGCTGTTCTGGATCGACGCGCTCAAGCGGGCCAGCGCGGCGTCGGTGACCGCGGTGATCCCGTACTTCAGCTACGCCAAGGGGGACAAGAAGGACGAGCCCAGGGTCTCGATCCGGGCCCGGGTGTGCGCAGACGCCATCGAGGCGGCCGGCGTCGACCGGGTCGTCACCCTCGATCTCCACGCGCCCCAGGTCCAGGGGTTCTTCCGCGTCCCCGTCGACGATCTGTACTCCCAGCCGGTGCTCTGCGACGCCATCGCGGCGAAGAATCTCCCCGACCTGGTGGTGGTCGCGCCCGACGCCGGCTTCGCGAAGAAGGCCCGGGCGTGGGCCAACCGTCTCGGCGCGCCGACGGCGATCGCCGACAAGCGCCGGGTGGACCACAGCGAGTCGGCCGAGGTCGTCGAGCTCATCGGGTCCGTCGAAGGTCGCACGGCGCTGATCGTCGACGACTTCACGATCTCAGCGGGGACGCTCGTCGACGCGGCCCGGGTCCTGGTCGACCGGGGGGCGACATCGGTCTACGCGGCGGTGACCCACGGGGTGATGACGGGCGAGGCCAACGACCGCCTCGACGCCAGCCCGATCGTTCGGTTGTTCATGACCGACAGCGTCGAGACCCAGCCGCACGGCCTGTCCGAGAAGGTGGAGGTGGTCTCGGTGGCGGGGCTGTTCGGGGAGGCGATCCGGCGCATCGCCCGACGCGAGAGCATCTCGGTGCTCTTCGAGTAACCCGGCGGCCGTCACGGCGCCCCGGAGTCCTGGCGCCACAGGCCGGGGAGCACGACCGCGAGCAGCGCCGTCGCGCCGACGCAGGCGATGCCACCCGAGACGATGGCCAGACGGAGCCCGGCGAACGCCTCCACCAGCCCGCCCTCGAAGTTGCCCAGTGCCGGGCCCGACGTGTAGCTCACCAGCTCGATGCCGGCGAGGCGGCCGCGCAACGAGTCCGGGATGGACTGGTTCCAGATGGTCGACCGCATGAGCCCGCTGACCATGTCCAGCCCGCCGGCGACCACCAGCGCCGCGAACGCGGGCCAGAGGCTCCGGCCGAACCCGAGGGCGACGATCGCGATCCCCCAACCGGCCGCCGCCAAGACGAGCGCTCGGCCCTGGCGCCGGACGCGATGGACCCACCCGGCGGTGGCGCTCACCACGAGGGAACCCACCGCAGGGGCGCTGAAGAGCAGCCCCAGGATGGCCGGACCGCCGATGCGCGAGGCCAGCTGGGGGAACAACGCCTCCGGCATGCCGAAGAACATCGCGGCCATGTCGACCGCGTAGGTGCCGAGGAGGTCCTGTCTCGACCGCGCGTATCGGAACCCCTCGACGATGCGGGCCAGGCTCGGTCGCTCCGCGTCGGGCGGCGGAGGCACCGCCGCCATGCGGCCGAGGGCGATGAAGGAGACGGCGAACGTGGCGACGTCGATGCCGTAGACGGTGCTCAGCCCGATGACACCGATCAACACCCCGGCCAAAGCGGGTCCGGCCACCTGGCCGAGGTTGGAGCGCAGCGAGCTGAGGGCGGTTGCCGCCGGGATGTCGGCCTTCTCGACCACACGGGGCAGGAGCGAATCGAGCGATGGCCGCTGGAGCGCGCCAAAGGCGGCCATGAGGAACGCGATGAGGAACAGGGCCCACAGCTCGGGGTGACCCGAGGCGGTGTTCGCGACGAGCAGCCCCGAGCAGCCGGCAAGACCGATGTCGGCCGCCAACACCAGCCGGCGCCGGTCGAAGGCGTCGGCGAGCGCGCCGCCGACGAGGCCGATCGTCAGGATGGGGATGACCTCGATGAGGCTCAACAGGCCCACGATGAGCGAGGAGTGGCTGAGCCGGTAGGCCTGGTACGGCAGGGCGACGAACGTCACCATGCTGCCGAGGGTCGATACCGCCTGCCCGACGAACAGCAGCCGGAAATCCCGCGACCGACGAAGCGGCCCGACGTCGGCGCGCACCGCCTGCCACCACGATCGACGCTCGACGGGCCCGGTTTCCTCGGGCGGCGGGTCGTCGGCCACAGCGAGACTCTTACCTACCGGCGGCTCACGGACCCGAGCTTCGGCTGACCCGTGGTTCGGACATCGGCGCCGGTATCCGACGCCGGCGGTGCGCTACGGCCTGCGCACCCCTGCGAAGCCGTCGCCCAGCCTGATCGGGGTGATGTGAACGGTTTCGCCCGTCTCGGGGGCTTCGATCATCTCGCCGTCGCCGACGTACATGGCCACGTGCTCACTGCCGCCGTCGCCATAGAACAGGAGGTCACCCGGCGACATGTCCGAGACCGGGACCGGCGCGGAGTCATCGAACTGCGAGCCCGAGTAGTGCGGGAGGCTGACACCGGCCTGGCCCCACGCGTACTGGGTCAGGCCCGAGCAGTCCAAGCCGCCCGAGGGGTCGCCGGGAGTTCCGCGCGGGTCGGTGCCGCCCCAGACATAGGGAACCCCGAGCTGGCTCTCGGCAGCCGCCACTGCGACCCCCGCGGCGCCGCCCGCAGACGGTGGTGGCGGGAAGTTCGCCGTTGCGACGAACCGCGCCGCAGTCTCGGCGTTCTCCGCAGCCAGGGCCGCCGCCTGCTCCTGTGCGACGAGCACGCCGATCTGACCCTTGACCTGACCCAGGTCGGCGCTCAGCTGTCCTTGTTGTTGCGTCGCCGCCGCTCTCGCTTCGCTGGCGGCGTTCGCCGCAGCTTGGGCCTGTTGGTCCTGTGTGTCGAGGCTTGTCACGGCTGCGTTCAGTTGGACCTGAGCCGTATGCAGTGCGGCAACCGTGACGCCGAGGTTCCCGGTCGCGACTTGGCCGTACTCCTGCTCGTCGTCGAACGTCTTCTGGTTACCCGAGAACAACGGGTTGGCCTGGCCGGCGATCCCGTCACTCAGGTAGGAGTTGATCGCCAACGTGCGTAGGTTGGACTTGTCGGCGCCCACCCGCTTGGTGTCAGCGGCGATCTCGTTCCTCGTTGTGGCGATCTCGTTGTTGAGCGTATTGATCTGATCGGTCTCCTCGTCGTAACGCTCGCCCTCGGCAGCTATCTGCTGGTTCTCCGCAGAGATCTGCTGCCCGAGTTGCGTCGCCTTCGCTTGCAGATCGCTGACCTGACTGGCCGACGCTTGCTGAGATGAGGCAACGAGTGGGAAGACCGTGCCAAATAGCACGGCGACCAGAGCCAGGAGAGACCGACATGTCTCCCGGAGCGGCCGAACGCCCCCCTCTGACCACGGCGTGGAGTGGCCATCGGGCCGCTCAACGTCTGTCACAATGCCGGACAGTCTTACGGCCGCGTACGACCAGGTCAAACACCCTCGACATTTGAAACGTGCGTAGAAAAGAATATTGCGGTGGAACCCCCAGCGCATGCGCCGTTTTTGGTCGCTATGTGACGATCCGTGCCAATGCGATCACGAGACAGTCACATTGAGATAACGGTCGGTCAAGTGATGATGTTTTCGCAGTCGATGCGCGTGTTGTACGTAAGTTTCATTGCGACACCCCGGGAGAACGCCCAGCGCTTTGAGCATGAGGTGGGAGTGACCGGGTCAGACGAACCAGTGCGCCACACCTCGACGACCTGAACCCGCGGCCTGACACCGGGATCCGTACAGTGGGAGAGACGCAAAGGGGAGGCGGACGATGGCATTCGTGGAGATCCTTGGCACCGACATCCACTACATCGAGCGCGGTGACGGACCACCGATGCTGTTCCTTCATGGCTCGGGCTCATGCGCCGAGGCCTGGTATCACCAGTTCGACACATTCTCCGATGGCTACCGGGTCATCGCGTACGACAGCGTCAACCATGGCCACTCGTCGAACTCGCCGGCCGACGGATCCGAACCCGATCGAGCCGACGAGCTCGACGCGTTCCTCGGTGCGTTGGGTATCGAACGCCCCGTGATTGCCGGAAACTCGATGGGCGCGATGACTCTGCTCAGGTGGGCGGTGAGACACCCAGATCGAGCGCGGGCGCTCATACCCTCGGGCATGGGGGTCATGCCGACCGACGGCCGACCCGGTCCCGAGCGGCCGTCGGTCGAACCCGCCGATGACGACGCGCTCTTCTTGGCCGCACGGGGTGGCTTCACCCGAGACTTCCCCACCACCCATCCAGACCTCTACGACCGCTACATCCGGCTCCGGTCGACCGCGACGCGGATCGAGGCGACTCGCCGGCCGCGCCCGGCTACCGCCAAGAACCCCGGGCGCACTGAGTTGGCCGAGCTGGTCGGCACCATCCGCTCGCCGATGCAGATCATCGTGGGCGAGCACGACTGGCTGGCCGAGGCCGCCGGGCACCTGCACGAACGGGTCGAGGGGAGCCGCCTGGCCGTCGTCCCCGGCGCGCCGCACAACGTGTACTTCGAGACAGCGGACGCCTACAACGAGCTGGTCCAGGCGTTCCTTGCTTCCCTCCGGGCCACCGTGTAGCGCCCGGTCGACGGACGATCGACCGAAGCCATGCCGAGTGGGCTTCTATTTCCTCGCCTCCAGGGTGGCCTCGATCCCTCGGACATCGCCCTCTTCATCCTCGAGAACCGTGACGTCTCCAAAGCCGGAGCGGGAGAGATCGTCGGTCAGAGCCTCAGCCTGATCTCCGCCAAGCTCCAGTAGGAGTGCGCCGCCAAGGCGGAGAAAGCCTGGGCTCTCCGCGGCGACGCGCCGGAGTACGCCACATCCGTCAGGCCCCCCGTCATAGGCGAGCTCGGACTCGAACTCGAAGGTGTCTCTCGACAACATGGGTAGTGCCGTTGTCGGTACATAGGGCACCACGCCAACAACAACGTCGACCAAACCGGTGATGGTGCGCGGAAGCGGGGAAAAAAGGTCACCGCGATAGACTTCTATGCCGTTGCCGGCGGCGCAGGCGACTGCCACCTCATCAATCTCGGAGGCGACAACGCGCGCGCCGGGGCGGCTCGTGGCCATCATCCTCGCAATCGCACCCGATCCAGAGCAGAGATCGATTCCCATCCCGGTCGTCGGTAGGCGCTCGACGGCTCGTCGTGCCAGGGGTTCGCTCTGCCACCGCGGCACATAGACGCCCCGATCGATACGAATTTCGAGACCGCAGAACAAGGTTTGCCCGGTGATCCATGCGAGCGGCTCTCCGGACAGACGGCGCTCCACGAGCGCATCAAGGGGCTCGCCCTTGATGGCTGCGCAGGTCCGGAGTTCTTGAGCCTCATCCTCTGCCGCGACGAATCCCGCCGCTGAAAGCTGCACCACGAGCGCATCGGGTTCAGTGGGCGTCACTGCAGTCGCGCCCGTGCTTCGGTGTCCAGCCTCAAGATCGCTCGCCCCTTCCGCCGTCGGGCCGTCAGATCCCGACCTCCCATCCTGCCGAGTGGCGCATCGTGGCAACGCTGTCAGCAGCCGCGGCGCGGGGATTCGTGAACCTAATCAAGCTCTGGGCACCCTCGGGCAACCAGGTCTCGATGGCCCGCCATTACGACTTGAACGGAGCTGGCCACACATGGCCAGGACTAGTGGATTCTCGCGATAGTAACAGTGATGTGATTTCATGGAGGGATGCGACTTCCTCCACTCAAACTCCGCCGTGGCGACCGCGCTGAGCTTGAAGCGCGTATGCGGTCCAACACCATCGAGGCTCGGGCCGCCAAACGGGCACGAATGATCCTGCTCATGGCCGACGGCGAGTCCAATCGCAGCATTGGAACCATCGTCGATCTCCACTACAACCAGGTCGGGTTATG
>PMOQ01000008.1 GCA_003161255.1 Acidimicrobiaceae bacterium | reverse complement strand
CTAGTGAGTCGTATCGATTCGCAGGGTCGACCGAGCGGGTTCGACAATGTAAGAAAGGCCGTCGCCCTAGTGGGGTCGGCAACCAGCAACGTCTAAATGCGCGGAGGGATTGGTGATCGAACGTGAGTGAAGGAAAACGGGTTGTCGTCATAACCGGCCTCGGCGGGATGGGCGAGGCTGTGGCTCAGAGACTGGGCTCGGGTTCGACTCTCGTGCTGGCCGATGTGAGCGAGCCGACGCTTCGCAACGCTGCAGACAGTCTGCGGTCGGTTGGGTACGACGTGATCGAGCATGTGACCGACGTGTCAAACGAAGACTCTGTGGTATCTCTGGCTGAGGCCGCCGCTGGGCTTGGTCGGGTGGAGGTAGTGGTTCACACCGCGGGAGTATCTCCGGTACAGGCGTCGGTTGAGGCCATTATGCGCGTTGATCTACTAGGAACAGCGTTGATGTTGGATGCCTTCGCAGCTACGATCGCACCGGGCGGGTCGGGCGTCTTCATCTCGTCCATGGCGGGTACTTTGGGCCCACAGGATCCCAACCTGGAGCGCCGATTGGGTGAAGTGCCGACCTCCGCTCTGCTCGATCTACCCGAACTCTCGCATGACGCAATAACGGATCCCGGAACGGCATACAGCCTCGCCAAACGCGCCAATCAGATTCGCGTGCGATCTGCATCCCGGGCCTGGGGGCGTCAGCACGCCCGAGTTAACTCGATCTCTCCCGGTATCATCGCCACCCCGATGGGTGTCGCAGAGCTCGATGGGCCGAACGGTGACTTCATGCGAGCAATGGTCGCCGGAAGCCCATCTGCGCGGCTCGGGACACCGCACGACATTGCGGCCGCCGTCGTGTTCCTAACTGGCCCACACGCCACATTCATTACCGGCACGGATCTCTTGGTCGACGGTGGCGTCGTGGCGTCGTTACTAAGCCCAACTGCCTAGCCTGAACGGTCGGAGCCCCTTCGGCTGAGCGACGGGCTCCGCTCACTGGCGGGACATTGGGAAACGTCCAATCCCGGCCTGGGGCGCGGTGCCTGAAGGTCCTGAACGACGAGACGACCCGGTCGCCGCTATCGCCCGATGGTCGAGGTGACGGCGACCCGGATCTGCGACGTCAAGTTACCCAGGTGATCGGTCCTGAGGCCATTGACTGGGAACAGTAACCACGGTACTCTCCCGAGGGACGCTCGGCTCCAAGCCTTGCGGTGTTTGGTGCGGGCGCCCCAGATTGGGGGATTCGTGCCAGGTCCGATGATCACAACGGACTGTCATATTGCTCCACCGCTTTCGCTCATGGAAGAGCTTCCGGAGTCGTATCGGCGCTACTTCAGTCATGTCGAACGGCGTGATGGTCAGACGCACCTGATCCGACCGATGCTGCGGGCCGCCGCAATGGGAATGACGGACGACAGGGTTGATGCGCGCCCAACAATGGACACGGCGGTCGACGACGATCCGGCAGCTTTAGCTCGAGCGGCGGTCGGAAACGTGTGCCCGGAGGCTATGCCGAGCTTCGATCCGGCGGCCCAACTGGCAGATCTCGAGCGAGACGGTGTCTACGGGGCGGTGCTCATCAGTCGGATATCGGTGTTGGACGGCACACCGGCAGAGGTGGACGCGGCCTATTGCCATCTAGTCAACGACTGGTTGGCCGAGACGTGGGGTCCTTACTTGGATCGGGTCGCGCCCGGCATCTCCCTTCCTTTCACAGATGTAGACGCGTCCGTGAAGGAGCTAGAGCGGGCGGCCAAGATGGGGTTGCGCCCCGCCCTGCTCCCGGACGTCCTCTACGACCGTCCTTACCATCTCGCGGAATGGGAGCCGCTATGGGAGGCGGCCAACGCTCTCAAGATCCCGATCACGATGCATGTCGGCGGTGGCTCCCGGTCGGCCCCCTCACCTCATCCCGTGTACCCCGGCTTGGCCGACATCGCCTGGTACGGCCTCTGTTGTGCCATGGGGGAGACCCTGGGGTGGCTCACCTATAGCGGAGTCTTCGACCGCTATCCCGATCTGCACGTTGTCATGACAGAGGGTTACGCGGGATGGTTACCCTTCGCGATCCAATTCTTTGACCATCACTGGAGCGACAGCCGGTTACACAACCTAGGCATCGGTGCCGGGCCTGCGTCACCGAAGATCGATGCCCCACCGAGTTACTACCTGAAGCGCCAGGCTCATGCCACCTTCATGTGGGATCCGGCGGCGATCCGTCTTCGTGACATCTGCGGTCTCGACTGCCTGATGTGGGGAAATGATTATCCACACAACGAGGGGTCGTTCCCGTTTTCGGTTGAGTGGGTTGAAAAGCAGTTCGCCGGCGTC
The DNA here is from genome assembly GCA_003161255.1 of Acidimicrobiaceae bacterium. Classification (GTDB taxonomy): domain Bacteria; phylum Actinomycetota; class Acidimicrobiia; order Acidimicrobiales; family RAAP-2; genus Palsa-461. The sequence continues at coordinate 12,804 of PMOQ01000008.1, read as the reverse complement.
CCAGAAGCCGAGGTGGATGCCATGGTGCGCGGCAACGCCGCCCGGATCTTCGGCATCACCATTTGACTCAACACTGCGGCAACGCCGCCCGGCAGTGGTTGGCGCCAAGAATGCCGCTCGGCGTGGTGGTGCCCGGGCCTGTTTGGCTTGACCAGTAATGGAGAAGGGAATTCTAGGTGGACGCTATTCAGGTTGAGACGGCCGACGGGTCCGTTCGGGGCGCCGACGACCACGGTGTGTGGGTGTTCAAAGGGGTGCCCTACGGAGCTGACACGGGTGGCGAGTGGCGGTTCCGCCCGCCTCGCGCTGCCATTCCGTGGGTAAATGTTCGCGATTGCTTGGAGTATGGCCCTTCTTGCCCGCAGATGACCGTCGAGCAGATGATCGGACACTCCATCGGCGACGAAGGCCAGAAGATGATGGGCGTGCTTTCGGCCGAGCCGTCGATGAGCGAAGACTGCTTGGTGCTGAACGTGTGGACGCCGAAGGTTGATGCCACGGCCAAGCTGCCGGTACTCGTGTGGCTGCATGGAGGAGGGTGGAGCACCGGATCGGCGTCATGGCCCTTGTATTACTTTGACAACCTGGCTCGTCACCAGCAGGCGGTGGTGGTGGGAATCAACCACCGATTGGGAATCTTGGGTTTCTTGGACCTGTCCCATTTGGGAGAGGAGTTCGCCGATTCGGGCAACGTCGGAATGCTCGACGTAGTCGCGGCCCTCGAGTGGGTGAAGGCGAATATTTCCGCCTTTGGTGGCGATGCCGGTCGCGTCACGGTCTTCGGCGAGTCTGGTGGTGGGCTGAAGACCACAGCTTTGCTGGGTATGCCCGCCGGCCGGGGGCTGTTCCACAATGCGATCGCAATGAGCGGCTCGATGATGGCGGCCCAGTTGCCCGAGCAGGCCAGGGAGACCACCGAGGCTGTGCTTGAACACCTGGGGGTGGGAGCCGAAGCAGAGAAGTTGCAAGCGCTGGAGGTCAACCGGCTTGTCGAGGCAGAGCTGGCGTTGAACCAGCGCGGCGGTCTGATGATGGGCGGGCGCAGTCTCAGTCCCGTGTTGGGACCCAGCCTGCCTGAGCACCCCGAGGTCGCAATTCGGGCCGGGTTAGCGAGGGATGTCACGGTCGTGTCGGGTTGCACGACCGACGAAGTGCTCTCCTTTCTGGCGGCCGACCCCGAGCTTTGGCAGCTGACAGAGCAGGGCCTTCGCGACCGATTGCAACTGATGCTTGGTGACAACACGGATGCGGTGCTGCGCGCGTACAAGACCATGGAGCCCGACGAGTCACCAACCTCATTGATGATCGATATCCTCACCGCCAACGCGACGGTTGTACCGCACATTCGGCTCGCTGAGGCGAAGATCGAAGGCGGCGGAGCGCCCGCATACTTCTACCAGTTCGCTTGGGGCCAACCCGATCCTGCTGGGCGCGTGCGAGCGGGTCATGGTTCCGACATGCCGTACTTTTTTGACAATGTCGATAAGGCCCCGATCGCGGCGGGTCCGCATGCCGGCCCATTGGTAGCGACCATGTGCGGCGCTATGGGCGCTCTGTCGCACAACAATGATCCCAACCACGAGTCGATGCCGCACTGGCCGCGATACACACTCGACCAGCGGGCCACCATGTTCTTCGACGTTCCCTCAAGGGTCGAGAATGATCCCTTCAGCGCCGAGCGCCGTTTCTGGGAAGATTTGTCCGGCAGCGGGCTTTAGGGACGCAAGCGGCGTTGGTGGTCCTCTTCGGGCAGGGCCGATCTCGGTGGGAACTAGCTGCGAACCCCGCTCCGTTCCACCGGGTCCGGCCAGGCCGGCCAGGGTCGAATCAGCGTCCTGACAAACGGGCTATTTGCCATTGCCGAGCGATCTAATCCAGGACATCGAGGCTGCAATAGCTGAAACGACGGGCATTGCGAGCGTCGGCGGTTCACGCTTGAGCGTTTTGGTGGACCTGAATGGACTCAAGGAGGTGCATCTCGCCGCCGGGTTCGAGTACAGCCTTCAGGACAGACCTTACGGTGCGTTACTAGAACCCAGTGGAGGAGAGCGGAATCGAATCGCCGACCTTTGCCTCGCCGAGCCATGTGCCGAGACGACTGGAGCTCAGGCCGAACCCTAAGGGCAATCCGCGCAAGCGATCAAGGCGCGCCCATCGGTGGCTGCTTGTATCCGCTCAATTCGGGGTAACACGGCTGTTAGTTCATCAGCCCGCACAGCAGCCCACCACGGGGTGCGGCGACACCGACGGATCACCCGGCGGCAGTCGTAGACCAGTCAATCCCAAGCAAGCATTAGGTCCTTGACGTGGCGCAGCCCTGGGGGGTATTCCAACTGCTCGTGGCCCGGCTTGATGTGATAGTCGGGGATGCGACGGTGCCACTCACGCAAGGTGACACGGAGCTCGCGCCGGGCCAGGTGGGAACCGAGGCATCGGTGCACGCCGGCGCCGAATGCGATGTGCGAGTTCTTCTTACGATCGAAGCGGACGTCAAACGCGTCCGGGCACTCCGCCGGGTCGACATTGGCGGCCCCGTAGCTGACCACCACTGCGGTCCCCTCTCGCACCAGCTGGCCATTGGGCAATTCCACCTCTTCGCGGGCGACTCGCGGGACGCCCGCTGGCACCGGCGATTCCCATCGAAGTAGCTCCTCAACGGCGGCCGGGATCACCGCCGGGTCATCCGCGATCTGGCGGCGGTGGTCGGGGTTCCTGGCCAGGAACGCATAGAAACAGGTCAGCGAGTCGCTCACCGTGTCGAGGCCCGCGATCAAGAACAGATAGCAGATGTCGAGGATGTCCTCGTGGCTCAGCTTCTCGCCGTCCATTTCGACGGACAAGAAACGGGAGATGATGTCATTGGCGGGCTCGTACTGCCGTAGCTCTATGAGGCCTCCGAAGTAGTCGTAGATCTCCTGGCCGGTTCCGTTCATCACCGCCAGACGCTTGTCGAGGTCAAGGCGGGCATCGGGGTCCAGCTTCTCGGGATGCAAGATACCGTCTCGCAGACGGAGGAACATCGGCAGCTCGTCTTCGGGTAGGCCCATCAGGCCGAGGAAGACCGACGTCGGGAACAGGTCGGCGAACTCCTCGGAGAAGTTGCATTCTCTCCGGTCGATGAATGCATCGATGAGGGCGTTCACCCGGCGGGTGATGTCCGCCTCCTGCTCGTCCATCCGCTTTGGTGAGAACAGCGGATCGAGGAGCTTGCGATAGCTGGCGTGCTGGGGCGGGTCGACATTCAAAGGGATGAGCGGTCGCACATTGCCCAGATTCATCTCGACGCGCGACGAGAAGAGTTCGTGGTGCCGAAGGACGAATTCGCTGTTGGCCCGGGAAAAGCTGATCGCGATGTGATCCATGGGTTGAACAAAGCCACCCTGCTCGATGAGTGCCTTGTAGTTGGGCTGAGGGGCGGCGAGATCGAGCATCGCCTGCATCCCAAGCTGCGACTGGGAGTTTGCCTCTGCCCCAGCGTCGGGATTGGTGTCGCTCATCGGTCCCCTCGTTCCCTTTGTGGACGAACCGTACAGAACTGTAACCGCGGTGACACGAAGATCGAGCCGCCGTCACGCCACGTCCCGTCGATCCCCGCGTACTTCGATCCCGAGTCGGCAACCAACCTGCCTGACCGTGAACACGTAGCGTCGCACTCCGCCACCATTCTGCGTTAGAACGATGGCTGTTTTGTAGGCGGCCGCGCCGCCGTGGGGGAACATCACCGATCTGGGTAGCGGAGAGCTCATCAGCGATCGCCGTAACCTATGCGGGGCCAAAGAACTCTTGACCTTGTCGGAAGGGAGCCTGGACTTGGGTGACGGCCAGCCAAGGTCAAAAGGGGGGCAATGGAGCGAGTGGGACACAGGTACCGGAGCCAGTGTCGCCCAGGAGCCGAATCCGGGCCGGAAGGTGAGACACAGGTGGCGGAGCCAGAGTGAGACAGACCTACCGGACTCTCACAATTGCCGGTGGGCCTGGCAGTGGGGCTGGGAGGGATCGAACCTCCGACCGAGGGATTATGAGTCCCCTGCTCTGACCACTGAGCTACAGCCCCCAACTGCTACCGCGCTCTTCACAGCAATTCAGTCCCATCAAAATCCCATCTGCCGTGGGAGACGAACCGTGAAGACGAAAGAGAAGGGTATCCGCCAGGTCGCGCCCGATCGGTGGGAGGTCCGGGGAACGTTGGACGGCACCCGGGCACCGGCAAGCTTCGCCAGGTGTCGCGGTCAACCCGAAGGGGCATCGCCGCCGCCCGGAGGCTAAGGCGAAGCTGATCACCGAAGTCGCCGCTGGTAAAGCACGCAGGGACCTCAGGCACGTTCGGCTCGCTGCTCGACGACAGGTTCGCCCACGGGAAGCAGCTTGGCCGCTCCCCCAAACACTCTCGCCGGGTACAGCAAGAAGGTGGACGCGACGATTCGACCAGCGCTCGGTTCGATCCCTCTAGCCAAGCTCACCCCACACCCTCGACGCCTTCTATGGCCGGCTGCTCGACGAGGGAACCAGGCCGACGACAGTGCTGCGCCACCACAGGATCATCTCTGCGGCCCGTCGACGGCGGAACGATGGGGATGGGTGGACCGTAACGTCGCGAAGCTGGTGTAGACGCTTCCACGATCACCGCCACCACAGCGACAGAACTGTTTCGGCCGGCCACAATCCCCGCACCGTGGCCGACCCGTTTGGGTCTCGCCGATGCGGCCCTTCCGTTGCGGTTCTCCACGCACGACACAGAGGATCAGGCCCGGTCGGCACCCAAGGTCATGGAGCGGGTCTCGCAGACCCCTCCAACATTGAACCCTGACAGCACTGCTATTAGCCGAAGCTCACCGTCCCGGTGCCGGTGATGGATCCAAACTGGGCGAGGGCCTTCGCGTTGTTGCTCTCGTTGCACTGGCCCTTCTTTGGGCCACTCTTATAGAGCGGGCCGATGAAGGCGAACGTTTCGGTGATGTTTACCGTTCCAGCGATCCCCTGGTAGAGCCCGGTGCCATTGAACAGCGTTACTGGACCGGTCACGGAACCAGAAGCTGAACAGGTCGTTGAGTTGTTGGTCGGCTGCAGCTTGTTCGCAGCCGCGTTGAGCGCTGTCGAGTTGACCTCGAATGCCCCTTTCTTCAACGTGATCTTGACGAAGTTGCCGTTGGCATTGGTTGTGCCGTTTTGATTGATGGTGAGGGTCTTGCCAAAGTCACCAATCGCGCCAGTGACCACGATTGTCCCTTTTGCGCCCATACCAACCGGAGTGGCGAAAATGTTGATGGAACCCCCGGCTGGAGCGGTGGCCCCAAAGGCCGAAGCCCCGCTGAACAACAGACTTCCAAGGACGGCTATACCGAGTGCAGTCTTGGCGAATCGCATCGTGACCTCCCGATCAGAGCAATTGACCAATTCCTGACCTTCATCAGAGGCCCAACGATCACCTTGCCGGAAGTGAACGGTAGTCGAGGATCCCTTGGTAACGCTTGAAGCCTTCACTGGCGGTGGGAGCACTCGGCTAATCGTGTCTGGATCATTCGCCAGCGGCGGCCGGGCCTCGGAGAAGACGGCATCGGCGTAGTGGTCGGCCACTTCGTCAATCGATCCTTGGCCAGAGAAGAGAAGGCGCCTTACCTTCCGGCCCGAAACATCGGCTCGTCGTTCCCCCGACACTTCGGCAGGAATCTGTCCTACGGGTCCATCTTGGTGCCATCCAGCATCTCGCGGGTCGAGTCGGCGTGGCCGGCATGGTGGGCCGTCTCCTCGATGAGATGGAGGATCACCCACCGGAGGTCGATCGGCTCGCGCAGGTCGAGCAGGACGTGGACGGGCTCACCGGTCCCTTCCCGGCCGAGACAGGGCACGTCCAGACTCGGTGCCGCCCGCACCACGTCCTCGGTCCGGCGCGCCCACTCCCGGTACGCGCCGACCACCTCGTCGATCGAGCGGTCCGGACCGACGACGAACTCCTCTCCGCGCTCAGGGAAGGGTGCACCGCCGTAACGGCCGTCGATCCAGCGCCACTCGACATGCGTGAGGTGGTTGATCACGCCGATGATCGGCAGCAATCTCCCGTCGGGAGTCCACCGAGCCCGTTCATCGGTCACCCCCTCCGAGGTCGCGACAACCGCCTCGCGCTTGAACTGCAGGTACCGGAGCAGCAGCTCGCGCTCGTCAGATGTGGGGGCGGGGGCGCTCACGTGCGGCCGTGGATCGTGCGATTGACCGGGCTGGTCAGGCAGGGATGGACGTCAGCGGGCCGCGTCGATCTCTTTCTTGTCGAGACCGCACAGCTTGATCAGCTTCAACGAGGCCAAGAGCCCGCCGAACGCAATGACCGCGTAGGCGACGGAGAACGTGTCGTTCGCATACGACTGCCACTGGGTGCTCGAGGTGACGCCGGCGATCGTGTTCACGAGGATGTCCCCGATCAAAAAGGCGATGGCGCCGACCGTCGCGAGGGCAAAGAGGCCGGCGGACCAGCGCGCCAAGGAACCGAGGCGCTGGACCTGGATCGCCTCTGCCCCGAGCGCCCCGTCATGGACGCCTTCGGCCGCGGAGCGGCGAACACGCTCGGTCCAATGTTCCGTTCGCCACCACAAGAGAGCGAGGCTGACGAGCAGGAGGACGATGCCGGGGCCGTCGGCGAAGTTGGCCGCCCGTTGCATCGCACTCCCGACGAGGAGTTGCTGGCCGCTCGTGCCGAGGTGGGTCGATGCACCGTCGATGATGCCCGAGACGACAGAACCGATGATCCGGAGCGACTCGGCCGCCAGGATGACGACCGCCAGGATCTCCAAGAACTCCCAGCCCGCCGCGTCGGGTCCGCGTTTGGATTGGCCGCCCGCCACCGACTCGGTCTCGCCCGCTGCTGCCGATTCTTCATCCGCCATGCCGGGAGGGTAACCGCGCCGGTGGGTCCCCGCTCGCCCGAGCTGGTTGCTCGCCCCTAGGGCTTTGCGCCGCCGCGATGGAACGCTTCGGGGTTGGGACCGCCGGCCTTGCTGGACGGCGCCCTCACCCTCCAGGCGGTCTTGAACCGTGGGTTGAAGCTCGACTCGCCCTGCGATCCCGTTGAGAACGGACCGGGATCGATCGGCTTGTAGCACTTCGGGTCCGGGGGGAGCGTGAACGGCTCCTGGTTCCCGGGCTGGGTGACCGCGACGAGCGGCTCCACGGCCGTCACCGGGCCCACGAACTCGACGTGCTCGTCGTGGCCGTCGGGGTGGACATAGGTGACCTTGACCAGCAGGTAGTGACCGATCATGTCGGCGAGGTTCAGCACCCCGAGCACCACCGTTCGGTCAACGAAGGCGCCGGTTTCGGTTCAGTCGTCGTCCCCGCCATCGTCCCCGCCGTCGTCGCCGCCGTCATCCCCGCCATCGTCGTCGTCGGAGTCGTCGTTGGAGTCATCACCCGAGTCGTCACCACCCGAGTCGTCACCACCCGAGTCATCGGCGCCGGCCGCATCGGGGTCCTCGCTCGAGTCGCCGTCCCAGCTGTTCCCGTCCTGGTCGACCCACTGGCCGTCGGACTCGTCGTCGGCGATCATCGTGCTGTTGTTGGCCGCGAAGGTGCCCAGGTCCTGCGCGTACTGGTCCTCGTCTTCGAGAGGAACCTGCATCGCGTAGTTCGTGCTCGCGTAGTACGGCCAGTATGTTGCCAGCCACAGCGGCGGCATCGGGGTCGGGACCCCCCGCTCGCCCTGGTTGGTGCACTCGGCCGGCGAGGTGACGTAGTAGCACTCCCCCGGCGGACCGAGGGTCTTGGGTCTCACGACGGGGTTCTGGACCACCGGACCCGAGTGGCCTCCGCCGCTCGAGCATCCGCTCGCGATCAACCCGAACCCGAACACGGCGCTGATCAACCAGAACGAGCGGATCACCGACATTGCGACCCGGCCGGCCGGCCGGACACTCGTCACCCTGCGGCGTTTCGAACTCACCGAAGGACCGTCGCCCGCGGTGCCCGCGAGCCTCGTCTGGTCTTGCCCCCGCATTGGGCACTCTCCAATCGACCGATCAAACAGGTCAGCGCACCATATGCCGTCCGGGCGGCGGGGCGGCGGGAAAGAAGCTCCGGGGGAGAGACTCGAACTCTCAACCTAGCGGTTAACAGCCGCTTGCTCTGCCGTTGAGCTACCCCGGAAGGAGCGTCAAGAACGCACGACGATAGCAGCCGACCCCGACGCGTTGGCCGGCTCGAGATCCTCGGTTCAGGCTTCCTCGAGATAGTCGCGGAGCAGGTACGCGGCGTCCGGTCGGCGGAGCTTGGCCAGGGTTTTCGATTCGATCTGGCGGACCCGCTCGCGGGTGACCCCGAAGGCCTTGCCCACCTCCTCGAGCGTCCGGATTTTCCCGTCCTCCAGCCCGAAGCGCATCCGAACAACGTCCTGCTCACGGTGCGACAGGTATGCGAGCGCTTCCTTCACCGCCTTGTCGAGCATCGCGCGCGTGGCCGCGTCGTCAGGTACGACCGCGGCGCGATCCTCGATCAGATCGGACAGGCTGAAGTCGTCCTCGTCACCGACCGGCTGTTCGAGCGAGATGGTGTCCTGGTTGATGCGCTGTATCTCCCGCACCCGGTCGATCGGGAACTCGACCCGGGAGGCGAGCTCCTCCGCGGTCGGTTCGCGTCCGAGCTCTTGGAGCAGCTGGCGCTGCGCCCACACAACTTTGTTGATCGTCTCGACCATGTGCACAGGGATCCGGATCGTTCGCGCCTGATCGGCGATCGCCCTGGTGATCGCCTGGCGGATCCACCACGTCGCATAGGTGGAGAACTTGAAACCCTTCGTGTAGTCGAACTTCTCGACCGCACGCATGAGGCCGAGGTTGCCCTCCTGGATGAGATCCAAGAACGCGAGGCCGCGGTTGCGGTACCGCTTGGCGATGGAGACAACGAGTCGGAGGTTGGCCTCGATGAGCACGTCCTTGGCCTGCAGGCCCTTGCGGACAAGCCGCCGGTCCTTCGACGGATCGGTGCTCGGCTCGGCGTCGCCCTCGGCCCCTTCGAGCGCGGCCAGCCGAGCGGCGGCGGCAAGGCCCGCCTCGATTCGCTGCGCCATCTCGACTTCGAGCTCGGCGCTCAAGAGAGCGACCTTGCCGATCTCCTTCAGATAGGTGTGGACCGGGTCCTCGGCTGCACCGGAACCGAAGTACTCCCCGGTGCTTTGTGCGCGTGTCTTGGCGGTGCTCTGGCCACGGCTCTTGATGCCGTTGGTCGAGGACGCAGCTCGCTCGTCGCGTGCGGCGGTCGTCGCACGCTTCACCTTGGCCCGCGCATCCTTGGCGTCGTCCTCGTCGGAGTCGTCGTCGTCGGATACGTCGAGAGCCTGGTCCTCGCTCTCGAAAGCGATGCCCTCGTCACCGACGCGTTGGACGAGCTGATCGATGACTTCTGGACTCAACTCCACCTCGCGGACAACCTCGACAAGGTCAGCGGGCGTGAGGACCCCCTGTGCGCGGCCTCGCTGCAACACTTCTTCGAACTCTTCGGTGGGCACTCCGGCCGGAAGCGGTGCAGGCACAGCACCAGACGCCCCGTTGGTGTGGGTCTTCCCGCGTGGAGTCTTCTGATTGCTGGGTGTGTCGCGTGGGGCCCGCCCGGCCATCAAACCTCCCGACGCCTTTCGAGGAGCCAGGCTAGCAACCACGACATGGCCTCGCTGCCATCGGTGTCGTCGTCGAGCTTCTCCAACCACCGCCGCACGGTGGCCGTTTCCAGGTGTGTTTCCTCGAGTCCGGCCGGCGAAATTCTGGTCTGAACCTGCAGGTCAGAGAGCGCTCGCTTGCTCGCTTCCCGGATCAGTCGAGCGATCACCGCGTCGACGGGATCCCTCAGCGGCTCGTCCGAGATAACCGGCTCTTCGACTGCGACGCGTCGGAGCAGGTCGGCGACGTCAGGGGGCGCTCCGTCGATCGCGTCGTGCAGATTCTCCGCGTCGGCGAGGGCGAGGAACGCCCGGCGCTGGAGCTCATCGCTAAACAGCACGTCTTCGAGTCGGTCCGCGACCGCCTCGGGGCGGTGCACGGCCAGACGCAGGGCCTCCATCCCGGGACGGAGCGATGGGTCCGGCCGCGCATCGGGCGCGGACCGGGCGGGGCGCTCGTCGTCGGGCCCGTCCTGAGGCTCGTCGCGGAGCGGCGGGCCGTCGTCCCTCGGTGCCAGGTGCCTGGCCTCGTCGGGCTCTCGACCGGGGCGTGACGAAGACGGTGGCTTCGGACGACGCCTGGCCTCGTCCAACCGGCGCCTGACCGCGTCGGGCTCGAGCCGGCACCAGTCAGAGACCGTCATCGCGTACTGATCGCGCACGAGATCGTCGGGGTGCTCGGCAATGACGGCGATCGCAGCCTCGGCGGCCTTGGCCCGGCCCTCCGCCGTCGACCGATCGGCGCCCTGGAGGACCCGGTCCAACCGGAACTGGAGGAACGGCCGGCTCTCGGCCACCGCCGCCGCCAACGCCTCGGGGTCGCGGGCGGCCAACTCGCCGGGGTCGGTCCCGGGCGGGAGCACCGCCACTGCCACGTCGACCTCGTGCTGGCGTTCCCACTCGTACACGCGGGCGGTTGCGTTCTCCCCGGCGCTGTCGGCGTCGTACGCGAGCACGATCTTGCGGCCGAAGTTGCGCAATACCCGGAAGTGCTCCTCGGCGAGCGCGGTGCCACACGTTGCCACCGCGCGCTCGACCCCGGCCTGGAAGAACCCGATCACATCGGTATATCCCTCGCAGACGACGACCTCACCCGTCGCCACGATGTCCTTCTTGGCCCAGTTCAGCCCGTAGAGGGTGCGCCGCTTCGAGTAGATGAGCGTCTCTTGAGAATTCTTGTACTTCGGTTCGGGCCCCCGGTTGGGGTCGGGGGCCGGCGCACCGGCACGGGGCGGGAGGATGCGGCCACCCAGGGCGACCGGGTGCCCCGACGGGTCGCAGATGGGGAAGATGATCCGCCCCCGGAAGGCATCCTGGCGCCTGCCGCGACGGTTCACGAACCCGAGTCCGGTGGCGGTAAGGACCTTCTCGGACAGCTTGAGCGAGGTGCTCAGGGCATCCCAGTCATCGGGCGCCCATCCGAGCCGGAACTGGCGGACGACCGAGCCGTCGTAGCCGCGAGAGCGCAGATAGTCCCTGGCCGGCCCGGCGTCCGGAGCAGACAGCAGGCGCTGGTGGTACCAGGTGACCGCCCGCTCCATTGCATCGAGGAGTTCGCTCTTCCATTTGGAGTCGGACCCCTTGCCGGCCCCTTCGTGCAGCGTGATCCCGGCTCGGCCGGCCAGCTGCCGGACGGCGTCGGCGAAGTCGAGCGTGTCGACGGCCCGAACGAAGGTGATCGCGTCGCCGGACGCCTGGCACCCGAAGCAGTAGTAGAAGCCCTCCTCAGCGTTGACGCTGAACGACGCCGTCTTCTCGGCGTGGAACGGGCACAACCCGACCCAGCGCCGGCCCTGCTGGCGGAGCGCGACCTGTTCCCCGATGAGAGCGACGATGTCGGTGGCTGCCCGAACTTGGGCTACCTCGTCGTCGGGGATGGCCATGGTCGGACCGTAGTGGGAGGTTTGACCAAGCGATTCGTCGGTTCCCGTCCCCCGCTCAGCGGCGGCGGCCGCGCTTCGCCACTGCCCTTGAGCGTGCCGGACCCTTGGCTGTCTTCTTCGCGGCCCGCCTGACCGGGGCCTTCTTCGCGGCGGTCTTCGCGACCCGCCTGGCCGGGGCCTTCTTCGCGGCCGTCTTCGTCGGAGCGGTCTTCTTAGCGACCCTCTTCGCCGGCGCCTTCCTGACTGTCTTCTTTGCGGCCGCCTTCCTCGTGGCCGGCTTCTTGGCCGCCCGTTTGGCGGCGGGTCGGCTCACCGCCTTCTTGGCCACCGGCGTGCTCTCCAACACGGCCTGCGCCGCCGCCAGCCGCGCCACCGGGATCCGGAACGGTGAACAACTCACGTAGTCGAGGCCGGCCTCGTAGAAGGTCGCGATCGACGCAGGGTCGCCCCCGTGCTCCCCGCAGACCCCGATCTTGAGGTCCGGGCGAACGGCTCGACCGCGCTCCACACCGATCCGGACGAGCTCGCCGACTCCTTGCGCGTCGACAACCTCGAACGGATTGCGGGAGAGCAAGCCCTGCTCCAGGTACGCCGACATCATCCGCCCCTCGACGTCGTCGCGGCTGAATCCGAACGTCATCTGCGTGAGGTCGTTGGTACCGAACGAGAAGAACTCGGCGAACTCGGCCAGGTCACCGGCCCGCAGTGCCGCCCGGGGCGTCTCGATCATCGTGCCGATGCTCACGTCGATGGCACGGGCCGACCCCCGCCCAGGAGTGCCGAGCTCGGCCGCCACCGCCTCTTCGACCCAGCTCCGCGCGAGCGCGAGCTCCGGCCCCGAGACGGTGAGCGGGATCATGACCTCGATGATCGGGCGACCGCCCTGGCTGACTCGCTGGGTCGCTGCCTGCATCAGCGCGCTGACCTGCATGCCGTAGAGGCCCGGCTTGATCACCCCCAGGCGCACGCCGCGGGTGCCGAGCATCGGGTTGGCCTCCTGCCACGCCTGGGCGGCCTCGTAGAGCCGCCGCTCCCCCGCATCCAATCCGACCGTCGCCTCCTTGATGGCGAGCTCGTGGGTGGACGGCAGGAACTCGTGGAGCGGCGGGTCGAGCAGGCGGATGGTGACGGGCAGCCCGTCCATGGCCTCCAGGATCTCGATGAAGTCGGCCCGCTGTGCGACCCGGAGCTCCTCGAGAGCCGCCGTCTCCTCTTCGGGAGTGTCGGCCAGGATCATCCGCCGCACGATCGGGAGCCGGTCCTCGGCGAGGAACATGTGCTCGGTCC
>PMOQ01000097.1 GCA_003161255.1 Acidimicrobiaceae bacterium | reverse complement strand
ACTGCTTCGTCCACGACCCGGTCACCCACGAGCCGTACTCGCGCGACCCGCGCCACATCGCCCGCAAGGCCGAGGCGTACCTGCTGTCGACGGGGATCGCCGACACCGCGTACTTCGGGCCCGAGGCCGAGTACTTCATCTTCGATCACGTGGAATACGGCCAGGGTGTCAACTACGGCGGGTACAAGATCGACTCGATCGAGGGCCACTGGAACACCACCGACAGCGAGTTCCCGAACCTCGGCTACAAGATGCGACCGCAGGAGGGCTACTTCCCCGTTCCGCCGAACGACAAGTTCCAGGACCTCCGCAGCGAGATGCTGCTCGAGCTCGAGCGCCTCAACATCGAGATGGAGGTGCAGCACCACGAGGTGGCCACTGCGGGCCAGGCCGAGATGGACATGCGCTTCGACTCCATGGCCGTCATGGCGGACAAGTTGGCCGTCTACAAGTACGTGGTCAAGAACGTGGCCGTCCAGGCGGGCTACACCGCCACCTTCATGCCGAAGCCGCTGTTCCAGGAGAACGGTTCGGGCATGCACTGCCACCAGTCACTGTGGAAGGACGGGGAGCCGCTCTTCTTCGGCGACGGCTACGGCGGCCTTTCCGACATCGGCCGGTGGTACGTGGGTGGCCTCTTGAAGCACGCGCGTGCGGTGCTCGGCTTCGCGGCCCCAACCACCAACTCGTACAAGCGGTTGGTGCCCGGTTACGAGGCGCCGGTCAACCTCGTGTACTCGATGAGGAACCGTTCCGCCGCGTGCCGGATCCCGTTGTACTCGTCGAGTCCGAAGGCGAAGCGGATCGAATTCCGCTGCCCGGACGCGTCGTGCAACCCGTACCTCGCGTTCTCGGCCATGTTGCTCGCCGGCCTCGACGGGGTCCAGAACAAGATCGAGCCACCCGCGCCGGTCGACAAGGACCTCTTCGACCTTCCGGCCGAGGAGCTCGCCCTTATCGCCCACACGCCGGGTTCGCTTGAAGAAGCGATGGACGCCATCGAGGCTGACTCCGACTTCCTGCGCGTGGGCGGCGTGTTCACGGACGACCTGATCGACACGTGGCTCGAATACAAGCGGCTCGAGGAGGCCGACGCGGTGCGACTCCGGCCGCACCCCTACGAGTTCTCGCTCTACTACGACATCTAGCGGCCCGAGGGCCGGTCCGTCAGCCGACCGGCCCGAACCCGGAGACGAACTCGAGCGACGTCGGCTCGGTCATGCGCCGGTAGAAGCACGTCGTCCTGGTCGTCCCCTCGGCGTCGGTCGTGTGGCACACCCCGCCGGGAACCGGGCGCACGAGGTACAAGAGCGCGTTCTGCTCGCAGTTGACCCGCACGTCGACAACTTCGAGCTCGTCACCGGACGTGGCTCCCTTGCGCCACAGCTCGTCGCGGGACGCGGACCAGAGCACCGCTCGCCCCGAAGACAGGGTCTCTCGGAGAGCCAGTTCATTGGCGTATCCGACGAAGAGGACGTCCAGGGTGTCGGCATGCTGCAGCACGACCGGGATCAACCCCTGGGGACTCCTCGCCGCGCGCCGAATCTTCTCGAAGTCGACCTCCGCCACCGTTCCTTCCTCGAGCGTGTTCACGGCCAAATCCTTTCACCTCGCGACCGTCGGGCCGACCGGTCGGGTCGGTCCGCTTCCGGCCGCGCGCGACCTCGCCGGTAGGCTGACCCCGTGCCTACCCTCCGGTTGGCGATGGCCCAGCTCGATCTCGTGGTGGGCGACCTGAGCGCCAACGTCGCCCGGATCACCAAGGCGCTCGCCTCGGCCGAGGACGCGGGCGCCGACCTGTGCCTCTTTCCCGAGCTGGCCATCACCGGGTACCCGCCCGAAGACCTCCTGATGAAGCCCCGCTTCGTGGCCGACAACCTGGTCGCGTTGCGCGAGGTGGCCGCAGCGACGTCGCGGTGTGCGGCGATCGTCGGGTACGTCGAAGTGGCCGGTGAGGGCTCGATGTCTGGGGAGTGGTCCGGGGACGGTGGGGGAACGAAGCCACCGGCCGTCCTGGCCAACGCCGCCGCCATCTGTGCAGGCGGCTCGGTCGTCGGTACCTACCGCAAGCGGATGTTGCCCAACTACGGCGTCTTCGACGAGCAGCGGTGGTTCGTGGCCGGCACCGGCCAGTACGAGCTCTACGAGATCGGCGGCCTGGCGGTGGGCGTCTCGATCTGCGAGGACGCGTGGTCCCCCGACGGGCCGGTCGTCGAGCTCGGTCGTGGCGGAGCCGACCTCGTTGTCAACATCAACGCCTCGCCCTACTCCCACGGGCGTTGGGGCGAACGCCTGGCGATGCTGAAGCAACGGGTGGATCAGGCCGGGTGTGCGCTCGCGTACTGCAATCTGGTCGGCGGGCAGGACGAGCTGGTCTTCGACGGGGCCAGCGTGGTGCTCGACCGGGCCGGGTCGCTTCTCGCCGCGGCCCGCCAGTTCGCAGAGGACTTGATCGTCGTCGACATCGTCGGTGGGGCCACCAACGGTGCGCGCCCGCGGGGCCTGCCCGTCGTTCACGTCAGCGGTCCGAGCCCGACGCGCGAGCCGTTGGTCGGCCCGACCATCCACCCGCCCCTCACCCCGAGCGCCGAGATCTACGAGGCCCTCGTCCTCGGCACGCATGACTATCTGTTGAAGAACGGATTCTCCGACGCGGTGGTCGGACTCTCGGGTGGCATCGACTCGGCGCTCGTGGCCACCATCGCGACCGATGCGCTGGGCGCCGACCACGTCCACGCCCTGTCCATGCCGTCGCGCTACTCGAGCGACGGCTCGATCGCCGACGCGCTGGACATCGCCGAACGGCTCGGAATCGATGTGCGGATCGTGCCGCTCGATCCCGCGCACGAAGCGTTGTCAGGCGTGCTGACCGAGGTGCTGGGGGGCCCGCCGGGTGGCCTCACCGACGAGAACCTCCAGTCGCGGCTACGAGGTCTGCTGCTGATGGCGGTCTCGAATGCCAACGGCTGGATCGTTCTGACCACGGGGAACAAGAGCGAGATCGCGACGGGATACTTCACCCTCTACGGCGACGCCGTCGGTGGGTTCGCGGCGATCAAGGACATCGCGAAGACGCAGGTCTATGAGCTCTGTGCGTACCGCAACAGCCGCCCCGGCCCGGCTCCGATCGAGCCGATCCCACAGTCGGTGCTGGAGAAGCCCCCCTCGGCGGAGCTCCGACCCGACCAGCGCGACGACCAGAGCCTGCCGCCCTACGAGATCCTCGACCCGATCCTGGCTGCCTATGTCGAGCGCGACCGCACCAAGCCCGAGATGGTGGCCGAGGGATTCGACCCCGATGTCGTCGATGCCGTGGTCCGGCTGGTCGACGTGGCCGAGTACAAGCGGCGACAGCTCGCGCCCGGTGTCCGCATCACCGCGAAGGCGTTCGGCAAGGATCGCCGGGTGCCGATCACCAACCGCTACCGGGCCGACGACCCGGCCGTCCCGACGGCACCGGCCTCCGGCGCCCCGTCGAGGGGTTGAGCCCATGACCGGGACCCCCGCCGAGCCGGCCGTCCTCGACCTCCACCAGGCCGCCCAACTGGTGGGGGCCTATTGCGCCATCGAGCGCCGGCTGTTCGAGCTCACCGGGGCACTGGCGACGGAAGCCGAAATGCCCCCCGACGTCCAGGTGTACCTCGACTCCCTGAGCACGGAGCACGCCTGGCACGCCGAGCTGTGGGCCGACCGCCTCCCGGTCGTGAGCGGGATCGACGCGGCCGCATTGGTCGAGTTGCCGCGGCCGGCGAAGGAGGTCTTCGACGCGATCGCGTCGGCGGGACCGGCCGAACAGATGGTGGGCCTCTTCCGTGTGGTGCTCCCGAGGCTCATCGCCTCGTACGCGGACCACGAGGCCTCGGCCTCCGCAGCCTCCGAGCAGCCCAACCTCCGGGCCCTCCGCCTGGTCCTTCGTGACCAGCTGGAGGCCCTGGTCACCGGAGAAGCCCTGGTCCAGGCATTTCTTGGGACGCCCGAAGCCGTAACCGCGGCCGGCGAAACGGTCATCCGCCTCGAGTCGACGCTGGTCGCGGCGGGCGTGATTCCGGGTTTCGTGCGCCGGCCCGGCCGGAGGGGTTGACGGCGCCGGTAAACTAGCGACACACCATCGTTGCGCCGATCCGGCGAGACGGTCCCCAAAGATCAGTAGCTCCCAGAAGCGTTCACCCGCAGAGGGAGATGCCGAGAGTCACGGAGGGTTTAGCAGACCTTGGCAAAGGAACGCATCGAGCGAGACGACGAAGACCTCGTACGGCTCTATTTGACCGATATCGGGCAGTATCCCCTGCTCACCAAGGACGACGAGGTCCGTCTGGCCCAGGCCATCGAGGGTGGCCGGGACGCCGAGGGCGAGTTGCGCAAGGCCCCGAAGGGAACCACCACCTCCAAGCGGCGTGAGCTGCGACGGGCGGTGATCCATGGGGAGCAGGCCCAGCAGACCTTCGTTCAGTCCAACCTCCGGCTGGTCGTGTCCATCGCCAAGAAGTACCAGGCCTCCGGCCTCCCCCTTCTCGACCTGATCCAGGAAGGGAACCTCGGGCTCATGCACGCCGTCGAGAAGTTCGANNGGTGGATCCGCCAGGCGATCACGAGGGGCATCGCCAACACCGGCCGTACGATCCGCCTCCCCGTCCATGCGGGAGACACGTTGGCCCGGGTTCAAAAGGCCCAGGCCCGCCTCGAGCTGAAGCTGGGTCGCCCGGCGACGCTGGCCGAGCTCGGGATCGAAGTGGAGATGCCCGAGGACAAGCTCGTCGAGGCGCTGCGTTTCCGGGCTGAGCCGCTCTCGCTGTCCGAGCCGCTCCGGGAGGACGGCGACGCCGAGCTTGGCGACGTGGTCGAGGACCGTTCCGCCGAGTCCCCCTTCGAGGTCGCCGCCGTCTCCCTGTTGCCCGAGGAGATCGGTCGGCTCCTGTCCCCGCTCGACGAACGTGAGAGGGAGATCCTCAGGCTTCGCTTCGGGCTCGACCGGGGTGAGCCCCGCACCTTGGAGGAGGTCGGCGAGCACTTCAACCTCACCCGGGAGCGGATCCGCCAGATCGAGGCCCGGGCGATGTCGAAGCTGCGTCACCCCTCCTCCGACACCGGCGCACGCGACCTGCTCACAGTTTGAACCCAGACGGCCGCCGCCAGGCGGCCGTTAGCATCAGGTCATGAAGAAACTCTTGTTCCTCGTCGTCCTGGTCGCGATAGCGGGGGTCGTCGCCTCCCGGAGGCTCCGCGAGTCCTGAGCGCGCTTAACGGACGAGCGCCGTCTCGCGCCGTTCGGGGTGGCCCTCGGCGCTGCGCCGCCGGCCCCACAGGCCGATCGCGACGGCCCCGGCCGCAATGGTGAGGCTGGTGAGCATCGGGGCCCGGGTCGCCGCCCGGTCACGCAGCCGGACCGGCTTCGTGAACTGGCACGTCTCCCAGCCCCGGTCCTTGGCCAGCTTGGCCAGGGCCCGGTCGGCGTTGACTGCGACTGGTCGGCCCACCAGTTCGAGCATCGGGAGGTCAGAGGCCGAGTCCGAGTAGGCCGTGGAAGCCGCGAGATCGAGACCGACCGTGGCCGCGAGCTCGATGATGGCGTCTGCCTTGTTCTGGCCGCCGGCGAAGAACGCCATCCGGCCGGTGTAGAGACCGTCCTCGTCGACCTCGGCCCTCGAACACACGGTCCCGTCCGCTCCGAGCAGCTCGGCCATCGGCAGGACGATCTCCTCGGGCGACGCCGACACCAGGTACACACGCTGGCCGGCCAGGTGGTGGCTGGCCATCAGCTCGAGTGCTTCCGCGTAGATCAGCGGCTCGACGGTCTGGAGCAGCGTCTCCCGCACGATCTGGCGGACCCGGTCGCGGTTCCAACCCTTGGTGAGTGCCAGCACCGACTCGCGGACCTTGCTCATGCGTTCCTCGTCGGCACCCATCTGGATGAACACCAGCTGCGAGCCCACGGCGCGGAGCACCGTGCGTCGCTTGATCAGCCCATCGCGACGAAAGTGGCCGCTGAACGCGGCGATCGACGCCTTGGTGATGACGGTCTTGTCGAGGTCGAAGAACGCGGCACTCTCCACGACGACCATGCTACGGGGGCGACGGTGCGGCACCCGCGCATGGAGCGTTGCTCCCGCGCGAGCGTGACGACGGCGTCCCCTCGATCCGTGTCTCTCCCGGCCGCCTCAGGCGCCGACGAGCTCCCGGCGGACGTCGGGCTCGGCCTCGACGGAGACGAGGACCAGAACCTCGTCTCCGCTCTGCAGCGCCGTCTCGGGCCGGGGGGCCACGAGCCGGTCGTCGCGGACGATCGCGACGATGGCCGCCTCGCGGGGGATCCCGAGCGTGCTGATCGCGTTGCCGACGGCGGGGGACTCGGGGGCCAGTGTGACCTCGACGAGGTGCTTCGCCCCGCCCTCGAACTGCAGCAGCCGCACCAACGATCCCACCGAGACCGCCTCTTCGACGATCGCGGTGATCAGCTGCGGCGTCGACACGGATATGTCCACCCCCCACCCCTCGTTGAAGAGCCACTGGTTCTTCGAGTTGTTCACTCTCGCCACCACGCGGGGCACGGCGAACTCCTGCTTCGCGAGCAGCGAGATCACCAGGTTGTCCTCGTCGTCGCCGGTCGCCGCCACGACCACGTCGACTGTCGCGAGCCCGGCCGCGTCGAGCGAGGCAACCTCGCACGCGTCTGCGGCGATCCAAGTGACGTCGAGCTCCCGCCGCCGCCGTTCGACGAGATCGGGGTCCTGCTCGAGCACCAGGACCTCGTGCCCGCTCGTGTTCAGGTCCCGCGCGATGGTGGTGCCGACGCTGCCGCCACCGCAGATGGCCACCTTCACGTCGGCCGCTCCGTCCCCGCGGCCAGCGGAACGCCGAAGCCCAGTCGCTCGGTGAGCAGGTCTAGAGCGTCGCTGTTCGCGGCGATGTGCAGCACGTCGCCCTCCTGGCCGACCAGCTCGTGGATGTCGAGCCTCGGGCTGCCGGCGCGGACCACGGCGACCAGCTTGACGCGCCCGGCCTCTTCGACGTCACCGAGCGCCCGGCCGGCCCAGCCCTCGGGCAGCCGTCGTTCCACGAGAACGAGCTTGGCCGTCGAGTCGACCCACTCGGCCGACATGTGATCCGGGACGAGCGTCCTGTGTACCTGGTCGATGGTCCAGGTCACCGTGGCGACCGTCGGGATGCCGAGGCGCTGATAGATCTCGGCCCGTCGGGGGTCGTAGATGCGAGCGACGACGCGGGCGATCCCGTAGTTCTCGCGGGCGATCCGGACCGTCAAGATGTTGGTGTTGTCACCGCTGGTGACCGCCGCCAGCGCATCGGCACCGACCGCACCGACGGCCTCGAGGTCGTCCCGGTCGAAACCCGAACCGACCAGCCGCTGACCCGCGAAGGCGTCGGGCAGGCGCCGAAACGCCCGTGAGTTCTTGTCGAGGATGGCCACCGAGTGCCCATCTCCCTGGAGGGCCATCGCCAGACCGGAGCCGACTCGGCCACAACCCACCACCACGACATGCACCCGCACAGTGCAACACGGCCCCCGATGGGTTGTAAAGAACCGTGGCGGCATCCCGCGGCGGCGTGAAGATCGGGCCGCCACGGCCGCCTGCCTTACGCTGAGGCGGTGAGCGGCCCGACCGGAGCTGAGCTGGAGGGGGGCGCCCCCCCCGAGGCCGGGATCGTCACCAGCACCCCCGAGCCGGGTTCGCCCCGCCCCGCCCCGCCGCCCCGGGCACCGCTGGCGATGTCGATCGACGCAGCCGCCCAGTTCCCAGAAACGTTCCGGTACCGGCTGAAGAACAAGCTGCTCGGGCCACCCCTCGTCAGCGAGCAGCTGTCGTCGGAACGCTTGAACCGCCCGATCGCCCTGGGCGTGCTCGCGCCCGACTGCATCTCGTCGTCGGCTTACGGCACCGAGGAGACGCTCACCCAGCTGGTGCCGGCGATCGGGCTGGCCGCGTTCACCTTGGTCGTCCCGATCATGTTGGCCATCTTGGGCGTGCTGTTCTTCGTGACGCTTTCCTACCTCGAGGTGATCCAGCGCTACACGAAGGCCGGCGGCGCGTACGTGGTTGCCCGGGACAACTTCGGCCCGAAGATCGCCCAGATCGCGGCGGTCGCCCTGCTGATCGACTACACGGTCACCGTGGCCGTGCAGACCGCGGCCGGGACCGACGCGTTGACGAGCGCGTTCCCGCGCCTATTGCACTACACGGTGCCCATCTCGGTCGCGGTGGTGCTCCTGCTCCTCTACGGGAACCTGCGCGGCATCCGGGAGGCCGGGAAGCTCTTCGCCGTCCCGACGTACTTCTTCGTGGCCTCCGTGTCGGCCGTGATCATCGTCGGCTACGTGAAGGAGGCTCTCGGGCACCTGCATCCCCACGCGCTGCCACCCACCCACTTGCTCGTCGACGGCCGGCTCGGGCACTCGGGCAGCGGCCTGCTCATGGGGCTCGCCTTCATCACGTTGCTCCGGGCCTTCGCGAACGGCGGGTCGTCGCTCACCGGCCTCGAGGCGATCTCGAACGGGGTGGCCAGCTTCCGGAGGCCCGAGAGCACCAACGCCCGCCAGACGCTCGTCGCCATGAGCACGATGCTGGCGTTCCTTCTCGTCGGCGTGACCCTCCTGGCGCGCTGGACCCACGCGATCCCCTACGCGGCCGGCTCGCCCACCGTCATCTCCCAGGAGGTTCGTTACGTCCTCGGTCACTCGGCGGTGGCCAAGGTCCTCTTCTACGTCGTCCAGGCAGCGACGCTGTTGGTCCTCTACACGGGCGGCAACACCAGCTTCAACGGGTTCCCGTATCTGGCCAGCTTCGTTGCCGGCGACCAATTCCTGCCCCGCCAGCTGACCCGACGAGGCCACCGGCTGGCCTTCTCCAACGGAATCCTGGTCCTGGCCGCGGTCGCGATCACGCTCCTGTTGGTGACCCGCGCGCAGGTGAGCGCGTTGGTGGCGCTGTATGCGATCGGCGTGTTCACCGGCTTCACGATGGCCGGCAGCGGGATGGTCAAGCACCACCTGACCCACCGCGACCGGCACTGGAGGCGGAGCCTCGCCATCAACGGCTTCTCGGCCTTCCTGTCGGCCGCCGTCGTGTTGATCTTTGCCGTGGCGAAGTTCAAGGAGGGCGCGTGGGTCGTGGTGGTGGTGGGGCCGATCCTCTTCTACGGGCTCATCCGGCTCCATCGTCAGTACGTTGCCGAGGAGCAGCTCCTTGAGCTCGGTGCCTCGACCATCACCGAGACCCCCATCCTCAGCCGTCACGTGGTGGTGGTCCTCGTCGACCATTACGACCTGGCCGTGGCGCGGGCCCTGCAATACGCCCGAAGCCTGACGCCCGACGAACTGCGGGTGGTCCACTTCGACATCGACTCCCAGATGGCCCACCAGCTCGAGCAGGACTGGAGCAGGCTCGGCTTGTCCCGGCTGGCGCTCGACATCGTCGAGTGCCCGGACCGTCGGCTGACCCGAGCCGCCGTCGAGCTGGTGGCCGATGTCGTGCTCGACGGGGACACCGAATGCACCGTGCTCCTGCCGAGGCGGAGCTTCCGTTCGGCCTGGCAACGGCTCCTGCACGACCGGACGGCCGAGCGCATCGCGGCGGGCCTGAGCGACGTCCCCCACGTCGCCGCCACGATCGTGCCCTACAACGTGGGCAACCTGGGGTCGGGCCGCGGCCAGTGGGTCCGCTCGGCGGCGCGCCGGATGGTCCGTGACTCCGCCGGCGCCGACGGTGCCGCTGTTCGCGCGCACGCCTTCCCGGTCGACCAGGCCCTGGCTCGGCGGTCGACCGGGACGATCCCGATCGGCTCGGCGCAGTGGCGCAACCGGGTTCGGATCGCCGGCCGCGTCCATTCGGTCCGGGTCCAGCCCCGGGGCGGGACGACCAACCTCGAGTGCGTGCTGGCCGATGACACCGGCCGCATGCTGCTCGTCTTCCAGGGCCGGCCCAGGATCCCGGGCATCGAACCCGGTGCCCGCCTGGTCGCGTCCGGGATGGTGGCCTCATGGGACCGCCGTCTGGCCATCTTGAACCCCGACTACGAGCTGATCGCGGGCGGTGAATCGCAGACCGATAGCACCCCCCGGCACTGAGGCCGTGCGGGCCTTCCTTGCTCGGGGGCCGGTCGGGTCGCTAACGTCGCCCCCGCCCATCGTGGGATCGAGATCGTGCGGCGTCGTCTTGCGCCTCTGACCGGCGCGGTTGGCCCGAAGAGCATCGAATGGATGCGCCGCGGGTAAGGACCTGCGGTGGTCCACGGACCATCCGTCCATAGCGCAGCGATATCGAGAGAGCATCAATAGAACAGCCATGGGAAGGGAACCAGTTCGCGTATGCCAGCCATGACCCAACTAGCCGCCGAGGGCAGTTACCAGAATTTCCATCTCGGCAGCACCGACAAGGCATGGCTGGTCGTGGCGCTCGTCGCCGGCCTGATCGGGATCGTCTCGGGTCTCGCGCTCATGCGAGGGGTGCTCAAGGCCGACCAGGGCACGCCCAAGATGCGCGAGATCGCGAGGGCGATCCAAGAGGGGGCCGAGGCGTTCTTGAAGCGCCAGTTCAAGGTGATCGCCATCATCGTCGTGCCCCTGGCCGTGCTGATCTTCTTCACCGCCACCAAGGTGACGAGGCCCGACGGCACGGTGGCGTTCAGCTTCGTGGAGGCCGGCCTGCTCCGGGTGGTCTGCTTCCTGTTCGGTGCCGCCTTCTCCGGGCTGACCGGGTTCATCGGCATGAGCGTGGCGGTGCGGGGCAACGTCCGCACCGCCGCCGCCGCGACCGGGGGGAAGCTGCCGGGAGCGCTCAAGGTGGCGTTCCGTTCCGGGGCCGTCACCGGCATGCTGTGCGTCGGGCTTGGCCTGCTCGGCGCCACGTCGATCGTCTTCATCTTCCAGAACACCGCGACGGCGGTGCTCATCGGGTTCGCGTTCGGGGCGTCGCTGCTGGCACTGTTCATGAGGGTCGGCGGCGGCATCTTCACCAAGGCCGCCGATGTCGGCGCCGACCTGGTCGGCAAGGTCGAGGCCGGGATCCCGGAGGACGACCCGCGCAACGCGGCGACCATCGCCGACAACGTGGGGGACAACGTCGGCGACTGCGCCGGGATGGCCGCCGACCTCTTCGAGTCCTACATCATCACCATCATCTCGTCGCTGATCCTGGGCTTCGCCGCGTTCAGGACCCTGCACCACAACCCCACCCCGGCGGTGCTGTTCCCGCTGATCGTGCCGGCCATCGGCATCGTGGCGTCCCTGATCGGCGTGCTCCTCGTGCGGTCCCGCCCGAAGGACAAGAACGCGCTGTCGGCGATCAACCGTGGCTTTTGGACGGCCGCCGGCCTGACGGTGATCGGCGCGTTCTTGGTCGCCCACTACTACGTGCACGACCTCAAGGTCTTCTACGCCGTCCTGACCGGCGTGATCCTTTCGCTCGTCGTCAGCCAGATCACCGAGCAGTTCACCTCCACCGAGCGCGGACCGGTGCGTGAGATCGCCGAGTCGGCCCGGACGGGTCCGGCCACGACGGTCCTCTCGGGCATCTCGATCGGCCTCGAATCCTCGGTCTGGGCGATCATCGCAATCGCGATCGCGATCGCCGTGGCGGTCGGCCTCGGCCACGGGAACATCGAACTTTCGCTTTACCTGGTCGCGCTTATCGGCATCGGGTTGCTCGCGACGACCGGGATGATCGTGTCCGAGGACAGCTTCGGTCCGGTCTCGGACAACTCGGCCGGGATCGCCGAGATGTCGGGCGAGTTCACCGGTGAGGCCGAGCGCATCATGGTCAGCCTCGACGCAGTGGGCAACACGACCAAGGCGATCACGAAGGGTGTGGCCATCGGCTCGGCGGTGATCGCGGCGGTGGCCCTGTTCGCCTCGTTCATCGAGACGATCGGATCCCAGCTCAACCTGCACGTCTCGGGCACCCAGCTGTTCAACCAGATCGCGACGCAGATCAACGTGGCCAACCCGACGACGTTCATCGGGCTGCTCATCGGCGGGTCGGTGGCGTTCTTGTTCTCGTCGCTCGCGATCCGGGCGGTCGGCCGCTCGGCCGGGACGGTCGTCCAAGAGGTGCGTCGCCAGTTCCGCGAGCACCCCGGGATCATGGACTACACCGAGAAGCCCGAATACGGCCGGGTGATCTCGATCTGCACCGCGGCGGCCCAGCGGGAGCTGGCCACGCCGGCGCTGCTGGCCGTCCTCACCCCGGCCATCATCGGGTTCGGCATCAACTACAAGGCGCTCGGCGCGTTCCTGGCCGCCGCCATCTTGACGGGGCAACTGATGGCCAACACGCTGTCGAACTCGGGCGGCGCGTGGGACAACGCCAAGAAGTACATCGAGGACGGCCACGAGGGTGGCAAGGGGTCCGAGACCCACAAGGCGGCCGTCATCGGCGACACGGTCGGCGACCCGTTCAAGGACACCGCGGGCCCGGCGCTCAACCCGCTGATCAAGGTGATGAACCTGGTCTCGCTGCTGATCCTGCCGGCCGTGATCACGTTGCGGCACAACGCCGGCGCCCGCTACGCCATCGCGGGCGTAGCGCTCGCCATCTTGTTGTCGGCCATCGCGTTCTCCAAGCGCAAGACCCAGGGGATGATGGACGACGCAGCACCACCGGCCGAAGTCGCTCCTGCCGCGGCGGCGGAATAGAGGACGGCCCGCTGCACTCGGACCTCCAGGGCGGCCGTGCCGCCCCTCGGTGTGCTCGGCGGGTGATTTTCATGCCTGTTGACCAGGGCCGTTTGTCCGAGAGGGTGTGCAGGGTATTGACAGGGCCACCGTCGGGCCTAGATGGTGTCCCGTCGGCTGACCCGAGGGTCGGCCCCGCAACGACGCCGATCGGCGGAGGAGCATCGGTTGCCTAAAGCACTCGTGATCGTGGAGTCACCGGCCAAGGCGCGCACCATCGCGGCCATGCTCGGCCCCGACTTCGTGGTCGAGTCGTCGGTCGGTCACATCCGGGACCTGCCCCGCGGCGCGGACGAGATTCCGGCCGCCTACAAGGGCGAGGAATGGTCGCGCCTCGGCGTCGATGTCGACAACGGGTTCAAGCCGCTCTACGTCGTCTCCTCCGAGAAGAAGGCGGTCGTCGCCAACCTGAAGAGACTGCTGAAACAGGCCGACGAGCTCTACCTGGCCACGGACGAGGACCGCGAGGGCGAGTCGATCGCATGGCACCTCTTCGAGGTGCTGGCCCCCCAGATCCCGGTCAAGCGGATGGTCTTCCACGAGATCACCCAGGCCGCGCTGCAACGCGCCGTCGACGAGCCGCGTGAGCTCGACCGCCGGTTGGTGGACGCCCAGGAGGCCCGGCGGATTCTCGACCGGCTGTACGGCTACGAGGTCTCGCCGGTGCTCTGGAAGAAGGTGATGCCGCGCCTCAGCGCCGGGCGCGTCCAGAGCGTGGCCACCCGGATGGTCGTCGAGCGCGAGCGGGCCCGGATGCGGTTCCGAGCCGGGACCTGGTGGGGGGTCGAGGGAACCTTCGCCGCGCCCGAACAGCCCGACGAGGACGACACGACGACACCGCGCAGCTTCACGTCGACCCTGGTATCGATCGACGGCACCTCGCTCGCAACCGGCCGGGACTTCAACGCCGAGGGCGAGGTGGAGAGCTCGGGGGAGGTCCGGGTCCTCGACGAGACCGTGGCCCGGGCCCTCGCGGCCGGGCTCGAGGGGCACAGCTTCACCGTCCGCTCGGTGACCGAGCGCCCGTTCCGGCGCTCGCCCGCCCCGCCGTTCATGACCTCGACCCTCCAGCAGGAGGCCGGCCGCAAGCTCCGGTTCAGCGCCCAGCGGGCCATGCAGGTCGCCCAGCGCCTGTACGAGCAGGGTTGGATCACCTACATGCGGACCGATTCGACGACCCTCTCCGACCAGGCCCTCACGGCCGCCCGGTCGCAGGCCACCGCTCTCTACGGGTCCAGCTACGTGCCCGCCGCCCCGCGTCGCTACGAGCGCAAGGTCAAGAACGCCCAGGAGGCCCACGAGGCCATCCGGCCGGCCGGCGAGTCGTTCCGCACCCCCGAGCAGGCCGCCGGTTCCCTGAACGGTGACGAGCTCCGTCTCTACGAGCTGATCTGGAAGCGGACGGTGGCCTCCCAGATGAACGACGCCACCGGCACGAGCGCCCAGGTCCGCCTGGTGGCGCAGGTCCCGGACGCGACGCCCGAAGTCGGGGGGACCGAGGTCGAGTTCTCGGCCAACGGCCGCGTGATCACCTTCCCCGGCTTCCTGCGGGCCTACGTGGAGGGCGAGGACGACCCGGACGCCGAGCTGGCCGACCGTGAGGTCATGCTGCCGCCGCTCGTCGAGGGCCAGTCGGTCCCCGCTCTCGGGTTCGAGCCGGGGTCGCACACGACCCAGCCGCCGGCCCGCTACACCGAGGCCTCACTGGTGAAGTCGATGGAGGAGCTCGGCGTCGGGCGGCCGTCGACCTACGCGAGCGTCATCTCGACCATCGTCGATCGCGGGTATGTGTGGAAGAAGGGCTCGGCCCTCGTCCCGAGCTTCACCGCCTTCGCGGTGGTGGGACTGCTCGAGCGCCACTTCGGGGAGCTGGTCGACTACGGGTTCACCGCGTCGATGGAGAACGACCTCGACGAGATCGCCGACGGCCGCGGCGAGGCGCTGCCGTGGCTGACCCGCTTCTATTTCGGCACCGGGGGCGGGACGAACGGTTCGAAGGGGGCCGAGGCTTCGAACGGCCACGCCGGGGGACCGGGCGAGCTCGGCGGGGACACGCTCCGGCTCGGCCTGAAGGCCGCGGTGGCGCTGCACCTGGGCGAGATCGACGCCCGGGAGATCAACTCGATCCCGATCGGCGCCGATTCCAACGGTGAGCCGATCGTGGTCAGGGTGGGCCGCTACGGCCCCTACCTGCAGCGGGGCGAGGACCGCGCGTCCCTGCCCGACGACGTGGTGCCCGACGAGCTGACCGAGGTCCGGGCCGAAGAGCTCCTGGACGCGCCCTCCGACGACCGGGTGCTGGGCGTCCACCCCGAGACGGGCGAGGACGTCTCGGTCCGGGCCGGGCGGTTCGGCCCCTACGTGCAGATGGGCGAGGTCGTCGACGGCAAACCCAAGCCGCGCACCGCGTCGCTGTTCTCGACCATGACCCCGGCCACGCTCACCTTCGAGCAGGCCGTCGAGCTGATCGGCATCCCCCGCACCGTCGGGGTCGATCCGGACACCGGTGAGGAGATCGCCGCGCACAACGGGCGTTTCGGCCCGTACCTCAAGCGGGGCAGCGACACCCGCAGCCTGACCGAGGAGGAGCAGATCCTCTCCATCGGGCTGGACGAGGCGCGGGCGATCTTCGCCCAGCCGAAGACACGGCGCGGTCGCGCCGCCGCAGGACCGCTCCGTGAGCTCGGGCCCGATCCCGACACCCAGCTGCCCGTCGTGGTGCGCGACGGGCGCTTCGGCCCGTATGTGACCGACGGGACGACCAACGCGTCCCTGCGCAAGGGCGACAACGTCGAGTCGATCACCATCGAACGGGCCTCCGAGCTCTTGGCCGAGCGCCGGGCCGCCGGGCCGCGGGCACCGAGGGCCAGGGGAGCCAAGAAGGCGCCGGCCAAGAAGGCCGCCGCGAAGAAGGCGGCCAAGAGGTCACCGGCCAAGAAAAGGGCCCCGGCCAAGAAGGCCGCCGCGAAGAGGGCCGTCGCCGCACGGGTCTCCGCGGGAGAGCCGGAGGACCCGGGCCCCGAGCCCACCGACTTCTGATCGCGCCAGCCCGGAACAAAGCAGAATAAAGAGGTGGCAGGCGCTGATCACCGGGGTCGCCTGATCGCCTTCGAGGGCATCGACGGCTGCGGCAAGTCGACGCAGGCCAGGCTGGCCGCCGAATGGCTGGGCGCGCTCTACACGTTCGAGCCGGGCGATACGCCGCTCGGGGCATCGTTGCGCCAACTCCTGCTGGGCTCGGGCGACGTCGTCACAGCCCGCGCCGAAGCTCTCATGATGGCGGCCGATCGGGCGCAACATGTCGACCAGGTGGTCGTCCCGGCGCTGGCCAGCGGCCGCTGGGTGGTCACCGACCGCTTCAACGGGTCCACCCTGGCCTATCAGGGCGCGGGCCGAGGCCTCGATGAGGGCGAACTTGTCGGCCTGGTGGCGTTCGCGACCGACGGGCTCGTCGCCGACCTCTCGATCCTCGTTGACGTGCCTCTCGAGGTGGCCCGGGGCCGGATCGGGGCCAGCCAGCCCGATCGCCTGGAGCGGCTGGACGAAGGCTTTCACCGCCGGGTCGCCGACGGCTTCCGTAGGCTCGCCCGGTCCGACCCCAACCGGTGGGCCGTCGTCGACGGGGCCCGGAGCGTGGACGAGGTCGCGAGCGAGGTGACGGTGGTGCTCACGCAGCGTCTCGGGCGACCCGAGGGTTCGAAATGAGCGCATCGGAGGTCATGCCGGTGCCGGAGCTGTTCGCCGATATGGTCGGCCAGGCTGCGGCGGTCGAGACGCTGCGGGCGGCGGCCCGCCATCCCGTGCATGCCTATCTGTTCCTCGGCGCCAACGGATCGGGGGTCCGGCCGGCGGCGCGGGCCTTCGCGGCGGCGCTGCTCTGCCCGTCGGGCGGTTGCGGAGCATGCGGCACCTGCCGTCGCGCCCTGGCTGGGACCCATCCCGACCTGGTCGTGGTCGAGCGGACCGGCGCCGCGCTCGGCATCGATGATGCGCGCAGGCTGGCCCAGCTGGCCCAGCGCCGCCCGTTCGAGGCGCACCGTCAGGTGTTGGTGGTCGGGGATGTGCACCTGGCCATCCGGTCGGCGCCGGCCCTCTTGAAGACCGTCGAGGAGCCGCCGCCGGCCACGGTCTTCGTGCTGCTCTGCGAGACGGTGCCGCCCGAGCTGGTCACCGTGTCCAGCCGGTGCGCGGAGGTCCGGTTTCCGCCGGTCGCGTCGGGGGTGATCGAGCGGTGGCTGGTCGGGCGGGGGGTCGACCCCGAACGGGCCGCCGTGGTGGCCGACGGGTGCGGCGGCGATCTGGACCGGGCCCGGCTGTTGTCCGAGGACGACGGGTATGTGGCCCGTCACGACCTGTGGCGTTCGGTCCCGTCCCGCCTGAACGGGGAGGGCTCGGTGGCCGCCTCGCTGACCCGCGACCTGCTCGCGGCAGCCGAGGCGGCGGTGGCACCGATGCGCGACCACAACACCGACGAGCTGGCCCGGCTGGAGGCCGAGTCCGAGAGTCTGGGCGAGCGCAGCGTGCCGGGCCGGCGCGACGTGCTCGACCGCCACCACCGAGAGGAGCGGCGCTGGCGGACCGACGAGATCCGGGCCGGCTTCGGCGTCCTCGCACGCGCCTACCGGGACCGGTTGGTCCAGGCCGTGGCGGCGGGGGAGCCCGACCCGGCCGAGGTCGACCGGTGCCGCCGGGCCACGG
Organism: Acidimicrobiaceae bacterium; assembly: GCA_003161255.1. GTDB lineage: Bacteria > Actinomycetota > Acidimicrobiia > Acidimicrobiales > RAAP-2 > Palsa-461. The sequence goes on along the minus strand of PMOQ01000097.1, from coordinate 17,029 downwards.
ACGCGATCACGGCTGCGGCACTGTCGCTCGAGCGCAACCCGAACGAGTCGCTGCTGCTCGAGTCGCTGCTGGTCCGTCTCGGGTCGAATCCCTAGGAAGCGCGGCGTACGATACGGCTTCCCGTCGGCGGCTTCATGGCGCGCCGGGTTTCCGCCTGGGTAGCTCAGCCGGTAGAGCAGCGCATTCGTAATGCGCAGGTCAGGGGTTCGAGTCCCCTCCCAGGCTCCAGTTCGGGCACGCAATGCGGGCGGGACCGAGTGCACCCCTCACGACGTCCGCAGAAGATCTCCGGGTCGGGACCGGGTTGCCATCATTGCCGGTGCGATCGCGACGAGGTTGGCGGCGACCAGGACGCCGGCGACGAGTACGGCGATGAGCCAGATCGGCACGACCGCGACCGGAACGACGCGTGCGGCCACCTGGCGTTGGACAAGAACCGCTCGGGGTCGGCGTCGTAGTCGGGGTGAGGGCGGTCATCGAGCGGCCAAGGTGTCGGGACCGGCCATCGAACGAACCTCGCGCCTGGCTCCCAATGCCAACACCACAAGGAGCGTCGCGCCGGCGAGCGTGAGCGAGTTCCCGAGCAGGTCGCCGAGCCAGCCGTGCACCGACCACCAGTACGGTTCGGCGATCGCGATCACCAGAACCGCGCCGAGCGCGGAGGTGAGCGCCCGATCCTTGCCCCACCGCTCCACCAGCACGACGGGAACGATCACCACCCACGACCAGTGGTGGGACCACGAGATCGGGCTGATGAGCAGCTCGGTCAGGGCGAGCGCGAGGAGTGCGTCGATACTGCGGCCGAGCCCGACCAGCCACCGCGCCGCCAGCACGCCGACCGCCAACGTGACCGCCGAAACGACCACCCATAGGACGACGCCAAACGCGTCGGCGTGGAACGGCGCCCGATGCACGACGCCGTTCCATGATTGGTTGCTCACGAGCCCGACCGGACCGGTGCGGGCGGGGCTGAACGCCTCATGGAACCAGTAGCGGGTCGAATCCGACGGGACGATCAACCACGCCAACGCCGTGGCGGCGACAAAGCATCCGGCGCCACGCACCGCCGACCGTCGGTCCCGGTTGACGACGAAGTAGGCCAGGTAGACGAGGGGCGTCAGTTTGATCGCGGCGGCGACGCCGATGAGCAGTCCGCGTGCGCGGCCCTTCACCCTGGCGACGTCGACGACCACGAGGGCCATCAGCAAAAGGTTGATCTGGCCGTAGTCCAGGTTGCTCCGTAATGGCTCGAGCGCGAGCGTCCCGACCGCCGCGCCCGCTGCGGCAAGGAGGAGGGCCGGCCACCGCGACACTCCGAGGGCGGTCACGATCACGAGGTAGAGGAGTCCGATCAGAGCGAGCCCGTTGCACAACCACCACAACCCCTTTATGACCGCGAGCGGCCCGAGCGACAGCGGGCTCAGGACTAGCAGCGCGAACGGGGGATAGGTGAACGGCAGCCGGCTGGCGGTGAACAGGGAGGAATAGGGCGCACCGTGGTCATACAGGGAGTGGCCAGCGGCCCGGTAGACGCGTAGATCCAACGCCCAGCCGGCCCCCCAATGGGCGAGATAGAACCCGATGAACGCCCAGACGACGATCGCCGCCCCGAGCACCCAGTTCGATCGGGGGACTGAGCCGATTGGCCGGCTCAGCGCTGGTTGGGTCATCCCGATCGATGTTGCCACAGCGGATCGGCTCCACACGGGGGTCATGTCGTTGAGTTCTCCGTGACGCGCGACCATCGTGAGGTGAACTCGATCGATCCGGCGTTCTTTGCCGAGGCCACGAACGTGGTCGGCGCCAACCACGTGCTCATCGACGCCGATGTTGTGGCCGGTTACACGTCCGATTGGACCGGGAGGTTCACCGGGACGTCGCCCGCCGTCATCCGGCCCGGGACGACCGATGAGGTGGAGGCGTTGGTGTCGTTGTGCCGCCGTCATGGGGTGGCCCTCGCGCTCCAGGGCGGCAACACCGGCCTGTCGGGCGGCACAGTTCCGTTGAGCGGAGAAGTGGTCTGTAGCCTCCGTCGACTCACCTCGCTCGAGCTCGACCCGGTGTCCGGGCAGGCTTCGGTCGGCGCGGGCGTCGTGCTTTCGGATCTCCAGGCCGCCGCGGAGGCGGCCGGCTGGGCATATGGCGTCGACTTCGCGAGCCGTGGGAGCGCCACGCTCGGCGGCTCGGTCGCGACGAACGCAGGCGGGATGCGCGTCCTCCGCTACGGCGACACCCGGGCCCAACTGCTCGGGCTGACCGCGGTGCTCGGGACCGGGCACGTCGTGTCCCACATGAGTGGGCTGATCAAGGACAACACCGGGTACTTCTTGCCCGGGATCCTTTGCGCGAGCGAGGGCACCCTCGGCGTGGTGACGGCCGTGCGGCTCAGGCTCGTCCCCCGGGCCCCCGAACGGGTGGTCGCGCTGCTCGCATTCGGTGACGCGGCCGGCGCCATCGAGGCCGCGTCAATGCTCCGCCGTCAGCTCCGAACCCTGTCGGCCGCCGAGCTGTTCTTCCAGCCGGGGATGGACCTGGTGCGTGCGCACGTCGGCCTGGCGGCGCCATTCGGTGGCGCACACGGTGCCTATCTCCTCGTCGAGGCGAGCGACGACCGCGACCCGACGGCCGACCTGTCACTCGCGGTCGACTCGCTGCATGGCGTCGCGGCGGTGGCGGTCGCTGCCGACCCGGTGCGGGCGGCGGAGCTGTGGCGATACCGCGAGGGTCACACCGACGCGATCAACCACCACGGCACGCCACACAAGTTGGACGTCTCGCTGCCGACGGCGGTCCTGGCCGACTTCGTCGAGCGTGTGCCGGGTGTTGTCGCGTCGGTGTCGAGCGGTGCCGAGGTGTGGCTGTTCGGGCATGCGGCCGACGGCAACGTGCATGTGAACGTGACCGGCATCCCGCCCGGCGACGACGCGGTGGACGACGCGGTGTTCAAGCTGGCCGCCGCCATGGGCGGGTCGGTGAGCGCCGAGCACGGGATCGGCACGGCCAAGCGCCGGTGGCTTCACCTCAACCGCACCGAGGACGAGGTAGCAGCGTTCGGCGTCCTGAAGGCGGCGCTCGACCCCGACGGCGTGCTCAACCCGAGCGTCCTGCTCGGGGGCTGAACCTCAGGTCGGGGGCTGGCGGGTCTCCATGAGGTGGCGGAACGCCGCGGAGCGCTCCTTGTAGTTGCGGAACTGCCCGAAGCTGGCCGCGGCCGGGGACAAGAGCAGGACGGACCCCGGTTCACACCACGCGAGCGCTCGCTCCACCGCAGTCTCGAGGTCGCCCGTGTCGTGGACCTCCACCGCTGTTCCGCTCGGCGCGACGGCCTCCGTGATCGCGGCATGGATGCGGGAGCCGTTCACGGGAAGGGTGACCACGAACGTCGGCTCGTGCCGGGAGGCCAGGCGAGCGGCCAAAGGCGTGTAGTCGATGCCCCTGTCCGCCCCGCCGACGATGAGCGCCACCGGCCGGCCTGCGAAAGCATCGATCGCGGCGATCGCGGCGAGCGCGTTCGTGGACAGGCTGTCATCGACAAAAGCGACTCCTTCCACCTCACCGATCTCCTGGAGGCGGCTGTCCAGTCCGGTGAATCCGTTGGCGGCGCGTCCGAGCGCGTCGTCGTCGGCTGCTTGTTCGACACCGAGGGCGATCATGCATGCCCGCGCGATCAAGGCGTTGACGCGATTGTGCGAGCCGAGCAGCCCGAGGGCCTCTGTCCACGGAACCGATGCGTCGCCGACCCATTCGACTCGCGGTGCGAGCTGGCCGACCTCTTCGTGAAGCTCGGCGCTCCCGCCGTTCGCGATGGTGAGCTCGGCCCCCGGCTGGGTACAGGCGGAGAGCTTGTCGGCGTAGTAACGCTCGACGGTGCCGTGCCAGTCCAGGTGGTCCGGATGCAGTGAGGTGACGGCCACCACGGGGGCCGAGCAACCGAGGTCGGTGGCCTGGAAGCTCGACACCTCGACGGCGGTGAACTCCGCCTCATCGACGTTCTCGGGGTCGTAGGGGAGCCGACCGATGTTGCCGGCGACGAGGCAGGAGCGGCCGAGGCCCCGCAGTAGGTGGCCCACGATGGTGGTGGTGGTGCTCTTGCCCTTGGTCCCGGTGATGCAGACGACCCGGGTCCGATCCGCCTCTTCCAGCCAGAGGCCGAGCCCGCCAACGACGGGAATGCCCTGGTCCCCGAGGGCGACCACGTCGGGCCGGTAGCGGCTGATCCCGGGGGTCTTCACCACGACCTCGCAGCGCGAGAGTGCCTCCCAGCCGCCGGCGGCCGTCGAAAGAACCCGAAGGCCCCCCGCGTCGGCGTTCTTCGGCCGGTCGTCCGCGATCACCGGCCTCGCGCCGATCGACAGCAGCTTGCGGAGATTGGCTCCGCCCTCCACACCGAGGCCCCACACACCGACGGAGGCCCCGGCGAGGTCAGACCAGCAGATCCTCGGTCGCGAAGTCATCGGGGATGTCGTGAGGGTCATGGGGTGCCAGCAGGGCGGCAACCTCCCGCGGCGTGACGGGGGGCAGCTGGCCTGCGAGCCGTTGCAGCAGCTCGTCGTCTTGTCGGTCACCGCGCACGGCCGCCAGCGCCGCCGCGGCGCGACACTCGCCGACCTCGCCCACGCACTCGAACGGCTTCGGATCCGGCGACAACCCGACGAGGACCGCGAACCGTTCGTACAGGTCGGCGCGCGACAGTGGCTCTCGACCGTCGAAGATCGACTCGAGTTCGACCCGGGGAACAAACGGCGCCAGCACGAGATCGATGAAGCAGCACTTGTCGCACTCGCCGCACCACGTCTCGAGCCGCCGCGAGGGATCGATCGCGAAGGCACGGTTGCAGCTGTGAAAGGCGCGGTGGTAGTCGCCGAGCTTGGCGAACCGATCGGCTATCCACACCTCGGTGAACGGGCGAAGCAGCGAGAACACCCGCAGGCGGTCACCGAGGGCCCCGGCCACGACCCCGGCGAAAGCGGCCTCGAACTCCCGAGTCTTCGAGTACTGATGGTTGACGATCTCGCCGTCGACGAGGAGGTTGCCCGACGACGCCGACCATTCGTTCGACATGACGACAGCGTCATACCCATGACCGGTGGCCGCCAATACGGCCAGGGCGCCGATCACGCCGGTCACCGGGACGTGACCCTGTAGGAACCCTGTGTCCTTCGGCGGCTCGAACAGTTGGGGGTCGAGCTGCCGGGCCAAGCGCACCACCGGCAAGCCGGTGACCGCCGCCGCCTGTTCGATGGCTGCGAACGGTGCGGCCGGCGGGCTGACCACGAACAACGACGCGTTCGGGTACGCGCGCCGGACGAGCTCGACGCTCACGATCGAGTCGATCCCGCCCCCGAACGGGACCAGGGGGTGGCCGCCGACCGGCTCGTAGGGCGCCGGTGCAATGTCCCGCACCGTGGCGTCGAAATCCAAATGCGACAGGTCGATGTGATTCCGGTACGCGAATTCACCGAGGCCCTTGACGTAGAAGTCGCGGACCAGCGCGAGCTCGCCCGGCCGAATCCCCACGTCGATCTCGATGACGGGGGGTGCGCCGGTCTTGTAATACGAGACGCCCGCGAGGAGGTAGACGAGGCGAGCCGCCTCGGCCGCCGACGGCGATGCCCAGCCGTACCGGCCGAGGTCGAAGCGCTCGATGAACGAGCGGTCGCCCAGTTCGTAGTGGCAGGTGAGCGTCCCGAGCTCGGCGTCGAGGTGGTGGCCGGCGTAGCGGAACGAGCCCGCCTTGGTGGTCGCGGTCACGGGCGCATGCGTGCGAGCAGGGCAAAGCGTCCGCAACGACCCTCGGCACGCGCGCTGAAGAAGGGGCCCTTTGCCCCGGTGTTGATCGGTGCCACGGAGATGCGTTCGCTCACCAGACCGGCGCGGATCAGGATCGAATGAGCAGCCCCTCGAAGGTCGAACCACCAGTGGTCGGGCCGTGCCGGTCGCACGAACGGGCCGGCGTCACCGAGGTGGTCCGTTGCGGCGGCCACGACGTCGGCACCAACCTCATAGCTCGCCTCGGAGATTGCCGGCCCGATCCCCGCCGTCATCCGGCCGGGCTCGGCTCCGAGTGCGCCCATCGCCGCGACCGTGGCCTCGATCACCCCGCCCAGTGCGCCCCGCCAACCGGCATGGGCGCACCCGAGCACGCCCCCCTCTGCGTCGAACAGGACGATCGGGGCGCAGTCGGCGACGAGGACGCCAAGGACGATGCCCGGCTCTCTTGTCACCAGCGCGTCACTGTCGGCGATCGCGTCGCCGATGGTGATCGACCCCCTGCCGCGTTCGGCGGAACCCACCACGGCCGCGCGCGTCCCATGTATCTGATTCGCACAGACGAGCGCGCCGAGGTCCGAATCGAGCACCGACAGCGCGCGCCGGCGGTTCTCGAGGACCGCCGCCTCCTCGTCCCCGACGTGCAGGGCGAGATTGAGCGATTCGTACGGGCCGGCGGACACGCCGCCGCCCCGTGTCGTGACCACGGCGTCGAGGGGCGTCCCATCGAACGCGTTCCAGGTCAGGACCTCGATGCCGCCGCGTTTGGCCAGGCAGGTCGGGTTCTGGGCGTTCGTGCGGACCTGCGAGTCAGAGGGGGACATCCGGCGAGCCACGTTAGCCACGGTTGCGCGTGGGCCCGCCGGTGCCGTGGTCCGCGATCTGTTGGGTAGGGTTCGACCATGGCCGACCAAGCTCGGTTTTCCGACCTCGCCATGGAGCACATGCCGGCGCTCTACAGCGCCGCCCTCCGGATGACGCGCAACCCCTCCGACGCCGAGGACCTGGTGCAGGAGACCTACCTGCGGGCCTATCGGGGCTTCGGCAGCTTCACCGAGGGCACCAACCTGCGGGCCTGGCTGTACCGGATCCTCACCAACACGTACATCAACTCGTACCGGGCGGCCAAGCGCAGGCCCGAGATCGCGGATGTCGAGGACGTCGAGGAGCTCTACCTGTATCACCGGCTCGCGCCCACCGACGGCACGCTCAGCCGCAGCGCCGAGGAGGAGGCGCTGGCCAGCTTCACCGACGACGAGGTGAAGGCGGCCATCGAGTCCCTTCCCGACTCGTTCCGCATGGCCGTTCTCCTCGCCGACGTCGAAGGTTTCTCCTACAAGGAGATTGCCGAGATCACCGACGTGCCGATCGGAACGGTGATGAGCCGGATCCACCGGGGAAGAAGGGCCCTCCAGAAGGCGTTGCACGACTTTGCGGAGTCACGTGGACTGGTCGGCACCGCACCCGGGAGGTCGTCCGAATGAGCGGTGGTCAGGTGAGCAGCGGGCCCGGGACCGACGATGTCGGTGCCGATGTCGACTGTGGGTCCGCGATCCACCAGCTTTACCACTACCTCGACGGCGAGCTGACCGAGCAGCGCCGCAGCAAGATCTCCGAGCACCTCGACTACTGCGCTCCCTGTGCGAGCGCAGCGGGTTTCGAGACCGAACTCCGTCAGATCATCGCCGACAAGTGCAAGGACCACGTTCCCGACTCGTTGATGCAGCGGGTGGCCCAGCAGATCGACGCGGAGCGGCGCAAGCAGGTCGACATCGACCCGGAGCGAGAGCACCCCGAGTGAGCGGCGGTCGGTCGGGACCGTCTCGCCGATGACCGACGAGGGCGCCGACGGCGCTGAGCAGCCGCCGGTCATCGATTGGGCCGTGGCCGAGCGGGTGGCTCGCTGGGTGTCCGGGCGCACGGCCACCCCGCCCAACTACCGGCCCGCGTCGATGCAGCGGGACTTCGACGAACTGACCGCGCGGGCGGAGGGACTGGTGGCCGAGGCGACCGGGCTGTCGGTCGGGAGCCCGGCCCGGGGCCGGGTGATCGACCGTCCCGGGTGGGTCGCCGCCAACATCGCCTCGTTCCAGCGCCTCTTGGGGCCGACCCTGGCCAAGCTGGCCGCCCGGAAGCCCGCGTCCCCCCTCCCCGGCGTGGGGTCGGGGTTGTCCCGTCACCTGGCCGGCGCGTCGCGCTCGGTCAACGGGACCCAGCTGGCGCTCGTGCTCGCCTGGATGTCCACCCGGGTGCTCGGCCAGTACGACCTGTTGCTCACCGACGGCGTCGACGAGGAGGACCAAGACGTCGTGTATTTCGTCGGACCCAACGTGGCCGCCATCGAAACCAAGTACGGGTTCGACCCGGACCAGTTCCGGCTGTGGCTGGCCCTCCACGAGGTCACCCACCGGGCCCAGTTCATGGCCGTGCCGTGGCTCCGCCGATACTTCGTCTCCCTGGTCGAAGAGGGGCTCGAGCCCCTCGGCTCGGATCCCGGCAAGATGGTCGACGCATTGCGGCGGGCGACGCAGGAGATCCGGGCCGGGCGCAACCCGATGGGCGAGGCCGGAATGATCGGCCTGGTCGCGACCGAGGAGCAGCTCGCGGCGCTGCAAAAGATCCAGGCGCTCATGAGTCTCCTCGAGGGCCATGGCGACGTCACGATGGACAGGGCGGGGGCCGATGCGGTGCCCGGGGCCGAGCACTTCAGCAAGGTGCTCAGCGACCGCAGGCAACAGGCCCGGGGGCCGGCCAAGCTGCTGCAGCAGATCCTCGGACTCGAGGCCAAGATGCGCCAGTACGCGGAGGGCGAGAAGTTCGTGCGATCGGTGGAAGCCGTCGGCGGGCGCGGCTTGTTTGACCGGGTCTGGCAGGGGCCCGAGTGGCTCCCGTCGCTTGCCGAGATCAGGGACCCGTCCACCTGGGTCACCAGGGTCACCGCTCCTTCCGCCCTGGCGGGGTGAACACCGGGAACCTGAGCCGGTGACGGACTGGCCCGAGGACGTCGTTGCGCTCGCCGCCCGCTGCACCTTTCCCGACCCCGGGGGGCCGCTCACGTGCGCGGTCTCGGGTGGGCCCGACTCCATGGCGCTCCTGGTGCTCGCGGTGGCCGCAGGCTGCACCGTCACGGCCATCCATGTCGACCACGGCCTGAGATCGGGATCGGACCTCGAGGCGAAGGTCGTCGAGGCGACGGCGGATCGCCTCGGCGCGGCGTTCCGGAGCGAGCGGGTGTCCGTCGTCGACGGGCCCAACCTCGAGGCGCGGGCCCGGGCGGCCCGGTTCTCGGTCCTGCCCGAGGGGGCCGCGACCGGGCACACGATGGACGATCAGGCCGAGACGGTGCTCTGCAACCTGCTCCGCGGGGCGGGGTTGGACGGACTGTCGGGGATGGCGCCCGGCACCCGACACCCCCTGCTCGGGCTGCGGAGGAGCGAGACCGAGCTCGTGTGCGCGTCGATGGGGATCGAGCCGGTGCGCGATCCGTCCAATGACGATCCCCGCCACCTCCGCAACCGGGTCCGCCACGAGTTGCTCCCGCTGTGTGCGGCGATCGCGCGTCGCGACCCGGTCCCGGTGCTGGCACGCCAGTCCGATCTCCTGCGAGACGAGGCATCGTTCCTGGGCGCGCTCGTACGCGAGGCGGTGCCAGATCCGACCGATGCGCGGGCACTGCGCGACGCCCCGCTCGTGCTGGCGCGCCGGGCCGTTCGCGGCTGGCTCGCCCCGACCGAAGGCCGGGCCGACCGCCACCCGCCCACGGCAGCGGCGGTCGCGCGGGTCCTCGACGTCGCGGCGGGCGCCGCCGTCGCGGCCGAGATCGGCGGTGGACGACGGGTTCGGCGCTCCGCTTCACGCCTGGCCGTCGTGGGGGACTCCGATAGGGTTCGGCCGGTGAAGACGGAGCGCGCCGCTTCGTCGGTGCCCAGCTGGGGGCTGGCCGAGGTGGGCGAGCCCGTGGTCACCGCCGAGGCTCTTTCGGAGCGGGTGGCCGAGCTCGGCGCCGCCATCACGGCCGACTACGTCGACGACCCGCCGCTGCTCGTCGGGGTTCTGAAGGGCGCCATGATCTTCATGAGCGACCTCGCCCGGGCCATCGACCTCCCGGTCGACGTCGACTTCATGGCCGTCTCGTCGTACGGGAGCGCGACCCGCACATCGGGGGTCGTCCGGATCGTGAAGGATCTCGATGCCGACCTGGCCGGACGGCACGTGCTGGTGGTCGAGGACATCATCGACAGCGGGCTCACGCTCAACTACCTGCGCCGCTACCTCCAGGCGCGGCACCCGGCCAGCGTCGAGGTGTGCGCCCTCCTGGTGAAGGACGGCGAGCAGCGGGTGCCCCTCGACCTGCGCTACGTGGGCTTCAAGATCCCGTCGGAGTTCGTCGTCGGCTACGGCCTGGATGTCGACGAGCGCTACCGGAACCTGCGCTCGGTCCACGTCTACCGGCCCCAGTCCGGGCCCGGCTGAGGCGGGCCATGGCAGTCGACCTCGCGCGTGTGGAGAAGGCGGTCGCCGAGATCCTCGAGGCCATCGGAGAGGACCCGTCGCGAGACGGCCTGGCCGCCACGCCGGCCCGCGTCGCCTCCATGTACGCGGAGCTGTTCTCGGGATTGGAGGACGACCCCGGCCGCCACGTCACCGTCACCTTCGCGGCCGATCACGACGAGATGGTCATGGTGCGCGACATCCCGTTCGCGTCGCTCTGCGAGCACCACCTGGTGCCGTTCATCGGCCGGGCCCACGTCGCCTACATCCCCAACTCTGACGGGCGCATCACCGGCATCTCCAAGCTGGCCCGGCTGGTCGAGGGCTACGCCCGGCGGCTGCAGGTCCAGGAGCGGATGACCACCGAGATCGCCGACGCCATCGAGGCGGCGCTCGACCCCCGTGGCGTGCTGGTCGTTGTCGAGGCGGAGCACCTCTGCATGTCGATGCGGGGGGTGAAGAAGCCCGGCACCCAGACCGTCACCTCGGCGGTGCGGGGGCTGTTCCGCACCGACCAGGCCACCCGTGCCGAGGCGATGCAGTTCGTGCACGGCCGCTAAAGGCCGGAAAATCCCGGCCAACGCACCCCGTCGGCGCCGAACGCGTCGCCTACGCTGCCATCTGTGTCCGATCGAGATGACGAGGGTCGCCCGATGGTGATGGGTGTGCTCAACGTCACCCCGGACTCCTTTTTTGACGGTGGGCGCTACCGGTCGAGTTCCGATGCGGTCGCGCAGGGTCGGGCGATGTTTTCCGACGGCGCCGACATGGTGGACGTGGGCGGGGAGTCCAGCCGCCCGGGGGCGGCACCGGTCGACGAGGACGAGGAGCTTCGTCGGGTGATCGCGGTCATCGAGGCCCTGGCGCCGATCGGCCCGGTGTCCGTCGACACCGTCAAGCCTGGGGTCGCCCGCGCGGCGGTCGCCGCCGGTGCCCTCCTGATCAACGACGTCTCGGGCACGCTGTGGCCGGTCGCCGCCGAATGTGGCGTCGGCTGGGTGGCCATGCACCGACAGGGCACCCCCGCCGACATGCAGGCCGACCCCCGCTATGACGATGTCGTCGCCGAGGTCCACCGCCATGTGCTCGACCTGGCCGAGCGGGCCGGCGCGGCCGGAGTCGGCGAGATCTGGCTCGACCCCGGGATCGGGTTCGGCAAGACCGTCGCCCACAACCTGGCCCTCCTGGCCCACGTCGGTGAGCTGGTGGGTGGGGCCGAGGCGATCGGTGCCCGGGTCCTCGTCGGGACGTCGAACAAGTGGTTCCTCGGGCAGATCGGGTCGGGGGGAGAGCCCCTCCCGCTCCAAGAGCGGGCCGAGGGGTCGCTGGCGTCGAGCACCTGGGCCATGGCGGAGGGTGTTCACATGGTGCGGGTCCACGACGTGTTGGCAAGCGTCCGGGCCGCCCGGCTGGTCGGACCGGTTCCCCGGCGTGAGGTCGAACTGGAGGGTGTGTCACGGTGATGGGTGTGAGCGTGCAGACATGGTGAAGGGCAAGTGGGCCGCCGGCATCCGCCCCCGGAACTTCACCTGGGTGATGAAGGACAGCTTCGCCGTCAGCGAGCGTCCGGGCGGGTTCGCGCCGAACCACCGCCGGGTGCGGCGACAGGAGGAGATCATCTGGCTCCGCGTCCAGGGCTTCGACCGGGTCATCTCGCTCCTGCCCTCCCCGCACAACCTCCACGCGTACGACGAGGGCGAGCTGGTGTGGGCTCACTACCCGCTCCCGACGGCCACCGACCCGCGCTCGGTGCTCGAGGAGTGCTACACCGACCTGCGCAACTCGCTTGCCGCGGGCCAGCGGGTGCTGATGCACCAAGAGGAGCTCGGCGACCGGGTCATGGGCGTCGTCGCCGGCTTCTTGGTGTGGTCCGGCCGGTTGCCGACGAATCCCCAGGCCGTGGCCATGGTCGAGCACATGATCGGGCGCCAGATGGGCCCGGCCGGACGAGAGTTGGTCGTCGTGGTCAACGGCCCGGCCCCCCGACGGGCGGGGTGAGCCTCGACCGCATCGAGGTCCGGGCCCTGCGGGTCGTGGCGACCCACGGCGCGCTGCCCGAGGAGCGGGAGCGGGCCCAGCCGTTCGAGCTCGACCTCGACGTCTGGGTGGACACCGGGAAGGCGGGCGCGAGCGATCGGCTGACCGACACCGTCGATTACGGCACGGTGGTCGAGCGGGCGGCGGCGCTCGTCCGCGACACGTCGTTCACCCTTCTCGAGGCATTGGCCGAGGCGGTGGCCCGGGCCATCTGCGAGGTCGACGCCCGGGTCGAGCGGGTTGCGGTCACCGTGCGCAAGCTGCGGCCGCCGATCGGCGAGGACGTCGGATCGGTGGGCGTCAGGCTCGAACGAGGTCGACCCGGGGCGGGCCCCTCGGCACCGTGAGCGCACGCCCGACCCGCCGGGCCTTCCTCGGTCTCGGGTCGAATCTGGGAGACCGGCTGGCCGCGCTCGAGCGGGCGGTGCGGGTGCTGGCCCGACGCGGCGACGTGACGGCCGTCTCCCCCGTGTACGAGACCGAGCCGATCGGCGGCCCGGATGGCCAGGGCGCCTACCTCAACGTGGTCGTGGAGCTGACCACCGCCGACTCGGCGCGCGCGCTGCTGGAGCGCTGCCGGGAGCTCGAGGAGGACGCCGGGCGCGTCAGGACGGTCCGCTTCGGCCCCCGGACCCTGGACGCCGACGTGCTGCTGGTCGGCGACGAACGGGTCGACGAGCCCGATCTCACCGTCCCCCACCCCCGGATGCTCGAGCGCCGGTTCGTCCTGGTGCCGCTGGCCGACCTGGCCCCCGATGTCGTGCCGTCGGCGGCCCTGCACACGGCTGTCGGTTCCGTGGTGCGTGTGGGTACACTGGGCGGGTTCACGACTTCGGTCACGCAATCTGATCGCTGAAGCGACCGACACCCACGGGGTTGGATCGCCGAAGGAGGTCCGGTGAGGTCCGTTCGTTTCATTGGCCCCGGTCGGGCAGGCCTTTCCCTTGCCGCGGCCCTGTCGGCCACCGGCTTCGAGGTCGTCGACCTCCTCGGTCGCCATGACGACCAGGCCCACGCGGCCAGCGGGGTCGACGTGCTCATCATCTCCACCCCCGACGACGCCGTCGCGGCGGCGGCCGCCGGTGTGCGCCCCGACGATCGCTGCGTGGTCATCCACCTGGCTGCGTCGCTCGGCCTCGACGTGCTTGGCCGCCATGCCCGCCGAGCGTCGCTGCACCCGCTGGTGCCGCTGCCCAACCCGGTCATCGGGCAAGCGCGCCTGGCCGGCGGGATCAGCTTCGCGGTGGCCGGCGACCCGATCGCAGGGGAGATCGCCCGCGCGCTCGGCGGGAGGCCCTTCGAGGTGGCCGACGCCGATCGTGCGGCGTATCACGCCGCCGCGTGCGTCGCCGCCAACCACGTTGTCGCGCTGCTCGGCCAGGTCGAGCGGGTGGCGGCCTCGGTCGGCCTCGACGTCGACGCGTTCTTGGATCTGTCCCGGGCCGCCATCGACGATGTCGCGCGCCTCGGTCCGGCGGCCGCACTGACGGGCCCGGCCGCGCGCGGCGACTGGGCGACGCTCGAGCGGCACCGGCGGGCGCTGCCCGTCGACGAGCGACCCGCCTACAACGCCGGGGTGGCCCTGGCCAACCGGCTGGCCCACGAACGGGCGACGGCCCAGCGCACCGAACCGGTCGAGCCCGAGATCGTCGAGTCGCTGATTGACCCCGTCCGGGTCAGGGCCGGGGTGAGCTGACAATGGACGTTGTCCATTCGGTCGGGTCGTGCCGCCAGGCCCTGGAGGGGTTCCGGGCCGACGGGGCCACGGTCGGCCTCGTCCCGACGATGGGCGCGCTGCATGCGGGCCACGAGTCGCTGATGATCCGGGCGGCCGCGGAGTGTGACGTGGTCGCGGTGACGATCTTCGTCAACCCCCTGCAGTTCGGGGACCCCTGCGACCTCGACCACTACCCCCGCAGCCTGGCCGCCGACCTCGAACGGTGCGCGTCGCTCGGCGTCGGGGTCGTGTTCGCGCCGAGCGTCACCGAGATGTACCCGGACTGGCCCGAGCCCCCGTCCACGCGGGTGTCGGTCGGGGCGGAGGCGGCGCACTGGGAGGGTGCGTCGAGGCCCGGGCACTTCGAGGGTGTGGCCACCGTCGTGGCCAAGCTGTTCTCGATCGCCGGGCGCTGCCGCGCCTACTTCGGGGAGAAGGACTTCCAGCAGCTGGCCGTCGTCCGGCGGATGGCCGCCGACCTGGGCTTCCCGATCGAGGTGGTCGGCTGCCCGACCGTGCGGGACATCGACGGCCTCGCCCTGTCGAGCCGGAACGCGCGGTTGTCGGCCGAGGAGCGCAGGGCCGCCACGGTGCTCTGGCGGGCCCTCGAGACGGCGCGGGTGGCCATCGCGTCCGGCGAGCGTCGACCGGCCGCCGTGGAGGCGCTCATCGCATCGGTCGTGGCCGGCGAGCCGACTGTCTCGCTCGACTACGGCGCGGTCGTCGACGCGGACGACCTCAGCGTCCCGGCGCTGCTCGACGGCCACCGCCCCCTTCGGCTGATCATCGCTGCCGACGTCGGGCCGGTCCGCCTGATCGACAACGCTCCGGTCGAGGTCGCCCTGCGGGGCACCCGCCGCGAGCTCGCCTCGGGTCTCGTCGGCGCGGCCTCGGGTCGCTAGGGCCGATGCGCCGGCGGATGATGAAGTCGAAGATCGATCGGGCCGTCGTGCACGCGGACGCGCGCAACCGCGTGACCGGCGAAGCCGCCGGGGGCCCCGCAGCCGGCACCCCGACCTTCGCAGGACCGTGAGCCGGTCCGAGGCAGCGGCGTCGGGCCCCGGACCCTTCGACGTCCTCGTCATCGGGAGTGGCGTCGCCGGCCTGTCGGCCGCCGTCCGGCTCGCCGACGCCCCCGGGGCGCTCAATGTGGGCGTGCTGACCAAGGGCGAGCTCTCCCAGTCGGCCACTCGATGGGCCCAGGGCGGGGTCGCGGCGGTGCTCGGCGGGGACGAGGACTCGACCGACCTCCACCTGGCCGACACCCTGGCCGCCGGCGCGGGGCTGTGTGACATCGACGCGGTGCGGGTGCTCGTGAGCGAGGGACCGGCACGGGTCAACGAGCTGATTGCGATGGGCGCCGCGTTCGACCGGGAGGCGTCCGGTGACCTCGCCCTCGCCCGGGAGGGCGGTCACTCGAGGCCGCGGGTCGTCCACGCGGGCGGCGCCGCTACGGGCGCCGAGGTGGAACGAGCCCTGGTCGAGGCCACCAGGAGCTCGGCCGGAGCGGTGCTCGAGCGCTGGTTCGCCCTGGATCTCGTGATCGAGGCGGGTCGGTGCCGCGGCGTGGTGGCCCGGCCACCGGTCGGGGAACCCATCGAGATCCGCGCGGCACACGTCGTGCTCGCGACGGGCGGGGTCGGCCAGCTGTTCGCCGTCACGACCAACCCGCCCGAGGCCACCGGTGACGGCGTTGCGATGGCTCTTCGGGCCGGGGTTCCGGTCGCCGACGTCGAGTTCGTGCAGTTCCACCCGACGGCGTTGCACCACCCCGCGATGCCCCGGCCGCTGTTGTCCGAGGCGCTGCGCGGCCACGGCGCCCTGTTGCGCGACGCCCGCGGCGAGCGGTTCGTCGACGAGCTGGCCTCCCGAGACGTCGTGAGTCGGGCCATGGCCGGACGGATGGTCGAGGAGGGGACCGACCATCTGTGGTTGGACGCGACCGGCCTCGAACACTTCGAGGTGCGGTTCCCGACGATCGCGGCGTCCCTCACCGAGGTCGGGCTCGACCCGGCCGTCGACTGGCTGCCCATCGCTCCGGCGGCCCACCACCTGTCCGGGGGCGTCGTCACCGATCTGCTCGGGGCCACCGCGTTGCCCGGCCTGTGGGCGGCCGGGGAGACGGCGTGCACCGGCGTCCACGGTGCGAACCGACTCGCGTCCAACTCGCTCCTCGAGGGGATGGTCTTCGGGGCCCGCATGGCCGAGGCCGTGCTGGGGGGTGTCACCGGACCCACGGTGACCGGTGCGATGCGGACGGTGCTGGGCGACGGGTCCGACGAGATCCCCGGCCGCCGCGTCGCCTTGGCCGGGGCGCTCGACCTCACCGCGGCCTCGGCGGCGTCCGGTGGCGCCGACCTGGCCAAGTCTCGGGACCGCATGCAGGTGGCCATGACCGCCGGGGCCGGCGTCGTCCGCACTGCCGGCTCGCTCGAGGGTGCGGCAACGGCGCTCGCCGAGGTCGCCGAGTCGTGGCGCAGATCGGCCGAGCGCGCGACCGTGGCCGGCGACGAGATCCGCAACCTGCTCACCGTCGGGTCGGCATTGCTGGAGTCGGCCCAAGAACGACAGGAGAGCCGCGGCGCGCACACCCGGGCCGACTTCCTAGAGACCGAGCCTCGATGGCGGTGCCGGCTGGTGCACGCGCGTCCGGCGGGACGCGGCTAGACCGTCGCCACCGTGGACGCCTCACCCTCGCTCGATCCCCATCCGCCGGCCGACGCCGTTCGACGGGCGGTGCGCATGGCGCTGGCCGAGGACCTCGGGGGTCTCGGGGACCTGAGCGCGGCGCTCGTTCCGGCCGCCGTGTCCGGCCACCTGGCCGTCATGGCGCGGCGCCCGGGCGTGGTCGCCGGAGAGCTGTGCGCGAAGGCGGTCTTCGACCAGGTCGACGACGGCCTGAAGGTTCTGTGGCACCGCCCCGACGGGTGCCCGGTCGAGCTGGGCGAGCCGATCGCCGAGGTCACCGGCACGCTGCGATCGATACTGACGGCCGAGCGCACCGCGCTCAACTTC
>PMOQ01000067.1 GCA_003161255.1 Acidimicrobiaceae bacterium | reverse complement strand
CGGCGATCGTGGCGTCCATCTGGGTGCGTCGGCCGAAACAGCTGCTCGGCCTGGTGCTGGCGCTCGGGACCGCATCGGCCCTCGTGATCCCGACGGTCGCCTCTGCTTCGGTGGCCTCCAATGGGCTCGGGTCGTTCGACACCCCGTTCGAGCCCACCGCCTATGCGCTCGGCACCCAGGCCCTTTTCGGTCCGGCGAACCGTGAGATCGCGATCAAGCTGCTGCCCGGCCTCGAGCGGGTGCAGGTCCAGTTCCCGTCGCGCTATCTGATGGCGACCCAGACCGCCGTGCTCGGCGCCCCGACCATCTTCGTGAGCGGCAAGGAGGTCTACCCCCTCGGTGGGTACAACGGGACCGGGAGCTCGCCGTCCCTGAAACAGCTGCAGGCGGCGATCGCCAACCGCGAGTTTCACGTCGTGATCGAGAGCCCAAAGTCAACGGACCCGAGATACCTCTGGGTCGCGCACCACTGCCTCCACGTCACGGGCGCTGCGGCTCCGCCCATCGTCGGTGGTTTCGGCGTGTACTTCTGTGGGAGCGTCACGAGGTGACCAATCCGAACCCGTCGGATCCGTTCCCGCCACGGCCGGACTTCACCTCCGACCGGCTGGCCCGGCGGGCCCGGCGTCGGACGACCCGCTACGTCATACTCGGCGCGTTCATCGTGATCGGCGTCGTGATGCTGCTCGTGCACCGGTACACGTCGGGGCTGTTGTTCCTCGGATGGGGGGTGCTCCGCCTCGGGATGCTCGGCTATCAGGGCATGCGTCGGCGCAGCCAAGCCCGGGAGTGGGGCTCGTAGGGCTCGGGGGCTTCTTGGCCATCTCTCGAGCGATGGCGGCACAGCACTCAGAGACTCCCGATTGATCCACTGCCATCGCGATCGCGCCGGATCATCGAGCGCGGCTTTCATCGAAAACGGCAGCCAGGACACCCGAAGCGGTATGGCTGCCGCGCTATGGTGGCATCTTCGGATGAGGCTCCGATGTGGGTACCCAATTGGGACCCCGAACCGCCGAACGGCTAATGGCCTCTACGCACGAGTGTCGTGACGTGGAGGTGAGGTGGCCGGAGTCGAGCTGGCGCCGACGACGATCCAGGTTCTTCAGGTTCTGACCGTTGTCATTTTCGCGCCCGCACTCAGCGGCGTGATCGCGCGCCTCGAGGCCCGACTCCAAGGGCGACGCGGACCCCGCGTCCTCCAGCCGTACTACGACCTGGCCAAACTGTTCCGCAAGGAGACCCTCGTCCCACAGGACGCCGGGTGGGTTTTCGCCGCCGGCCCGGTCGTGGCATTCATGTGTTACCTCGTCGTCCCGCTTCTGATCCCGGTGTTGACCACCTTTCCACTGCCGCTCGGCTACATGGGCGACATTCTGGGAGGGGCGTTCATTCTCGGCCTCGCTGGGTTCGCAGTAGCCCTCGCTGCGGCAGAGACCGGCAGCCCTTACGCCCAACTCGGTAGCAGTCGGGCCATGACCTTCGGCGCACTCATCGAGCCATCGCTGTTGTTCATCGTCTTCACGGTCGCGCTCGTCACCGCAACAGACCTGCCCTACTTTCAGGCTGCCGCCACCCGCGCATCGCTGAGCTCGACCATCCGCCCGGCGCATCTTCTGGCCGCTCTCGCCTTCTTCTTGCTGGTGCTGAACGACACCGGCCGGATCCCCGTGGAGACTCACGCCAGCACGCTGGAGTTCGGGATGATCGATGAGGCGAGAGCGTTCGAGCACTCCGGCCCGTTGCTCGCCTTGCTCAAGTGGGGCTCGAGCATGAAGCAGCTGATCCTCTATGTGCTGCTGATCAACGTGTTTGCCGCGCCGTGGGGACTGGCTGGATCGAGAGCGGTCGGCTCGGTGCTCCTCGCCATCCCGGTCCTGCTCGCCAAAGCGTTCGGCGTCGGAGCGATCTTCACGGTGATCGACAACAGTTTCTCGAAACTGCGGCTATTCAAGATCACCGAGTTCATGGCCGCAGCGTTTCTTCTCGCCATTCTGGCCGTACTGGTCCTCTACCTGGGAGGAGGCTGACATGGCGGTCGCGCCGCCGGTACCCACTTCCTTCTCGGGGGGGGTCGAAGCGATCGTGCTGGTGATGCTGCTCACCGAATTCGCGATGCTCCGCGCGCCGCTGGCGCGCTCGCAGATCCGGTTGTACGCCTTCCAATCGCTTGGGTTTAGTGGCCTCGCCGTTTCCGTCGCCGCGACCCAACACCTTGATGACCTGTACGTTCTCGCCGCCTTGTCATTCGTGCTCAAGGTGGTGGTCGTCCCGAGCATCGTGCTGCGCCTACTTCGCGACGCCCGAGTTGACCTCGCCGGCAGCAACCGCCTTGGCGTCGCCTCCATGGTGCTGCTCGCCATCGCCATTTCGGTGTTCGGCTTCTTCGTTGTCGGCAGCCTGCCGGTGCATGCCCGTTCCCTACCTACGGCGACTCTCGGGCTCGCCGCCGCCATGATCCTGGTGGCGTTCCTTCTGGTGATCCTGCGCTCCGACGTGGTGTCCCAGGCCGTTGGGTTCTTCTCCCTGGAGAATGGGGTGTCGGTGGCCAGCCTTGCGTTGGCGGCCCGGCTTCCGTTGATCGTCGAAGTCGCGTTCCTGTTCGATCTGCTGGTGGCGGTCGTCGTGTTCGGGGTGTTGATGCGGCTCCACCACGGCCGCTCTCAGACCTTGTCGACCGACGCGCTCGATCGGTTGCGGGGGTAGCGATGAGCTGGGACCTCCTCGTCATTTTGACCGCACCGTTCGCCGTCAGCGTGGCTTGCTGGTGGGCGCCGGTGCGGTTGGCTCAAGCCCTCACGCTGGCCAGCGGCGCACTCACCTTCGTGCTCGCGGTGCTGCTGGTTCCGGCCAAGACCACGACGGCGCTGTCGGGATGGCTTCGCGTCGACGCTCTGTCGGCAGTTTTTCTGGTCGCCGTGGCGTTCTTGTACCTGGCCACCGCGGTATTTGCCATCGGCTATGTCCGTCCGGCCGGGGAACCAAAATTGGCCGCCCGATACACCCGGCGGTTGTTCGCTGGCATGAACCTGTTCGCGTGGTCGATGGCGATGGCGCCCGTCGTCAATGGTCTGGCTCTGCTGTGGGTGGCGATCGAGGTCACCACCGTCATCTCGGCTCTGCTCGTCGCCACCGACGACACCGACGAAGCCTCCGAAGCGGCGTGGAAGTACGTGCTCATCGCGTCGATGGGTCTCGGAATAGCCCTTCTCGCTACCGTTGTCATGTACTACGCCGGCAGTTCCGCGTTCGGGGGGGCCCACGAGCTCTTCTACCCGAGCCTGATAGGCGCCGCGCGTCACTTCCCGCCCCAGATCGTGCGCCTCGCCTTTGTGCTCGCTGTGCTCGGGTACGGCACCAAGATGGGGCTCGTCCCGGTGCACACGTGGCTGCCCGACGCCCACAGCGAGGCCCCGACCCCGGTATCGGCAATGTTGTCGGGTTCGTTGTTGGCCGTCAGCTTCTACGCCATATTGCGCTTCTACCAGGTGACGGAGCGGGCCGTCGGGCCAGTCTTCCCTCGCGACGTGTTGCTCGCCTTCGGCGTGGCATCGCTCGCGTTGGCCGCCCTCTATCTGGCCAGCCAGCGCGACCTGAAGCGCCTTTTCGCCTATTCGAGCGTCGAGCACATGGGAGTGCTCGCCATAGGAATGAGCTTCTCCGCTCCGATCGCGGTGGTGGGAGTGCTTTTGCATGTCCTCGCCCATGCCGCAGCAAAAGGAACGGCGTTCTTCGGCGCGGGCAGTGTGGTCCGCAAGTTTGGGACCAAGGACATGAGCCGCATTCGCGGGGGGATCGGTGCCTTGCCGTGGACGGGCCCCATGTTGGTGCTGGCCGTCCTTGGCTTGGCGGCCATGCCACCGTTTGGGATCTTCCGTAGCGAGTTCCTCATCGTCTCGGGCGGACTATCCGACCCACGCGACGCAGTCGCCGCCGTGCTCGTGGTCGGGGTGACGATCAGCATGCTCGGACTGTCTTGGTTCACGAGCAGGACCATGCTCACCCCGTCCCCAGAAGGGACCGTCCGCGGTGAAACCAGCGCCTGGATCGTCTCGTCAATGGTCATCGGCCTCGTCGCTCTGGCCATCCTCGGAGTCCACCCGCCGGGTCAGCTCTCCGACCTGCTCACCCGGGCGGCCGGCGAACTTGGAGCGAGGCCATGAGCCCGGCATTCGTTTCGGCGCATGTCGAGCCGTCCCGATTGGCCCGTTCGGTCGCGACCGCTGTCGGCGACGGGGGGCGATTCGCCGGCCTGGTCGCCACGGCCCACGACGACGGCTCGACCGATTTGCGAGCCCTTGTCGCCACCCCGAGTGAGCTGGCCACCATCGAGACCGTCCTCGAGCCCGGGGTCCGCGGTTATCCGGCCCTCACCCCGCTGGTGGCATCGGCGGGTTGGTACGAGCGCGAGATCCATGACCTCTTTGGCATTGAACCGATCGGGCACCCCCGCCTGGACCCGCTCATCCTCCCATTGAACGCGGACGACCAGCGGCCGCGGCCGGGCAACAGGGAAGGCCCCACTCACCTCGAACCCGACGCCGCCGCCCTCTCGAGTCATCTTGGTGGCGAAGGGGTCTTCACGATCCCGTACGGACCGGTCCGCTCGGGCGTGTTTGAGAGCGTCGAATACCTCGTCGAGACGTCGGGAGAGGAAATCCCGCACCTTCGGACGCGCGTGTATCACAAGCATCGGGGGCTCGATCGACGATTCGGCGACTTCCAGGTCGCCGACGCCGTCCTGCTGGCCGAACGCGTCGAGGGAACCGCGTCAGTCGCGCACGCGACCGCGTTCTGCCAAGCCATCGAAGCCTTGGGCGGCGTCGACCCGCCCCGAAACGCGCTCCTGGTCCGCTTGGTCCACGCCGAACTCGAGCGGGTGGCCGTTCACCTCGACTCGATCATCCGACACACCGAGGGCGCCGGCCAGGCCGTCGCGTATGCGCGAATGAGCCTTCATAAGGAGGGAGTCCTGCGCCTGCGGGCCCGGCTGTGCGGACACCGATTCGGCAGGGGAGTGGTGGTCCCCGGAGGGGTGGCCGGGCCACTCGCACTGAGCCCGGCGGAGGCCACGGTCGAGGTCACCAGGATCGATCGGGCGATTGCCGAGGACGGCCACGCGCTGATGGCTACCCCGTCCTTCCTTGACCGGTTGCGGGGGACGGGGATCCTGCCGAGACAGCTTGCCTTCGAGCACGGTGCGCTCGGTCCGGTGGGGCGCGGCTCGGGCCTCGCCGCTGACGTCCGGATCGAACGGTCCTACGGCGCCTACCAGTTCTTGGGGTTGGAGGCCGCCGCTGGCTTCGCCGAGGGTGACGCGTTGGCCCGGCAACGGGTGCGGATTGAGGAGATTAGCCAGGCACTCCATTTGGTCCGCCAAGCGCTCGAGGAGCTGCGCCGAAGCGGCTCGGCGACGTGGAGTCACAACGTTCCGCCACCCGACGGGGCGGCATGGAGTTCGGTCGAAGCCCCTCAGGGTGAGCTCGTTTACCTCGTCGAGGCCGAGTCCGGCCGGTTGGTCCGCGTCAAACCCAGGTCTGCGTCGTTTCACAATCTGGCCCTGTTCGCGCAGGCCTTCCGGGGCGACATCTTCACCGACTTCGTGTTCATCGAAGCGAGTTTCGGACTGTCGATCGCTGGGGTGGCGGGCTGATGGCCTGGGTGCTGCGGGGACTACGCGACGGAGTCGTAACCTCCCGCTACCCACGGCGGCCGGATGGTTACGGCGACGGATACAGAGCGGCGCTATCGGTGGTTGAGGGAGCCGATGCGGCGGCAGTGGACGGCCACCTCGGCGAGAAGGCCGCGTTGGCGTCGCTCTGCCCCACGGGTGCCATCGAAGTCGGTGGTCGCCTGAGCGTCGACCGGGGGCGCTGCATTCTCTGCGGGCGCTGCGTCGAAGCTCGTCCGGACCTCTTCGCTTTCGACCCCGCCCCCGAGGTGGCAACTCTCACCCGACGAGCGCTTCTCGTTCCGCGAGAGCATGACGACGCACTTGAGCTTGTCCGGAGCGAACTGGCCCAACGGGTGCGCGTCCTACGCCGATCGATCCACATCCGCCATGTCGATGCGGGGTCCGACGGTTCCGAGGAGTGGGAGGTCGCGGCGCTTACCAACCCCGTCTATGACGTCCAACGGCTCGGGATTTTCTTCACCGCTAGCCCGCGGCACGCCGATGTGCTTCTGGTGACCGGAGTCGGGACGGCCGGCATGGCCGAGCCGCTTCGGCGCACCTTCGAGGCAATGCCCGAACCCAAGGTGGTGCTCGCCGCCGGCACCGACGCCACGAGCGGCGGGCTCGTGTATCCGACCTACGCCAGCGGGGCGGGAATCGGGTCCATAGTCCCAGTCGACGTGTGGGTACCCGGCTCGCCGCCGAGCCCATTCAGCTTGCTTCACGGCATCCTGGTCGGGCTCGGGCTGCTCAGCGAGGCGGGATCGGAGACGTGACACCAGCGCTGCTCGTCACCGCGTTGATCGTCTGGGCCGCCGGCGCGGCGGTCGACCTCCTCGTTGGCGCTGATCGACGATGGTCCCGACTGTGCCCCTACGGAGCGGGTCTGGTGGGCAGCGTCCTCGTCACGGCTGTCGGGGTCCGCTCCGTGCTCGGCACCGCCCGAGTCATCGACCTCGGGACCACCCTCGGGGTGGGCACGACGTCCATACGCCTCGACCCGTTGGCAGGACTCTTCCTCACCTTGACCGGGGGGCTCGGGGTGGTGATCGCTGCTTGCCTCGTCAACTGGGCCCGACCGGCGGGAAGGCTGGCCGGCCGTGGCATCGGGGCCGGCTTCCTGCTCCTGCTCGGGGCGGTGAGCATCGTGATCGTCGCGGGGGACGCGTTCACATTCCTGTTCGCCTGGGAAGCGCTGACCGTCTCGTTCTTCGTCCTGGTCGGGAGCCGCCGTCGCGACGAGGCCGAGGCTCGAGCCAGCTGGGTGACGCTCGGGTTCGGCAAGGCGAGCGGAGCGTCGCTGCTCTTCGGGTTTCTTCTCCTCGCCGGCCGGGCCCACAGCTACACCCTCGCGACATGGAGCCACGTTCCGGTCGGCGCGCTCCATGACGTCGCCTTCGCGCTCCTGATCGTCGGGTTCGGGTCCAAAGTGGGGGTCGTCCCGTTCCAGATCTGGCTGCCGATCGGGTATCCGGCCGCCCCCGGGCCGATCCGGGCGGCGATGGCCGGGCTTGCCGTCAACGTCGGCTTCTACGGACTGTGGCGGTTCCTCGGCGTCCTCGGCTCCCCACCGATATGGCTGGCCGTCGCAGTCCTCATCATCGGTGGTGTCACCGCCCTGGTCGGGATTGTCTTCGCGGCCGTCCAATCCGCACTGAACCGGGTCATCGCTTACTCGAGCGTCGAGAACGCCGGCATCATCCTCGTCGGCTACGGCGTCGGGTTAGCCGGGGCGGCCACCCATCGACCCGGCGTCACGGCCATCGGCTTGTTGGCGGCCAGCCTTCAGGTGCTGGCCCACGCCGTGGCCAAGTCTTCGCTGTTTGCCTCGTCGGCTTTCTTCGAGTCCGACTTCGAGACCGACCAGTTGGAGCATTTGCGCGGTGTGGGCAAGCGGTACCCATTCAGCGGCGTGGCCTTCGGACTCGGGTCGCTCACCTTGGCCGGGCTACCGCCAACCATCGGGTTTGTCTCGGAGTGGTTCATCCTCGAGGCGTTGCTCCAAGAGTTCCGAATCCACGTCCTCGCGCTCCGCCTCGCAATGGCCTTGGCGGGAGCGCTGGTGGCGCTGACGGTCGGGGTAGCCGCGCTCTGTTTCATCCGCCTGATCGGCTTCGTGGTTCTCGGACGATCTTCTGCCGCTGATCAGTCGGCGAGGGATGGTGGAGTCGCTGGTCGAGGTGGACTCGCAACCATGGCCACCCTGTGCCTCGCGCTTGCAGCTGCGGCGCCGTGGGTGATCCGTTTCATCGCGCACGGGATCAACCCGGTTGTTTCGGACCACGTCGTGGACGGTGCCCTCAGGTCACCATGGGTGCTCCAACCCGTCTTCTCTAGCTTCTCGATTCTCTCCCCGTCGTGGTTGTTCGTCGTCATGCCCATCGGGCTGGGGGCGGTGACCCTCGGCGTCCTGGCGTTGTCCCGGGGGAAGATCCTGCGGGTCCGAAGGGTGCCGGCCTGGCGGTCGGCGAGTGGGGGGGTGGCCGGCCCGGACAGCTACACACCATTCGGATACGCCAACGTGCTCCGCCACATCCTGGCCAACGTGCTCGGCTCTCGGCGAACGGCGGTTGTCACCGGCCATTCGGAACCAGACTTCGATCCGGGGGACAGCCACGTCGAGGTCGACACCAGTGTCATCGAGCCGATAGAGACGTACCTCTACCGCCCGGCGCGCGTCGCATGGCTCTGGCTGGCCGCAGCGGCCAAGCGCCTGCAATCGGGAAGGCTCGACGCCTACGTCGGCTACATGCTGGTCACGCTGCTGGTGTTGCTTGCGATCGTCGCCCTCATGAAATAGGACAACCGACCGGTTGGTCGGGAGCTCATGCACGATGGCTCGTTCCGCAGCGTCAGGTTGGTCACGGAGCGGGATACCCCGGGGCGGCGCCTCCCGCGATCCGGTGGACCAAAGGCATTTCGTTGTGACCCGTTCGGGCCGACTTGGCCGGATTTATTCGCCCGGGGCCGGAGCTACTGTTGCCGCCGCGGCCGCCGCTTCTGCTTCCTGGTCGGCGCGCCGATCGGCGCGGATCGCTTCTCGTTCGTCGAAGCGCATCCACTGGAAGAGGAGCAGCCCCATCGCGGTGAGCATCGTCAGCTCGCCGATCACCCAGAGGAGCGATCCGCCGGCTCGGGTGTCGGCGACCGTGTGGAAGGCCGGTGCGATCGACGTGCGGGCCCCGGTCAGGGCGAGCCCGAGCACCGCGGTCACCGGGATGCCGGTCGCGAGCAGGCCCAGCTTCGCCGGGTACGAGAGATGCCAGCGTGACGGGTCGGCCCCGATCACCACCCACCAAAAGATGCATCCCGCGATCAAGAAGTGCAGGTGGGACAGGTCGTGCACCAGTGGATGCTCGAGCGAGAAGTTGTAGAAGGGGGTGAGGAAGTAGCCGATCATCGTCACGTAGACCGTCGACGCCGCGACCAGCGGGTTGGTGATGAAGCTCACGACCGGATGGTGGAGGACCTTGAGCAGCCGCTCGTGGGTCCGGCGGCTCGACGCCTGGAGCGCGAGTGTCATCGGCGCCGAGAGCGCGTAGAGGATCGGGGCGAAGTTCATGAGCAACAGGTGCTGGATCACGTGCACGCTGAAGTTCTCGTCGTCGTAGGAGGCCAGGCCCGACTGCACGGCGATGACGACCAGGATCGTGGCGGATAGGAACGCCACCGTCCGCCACCGCGACCACGAGCGCCCCTTCTTCGCCAGCCGTCGGACGCCGAAGAGGTAGGCCGCCGCCAGCGCGACCTGGATCGCGAGCGCGACCAGGCTGAGCGCGCCGGTCTGCCACGCCGTGAGCAGCGTGTGGATCGAGATCCCGGGCGAGATGACGTTGCCGATGACCATGTCAGTCGTGCATGAGCGCGGGGTCGAGGTTCTTCACCACGTATTCCAGTTGCTCGGTGGTCATCGCCCCCGGGTGGAGAGTCTGGAGCGTGCCGTTCGGTCCGATGATCGCGGTGAACGGGAGCGCGGGGATCTGGTAGGTGCTGGCCACGTCGCCCGAGGCGTCCGAGACCAGCGGGTACATCACCCCGACCCGCCTCGCGAAGGCGGCCGCCGCTCCCCGGTTGTCCGAGACGTCGATGCCCACGAAGTCGACCCGTGCGCCGAGATCCTTGTAGGCCTGTTCGATGGCCGGCATCTCCCTGACACACGCCGTGCAGGTGCTCGACCAGAAGTTGAGCACGCTGTAGCGGCCCCGGAGGCTGGACGACGAGAACGTCCGGGCCGGGGCCGTGACCATCGGCAGCGAGAAGCCCGGGGGTGTGGCCCCGATCGCGGCGTCGCTCTGGTTGGGGGCCAGCGCCGACGGCCCGGCGACGCTGACCTGTTCACCACCCGGCAGGAGGTCGTTGGCCATCTGGGCCATCGCGTGCGAGTAGATCGAGGTGTCGGCCGACGCGGTCCCGAACGACCCGATCGCCATCTCCTTCCCGTTCGGGGCAATGAAGTACAGCTCGGTCGAGTGGACCACCGTCCGGCTGGCCGGGTCGAGCTCCACCTCCACGCCGTATTGGTTCCACACGCTCTTCAACGCGGCCGGCGTGCCGGTCTCGAACACCCAGTTGGATTCCCGGCCGAGGCCGTGGCTGTCGGTCCACGACCGGACGGCCGAAACGGCGGGGTGGTACGGGTTGGCGTTCACCGACAGGAACACGGTGTCCGGGGCCGCCGAACCGAGGTCGCGGTCGGCGACGACGATGTCCTGGGCCAACAGTGTGCAGATGTCGGTGCACTCGTCATCGTTGAACGACAGCACGACCGACTTCCCCCTAAATTGCGAGAGCGCGACCCGCTGGCCGTGCTGGTTTGTCAGTGTGAAATTCGGCGCGACGGGCGCCGAGGACCTGCCGAGCACGTCCAGCTTGAGCAGATACGAGGCCGAGAGGTCGATGCCCGGTGCGACCTCGGGCGCGCTCGTGTGGACGCCGATGCCGACGAAGAGCACCACGGCGAGCACGCCGGCGAGCGCGACGCCGATCACCACCGGAAGGAGCGGTCGCCGCCGCGGGTTCCGAGCCGGCTCACTCCCGGGCTCGGTGCGCCGTTCCTCGAGGGTGTCAGCCACCGGCGCGCCCCGACACGGGTTCGCGGACCGCGGGCACCGACGCGCCACCCGGACCCTCGGGCCTTCGGGGCCGAGTCGCGACCGCGGCCAACCCGATCGCCACGATGACCACTGCGCCGAGGACCAGCCCGATCAGGCGCGGGGACTGGCTGAGCCAGCTGGTGAGCAGTGCCTGGACGTGCTCGACCAGGCCGACCGGCTGCGGGACCGCCGTCGGTTCGGCGAGGAAGGTGGCCCAATAGAAGACGAGGTATGCGCCGACGAGCGCCAGCACGGCCCCGGCCAGCCGCGGCACCACCCTCGTCAGCGGCCGGATCGCCCGGAGCGACGACGCGCCGGCATTGGCGACGATCAGGCCGCCCACCATCAAGAACAAGCCCATGCCGAGCGCGTAGGCGATGAACGTCCCGGCCCCGTCGAAGAACCCGAGCCGGCCGAAGGACCCGGCGACCGCGGCCAAGAAGAGCGGCAGGGCGCAGCTCAGCGACGCCACCGCGTAGGCGACGCCGAATCCGGCCATCGCGAGGACGCCCCGACCGGTGCCCAACCGAGGGATCGGGCGAAGCAGCCGCACGTTGCGCCCCATTGCCGCCGCGACGCCGATCGCGACCATGACCACGCCGACGGGGATCATGACCCAGGGCACCCAGCCGACCACGACCGCGATGCCCCCCTCGACCAGGATGCCGAGGAGCCCGAACACGACCACGAACCCGGCGGCGACGCTCGCCCCGGCGCCGAGGGCGCGCAGGTTGCGCTGCGGCCGCCCGACGGTGTCCTCGCCCACGAAGAGCGACAGGTAGGCCGGGAGCAGGGGGAACCCGCACGGGTTGACCGCCGCGACCAGGCCGAGCGTGAAGGCGTAGAGGAGTGGCCCCGATCCGACCCCGACCGAGACCCCGGGCATCACCGTCTTCGGGCGGCGGAGCGCGGGGGAAACGCCGGCTCGGGCACAAAGGCAGGCTACGGAGGGGGCTGCACCGACGCCAGTCGGGGGGCCGCCTCGCCGGCGTTGCCGAGGCGGAACCACAGGTGCGTCGCCGCGAGGGACCGCCAGGGTCGCCACCGCTCGCTCGCCACTTCGGCGTCGTGCGAGGAGACGGGTCGGCCGCGGAGGTGCTCCAGGGAGCGGCGGATGCCGAGGTCCGATCCGGGGAACGCGTCGGGCTCGCCCACCCGGAGAGCCAGGTAGTGCGCGCTCCACGGGCCGAGGCCACGCAGCGAGCACACCGAGTCGACGAAGCGCTCCAGCGAGGCGCCCCGGTCGAGCCGGAGCGACCCGTCGTCGACGGCCCGGCCGAGCGCACGGACGGCCTCGACGCGGGTCGCGGTGAGGCCCAGACCGTCGAGGTCGCCCTGCGCGAGCGTCGTGGGCGTCGGGAACACCCGCGACAGGCCGAGCCCGCCCAGGCCCGGCACGTCGGTCCCGTGGCGCTCCACGATGCGCCGCACGATCGTGGCGGCGCTGGCCACGCTGACCATCTGCCCGCAGATCGCGCGGATGGCCGTCTCGAACGGGTCCCAGGTCCCGGGCGTCCGCAGGCCCGGCGACCTGCGCACCAGCGGCCCGATCTCGGCGTCGCGCCCGAGCTTGTCGTTGGCCTCCTCGAGGTCGATGTCGAGTCCGAAGATGCGGCGAGCCCGGTCGACCACGTGGATCAGGCCCTCCCAGTGGGGCAGGTGGGCGACGAGCACCAGGTGGTCCTCGCCGCCCCGGGACAGCTCGATAACCCCCGGGTCGCCGTCGATCAGGACGGTGCGCCGGTAGGTGCCGTCGGACACGTGCTCGACGCCGGGGATGGCCCGGCTCTGGAAGTAGTCGAGCATGGCGTCCCAGTCGAGCGGCGGAGTGAACGGGAGCCGCAGTGCGAGGCCGCCATCGGCGACGAGCCTGTCGTTCGACCGCCGCCGGGCCCGCAGCTCGCGTGGCGAGGCGCGGAAGATGTCCTGACACACCCGGTTGAACTGTCGGATGCTCCCGAAGCCCGCCGCGAACGCGATGTCGGCGAAGGTGAGGTCGGTGTCGTCGAGCAGCCGCCGGGCGAAGTGGGCCCGCCGGGACCGGGCCAGCTGGTCCGGGGTCACGCCGAGGTGGTGCTCGAACAGCCGGCGGAGGTGGCGCGCCGAGATGCCCAGCCGCGCGCCCAGCGCGTGCTCGGTGTTGTCGTCGAGCATCCCGTCGACGACCAGCTGCACCGCCCGGCACACCAGCTCGGGCGCGTCGGGGTTGAACGGCGGGTCGCTCCGATACGGGCGACAGCGCATGCAGGCCCGGAAGCCGGCGGCCTCCGCCGCCGCGGCCAGCGGGTACTCGCGCACGTTGGTGGGCTTCGGCCGGCCCCCGCATCCGGGCCGGCAGTAGATCCCGGTCGTGACCACCGCTGAAAATCCGCTCACACGACGATGATGGACCATCCGGGGCCCGATGGCTGGACACTTTCGGACACGTGTCGCGGGGCCGTGCGCCCGCCCCGGCTCACCGAGTCGACGACCGCTGGGCCCGGGGCCACGGTCCCGGCCAGGCCGGCGCAGAAGGGCGAGGGCCGCCTGGGTAGTGTCAAACTACTGACGCGGTACCCTGGGCTCATGCTTCCGCGGAGCTACGAATCCCAGCGCTGCTCGATCGCGAAGACCCTTGAGATCGTGGGGGACCGCTGGACGATGTTGGTCGTGCGCGAGGCCTTCTGGGGCACCCGGCGTTTCGACCACTTCCAGCGCAACCTCGGCATCGCCCGCACCGTGCTCACCGACCGGCTCAGCCGGCTGGTCGCAGACGGTCTGCTCCGCAAGCAGCCCTACCAGGAGCACCCGGAGCGCTTCGAGTACCGCCTCACCGAGAAGGGCATCGATCTGTGGCCGGTCCTCATGGCCTTGCTCACGTGGGGGAACCGCCACGCGATGGAGGGACCGCCGCCGGTCGTCGTGTTCCATCGCGAGTGCGGCGGGGAGGTCGACGACCGCCGGATGTGCACGCGCTGTGGCGCCGCGCTCGGGCCGCGCGACGTTCGAGGCCGGTTCGGTGATCCGGCGGAGGGGCAACCCGTGATGAGAGAGCCGCAGCCGTCGTGACGATCGAACCGATCTCCATGGGGGCCTGGCTCGCCGCGCTCGGCTTCGAGATGGAGGAGCTCACGGGGAGCCGCGTCGTTGGTCACCTCGACGTGACCCCCGACCACCACACGCCGTGGGGCGTCGTCCATGGCGGCGTCTTCGCGACAATCGTGGAATCGACGTGCTCGCTCGGGGCGTCGGCCGCGGTCGCCGATCGCGGCCAGTTCGCGGTCGGCGTCTGCAACACGACCGACTTCCTCCGTCCGGTGGTCGACGGGCGCATTGACGTCGTCGCCGAACCGGTTCTCCAGGGCCGGATCCAGCAGGTGTGGTCGGTGGAGTTCACCCGCCACGGCGACAAGAAGTTGGTCGCCCAGGGGCGGCTGCGCTTGCAGAACGTCCCGATGCCCGACTCCTCGGCCTGACCGGACCTGCTGGCTCAGGCGAGGTTGGAGGACGGAACCACGTGGGGCGGCCGCAGCGACGAGCGGCGCACGACCAGATGCGGCGGTAGCTCGACCCGGGTCGGCGGGCCCCGGTTCTCGCCGCTGATGCGTCCGACGAGCGCGGACACCGCGGCGTCGGCGAGGCGCCGTCGCGGCTGGTGCACGGTCGTGAGTGGGGGATCGCAGAGCTCCGCGAACACGATGTCGTCGAACCCGGTGACCATCACGTCTTCTGGCACCGAGATACCGTCGGCGCGCAACTGGCCGATGACGCCGAGGGCGACCACATCGGACGCGCACACGATCGCGTCGGGCATCGCCCCGCCGGCCAGGATCGTCGTCACCGCCTCTTTCCCGAACTTCGTGGTGAAGCGGCCGAGGATGGGTTCGTGCGGCCGCATCCCGCGCTCCTCCACCCCGTCGGAGAACGCCTTCAACCGGCTGCGGCTGGCCGAGCTGATGATCGCCGAGGACACGAAGCGGACGCTGCTCGCGCCGAGGTCGACGAGGTGGTCGAGGACGAGGTTGATGCCGAGCGTGTTGTCGATGCCCACGTAGTCGATGTCGAGGTTCCCGGTCTCGTATTCGAGCTGGACCACCGGGATCGATCGGTTGGCCTCGGCGAGGGCCTCGGCGCTGTTGGTCTGCTGCGTCGGGATGACGATCAACCCGTCGACCCGCCGGGAGACGAGCGAATGGACCCGCCGCGCCTCGTCCTGCCAGGACCCACGGGCGTCGGCCAGGACCAGGTCGAACTCGAACCGCTGCAAGAAGACGTCGACCGCTTCGACGAGCTCGGCGTAGAACGGGTTGCGCAGCCACGGCACGGTCATCCCGATGCTGCGAGTGGTCTTGGCCCGCAGCGCCCGGGCGATCTTGTTGGGCTGGTAGGAGAGCCGCTTTGCCGCCGCCAGGACGGCGTTCTTGGCTCCGGGGGAGCAGCGGCCCGACCCCGTGAGCACCCGCGACGCGGTCGAGATCGACACCCCGGCTTCGGCCGCGACGTCGCGCAGCTGAACCGGCCTGTGGCCGTCCCCCGGGCTCACGGCCTTGATGTTTGTGGATGACCGCCTTCTTTGCAACCGTTCGCTCGTCCGGTCGAAAACGGAGGTGCAGACCAACGGCGCCACTGCGTGCCATCGCGGTCGGTCGGCCCGGCCGAGCCCGTCTCCGACGTGCTACGCCTGACCCCCATGGAACTCTTTGAAGCGATGCGAACCACCCGGGCCATGCGACGGCTCGACCCCGACCGGCCGGTCTCGGACCAGGACATCTGGACCATCATCGAGGCGGCCACCAAGGCCCCCTCGGGTGGGAACCGCCAGGTGGCCCGGTGGCTCGTGGTCACCGACCCCGACCGCAGGGCCAAGATCGGGGAGATCTACGGCCGGTCCTGGAAGGCGGTCCGTGGGGGCTACGTCGCCGCGCTGGGCGACGATGCGCCAGTGGCCATCCTGAGCTCGGCCGACTACCTGTCCGACCACATGGGCGAGGCCCCCGTCATCGTCATCCCGTGCTCGCGGACCGAGGATCCCGCCTCCGTTTACCCGGGCTGCCAGAACCTGTTCCTGGCCGCCCGGTCCCTCGGGTTGGGCACTGCGCTCACCACCGTGCACCGGTTGAATGAGGCCGAGGTCAAGACCGTCCTCGACATCCCCGACGACGTGCACACCTGGGCGATGATCCCGGTCGGCTACCCGCTCGGGCGCTGGGGCGAGGCGAAGCGCCGCCCGATCGAAGAGACGACCTACTGGGACACCTACGGGGAGAAGCGCGACCGGAGCGCCTGAGCGCAGCCGGGCTCAGCGGCCGTCGTCACCGGCCGGGCGGAGCCCCTCGCCCCACGAGTGGACGCGGTCGGGGTGGATGCGGATCAGCCCGGTCTCGGCGCCGGCCGCGCTGTCGATCGCCTCGGCGCGGCCGCGGATCTCGATGCCTCGGGGGCGCCAGGGCGGCAGGACGTCATCGACGACGAGCGCCGCGACCCCGCTCGCGCGCACGTGGCTGAACTTGGCCGTCTGCGACATGTGGAAGCCACCGATGTCGAGCGTGCCGGTCGTCTCGTTGAAGGTGTAGCCGACCGGCGCGACGTGGGGGCGGCCCCGCGCGTCGACCGTGGCCAGGCGTCCGAGTTGCTGCGCGTCGAGATAGACGCGTTCGAGCGGGCTGATCCCTTGACTCATGGCTCCACGCTAACGGCACCGGTTTGGACGCCGGCGTCGGCCGAGCACAGCTGGTCGGCCAACGAAGAGAAGTCGGTTGCCACGACATCGAAGTCGGGGTCGGGCGGCGCCGGCTGGTGGCCCGCCGGTCCCCACTCGAGCGGCCGGGGGACATACCCGGTGCGCAGGCCGGCCGCGGCCGCCGCGCGCAGGTCGCCGACGTGGGCGGCCACGAGCATGACCGCGTCGGGGGCCAGGCCGAGCAGCCCCGCCGCGCCGTCGTAGGCCCGGCGGTCGGGTTTGTAGGTGCCGAACAGCTCCGTCGAGATGATGCAGTCCCAGGGCAACCCGGCCCGCTTGGCCATCTCGGTGAGGAGGGCGAAGCTCCCGTTCGAGAGCGGTCCGAGCACGTAGTCGCGCCGCAACCGATCGAGGCCCGCGACGGCATCGGGCCACGGGTCGAGCCGCCGCCAGGTCAGGGTCAGCGAACGGGTCTCCGCCGCGCTCAGCTCGAGCCCGTGCCGGACCACGAGCTCGGCCAGCTTCTCGCGGAGGAGGACCTCGACGTCGGCGTAGGGCCGAGCCCCACGGACGATCTCGCCGATCGGGACGAGGTAGCCCTCGGTGCGCCACTCGTCGGCGAAGACCCCCCAGTCGATCCCGGCCCCCCGGACCCCCGAAATTTCTTTGGCCCGGTCCATTACACAAGTTCGCCAGTCCACAACCGTTCCGAATACGTCGAAGACGAGCGCTTTCACGTCCGGAGCGGCCATGGCCCGACTCTCGCACGTTCGGCGCCTTTGACAAAGGGCGACCGAGCAAGGGGGGCACTGATGGAGGTGTATCGGATCACCGACCGGTCCGGAGAGGAGGCGGCGGCGCCGCCCTTCTATGTGGGCACAGTGGGCGTCACGGTGGTGCGGACGTCCGTCAACGACGGCGTCGAGGTGCGGCTGATGCGGTTCGGACCGGGCAGCCGCTCGCGACCCAATGTGTGCGCCACAGGACGGTTGGTGCACGTCGTGGCCGGGGAGGCCGTCGTCGCCGGGGAAGGCACACGGGTCGTGGTCGGTCCGGGCGACAGCGTGGAGGTGCCGGCGGGGGAGTGGCACTGGCACGGCGGGCTTCCCCACGTCCCCGCCGTGATCCTCGTGATGGAACGCCGGGCCGACGTGTCGTGGAGCGTTCCCGCCGGCGACTGGGCGGACGGATACGACTCGGCGGCCCCGCCCGGGTGAGGCCGCGCGACATAGCCTGAGGCGCGATGAGCAGTGCCGCACGGAGTCCAGGCGAAGTCACGTCGGAGGTCCGGGGGTGGCTCCAGGCGAACTGGGACCCCGATCGCCCGCTCCTCGAGTGGCGGGGATTGCTGGCCGACTCTGGGTGGGCCTCCCCCCAATGGCCCGCCGATTGGCTCGGGAAGGGGCTCTCGGCCGAGCTCGCCCGGGTCGCCACCGACGAGCGCCAGTCCTATGGGGCTGTCGGACCCCCGATCGGCTCGGCCATGAACCTGGCCGCCCCGACCTTGCTCGCTCACGGATCCGCCGACCTGAAAGGGCGGCTGCTGCGCCGGATCCTGACCGGCGAGGACCACTGGTGCCAGCTGTTCTCCGAACCGGGCAACGGGTCGGATCTGGCCGGGCTCACGACGCGGGCGGACCGTGACGGCGACGAGTGGGTGGTGAGCGGCCAGAAGGTCTGGACCACCGGGGCCAAGACGGCCGCGTTCGGGATGCTGCTCGCCCGCACCGACTGGGATGCCCCGAAGCACCGCGGCATCACCTACTTCATCCTCCCGATGGACCAGAGCGGTGTCGAGGTGCGGCCGCTACGCCAGATGAACGGCCACTCGTCGTTCAACGAGGTCTTCTTCACCGAGGCCCGGGTGCCCGCCGACAACGTGGTCGGGGAGCTCAACGACGGCTGGTCGGCGGCCCTGACGACGCTCGCCCACGAGCGCGGCCTCGGCGGGTCGAGGCTGGTCGCGAGCGACGGCTGGCAGAAGGGGCGCACGGCGACCGAGGCGATGGCCGAGGCCGCCGAGCACTCCCGCACCTACGCGTGGTATCCCCAGCGGGCCGGGCGGCCCGACCTCCTGGCGACGGTGGCCCGCCAGGTCGACGCGTCCGCGGTCGAGCGCCAGCTCATCGCGGACGTCATCGCCCGCAACCGTGTGGCCAACTGGAACGTCGAGCGGGCCCGCTCGGCGCGGGCGGCCGGCCGGGCACCGGGCCCCGAGGGTTCGGTGGCCAAGCTCGCCGGGAGCGACATCGCGCGCCGTTGCGCGTACGCGCACGGGGCCATGGCCGGCGCGGCCGGGATGCTGACCGGGCCGACCTCGATGCACGACGGCGTCATCGCCGAGATCCTGGTGTCGGTGCCGGCCGGGTCCATCGCCGGGGGCACCGACGAGATCCAGCGCTCGATCGTCGGGGAGCGTTCGCTCGGCCTGCCCCGGGAGCCGTCGGCGGACTCGCACGTGCCGTTCCGCGAGGTGCGGACCAACTCTCCCGGGCGGTGAGCTTCGACGCTCGGAGCATTGGTAGCGTCACGGCCCGGCGCGAGCGCGTCGGACACGCCGACTTGGTCGGCCTGAAGGAGGTGCGGGACGTGCGAGCCGATTCCCGGGGGAAGTGAGCGACGTCACGGTCGAGCGGGGTGACGACCACGTCGCGGTCGTCGAGATCCACCGGCCCCCCAACAACTTCTTCGACGTGGCGCTCATCTCCAACATCGCCGACGCCTACGAGGAGCTGCAGGCCGGGCCGTCCCGGGCCATCGTCCTGTGCGCAGAGGGCAGGCACTTCTGCGCCGGCGCCGACCTGACCAGCGGCACCGAACGGACGGTCGGCGAGCTCTACGGCCAGGCGCTTCGGTTGTTCGAGGCCGAGCTGCCGGTGGTCGCGGCGGTCGGGGGTTCGGCGGTCGGGGGCGGGCTCGGCCTTGCGCTCGCGGCCGATTTCCGCGTGGCCAGCCCCGAGAGCCGGTTCGCGGCCAACTTCGCCAGGCTCGGGTTCCATCACGGCTTCGGGCTGACGGTGACCCTGCCCGACGCGGTCGGCCAGCAGGCCGCCGCGTCGCTGCTCTACACGGGCCGGCGCATCGGCGGCGAGGAAGCCCACTCGATCGGGCTGTGCGACCGCCTGGTCGCCACGACCGAGGCCATCATGCCCGAGGCCAGGGCGATGGCGACCGAGCTGGCCGCGGCCGCGCCACTGTCGGTGCGGGCCATCCGGGCGACCATGCGACGCGGGTTGGCCGATCGGGTGCGGCAGGCGACCGACCACGAGCGGTCGGAGCAGGAGCGGCTCCGCCGGACGAAGGACTTCGCCGAGGGCGTGGCTGCGTCGAGCCAGCGTCGAGAGCCCGACTTCACCGGTTCGTGAGCGACGACGGTCGCCGGCGCGCCGCGTCGGGGTCGCCATTCGAAGGCTCGTTCGGGTACAGCCGTGCCGTGCGCGTCGGATCGCGCATCGTGGTTTCGGGTACCGCGCCGATCTTCGGGGACGGCTCGTGCCCGGACGACGCCGGGAGCCAGGCCAGCCGGTGCCTCGAGATCGTGGTCGAGGCCCTGACTGAGCTCGGCGCATCGGCGGACGACGTCATCCGCACCCGCATGTACCTGGTCGACGCCGCCGACGCCGACGCGGTCGGCCTGGCCCATGCGGCCGTGTTCGGGCGGGCCCGGCCCGCCGCCACGATGGTGGTTGTCGCCGGCCTGCTCGACCCCCGCTGGAGGGTCGAGATCGAGGCCGAGGCGAAGGTGGGGGACCGGGGGCCCTCGGACAGCTAGTTCCGGGCCAGCTCGACCGGGACCTCGCCCGCCGAACCCAGCCTGCGCTTGGTCTCCTCGTAGACGTCGCTCGACAGCGGGCCCTTCAACGCGGCCGCGACGTTGGCCGCGAGGTGCTCGGGGTTGGACGTCCCGACGATGGTCGTGCTCATCCCGGGGTGGCTGATCGTGAACCGGAGCGCGAACTCAACCCGGGTCTGCCCGGGGTCGAGGAGGTCGTCGAGCCCCTCGGCCTCCCAGAGCTCCCAGACGTTCTTTCGGCCCGGCAGGATCTGCCGCGGCCCGCCCTTGGCCACGCCGCCACGGACGATCACGCCCGCTCCGGCGTCGTGGGCCCAGTCGATGGCGTCCTCGTGGTCGCGCTCGAGGAGTGAGTACGGGATCTGGAACGCGTCGAACGTCTTCATCTTGATGTGGTCCGAGATGTTGGGGATCGTCGACGAGGAACCGATGAACCGGGTCTTTCCCTCCTGTCTCAACGTGAGCAGGGTCTCGATGACGCCGTCGTTCTCGATGGTGCTGAGCGACGGGCTGATGTGGAGCTGGAGCAGGTCGAGGTGATCGGTCTTCAGACGCTCGAGGCTCTGCTCGATCCCGGCCCGGATGTTGTCGCGGCTGTAGTTGTGCGGCAGAGGCCCCGGCTCCGCATTGGCGAACCGTTCGGCGTCGACCGGGCAACCGGCTTTCGACGCGAGGAAGAACTCGTCTCGCCGGTGCGCGATCGCGTTCCCGATCTCCGCTTCGCTCGAGCCGTAGTCAATGGACGTGTCGACGAAGTTGATCCCGGCGTCGAGAACCCCGTTCAGGACCTTGGCCGCCTGACCCGGCTCCATCGGGACCGGCCGGCGGTGGCTGGTGCCCCGCAGCTCCATCCCGCCGAAGCCGAGGACGGTGACGTCCATGCCGGTGCGGCCGAGCGGCCGCTTCTCTAGTTCGCTCACGCGTCCCTCCTCTTCAACGGGTTTCGGGGTCGACCGGCCGGCCGGTGCGGACATGAAAGCGGATTGGCCGGATGGAGAACACCTCGATCATGCCGTGAACGGGCCGGCGCCGCTACCGCACCGGGGCCCGGGCCGTGCCCGGTCAGGTTGCCTGCAGCACCGCGTCGGACCCCGGGTTGCCTGAGCGGGGTCCGGCTTGCGAGGCTGGAAGACGGGGACGACGCGACACCACTGCGTCTTGTCGCCACCAGCGAGCCCGGTGCCAACGACCGGACACCGGAGAGTCCGAAAGGGAATGACATGAGCAGCGACAAGATCGAGGCGGGGACGATCACGCTCGTCTCCGGCAAGGGCGACGAGATCGAGGCGTACCACGCCCGGCCGGTCGACGCCGAGTCCTACGGGAGCGTCGTGGTGATCCACCACATGCCCGGATACGACTCCTCGACCAAGGAGATCGCCCGGCGTTTCGCAGCCCACGGGTACGGCGCCGTCGTCCCGAACCTGTTCCACCGCTACGCCCCCGGGGCGTCGGCTGGAGACGGCGCCGCCGCGGCCCGGGCCGCCGGCGGGGTGCCGGACGCGCAGTGCATCGAGGACGTGTCGGGCGCGATGACCTTCTTGAAGGCCCAGCCCGGGGCCAACGGCAAGGTGGGCGTGATCGGCTACTGCTCGGGCGGCCGCCAGACCTATCTCGTCGCGTGCAACCTCGACGTCGACGCAGCGGTCGTCTGCTACGGCGGCGGGGTGGTGGCGACGCCCGACCAGCTGACACCCGAGCGGCCGGTCGCCGTCATCGACATGACCAAGGACCTCCGCTGCCCGATGCTCGGGCTGTTCGGTGTGAACGACGCCAACCCGTCGCCCGAGCACACCGCCCGGATGGAAGAGGAGCTGAAGGCGCACGGGAAGACCTACCGGTTCCACACCTACGACGACGCCGGCCACGCGTTCTTCTGGGTGGAGCGCCCGAGCTACAACGCCGAGGCGTCGCGCCAGGGCTGGCACGAGATCTGGGACTTCTACGGCGAGCACCTGGAGGGCTGAGCACATGTGCACCTATCTGACCTCGACGGAGAAGGTGGCCGGCACCGGTCTCGGCGCGAGGGGCTGGTTCCCGATCGAGCGTGCGGTCGTGTACTTCGACCATCCCCAGGAGGCCCCGGTCGAGCACGCGCTGTGCATCGACTTCCGGGCCGGCGGCGATGACCCGAGCCAGCGCGTCGCCGTCGAGCTCGATGCCCGCTCGGCCCGGACCCTGGCCGAGTCGATCCTGGCCACCCTGGCCCACGACGAGGTGGTCGCGCTCGGCGTCAACTGAGCGCGACCTTCGATCGGGGCCGGGTTCCGCGAGCGGGGCCGCGTCGTCGCCTAGCGTCGACCCGGTCCCGCATCACCCCCACGTGCGGCCACCCGGCCCGTATTCAGCGCTTCGGAGGACGACGTGACGTTCCTGCAGGCCATCGTGATCGGCTTCATCCAGGGGGTCGCCGAGCTNNTTCCCGATCTCGAGCCTCGGCCACACCGTCATCGTCCCGGCCTTCATCGGGGGTTCGTGGGCCCGCCTGGTGACCCAGGAGGCCCGCCCCGAGTCGCCGTACCTCGCGTTCGTGGTCGGCCTCCACGTGGCCACGGCGCTCGCCCTCATCGCCTACTTCTGGCGGGACTGGGTCCGGATCATCAGGGGTTTCTTCTCGAGCCTGACCAAGCGCCGGGCGGAGACCGCCGACGAGCGAGCGGCGTGGTTCGTGATCGTCGCCACGATCCCGGTCGGCATCATCGGCCTCCTCCTCGAGCACCCGCTCCGGACGGTCTTCGCGAAGCCGCTCGCCGCGGCGACCTTTCTCACGATCAACGGCCTGATCCTGCTGGGCGGCGAATGGCTCCGGCGCAAGGGGCGGGCCAGGGCCGCCGCGCTCGCCTCCGTGCCGGCCGGCGCCGTGCCGAACGAAGCGACGGCCGTCGCCCAACCGGCCCGGTCGGTCGGCTCCGACGACCACGACCCCGAGGTCCTCGCCTCGTTGCGGCTGCGCGACGCGGTGATCGTCGGGCTGGCCGAGTCGCTCTCGCTCCTGGCCGGCATCAGCCGGGACGGGATCTGCATGGTCACCGGCCTCGTGCGCGGGTTCAGCTACGAGGACGCGGCCCGGTTCGCCTTCTTGCTGTCGGCCCCACCGATCCTGCTGGCCGGCATGTTGAAGATCCCCGACCTGCTGGGCGCGCTCGGCAACGGCATCCGCGGGCAGGTCCTGGCCGGCAGCGCGGTCGCGTTCGTGATGGCGCTCGTCTCGATCCGGTTCCTGGTCCGCTACTTCCGCAAGAACCGGCTGACGCCGTTCGCCTTCTACTGCTTGGCCCTGGGCAGCGCCGGCATCGTCTACTTCAGCATCAACTAGCCCACCGTCGCCCCGTCCTCAGTGGGGGGCCAGGCTCACCACCGCCGCCAACACCAGCGCCGCGCCACGGGTGTCGCCGACCAGGCCCATCTCCATGCGGTTCATCACATACGAGACGGTGATGCGCGCGTCGAGGTCGGAGACGACGAGCGACCCGCCCCAGCCGCCCCAGTAACAACCGCGCGGGCCGAGCGGCATCAGCTCGGTGCCGAGGCCGTAGCCGATGCCGAAGCGCAGCGGCACACCGAGGACGAGGTCGTCACCGTTGGACTGCTCCTCGAAGATGGCCTCCACCCCGGCTTGGGAGAGCAGCCGCACGCCGCGGGCCTCGCCGCCGTTGGACACGATCGATTGGACCGCGCCGACGCCCCGGGCGTTGCTCTGCCCGTTCGCCGCCGGGATCTCGGCCCGCCGCCAGTCCTCGTCCCAGCTGCGCTCGGCGCTCAGTATCGGGTTGGTGAACACCTTGGTCAGCAGCTCGCTGCCCGCCATCTGCCCTTGGATGGCCGACATGTCGGGCGGGATCACGCGGCTCACCCGGTGGTCCTCTTCGGCCGGGGTGCCGATGAAGAACTCCGCTCCGAGCGGGCCTGCGACCTCCTTCGCGAAGAACGTGCCGAGGCTCTGGCCCGTGACTCGCCGGACCACCTCGCCGACCAGGTAGCCCTGGGTCACGGCGTGGTACCCCGACGCGGTGCCCGGCTCCCACCACGGCTTCTGCGCCGCCAGGAGGCTCGTCGCCTTCTCCCAGTCGTAGAGGTCCTCGTAGGTGATGGGCTCCTCGAAGCCGGGCAACCCGGCGGTGTGGGAGAGCAGGTGGCGGACCTCGATTCGCTCCTTGTCATTGGCCTTGAACTCGGGCCAGTACTTGGCGACGGGCGCGTGGAGGTCGATCTCCCCCTTGTCAGCCAGGATGAGCGCGCACAGGTTGGTCATGGTCTTGCTGGTTGACCATACGTTGGTGATCGTGTCGCGCTCCCAGGCCGTCGTGCGCTCCTCGTCGGTCCAGCCGCCCCAGAGGTCGACCACCGGCTCGCCCTCGACATGGACGGTGACCGACGCACCGACGTCCTTGCCCTCGTCGAGGTTCTTGTAGAAGGCCTCACGCACGGCCTCGAACTGCGCGTCGCAGGTGCC
The DNA here is from genome assembly GCA_003161255.1 of Acidimicrobiaceae bacterium. GTDB lineage: Bacteria > Actinomycetota > Acidimicrobiia > Acidimicrobiales > RAAP-2 > Palsa-461. The sequence continues at coordinate 24,031 of PMOQ01000067.1, read as the reverse complement.
CTGCACCTCGATCTTCGTGTCCGCCATCGGTCCCCCTTGGTCTCGCGCCCGACGGCGCGCCGATTTCCGAGCGTACCGGGGGACGCCGACGTGCACCCGTAAGCTTCCGCCGTGAGGGTCACCAGTCGTGCGGCGCCGCGCGGAGGGACGGGCACCGGAACGTGAGCGACTTCCTCACCCACTTCCACGGGCCCGTCATCTACCTGATCGTGGCGGGCCTGCTGCTCGCCGAATCCGGCTTCGGGGTGGGCTTCTTCGTCCCCGGTGAGTTGGCCGTCGTCCTCGGCGGCGTGCTGGCCCGGGAGCACCGAGTCGACATCGTGGCGATGGTGCTGGTGGCCAACGCCGCGGCCATCGGCTCGTACCTGGTTGGCTACGCGATCGGCCGTGCCGTCCTGCCGTGGGCCCTCGAGCACACCCGGCTCGGGAAGCACCCGATGCTCATCCGGGCCCGGGACCAGCTGGCCCGCCGGGGTGGCCCGGCCGTGCTCATCGCGCGGTTCGTGGTCGTGGTGCGCGCGGTGATGCCGGCCTTAGCCGGGCTGAGCGACCTCAGGTTTCGCACCTTTGTGGTCTTCGACATCGCGGGCGGCGTGCTGTGGGCGACCCTCTACACGATGCTCGGCTACGCGCTCGGCGCCGAGTACGAGCACGCGTTGAAGGCCATCGGCGTGTGGTCGTACGTGGTGATCGGCGTTGCTGCGCTGGCCCTGGTGCTCAACCACGTGCGGGTCACCCGCAAGCATCGACGCGAGGCCGCCGAACGGGACGACGACTAGCTCGGGCTCGGGCTCGGGCTGCTCAGCGGTGGGGGCGGGCTCGGAATGCCACGAAGGGCTCCGTCGGCACCAGCCGCAGCTCCTCGACCACCTCGTAGCCGGCCCCGATCAGATCGCTCCGCAGATCGAGGACGTCGGGGAGCGACGCGGTGCCGGACTGACACCGCAACATCAGGTCCAGATGGGCCGCCGCGATCGACCCCGGGGTCGTCATCGACACCACGAGCAGCTCGCCGGTCTCGGTGAGCCGAGCGCTCATCCTGCGGTAGATCTCCCGCCGCTGCGTGCCGTCGAAGTAATAGATGTTGTTGAGGAGCATGACGAGGTCGAAACGTTCCTTGGAACGGTCCAGCCACTCGAGCATGTCGCCGGCGTGGAGCTCCGCCCGGTCGGCGTGGCCGGTCTTGGCCAGCTCCGCCCGGGCGCGCACGATGACGCTCTCTGCGAGGTCCACCCCGTCCACGCGAACGCGCGGGTCCGCCTCGAGGACCACCGCGGTGTAGATCCCCGACCCGCAGCCGGCGTCGAGGACCCGGAGGGGGTGGAGCTCGGCGACCAGTCGCCTGACCATCGAGCTCACGAACGGTGTGGCGGCCAGCGACACCTTGGCGATGTCGTCCGCGTACCGGTCGAGATCGTCGCGGCCGGTGCTTGCATCGCCGCGGAGCAGCTCGTCCAGCTCGGCGTACGGGCCCACCTGGTACTCGAGGATGGAGCGGTAGTGCGCGGCGAGGAACTCGTCGCCTCGGGCAAGCGCACGGGCGCGACGGCCGGACACCCGGTAGCGGTCGTCCCGCCGGCGCAGCTCGCCGAGCTCGACACCGACCTGGAGCCACGCCCGCAGCCGGTCGGGGTTCGACGCGCCGGTCAGTTCGGCCAGTTCGTCCGCGGAGCGCTCGGCTACGAGGTGCTGCAACAGCTCGAAGCGGACCGCCGATGAGAGAAACAGGGCGCGGACGAGGCTCCGGCTGTCCAACACCGCCAGGGCCTTGGGTGCGACGCGGCCCTGGCGAAACGTGCCTGCAACCCCGCTCAAGGCGTCACGCCAACTGGTCATGGCCGCACGAGTTGCGCACCGGCGTCCGGGGTGGACGCCGGTGCGCGAATGCCGAAGACGCGCTGGGTCGCTCGCTGGAACGACCGGAGCGCGGGTCCGATCGGGCGCAAAGGGGGAAACGCGGAGATGTCGAGCGCGGGGACGAAGACGCGTCCCGCACCGCTGAAATACATATAGACGGGGTCTGACAAGAGGCCGAGCGCCCGGATCGGGAGGGACGCATGAGCGCCCCGGAGCTGGTGGCCGAGATCCGGCCGACGACCGTCGACCTCGACCGTTCCCGGGGCCAAGCCGAACCAGTGGTGAGCCAGGCGCACGATGGGGGCGCGACGGGGATCTCCGACCCCGAGATCACCGAGTACCACCTCGTCGACCGACAGGGCGTCGGCGCCGGCGTACACGACCCGCACGTCGGCCGGGCGGTCGCAACCCATGACGCCGAACGGCCCGTCGGCCACCGGCGCCCAACCGTCGATCACCGAGAAGTCGGGCGGGGCCACGTCGAGCAGCATCATGGTCGCCGACCGGTAGTCGATGCTGCGCCCCGCATACACGGTGTAATCGATCCGCCCGTTGCCGCCCTCGAGCGTGTTCATGCTCAGATGTGCGAAGTCGGTGGGCGCCGTTCTGAGCTTGGGCATCACGATGCGCAGTTCGGCATCCAGCCACGACCCGCTGATGGCGCGCTGGACGAAGCCACGGTCATAGGTGAACGGCCGCAGGTCCTGGCTGATGTCGACGATCCGGTACTCCGGCGAGTCGAACCCGAAATACGCCGCCACCTCGGCGACCGACCGGTGCGCGTAATGGTTGCCGTAGACGGTCGGGGCCTCGAGAACCGCCACGTCGGTCACTCCTCTCTTGCGGAGGTACCGGGCCAGCAACTCCACCAACTCGGGGTCGTTCACATTCGATCGGTCTCGACGGTCGTACCCGAGCATGAAGGAGGCCCGGATGGCCACCGACCCCACCCCGGCCACCCGCTCACCGAGCCCGGCCCGATCGAGGCAGTCCACGAGCACGGACTCCTTGTCGGCCTTGTCGCGCCCGTCACCGACCGCCACTCGCTGGCGCGACCCGAACGAGCGGGGTCGGAGATCAGCCGGCCCCTGCACGTGCGTCGCGTCGGTTGGCGCGACGGCCGGGCGGAGGCCGGCCGGAACGAACCACACGCTGACGCCGCCCAGTTCGGCGACCAGGCGGTCGAGGGACCCCGGGTCGCGCAGTCGATCGTCCTCGGTGAGGGCGGCCGCGAGGAGCCGGAAGGCATCGATGTGCCGGGCCTCGTCCTCGCGGATGCGATCGATGGTCCCTCGCTGCACCGGGTCATCCGTGAGCTCGACCAGCCGCCGGTAGGCCAGTTCGGCGCTGGCCTCCAAGGCCACGTTGAGTTGGCAGTATCGGTGGAAGGTCTGGTAGCGGAGCTCGTCGCGAAGCACAGGAGGGACCTGGCCCATGAAGCCGGCCACCGCAACCAGGACCCCGGCGGCACCCGTTCGAAACGGTGTGGTGCGCGAATCGCTGAGGTTGGCCGTCGCCGACGTCCAACCGGAGAGCGCTCCTTGGAGCTGGCGCCCGTAGACCACCGCCCTCGACAGGAGGCCCGGTGCCCGGAGAAGCTCACCTCGGAGATACTCGGCATGCAGCTGCTCGTCCTTCCAGATCCAGATCAGGGTCTGGCGGAGCAGGTCTCGGGCGTCGTGGCCGATGTCGAGCGCTGCGACCCGCCCCGCAACGGCCTCCTCCCGGTAGGCCACCGCCACGATCTGCTCGCGCTCGAGCGCCAGCAGCAAGAGCCGTTGGCGCTCCCTGTCGGGCCTGCCGGCATACTCGGCCCGCCACCGGTCGAGTTGCACCGTCACGTCCTCGAGGAGCAGACGCTCGAGCTCCTCGGCGTCGGGACGGGCATCGACACCCGGCGAGGGCGGGGAGCTCCAGGTACTCATCGGTGTGCCGCACGTTGGATCGGTTTCCCCGCGATGGCACAGCGCTCCGGGCGATCCAAGTTCACGCCTAGATCATGGCTCGCGGGGCGGGTGAGCTCACCGGAGAGATCCGGGCTTCGGGCGGCGAGACGTTGGCTGCCGTCCGCCAAGGGTGTGCGTTCTCAGTCGGGGAGGGGGGACTCGAACCCCCGACCTCCTGCCCCCAAAGCAGGCGCGCTACCTACTGCGCCACTCCCCGGAATGGCCCTCGGGGCCCCGCGCAGCGTACCCGGGTGGCGAACACGCGATCCGGCGATCCATCGCGGTTACGTGCGGCGCGCGTCGCCAGCCGACCGATGTGCGATACCGCCTACCCAAACGGGTGAGAACGCGCTCGCCCTGGCGAGCTTCCGGCGCCGGGGCGGTGAAGGCCGGCGCCGGATCGCTCGTTCAGGCTGTTGCCTTCTTACCGAGGATTCGGTTCATCTTGGTACCGCAGGTTGGGCAGATGCCCTGCGCCGCGCGGCGCCCGTTGGCCAGGTCAACTTCGTGACCGTCGAACGTGCGCTTCTCACGGCACTTCACGCAGTACCCCTCGTACTCGGCCATGCGACTCCTCCTCGTCTTCCAGTCTCCTCGTGGCCCGGGTGACCCAGGCATGAGACGCGATGAACCTATCCGTGCCTGGCCGCGTGCGGGGGGACCCTGGTGGGTGGAATGACATAAAAAGCATTGGAAGGCCCCCATTTGGTCGGGGATGTGTAACTTGACAAACCCAGAAAATAGGCACAGAATGGGGGCATGGAACGAATCACCATCGGATCGCTAGCCACCAAGATCACCTCTGAGGCCGACGCCTACTCCTTCATGGAGGCCCTGCGCTGGCCCGAGCAGCCGGTCTGCCCGCACTGTGGCTCGATCAACGATCACTACTTCCTGACCCCCAAGGCTCCCGAAGGCCGTAAGACCCGTACCGGCTCCGTGTCCGAGCGCCGGGTCTGGAAATGCAAGGACTGTCGGCGTCAGTTCTCGGTCTTGACCGGGACGATTTTCCACGGCTCCAAGGTGCCGCTCCGCACTTGGTTGTTCGTGGTCTTTGAGATGGCTGCGAACAAGAACGGGCTTGCGGCCCGGGAGATCGAGCGGAAGTACGGCGTGTCGCCTAAGACGGCCTGGTACATGGCCCACCGGGTGCGTGAGGCGATGAAGACCCGTGCCCCCTTGGCGCTGCTCAGCGGGACCGTGGTGGCCGACGAGGCGTGGATCGGTGGCGACCCCAATCGCCGCAACGCCAGGACCCGGCGCAACATGGAGCAGCCGGTCAAGGTGACGCCGGGCAGCCTTCCGAACAGGCATACCGAGAAAACGCCGGTTCTTTCGCTCATCAATGCCGAGACGGGCGAGGCCCGCTCCAAGGTCGTGGCTGACGTGAGCGGGGCCACACTCCGCAAAGTCATCGCTGAGAACGTTGCGATGTCTGGCAGCCGCCTGATGACCGACGAGGGGAGCCAATACATCGTGCTCGGTCGGGAGTTCGCCTCGCATGAAACCGTCAATCACTCCCAAGACGAGTACGCCCGGGGCGACGTGAGCACGAACCTTGCCGAAGGGTACTTCTCGCAGTTGAAGCGGAGCCTCGATGGCACGCACCACCACGTCAGCGTCGAGCACCTGGACCGCTACCTGGCCGAGTTCGACTTCCGCTATTCGTCTCGCAAGCTCACGGACACCCAGCGCACGGCACGACTCATGGGCCAGACCACCGGCCGCAGGCTCACCTACAAGCGGTTGAAGGGGTGATATTGGCCGCGGGGGTATGATCGTCGCGTGCCGCCAATCATCTTCGATTTCATTGCGCGGAAGGTCACCGCGCCGACGCCTACGCGGCCAATCGAGCCACCAGCCCCGGTAGAGGCCGGAGCGGTGACCCCCGTATCGCCCAAGTAGCCCACGCCATTGCGGGTTGATTGGCTGATCCCATGCCGGCATGTGTCGGTGAACAACGGACTGGCCACGATCGTGGACGGGGGTTTCGACACGCTCCGGGCGGCTGCAATTCCCGGCCCCGTCGTAGTTGCCATTGCCTTCCGCGCCACCGGCCTGCCTGACGGTCAGACCCACGAGCTTGAACTCACCATTCTGGGCCCGTCGATGACGGCTGCCTGCGATCCTTTGAAGTACCCATTCGGGATGACCCCAGGACCCCAGAGCAACCCCGGTTGGGAAATCAACGCCCTGCTTCCGTTGCAGGTCATCTTTCAGGCGGATGTGCCGGGGCCCTACGCGATCACGGCTTCGATCGATGGATCTACCAGCAAGAGCATCACTATTCGGATCGTTCCTCCCGATCACCCAACTCCCTAGACTTGCTTCGGTGCCTCGCGACGCTTTCCCCGAGTACGACGAGCCGGTCAACATCGACATGGAGCCGGAAGAGGCACTAAGGGTGTTGCTCGATGCCGAGGACGAGGACGAACCTCCCGACGGGTCGGACGTCTGACTGCTCATATCGAGAACTCGCCCCGAGCAACCACGTCGGTCGAACTAGGTCCCGCTAGCAGATCGTTCCCGTACTCTGCCCTCCACCGGTAGGTGTAGGTGCCCTTGGGTAACGGCATGGCGGCCTGACCGCCCGCAAAGTGGTGGGGGAAGTCGGTCGAAGCCCGATTCATGTCCCTACCGACGAGTACGCCCGGCATGGGCACGAGAATGCTTGTGCCCCATCTCCAGCTCCTGCCACCGGAATCCCTGACAACGCAGTCGAGGAGAAGCCCACTATCCCTGGGGGGCCGCTGAATGCGTAGCCGCATGCCGCCTCGGATGCGGTCGCATTGGTTTGGCCAATCGGCGTCGGGATCGGCGACGACAGCAGGTATTTCCGGCTCCGGTTCGGGCCGTTCATGCATGGCGGCGTCGATAGCAGCATCCAAGATTTTCTTGCCGGTTGGCGCGAATGCCTTGGCCGTCATTTCGTTGATTTGTTGGAGTGACCGGCCGAGAGGAGAAGGCCCACGGGGTGGGGGCACCAGCGTGTTCGGAGTTGCGGCCGGGGGTTCCTCGTCTTCGACCCCGGCGGGGATCAGGACGAACCCCGCGGAGTCTCGCCGTTTCTTCAGCCATGCCAAGAATCGCTTGGGATGCCACTCATACATGACCGCCAGCACGAGCAGGAAGCCCACCCCCACAAGACCCACAGCGATATAGGCAGGTGCTTCCCAATACTGGGGGCGTGGACTTTTGGCAGATTCGACCGCGATGAGCCATCCAACGGCGAGGGCAACGCCTCCTGTCATAGGGAGGCCGCCCAGGAGATACCAGCCGTTTCGCTTGTGTTCCTCCATATCGACCCCTCCAAGGCTCGGCCATGGGCACCGAGGAGGCGCCCATCCTGCCTGGCACCCCACCTGGAAGTATACGGGAATGGGTTTGTCACGTTACACATCCCCATTTGGTCCCCCGAGGATGGCGAGAAAACCCAGGCCCTACCATCAACACCGTGCCTGAACGGCCACCCGAACCGATCATCGCCACACTCGGGGAGACCTGGTCCGCGACGGCCCAGGCGTGCGAGGGCCTGCATTCCGATGCTTGGGACCTGCCCACCGACTGTCCCGGCTGGACCGTTCGTGACCAGCTCTCGCACTTGATCGGAACCGAGCTCGGCTTGCTCGGTCGTGCCGCACCGGCGGTGCCCGACCCGATGCCCGGCTACGTGCGCAATCCCCTGGGCCAGCTGAACGAGGCATGGATCGAAGAGCGCCGTGGAGTGCCCGGCATCGAGGTGTTGGCCGAGTTCCTCGACGTGACGAACCGCCGACTCGTCGAGCTCGAGGGGTTCCCACCCGAGCGGTGGGACGTGCTCGGTTGGAGCCCGGCCGGCGAAGCCCAGTACCGGGAGTTCATGCAGATCCGCGAGTTCGACTGCTGGATCCACGGCCAGGACATTCGCCAGGCCGTGGACCGACCCGGCGAGCGGGGAGGCGCCGGCGAGAGGATCGCACTCGAGCGAGTGACCATGGGGATGGCCTATGTCGTCGGCCGCAAGGTGGCGCCTCCGGACGGAACCACCGTGGTGTTCGACCTGGGCGGGTCACCCGCGCACACGGTGACGCTGGAAATGAACGGGAAACGAGCCGAGGGACGCGACGACGCACCGATCAGCCCGACGGTGCGGATCGTCATGGCACCCGAGCATTTCCTCAGGCTCGGGTGCGGCCGGGAGGATCCAGAGGCGGCCCTCGGATCCGGTGAGCTGGCGTTTGAAGGCGATCAGGAGCTCGGCACCCGGGTGGTGCAGGCGATGGACTTCGTGATCTGAACGCTGGATGGTCGCTGGACGCGAGGCGACCACCGGTAGAGTGTCAACTCCGCTATGCGCGCCACCGCCGAAGCCGTCGAGGGCTCCAAGGTCCGGCTTTCCGTCGAAGTCGATGAGTCCGAGGTGGATCGCGCCTTGGAACAGACCGTGCGCAAGCTTTCGCGCGAGGTCCGGGTCCCGGGGTTCCGTCCGGGGAAGGTGCCGCGCCAGGTGCTCGAGGCGCGGATGGGCGGGTCGGGCAGTCTGCGTATCGAGGCATTGCGCGAGGCGCTGCCCGAGTTTTACGCCCGTGCGGTCGCAGAAACCGAGGTCGACCCGATCGCCCCGCCGGACATCGACATCACGGCGGGTGAGGAGAGCGGCGCAGTCGCGTTCGATGCGCTGGTCCAGGTGCGCCCGGTGGTCGCGATCCCGGGCTACGCGGGGCTCCAGGTCACCGTTCCCTCCCTCAAGGTGGATGACGCAGACGTCGACGCTCAGGTCGACCGGATGCGCGAGAGCGACGGGGAGCTTGTCGAGGTGGCCCGCAAGGCCAAGGACAAGGACAACCTGACCATCAACCTCCACGCCAAGACGGCCAAGGGGGATGAGGTCGGCCCCGGTGACGACTACCTCTACGAGATCGGGAGCGGAACGATCGTCCCCGAACTCGATGACCAGCTCCGGGGCGCAAAGACCGGCGATGTGCTGGCATTCAATGCCCCGGTGCCGGGGCAGACCGACGAGATGCTCGCGTTCTCGGTGCTCGTGAAAGAGGTCAAGGAGAAGCACCTGCCCGAACCCAGCGACGAGTGGGTCGCCGAGAACTCCGAGTTCTCGACGCTCGAGGAGTTGCGGGCCGACGTCACCGAGCGATTCCGGCAAGTGAAGCTCATGCAGGCACAGTTCGCATGGCGCGAGAACAGCATCGGCGCGTTGGTCGAGCTCGTCGACGACGATGACGTGCCCGAGGTGCTCATCGAAGAGGAGTTGCGCCGGCGAGTGCACGATCTCGGTCACCGGCTGGAGCAGCAGGGTCTGACCATCGAGCAGTTCCTCGGAGCGACTGGGCGCGACGCCGAGTCGCTGATCGCCGAGCTACGGATCGACGCTCTTCGAGGCGTGAAGGCCGATCTCGGCCTGCGGGCGCTCGCCGACGCAGAGGACCTGCAGGTCGACGACACGGAATTAGAGGAGCAGGTCGCGGCCAGTGCCGACCGGCTGAAGGTCGATCCGTCCGAGTTGCGGTCCCAGCTCGACCGCAATGGGCGTATGGGCGAGGTACGCTCAGAGCAGAGGAAGGCCAAGGCGCTTACGTGGCTGCTTGATCATGTGCAGCTCGTCGACGAGGAGGGCAATCCAGCCTCACGTGACGAGCTACGCGTGAACTCTAGCGACGAGAACCGGGGCGACGAACTGGAGGTTTCCGTGGATAGTCAGGAACGCGAGGCCGAAACGACCTCAGGAGAAACGTCCTGATGCCGATCACCCCAAGCGCAGAGGGCCACCAGCGCTACAGCAACTATCTGGTCCCGACGGTCGTCGAGTCGTCCAACCGGGGCGAGCGGGCCTACGACCTGTACTCCCGCCTCTTGAAAGAACGCATCGTGTTCCTCGGCACACCGATCGACGACACGGTGGCGAACCTGGTCTGTGCCCAGCTCCTGTTCTTGGAGTCCGAGGAGCCGGACAAGGACATCCACCTCTACATCAACTCTCCGGGTGGCGACATCACCGCCTTGTTCGCCATCTACGACACGATGAAGTTCTTGAAGCCCGACGTGTCGACGTTCTGCTTCGGCCAGGCCGCATCGGCGGCGGCCGTGCTGCTCGCCGCAGGGGCCAAGGGCAAGCGGTTCGCCCTTCCGCACGCGCGGATCCTGCTGCACCAGCCCTGGGGCGGTGCCGAGGGCCAGGCCAGCGACATCGAACTGCAGGCCCGCGAGATCCTCCGCATGCGCGACCTGCTGACCGGGATGCTCGCATCCGACACCGGTCAGGCCCACGACAAGGTGGCCAAGGACACGGATCGCGACTTCGTGATGACGGCCGACGAGGCGGTCCTCTATGGAGTCATCGACGAGGTAATCAGCTCGAGAGAAGCCGCACCGCTCGAAGCGGTCGGCGCCGCGTAGAACCGAACGGGCCGGACCAGGGACCGGGACCTAGAGGGGAGCAGGCGTGGCAAAATTTGGTGAGGGCGGCGATCTAGTCAAGTGCAGCTTCTGCGGTAAGTCGCAGAAGCAGGTGAAGAAGCTCATCGCGGGGCCCGGTGTCTACATCTGCGACGAGTGTATCGATCTGTGCAACGACATCATCGCGGAGGAGCTCACCGAGACCACGGAGCTCAACTTCGAGGACCTTCCCAAGCCGCGCGAGATCTTCGACTTCCTGAACGACTACGTCGTCGGCCAGGAATACGCGAAGAAGATCCTTTCGGTCGCGGTCTACAACCACTACAAGCGGGTGCAGGCCAACCCGAACCAAGAAGAGGGCGTCGAGCTGGCCAAGTCGAACATCCTCCTGCTCGGCCCGACCGGGTGCGGGAAGACGTTGCTCGCCCAGACCCTCGCCCGCATGTTGAACGTCCCGTTCGCGATCGCGGACGCCACCGCGTTGACCGAGGCCGGCTACGTCGGNNGCGAGGACGTCGAGAACATCCTCTTGAAGCTCATCCAGGCGGCCGACTACGACGTGAAGCGGGCCGAGACGGGGATCATCTACGTCGATGAGATCGACAAGATCGCCCGCAAGAGCGAGAACCCGTCGATCACCCGTGACGTTTCGGGTGAGGGGGTCCAGCAGGCCCTGCTCAAGATNNCGCAAGCACCCCCACCAAGAGTTCATCCAGATCGACACGACAAACATCCTGTTCATCTGCGGCGGTGCGTTCGCCGGGCTCGACAAGATCATCGAGAGCCGCATCGGTCGTAAGGGCATCGGCTTCCGGGCCGACGTGTCGATCAGCGAACGAGACGACACCGAGATCCTCCGCCGCGTGCTTCCAGAGGACCTGATCAAGTTCGGCCTGATCCCCGAGTTCATCGGCCGGCTGCCGGTGGTCGGTGCGGTTTCCCAGCTCTACAAGGACGCGCTGATCCGAATCCTCGTCGAGCCCAAGAATGCCCTGACGAAGCAGTACGCCTACCAGTTCGAGCTTGACAGCGTGGAGCTGGTGCTGACAGAGGACGCGCTGGACGCCGTTGCCGACCAGGCCCTTCTGCGCGGCACCGGGGCCCGCGGGCTCCGGGCGATCTTGGAAGAGGTCCTGTTGGACGTCATGTACGACCTGCCGGGCCGCAACGACATTGGCAAGTGCGTCATCGACCGAGCCGTCGTCCTCGACCGGGTCAATCCCACCCTCGTGCCGCTGAGCGATCCTCCGGCCAAGGCGCCGCGGAGCCGTCGGGCCGCATCGTAAGCTCCGCCCCCGACGGGTGGATAGTGACGCAGATTCCCTTCTCCTCTTTGACCGAAGCAGCCGCGTGGTTGGACGGTCACATCGACTACGAGTCCAAGATGCCGAGCCGTCGCGCGCTGCCGACGCTCGACCGCATGCGCGAGCTGGCGCACCTGATGGGCAACCCGGAGCGCACCTACCCGTCGGTGCACGTGACCGGGACCAACGGCAAGGGTTCGACGGCCGCCATGATCACCTCGCTGATCGGCGCCATAGGCCTCTCCGTCGGAACCTATTCCAGCCCCAACCTCAGCAGGATCAACGAGCGCATCGCCCGCAACGGGGTGCCGATCGACGACGAGTCGTTTGCGATGGTCCTCTCCACGCTGGCGGCGCTTGAGCCGCTCATGAGCGACCGGCCGACCCGGTTCGAACTGTTGACCGCAGCCGCCCTGGCCTGGTTCGCCGATGAGGCCGTGGACGCGGGGGTGGTCGAGGTGGGCGTGGGCGGCACCTGGGACGCCACCAATGTCGTCGACGGCACGGTGAGCGTCGTGACCAACATCAGCTATGACCACACCGAGATCCTCGGGCCGACGCTCGAGGGCATCGCCGCGGACAAGGCCGGGATCGTGAAGAGCGGTGGCATCGCCGTCATCGGCGAATCCGACCCTGGGTTGGCATCGATCATCGAGACCAAGGCGAGGGAGGCCGGCGCCGAGCAGGTCTGGCTGGCCGGGCGTGACTTCGCGTGCCGGGCCAACCGGTTGGCCGTGGGCGGCCGGCTCGTCGATCTCGTCACCCCCGGCGCGTCCTACGGGGAGGTGCTGGTCAGCCTCAACGGGCCCCACCAGGGGGTGAACGCCGCCTGCGCCCTGGCCGCCGCCGAGGCCTTCTTCGGCCGGCCCCTCGACGAGGAGGTGGTCGAGGAGGCGCTCGGCTCAGTCGAGGTGCCGGGCCGCCTGGAAATCGTCGGGCGCCAACCGTTGACGCTCATCGACGGCGCCCACAACGTGGCCGGCATGGAGTCGCTGGCGGCGGCGCTCATCGAGGGCTTCGCCGTCGACGGGCCGATCGTCGGTGTCATCGGCATGCTGCGGGGTCGGGACCCCTCCGCGATGCTCTCGGCGATCATGCCGGTCGGGATCCGCACGCTGTTCGCGTGCGCTCCCGACTCGCCGCGCGCCGTCGCGCCGGAGGTGATCGCCGAGGCCGGTCGTGCGCTCGGCCTTGACGTGGAGGTCGCGAGCAGCGTCGGCGAGGCGATCCGGGCGGCCCGGACCCAGGTCCCAGACCACGGCATGTTGTTCGTCGCCGGGTCCCTCTACGTCGTGGCCGACGCCCGCACCCTGTTGCTCGACGCGGCCCGCCGAAGCTGACCGGGCGGCCCCCAGGGGGGCCGAGGGGTGCTGGTAGGGTGCTCGACTCGTGGAACGGACGCTCGTCATCATCAAGCCGGACGCTGTCGAGCGTGGCCTCGTGGGAGAGATCGTCGGGCGTCTCGAGGCCAAGGGCCTGCGGATGCTCGCCGCCGTGCTCGGCCAGATGCCGCTCGAGATCGCGGAGCGTCACTACGAGGAGCACAAGGGCAAGCCCTTCTTCGGTGAGCTGATCGAGTTCATCACCCGCTCACCCTCGCTCGTGGCGGTGGTCGAGGGTCCCGAAGGGACCCACGCGGTGGTCCGCGCGCTCATGGGTGCGACGGATCCGAAGAAGGCGGCGCCGGGCACCATCCGGGGTGACCTCGGGACCGAGATGCCGGACAACCTCGTGCACGGGTCGGACTCATTGCAGTCGGCCGCTCGCGAGATCGCGCTGTTCTTTCCCGATCTCCCCTAACGACACCACCCGAGGAGAGGTCGCTAGCCCCAGACCTCTTCGGCCGTCTCCACGACCAGGGCCAGCTTCGCCCACTGGTCGTCGTAACTGAGCGCGTTGCCCTCGACGGTGGACGAGAACCCGCACTGGGGTGACAGGCAGAGCTGGTCGAGGGGCACATAACGCGCCGCCTCGTCGATCCGGCGCTTCAGATCGTCCTTCTTCTCGAGCTCGCCCCGCTTCGTCGTGACCAGTCCGAGGACGACGCGCTTGGACCTCGGTACGAACCGCAGCGGCTCGAAGCCCCCCGAGCGCGAGTCGTCGAACTCCAAGAAGAAGCCGTCGACGTCGAGGCCGCCGAACAGCGCCTCGGCGACGAAGTCGTACCCGCCCTCGGCCGCCCACGACGACCGGAAGTTGCCGCGGCACATGTGGGTGGTGATCGCCATCGACTCCGGTTTGCCGGCGATCGCGGCGTTGATCGTCTTGATGTAGGTCTCGTGCTGGTGGTCGGGGTCGCCGCCCTGCCCCGCGATGTAGGCGCGCTGCTCGGGATCGTTCAGGTAGGCGAGGCTCGTGTCGTCGAGCTGCAGGTAGGTGCAGCCGAGGTCGCCGAGCGCGGCGATCTCATCGCGGTAGGCGGCGGCGAGGTCGGTCCAAAACGGCCCGAGGTCCGGGTAGACCCCGACGTCGATCGACGCCCGGCCGCCGCGGTAGTGGACCATGCTCGGTGAGGGGATGGTCAGCTTCGGAGTCGCCGTCGTCACCATCGACGCAAGGGAGGTGAACGCGTCGGCGAAGATCGGCTTGTCGAGGTGGACCGGGCCGTCCACGGCGAGCCCGGAGGGGGTGAACGAGAGCGTCTCGTTCTCATTCCGGAAGGCCACCGCGAGCTGCCCCTCGGTCTTCGTGATCCCGCCGAGCTGGTAGATGAAGTCCATGTGCCACGAGCTTCGTCGGAACTCGCCGTCGGTGGCTGCGGTGAGGCCGAGCGACTCCTGCGTGGACACCGCGGCCCGGATCGCCTCGTCTTCGGCCCGGCCCAGAACCCCGGCCGAGATTTCCCCCTTCGAGAACCGTTCGCGGGCCGAGAGGAGCTCGGGCGGTCGGAGCAGACTTCCCACGTGATCGGCTCGAAACGGCGGCCGTGCTGACACTTCGGTCCCCCTCGTCGGCCCCTTTGGGGTCCAGGGCGAGATTATCTGGCGCCCCCGAAACCAGCGGGAAGCGAGCTCGGGGCTGGTGGGTGACCCCACCAGGCACCAAAGATCGAGTTACACTGATGTGGTTACCAGTTGTGTGTCTATTCGCTTGTCGGGGGAGCTTCGGCGCCCTTGTGCGCCTCCGCACAGTTCCCGTAGCCTTGGGCGGATCACTTGACGGCTCTAGCGGTTTCAAGCCGATACCCGCCCGAGAGGGAACGAGACTCTATGTCCGACAACCGCCTTTTCTTGCTAGGACGCGACATGGCGGTCGACCTTGGTACCGCCAACACACTGGTCTACGTCCGCGGGCGGGGCATCATCTTGAACGAGCCATCGGTGGTGGCCGTTGACGTGAAGGACGGGCGGCCCCTGGCCGTCGGTGCCGAGGCCAAGCGGATGATCGGCCGCACACCGAGCAACATCCAGGCCATCCGTCCCCTGAAGGACGGGGTCATCGCGGACTTCGAGATCTGCGAGAAGATGCTTCGCTACTTCATCCACAAGGTGCACCAGCGTCGGTTCGCGAAGCCGCGCATGGTGATCTGCGTCCCCTCCGGCATCACCGGGGTGGAGCAGCGGGCCGTGATGGAGGCGGCCGAGTACGCCGGCGCCCGCAAGGCCTACATCATCGAGGAGCCCATGGCCGCCGCCATCGGCGCCGGCCTGCCCGTCCACGAGCCGACCGGGAACATGGTGGTCGACATCGGTGGCGGCACGACCGAGGTCGCCGTCATCTCCCTCGGCGGCATCGTCACGAGCCAGTCGATCCGCATCGGCGGCGACGAGCTCGACGAGGCCATCGTGGCCTTCGTGAAGAAGGAGTTCAGCCTGGCCTTGGGCGAACGCACCGCCGAGGAGATCAAGATGGCGCTCGGCTCCGCGTACCCGCTCGAAGAGGAGCTGCACGCCGAGATCCGCGGNNGCGATCATCGACGCCGTGAAGGCGACGTTGGACCGGACACCGCCAGAGCTGGCCGCCGACCTGATGGAACAGGGCGTCGTGCTGACGGGTGGCGGGTCACTGCTGCATGGGCTCGACGCCCGACTCCAGCATGAGACCGGCATGCCCATCACGGTCGCCCGTGACCCGCTCAACTGCGTGGCCATCGGCAGTGGTCAGTGCCTTGAGGAGTTCGAGGCCTTGAAGCAGGTCTTGATCACCTCGTCTTCTCGCTGATCGGGCGGCTGTCTAGAACGCGTGGCCAGGCCACGGCGATCTCGCCGCACACTGGTCACCATCGCGGTGCTCGTGCTCGTGTCGGTGACCCTCATCACCTTCGACGAACGTAGCGGGACCCACCACATCACCTCGGGGCTGAAGTCGGTCGCGCACGACGTGTTCTCTCCGCTTACGAGCGGGGTGAACGACATCCTGCGGCCGATTGGTGACTTCTTCGCCGGCTCGGTCAACTACGGCTCGCTCCAGTCGGAGAACCAGCAGCTGCAGGCGACCATCGGGCGACTGCGGCTGCAGCTGAATCAGACGGCGGCGCTGCGCGAGCAGGTGCGGGAGCTGGACTCACTCGAGCACCTGCCCTACCTCGGGTCACTGCCGATCGTCACCGCCCAGATGACCCAGTTCGATCTGTCGAACTTCGACGCCGACATCACCCTCGACAAGGGCCGCAGCTCGGGGGTGCTCGTGGGCATGCCCGTGGTCGGCGCAGGCGGCCTGGTCGGACAGGTGGTCCAGGCCAGCCACGGGACGGCCATCGTCCAGCTGATCACCGACAGCCGCTCCTCGGTCGGGGTGAGCTTCGGCCCGAACAACCAGACCTATGCCACGGCCACCGGCCAAGGCCCCGGCAACCCGCTCTCGGTGCAGTACATCCCGGCGCAGACCCACCTGCACAAGGGCGAGTTCATGTACACGAACGGCCTGGCCGACGGCGAGTTCCCGCCCAACATCCCGGTCGGCCGGCTGCATTCGTTCAAGGCCACCGTCGGGAGCGGGGCGATGACCGTGACCATGACCCCGGTCGCCGACCTCGATGAGCTGGCCTATGTCGACGTCGTCCAGTGGGAGCCCAAGCTTTGAGGGGAAAGGAGGCGCCCCGCGCGCTCCTCGTGCTGCTGGTGGTGCTCGTCCTGCAGCTGACCGTGGTTCTCGACATCCGGATCGGGGGAGCCCACCCGGACCTCATCCTCGGTCTGGCCATCGCCGCCGGGCTGGCCGGCGGGACCGAGCGGGGAGCGATTGTCGGATTCTTATCCGGGCTCGCGTTGGACCTCTTCCTCACGACCCCATTCGGGCTGAGTGCCCTGGTCGGGACTGGTGTCGGGGTGGCCGCGGGGCAGCTGGTGGCGGCCGGCGTGGACCGCACCAACTGGCTCTTCGTGCCCGGGGTCGCGGCCCTCGGCAGCGCGATCGGGGTCATCATGTTCGCTGTGCTCGGAGCGGTTCTCGGCCAGCCCGACACGCTCACCGTCGGCCTTGGGGCGGCGGTCGGCGTGGTCACCGTCGTCAACGGCGTCCTCGGCTACCTCTTGGTGCGGGCCTGCAACTGGGCGTTCGGCCAGGAGCGGTCGGGCTCGGCCTGGCAGGGCCCCCTGGTGGCGGGGGACCGGCACTGAGCCGCCGGTCGCTCTCCCACCCCTTCGGCGGTGGCGGCCGGTTCCTCCGCCAGGTCGGCTCGCACACGCGACCGGCGAGGCGGCGACCGTCGCGTCAACCGAGGCTGCGCCAGCGACGCCGGAGCGTCAATGTCGGCGCGCTGGTCGCGTCACCCCAAGAGGTGCCGTCCCGACCCAACGTGCGCATCGCGGTCGTCGGTCTCGTGTTCCTGGCCCTGTTCGCCACGATGGTCCTGCGGCTCTGGAGCCTCCAGGTGATCGGGCAGAAGAGCGCCACCGCGGCCGTGAACTCCAACCAGATCCGCACCGTGGCGGTGCCCGCCGCGCGCGGCCAGATCCTGGACCGGAACGATCGGGTCCTCGTGGGTAACCAGGTCGAACAGCAGATCGTGCTGTCGCGCTACCAGGCCTACACCGACCCCGCCATCATCGCGAAGGTCGCCGCCCTGGTCGGCCAGACGCCAGCCCAGATCAAGGCGGCGTTGAAGGACTCACAGTTCAGCGTCTACCAACCGGTGCCCGTGCTGACCGGCGCACCCATGACGACGATCCAGTACCTCGACGAGCACCAGGCCGAGTTCCCCGGAGTGAGCGTGCAGCAGACGACGGTGCGCACCTACCCGATGAGCGGCAGCTGCGGCTGCATCGCCACCCACGTGCTCGGTTACGTCGGGCCGATCAGCGCCCAGGAGCTGAAGGACGACCCGAAGGCCGGCTACCAACCGTCCAGCCTGGTCGGCCAGAGCGGGCTGGAGAACTCCTATGAGCCATACCTGAGGGGAGTGCCGGGCAACGATGAGCTGTCGGTCAACGCGCAGGACCAGGTCGTCGGCACGCTGGACAAGTCCGATCCCCAGGAGGGCGACATCTTGGTGACCAACATCGACACCGACCTCCAACAGGCCGTGCAGGCGGACCTGCAGGCGACCATCCTCGCCGACCGCAACACCAAGGACACCACGACGAAGCTCTATCCGGCCGCGACCGATGGCGCCGCGATCGTCATGAACGTCGACACCGGCGCGGTGCTCGCGATGGCGAGTTACCCGACGTACAACCTCAACGCGTGGGTGGGTGGGATCTCGACCGCCGCCTACTCGGCGCTGTCGGCCGGCTGCACGTCGACGGTCTCGGGTTGTCCGCTCGACAACTACGCGATCCAGGGTCTCTACACGCCCGGCTCGACCTTCAAGATGGTGACCGCGACGGCGGCGCTGAAGGACGGTCTGATCTCATCGGGCCAGTACGTCGACGACAAGGGTGTCTTCAACGTACCCGGTTGCAACACGTCGGGCGGTGCCGCGGCCGGCTGCGCGTTCAACGACGACGAGGCTCAGGGCGCAGGCGACGTCAACATGAGCGAGGCCCTCACGCTGTCCGACGACTACTACTTCTACAACCTGGGCGAACTGTTCTACGAGGATTCGGCCAAGTTCGGGCCGACCCCGATCCAGAACGAAGCCGACGCGTACGGGCTCGACCAGGTCACCGGGGTCGACCTCCCCGACGAGGCCCAGGGCCGCGTCGACAGCCAGCCGGAACGTCAGCTGTTGCACCGGGAGTCCCCGACGGGCTTCCCGACGACGACCTGGTACGCCGGGGACAACATCGAGATGGCGTTCGGCCAGGGTGCCACCGAGATCACCCCGCTCGAGCTGGCCGACGCGTACGCGACCTTCGCCAACGGTGGCACCCGCTACCAGCCCCACGTCGGTTCGGCGCTGATCAATCCGGCCAACGACACGGTGGTCAAGAAGATCGTCCCGAAGGTGACCGGCCATGTCTCGCTCCCGCCGGCGGTCTACCAACCGATCCTCCAGGGCCTCGAGGGTGTGGTGGAGCAGAACGGAACGGCGGGCAAGACTTTCCAGCAGTACGCGCACTTCAGCCCCGGGCAGTTCCAGATCGCCGGCAAGACCGGGACAGCGGATACCGCGCCGAGCAGGATCGTCACCGGCACCGACGAGCCGAACGCGTGGTTCGTCGCCTTCGGTCCCGAGCCCAACCCCGAGTACGTGGTGGTCGTGGTGGTCGACCACGGCGGCTACGGCGCCACCGCCGCGGCCCCGGCGGTCATGAACATCTTCAACTACCTGGTCGCCAACCCGATCGGCAGCGTGGTGCTCCCCTCGCCGAAGAATCCGCCGACCACGGTCCCGTTGCCGTCGAACCCGCCTGCCGGAACGCCGGCCCAGACCACAACCACCACAACGGCGCCCAAGGGTTGACGAGGTCGGGCCCGACAGGGAAGCGCCAGCGCTCCGTGTGTCGCGCTGGCAGACTGGCACGAAACCACCGAAGGGGCCTCAATGAGCCTGAGCATCTTCGACGCCGACAGCCACGTCATGGAGACCGAGGACTG
This sequence comes from Acidimicrobiaceae bacterium, assembly GCA_003161255.1. Lineage (GTDB taxonomy): Bacteria > Actinomycetota > Acidimicrobiia > Acidimicrobiales > RAAP-2 > Palsa-461. Next base: position 4,614 of record PMOQ01000067.1, on the reverse strand, counting down.
GCTGCCGTCGTTCGCCGAACCGGGAGTGCGCGAGCGGCTGGGGACCCTGGGCCTGGACAAGGCCGGGGGTCGGGCCAAGGAGCTCATGGACAGCCTGCCTGGCGTGTGGGCCGGGCAGCGGGACGAAGAGATCGGGCCCGACGTCATCTCGGGTCCGAAGGGCTGGCTGGCCCCGGGCGCCCTCGACACGGCGGTCCGCTCGCGGGTCCTCGATGCGCTCGGGATCAGCGCACAGCTGGTGTTCCCGACGTTCTCGCTCACCCACTTCAGCTCGAGCAAGGACCTCGACGTCCTCTACGGCGGGACCCGCGCCCTCAACCGGGCCATGGCCGCGTTCTGCGAACCCGACCCCCGTTTGAAGGCGGTCGGCTTCCTTCCCCTGGCCGACCCCGGGCTGGCTGCGAAGGCGCTGGAGGAGGCGATCGAGCTCGGGGTTGCGGCGGTCTGGCTCCCGTCGGAGGCGCCCGGCGACTTCTCGCCGGCCCACATCGACCTCGACCCGGTCTGGGCTCGCCTGGCCGAGGCGGGCATCCCGTTCGTCCTGCACGTGGGCGGCGGCAAGCTGCTGCCGCGTGCATTCCACAACAACGGCCAGCCGCGCCCGACGGACTGGCTCGGCGGGGGCGAGAACCTGCGGGCCAAGGACTTTCCGGTCGTCCATCACTCGCCCGAGCGGTTCCTCGCGTGTCTCGTGCTCGACGGGGTGTTCGAACGGCACCCGAGTCTCCGGGGTGGGGCCATCGAGCTCGGCGCGTCGTGGGTGCCGTCGTTCCTGCGCAACATCGATCACGCGTGCAAGAACTTCTCGAAGTTCGAGCCGCTCCTGGCCGGCCTGAGCCTGAAGCCGTCCGAGTACGTCCGGCGCCAGCTGAAGTTCACCCCGTTCGCCTTCGAGGATACGGCGTGGCTGATCGAACAGGGTGGGCCGGAACTGTTCATGTTCTCGACCGACTACCCGCACCCCGAAGGCGGCCGCCACCCGTTCGAGATCTTCGGCGGGGCGCTGTCGGATTTTCCAGAAGAGGTCCGGCAGCGGTTCTTCTGGGGCAACGGCGCCGAACTCCTGGGCATCGGCTGATTCGCACCGGGCCGGGGCCGGTCGTCGGGCCGAGCGGCCGGGCGTAGGATCGGATCTCCGTGGTATCGCTATGGCCGAGCATCGAACCGCTGCTCGACGGCGTGGCCAAGCCGGCCCGTTACATCGGTGGCGAGCAGGGCGCGACCGTCCCCGTCCACGGCGGCGGCCAGGTGGCGTGGCTGCTCATCTACCCGGACACCTACGAGATCGGCCTGCCCAACCAGGGCCTCCAGATCCTCTACGAACTGCTCAACGAACGGCCCGACGCCCTGGCCGAACGGACCTACGCCCCCTGGATCGACATGGAGTCGGCCATGCGGGCGGCCGGCGTCCCGCTGTTCTCGGTCGAGAACCACCTCGCGGCGGGTGACTTCGACGTCATGGCCTTCAACCTGTCGGCCGAGCTCGTCTACACCAACGTCCTCAACCTCATCGACCTGGCCGGTGTCCCGGTCCGGGGTGCCGGCCGCACGTCGGCGCACCCCGTGGTGCTCGCCGGCGGGCACTGCACCTTCAACCCCGAGCCATTGGCCGACTTCGTCGATGCCTTCGTGCTCGGCGACGGCGAGGAGGTGGTGGGGGAGATCAACGACGTGCTGGCCGGTTGGTTGGCCACCGAGCCCGAGCTTCGGGATCGAGCGGCACTGCTCGAGGGCCTGGCCTCGGTCGAGGGCGTGTACGTCCCGAGCCTGTACCGGGTCGACTTCGAGGGCCAGGTGCTCACCGGGATCACGCCGAGGACCCCGGCCGCTCCACCCCAAGTGGTCAAGCGCACCATCTCGGACCTGGCCGAATGGCCGTACCCGAAGAACCAGCTGGTCCCGCTCACCGAGGTCGTCCACGACCGCCTGAACGTGGAGGTCTTCCGGGGCTGCACCCGGGGGTGCCGGTTCTGCCAGGCCGGGATGATCACCCGGCCGGTGCGGGAGCGGCCGGCGGCGCAGGTCCGTTCGATGATTCGGGCCGGCCTCGAGCGCACCGGGTACGACGAGGTCGCGCTCACCTCGCTGTCGACCGCCGACTTCTCATCGATCGAGGACACCGTGCGGGCGGTCGTCGGCGGCGAGTGCGGGGACCAGCAGGTCTCGGTCAGCCTGCCGAGCCTCCGCGTGGATGCCTTCACCGTCGCGACGGCGACCCAGATCGCCCACGCTCGCCGGACCGGCCTCACCTTCGCGCCCGAGGGCGGGACCTGGCGGATGCGCCGGGTGATCAACAAGCTGATCACCGAGGAGGACCTCTACAGCGCCGTCGACGCGGCCTTCTCCAACGGGTGGCGGCGCGTGAAGCTGTACTTCTTGATCGGTCTCCCTACCGAGCGGGACGAGGACGTGCTCGGCATCGCCGAGCTGGCCCGGCGCTGCGTCGAGATCGGGCGCCGGCACCACCGCGGCCCGACGGTGGTGGCGTCGGTCGGGGGGTTCGTGCCGAAGCCCCACACCCCGTTCCAGTGGTTCGGCCAGGACACCGCGGCGGAGCTGCGTCGGAAGGTCAACCTGTTGAAGGACGCCTGCCGGCCGGTGCGGGGGTTGTCGCTGCGCTGGCACGACCCCGAGGCGACGGCGGTCGAGGGCCTCGCCTCCCGGGGCGATCGCCGGATGGGCGCCGTCATCGAGCGGGTCTGGCGGGCCGGCGGGACCTTCCAGGAGTGGTCGGAGTGCTTCGACCTGTCGAAGTGGGAGGCGGCCCTCGAGGCCGAGGGCCTCTCGCTCGAGTCGGTCACCTACCGGGACCGAGAACCCGACGAGGTGTTGGCGTGGGACCACCTCTCGGCAGGGCTCCACCGTGACTTCTTGTGGTCGGACTGGCAGGACGCGTTGGCCGCGGTGGCGGTCGAGGATTGCCGCTGGACGCCGTGCTACGACTGCGGCGCCTGCACCGACGCCGGCATCGAGCACGTCGTGGCCTCCAACGTCCCGCCGGCCGGCGGGAGCCAGGGCACCGGCCAGGACCTGGCCACTGGCGACCGGGTCCCGGTCCGTTTCGTGACCGCGGCGGGGGCCCGCTGAGGTGGCCGATCGGCTGCGGGTCCGGTTCGGGAAGGTCGGCAAGATCCGCTTCACCAGCCATCGCGACGTGGCCCGGATGTGGGAGCGGGCCCTCCGGCGCAGCGGCCTGCCGGTCGCCCGGTCCCAGGGCTTCAACCCCCGCCCGCTGGTGGCCTTCGGTCTGGCCCTGCCGACCGGTTGCGAGTCCCTGGCCGAGTACCTCGACGTGACGCTGGCGGCGCCCGTCGATGGCCCCTCGGAGGTGCCGCCGTGGGGCGATTCATACCCTGACCTGGTAACTCTTGGGCTGGCATTGTCGGAATTCCTGCCGGAGGGGATCGACGTCGGCGCGCTCGCGATGGTGCCGAGTGATGCCAGTTCGCTGCAGCAGGAAGTAACATCGTGTTCCTGGGAGCTGGAGGTGCTCGGCGTGACCGCTGCAGAGTTGGTGAGGAGGGTCGAGCTGCTGCTCGATGCTCCGACCGTCTCGGTGCGGCGTGAGCGCAAAGGTCGGCACTTCGACGACGACCTCCGTCCCTCGGTGCGGTCATTGGCGCTGTTCGAACCACCCGAGGGCAGTACCGCCTCGGGCAGCCCTTCGGGTTTCCTCCGCGCCGAACTGGCAACCCGCCCGCGCGGCGTGCGCCCGCGGGAGTTGGTCGAGGTGCTCGGCACCGATGTGGTGCTGGCCCGAGCCCGCAGAACGCAACAGTGGATCGAGTGTGATGGAGCACGTTTCGAACCGCTGAGCGCGGACGACCTCGGGCGTGCCGTCGGTGCTCCGCACGCGATGGGGCGTGCTTCGTGAACTCTTCGAGGAGGGTTTTCCCTCATGACAGATTCGTTATCCGGCAGCCCCGCATCGGGGACTCCCGGGGTAGATGGGCCCCCCACGGGGGGACCCGAGACCAACGGGGCGACCCCGCCACCTGAGGAGCTCGCGGCCGCCCCGGCGCCGCTCCGCCCTCGTATTGGTGACACCCGCCCGGCCCCGGCCGTGGTGCCGGCGCGCCCCGAGCCGCGCCACAGCGCGCCACCGGTGCCGAACGGCTCGGTCGCCGAACCGCCGGTGCTCGCTGACCCCGAGGCCGACGACGCCGGTCTCGATTCCGAGAGCGACGTGGACCCGGCCGACGACGACGGGACGCCCCGGCGGACCCGGTCGCGGCGGCGCGGCGGGCGTTCGGCCAAGGCGCGCTCGGTCGGCCGCTACTTCATGTGCGTGCACGTCCAGCCCGAGGTGACCCAGATCGCGATGCTCGAGGGCCGTTCGCTCGTCGAGCACTACGTCGCCCGAGGCTCGGACGAGACCACCCAGATCGACGGCAACATCTACTGGGGTCGGGTCCAAAACGTGCTTCCGGGCATGGAGGCGGCCTTCATCGACATCGGCACGCCGAAGAACGCCGTCCTCTACTGGGGCGACGTCCGCTACGACGTCGACGACGTGGAGTCGGGCCCCTCCTCGGGCCAGCCCCGGATCGAGCAGCTGCTCCGTCCCGGCCAGACCATCCTCTGCCAGGTCACCAAGAACCCCATCGGGGCCAA
>PMOQ01000051.1 GCA_003161255.1 Acidimicrobiaceae bacterium | reverse complement strand
GCCTAGAGCTTCGCGACCTGGCTGAACTCGAGCTCGACGGGGGTTTCCCGGCCGAAGATGTTCACGAGCACCTTCAACTTGAGCTGGTCCTCGTTGATCTCGGCGATCTGACCGGAGAAGTCCGCGAACGGACCCTCCTTCACCCTGACCGTCTCGTTGACCTCGTACTCGAGACGCGGCCGGGTCCGCTTGGTCGGCGTCTCGGCGCCGTCCACCTTGACCTGAAGGATGCTCTCGACCTCCCGGCGCGACAACGGGGTCGGCTTGGTGCCGGGGCCGACGAAGCCCGTGACACCGGGGGTGTTGCGGATGGCCCCCCACACGTCGTCGTCGAGGTCGCACCGCACCAACAGGTAGCCGGGGAAGACCTTCTTTTGGACCGTGACCTTCTTGCCGGCCTTGAACTCGACCACGTCCTCCATCGGGATCACGATCTCGAAGACGCGGTCCTCCATGTTCCTCGACGCCATGACGTTGAAGAGGTTGGAGCGCACCTTGTTCTCGTAACCGGAGTAGGTGTGCACCACATACCAGCGGCCGGGACGGTCGAACGGGCTCGGCGGCGGGAGTTCCTCCTCGCCCTCCTCGTCGTCCTCGTCGAACTCACCGCCGGCGTCGGCGGCTGCGGTGGCGTCCACCACGACGTCGGGCTCGAGGCCTTCGACCCCGGCCTCGACCTCGGTTTCGGTCTCCTCGGTCTCAGGTTCCGCTTCGGCGTGCTCGGTCTGGTCCAGGTCGTCGACTGTCATTTGTGGAACATGTACAGCACGGTCTTCCCGAAGCCGAGGTTCAAGATGAAGATCAGCGAGACCATGAGCACGAGGGTGGTGACGACGACAGCCGTGTAGTTGGCCATCTCGGAACGGTTTGGCCAGGCGACCTGGCGGAGCTCGTCTCGGACCTCCCGAATGAACTGGGCGGGCGTGGTCCGCTGGCGACGTCGCGTGGCGACCGGGGACTGGGTGCGGCGCGTGGACGGGGACCCATCGGCCTCCATCTGGCCCTGGCGTCGCATCAGTCGCTTGGTCTCGCGGTTCATGGCGTTGCTCCGGTGTGTCGAGCTGGTCCTGGGGGCTGGAGAGGAGCAGGGCAGGAGGGACTCGAACCCCCAACCACCGGTTTTGGAGACCGGTGCTCTTCCAGTTGAGCTACTGCCCTCGGCGTACCGCCCTCAATCTTCTTCGGGCGGAGGCCCGAGCCATCTGACCTGGGCAGCAACGTCGAAGATTACCACCGAGCCGGACGGACCGGCCCGGCGGCTCCTATCGGGTTTCCTTGTGCAGCGTGTGGGAGCGATCCCATCGGCAGTACTTCTTCATCTCGATCCGCTCGCGGTCGTTGTTCTTGTTCTTGACCGTGATGTAATTCCGTCGCTTGCAGACCTCGCAGGCCAAGGTGACCTGGACCCGCTTGTCGTTCTTTGGCACCCGTGTCCTCCTCTCTTCTCTCGTCCCGGTGGTAGCGGCGGCGGGACTCGAACCCGCGACCCCACGATTATGAGCCGTGTGCTCTAACCAACTGAGCTACGCCGCCGGGGAGCCCCCTGTCGGAATCGAACCGACGACACCAGCCTTACCATGGCTGTGCTCTACCGACTGAGCTAAGGGGGCGCGGCAGTCGCTCGCACCGCCCCGGTATGTTAGGTCAGCCAAGGCGCACGACGGCATCCCGGGCGCGCCAAAACCCTCCCCAACCGCTCGCCCACGAGGTTGCAGCGCGGGCGCTCGCTACCATCTCCCGATGCGGATCCGCCCCGCCGAGCCCGACGACTTGGAGTCGATCCGCTCCATCTACAACGACGAGGTCACGACCTCGCTCGTCACCTTTGACATCGTCCCGTGGACGGACCGGGACCTGCGGGTCTGGCTCGACCGCCACCGGGGCGCCCACCCGGCCATCGTGGCGGTCGCGGAACCGAGCTCGCCCGACCAGCTGATCGGCGCCCACGGAGAGGCGGTGCTCGGCTACGGGTCCCTGTCGCCGTTCCGCGATCGGCCCGGGTATGCCAGCACCGTCGAGAATTCCGTGTACGTGGCCCGGGGGTCGCGTCGGGGTGGGGTGGGACGGGCCCTCTTAGAGGAGCTCGTCCGCCTGGCCTCCGAGCACGGGTTCCACACGATCATCGCCCGGACCGAGGGCTCCAACACCCCCTCGACGGACCTGCACCTTGCGTGCGGGTTCGAGATGGTCGGCGTGGAGCGAGAGGTGGGCAGGAAACACGGCCGGTGGCTCGACGTCGTCGAGCTCCAGCGGATGCTCTAGGAGCTCAGCCCTCGACTGCCTGGGGCTCGAGCATGACGTCGCCCCACGAGTCCGAGCCATCAAGCGCGGCGTGCCACCGCCAGGTCCCCGACCATCGGCCGAGCGGGGCCAACAGGACGCCCAACAGCACCACGAGCGCCAGCGCCACCGACAGCGGGTCCGAGTGGATCAGCTGTTCGAGCAGGGTCCGCCCGCCGGGCAGCCCGAGGAACGGCGAGAGCACCGACACGCCAATGATGAGCGTCCGCCAGCGGCCGATCGCAACCGGCGCCAGGAGCAGGAGGCCCCACGTGAGGTACCAGTCCTGGACCACCGGGCCCAGGACGACGAACAGCAGCAGCGAGATGGCCAGGGCCTTCAGGGCGCCGATGCGATCGCTGATCTTGAGCAGGTAGAGCGCGCCGGCCCCGGCGGCGGTGAACCCGAGGACCCGCGCACCCGACAGCACCGCCGTCGTCGACACGTGCCAACCGACCGAGTGCAACAGGCCGCTCAACCCCAACCCGATGGCGGTCGTCGGTGCGAGCCAGCTCCGGACGGTGCCCGGCGTTTCGAGATTGGCCACCCAACCCCAGCCGAGCCCGCTCACGATCGAGAGGAAGGCGAGGATCCCGAGCGTGATCAGCCCCGCGGTGACCACCGGCCGGACCCGTTGGCGCCACGGCACACCCGCGCCCAACCAATCCCAGCCGATATAGAGGACGCCGAGCCCAGCCGGCGCCTTGATCGCGGCGGCAAGGGCGCACAGCACCACCCCCCACACCGGATGTTTGGTCTTCGCCGCGGTCCACCCGCAGAGAAGGAGCCCGACCATGATCGCGTCGTTGTGGCCCGAGCCGATCAGGGTCAGCAACACCAGCGGGTTGAGCGCGGTCAGCAGAAAGATCGGGCCCGGCTCGCGGCCATAGGCGCGGGCCAGCTTCGGGATGCACCATGCGATCAGGGCGACACCGGCCACGGCCAGCAGTCGAAGGAAGATGACCGTCACCAGCACGTTGTGAAGGCTGGCGGTGGCGAAGAACCCGTCGATCATCAAGAAGAGCGGGCCGTAGGGGGCGGGGGCGTTCAGCCAGAGCGAGTCGACTGGGTTGACGTACGGGCCGGCGCCGAGCGTGAAGGGCCCGTAGTTGTACGGGTTGATGTGGTGGCTCACCATCTCGCCCTGGGCCGCATACGAGAAGACGTCCCGGCTGAAGATCGGTGCAACGAGGAGCAACGGGACCGTCCACAGCCCGAGGATGAGCCAGAGGTGCTTGATGGGGGTCCCGGGTCGGCGCGTGAGCGCGCGGGTCATCCCGTACCAGACCCGCATCAGAAGGACGAGTCCTCCGTAGACGGCCACGAGACCGAACAGCAAGAAGGCCGTCGAGGTGACCCCCTGCTGGTTGGGCTCGCCGAAGAACCACGTGCCCGGCATCTCGAGCTTGAACGGGGAGCTGTCTATCGAGACCCCGACGGCGATCGAGACGAGCGCGATGAAACCCATGAGCGCGGGGCGCCGCAGGAATCGCCAGTCGTTGGCGTCTGCGCGATCGGGGTCGACGTTCTCGCCGAGGACGCCGACCGGGGCGATCCGAACTCGCACCACCTCGGCCAGCATCTCGACTCGGTCGACCGCCCACCGAAGGCGCTCGAGCGCACCCGTGCTCAGCGCACGCGCACGCCCGAGCGTCCCCCCGGCTGCCCTCGGTGGGTTGGGAGCGGAAGCCTCTGTCTGACTTCTCAGTTGGTCTCCCACTCAGATCTCGATCGCGTCTCGAACATGATCACCAAAGCTCTCGCACTGCGGATCCGCCGCCCCCTCCGGCGATGCCGCAACAACTCAGCTGGCAATCGAACTTGGTGCGTCGGGGCCGCCCCGACACTGTTCCGTAATGGCATTGTAACGGCATCCCGGTTTGACGCAAGGGTGCTCTTGATGGTCTTTTTCGGCCTCGGGCGCCGATTGCGGCCATATCGTGACGATGTTACGATATGGCTCACAACCCAGACAATCCAAAAGGACGGGACCATGGGATCTCCGGTCACCTACCGGCTCGAAGGCTCGAGCGCACGAATCACGATGGATGACGGCAAGCTCAACGTGCTGTCGCTTGAGATGCTCACCGGCCTGCACGACGCGTTCGCACGGGCGGAATCGGACGGGGTGCCCGTCGCCCTCAGCGGGCGCGAGGGGGTCCTGTCGGCCGGCTTCGACCTGAAGGTACTGAGGGGCGGGGGGTCGGGGGCCGCCGATCTCCTCGACTGCGGCTTCACGCTGTTGGAGCGGATCTTGTCGTTCCCGACCCCGGTGGCCGTCGCCTGCACCGGGCACGCGATCGCGATGGGCCTGTTCATCGTCGTGTCCGCCGACTACCGCATCGGCGTGGCCGGGCCGTACAGGTTCACCGCCAACGAGGTCGCCATCGGGTTCAAGATGCCCCGCACCCCCGTCGAGATCTGCCGGCACCGGCTCCTCCCGGGCTACTTCGACCGGACCATCGTCCTCGCCGAGGTGTTCTCGCCGGACTCGGCGTTGGCCGGCGGGATCCTCGACCGGGTGGTCGAAACCCCCGAGCTCGAAGGCGCAATGGACGAGCTCCTCACGTCGTTGGCCGGACTGGACATGACCGCCCACGCGGCCGCCAAACTGCTGGCCCGCAGGGCCGCCCTCGAGGCGGTGCACGCGGCCGTGAAGGCCGACGACGCCGAGTTCCGGGCCCTGGTCGCGGCAACCTCGAGCGGCTAACCGGCGCTCGTGCCGCGCCTCAAGGAACGGACACCGGAACTGCGCGACCGCGTGCTTCAGGTCGCGGTGCCGATGCTCGAGGCCGGGGGCGTCTCGGGGTTCACGGCGCGCCGGGTGGCCGCACAGGCAGAGACATCGACGCCGGCTCTCTACGAGCTCTTCGGGGACAAGGGTGGCCTTGTGCGCGAGGTGTTCTTCGAGGGCTTCCGGATGCTCAGGCGGCGCTTCGACACGCTCGACGACACCGCGGATCCTCGGGCCGACCTCCTACGGGTCATCGGCGCCATCCGGTCGTTCGTCCGCGAGAACCCGGTGCTCGCAGAGGTGATGTTCTCCCGACCGTTCTCCGATTTCGACCCGGGCACGGATGAGACGGCAGCCGGAAGCTCGGTTCGAGAGTTCATCGTCGGACGGGTCCGCAAGTGCGTCGATGGCGGGGTGATCGAGGGCAACGAGACCGACATCGCCCACGTCCTCCTCGCCCTCACTCAGGGGCTGAGCGGCCAGGAGAACGCGGGCTGGCTCGGCACGTCCAAGAGCTCCGTCGACCGCCGGTGGGCCCTTGCTGTCAACGCCACCTTGGATGGCCTGGGCCCGGCACCACCGAGGGCGAGGCGCTCCGGTCGCTGATCGCGCTCAGGGAACGGTGACCACGATGCGCTCGGGCAGGCGGAAGGCCGGGCTGTCCGCGTAGGCGGCGTCTCCGTCGAGGACGACGCCGTGCGATACCAGCGCGTCGAGCACCCCTTCCGCCAGGGCAAGCGCCTCTGCCTGCCCGGGGCACGGTCGGATGCCGCTCCCGAACTGCGACGGGTGATCATCCGGGCCACCCTGTCCGGACGCGGCATCGAGGTCGAGGAGGACACCGTCACCCTCCGGCGACACGCGCCGCATGACCCGGAGCGGCGGGGCGGCGCGCAGGGTCTCTGCGACCAGGTCGCCCACGTTTGCCTGCAGGTCGGGTCGTTCCGCCGAGAGCACCAGCGCGTTGCCGATGAGGGCGGCGGTCGCCTCGCACGCCTGCGCCAGCACCGCCAGCGCCGCGGCCGACCCTTCGGGTCCTCCGCGCTCCAACAGTGCCGCGAGCCGATCGACCGCCGCGTCGACGTCTGGATCCTGGTTGCCGGTGAGGTACCCGCGACCGACAAGCGCCGCGTCGGTCACCGCACCGGCCAGATGGTCCGCCCACCCCGAGCGCCGCGCACAACGTGGCCAACGGCACCGGGCGGGCGATCTCGCGCATGACATCGAGGCGACCGCCGGCGACTCCCAGGATGGCCGTGGTCCGACGGCCCGAGTCGGCGCGGAGCGCCGCCGGTTCGAGAGGACGCAGCTCGTCCTCGACGAGGGCCCGGCGACGCGCGTGCACCTCTCCGTTCGCGAACCGACAGACGCTTGAGCGAAGCCAGGCCAGCCCGGTCTCGCCCTCCGGTACCGGGACCGCCTCGAAACCCGGATCGGCCAACACCGACTCGATATCACCCCTGGCGGTCACGACCCTGTCCATTCGACGAACGTAGGCCAACGGTGTGTCGGGCTCGACCGGGCGGGCGGAGCCGTTCACGCGACCGGGCGAGTCAGCCGCCGTACATGAGCGACCCGGGCGTGGTCAGCAACTCTCCGGACTCGAGCCAGGTCTTGAGCCCCGACAGGATCATCGGCCAACCTCCGTAGATCTGCGAGTTGGCGCCCTCGCGGAGTTGGTCGTGGGTGACCGTGAGCTGGCACGAGTCCTCGCCTATCGGCTGGATCTCCCAGGTCACCCGAGACGATCCCTCGCTCTTCACGTCGTCGCCCCACAGGGCCACCATCGTGTGGACCAGCCGGCGGGGCGGTTCGCACTCGAGGACCTCCCCTTCGGCCAACGGCGCTGCCATGGCCGGGTGGCCGAGCTCGTAGCTCGAGCCGGGCGTCCAGTCCGAGTCGACCCGGGCGCCGAAGTTGTACTTGCTCCGGATCTCGCCGTCGGTGATCGCCTCCCACAGACGCTCGGGCGTGGTCCGGATGTAGATCTCAAAGACCTTTTCCATGGTTCTCTCCAGTTTCTCCTTGAGATCGCTGAGCGCAGCCACCCAAGGCTCGGTGTACTTACTCACCCACCTGTCGTGGACGAGCCGGATCGGGACAGGATTCAGAAAGTGGAGCTTTTCCCGCCCCTGCCGCCTCGTCACGACGAGGCCGGCCTCCTCGAGCTGCTTCAGGTGCTTCATCACGCCGAACCGGGTCATCGCAAAGCGCGCCTCAAGTGCGCTCAGCGACTGCCCGTCTTCGCGGAAGAGCTCGTCGAGAAGGCTCCGCCGGGTCGGGTCGGCAAGGGCTCTGAACACTTCGTCCACCATGACACATTACGTGACTATTTGGTCACCTGTCGATACGACCGGCTGAGGCGCCCGAACGAGGAGGAAGTCGAACTCCCGGCGCTCGACAAAGCCGAGCGATCGGTAGAGGCGGATCGCGTCGCTGTTGGTGCTGGCCACGTGCAGTAGCGCCTCGTCACCGCGAGCTCGCACGCTCGCGACGACGGCCCGGACCAGTCGGCCGGCCAGGCCGGTGCCGCGTGCCGACGGGTCGGTGCAGACGGCACTCACCTCCGTCCAACCGGGCAGGCGGATCCGTTCGCCCGCCATGGCGATAAGCGACCCCTCCCGGCGGATCCCGATGTAGTCGCCGAGCTCGATCGTGCGGGGCTGGAACGGGCCCGGGCGTGTCCTCTCGACGAGATCGAGCATCTCGGGCACGTCTCGAGGTCCCAAGCCGATCGCCTCGGGTTCGGGTGCCGCCTCAAGCCGGTCCGCAAGCATCTGGAGTACCGGGATACGGCGCCTGATCCTCCAGTTGGGCGGTGGCGAAGGCTGGGAACCGACGACGACCATGAAGTCGGACCCGGGCAGGCCGGCGGCATCCACCCACGCCGTTTCGTCGGGATCGTCAACGAGGGCGGCGAAGGGAGCGAGCTCGGCCGGATAGCGGACCGCGCCCCCCGCGCGTTGTGCAACCGTCGCATGCGGACCGGTGAGAGCGCTCCAGACCGGGTTGTCGAGCGGATCGACCGTCATCCGAGGAGCACTCTGGAACGCACCGCCGAGACGAAGTCATCACGCTGCAAACTCAGCGTCGTCACGAGACTTGAAGCCGTCACACCCGCGGTCCGAGGGACGTCGTGGAGCAGCGCGATCTCACCGAATTGGTCACCGGGATGCAACGCCCTCACCACCTCGGTTCCGATCGAGACCGTCGCCGTGCCGTCGAGCATGACGAAGAAGCGATCCCCCTCCTCTCCCTGTTCGATGATCGTCGCTCCTTCGGGCCACTGGGTGAGGACGCTGCTGTCGGAGAGCTCCCGAAGGGCGGGCGAGTCGAGATGGCTGAAGAGGTTGAGGTTTCCGAGCAGCGCAACCCTCTCGCGGCGATTCCAGTCCGACGGATCCGCGTGGGATCGGGTGGCCACCCGAAGCCCAGCCGTCGCTTGCCCGGTCAACGCGGTGAGGAATGCATCTCTCGAAAGTGTCAGCAGCTGCATGGGTTCGCGGGAACGGACCGTCGCCGTTCGCACCACGTCTCGAAGGAGCGCTCTCTCACCAAAGCTCGCGCCCTGCGCCACCGAGCCCACACAGAAGTCGTCGACGAGCACGTCGGCGGTGCCGTTCTTGACCACGTAGAACCGGTCGCCCTGATCCCCTTGGCTGACGATGTCGGTGCCTTCGGCGACGGTGCTTGGGACCACCGCCGTCGCGAGAAACCCGAGCGACGCCATGTCCAGCGGTTCCAGGCACGGCACGCCATGGAGCAACGTGAGGACCTGGGTCCGTTCTCCGGCCGAGGCGTCCAACCGGTGCAGCGTCCTCCAGCGGGTGATCACCACGATCGGCAGCGGGCACGCGGCCGCGACTAGGGCCCCCCGGATGCCGATCGTGGTGACCAGGACCGGAGCCAGCAGGCCACCGAGGCCCTCGAGGGCCAGCTTGGACGACTCGATGAGCGCGGTGACCCGGGGAAGGAGGGGGATGTCGAGCAACCGGTAGAGCAAGGACAACGTTGCGACGTCGGCCACCGCCATTCCGATGCCCCACGCCGCCACGAGGGCCAGTGCGACGCCGAACACCGGGAACCATGCGATGAATCCGAGGGGGATCCCGCAGGCGATCAACGCCACCGCCGCCGGGGTGCCGAGTCGGGAGCGACCGATCAAATTTCCCGACACCGGCACCGCTACCAGCGCGCCGATCCCGGCAGCCATCATGAGAAGGCCAACTCCGGCACTGCCGGCGTGCAGCAATCGCAGCGAGGCAATCACGGCGATGGCCACCCACATGCCGCGGACGAATGTCCTGAGCGCGCTCACCGTGAGAAGGCCGCCAACGTGCGGTTCCCGGATCGCCTCGAAGGTGCCCCGAGTCCTCTCGCGGATCTTGCTCGGTTGCACCGCGATCGGCGTGGGCACCGCAACATTGGCGAACCGCATCGTCACGACGGCCGCCCCGAGGAGCAGCGCCGCGGCTCCCCCAAACGCAACGGCCGGGGTGGTGACCACCAAGATGAATCCGCCGCCCATCGCCCCGATGGCCTGGGCGAGCGTCTTGACGATGCTCACGCCGGCTGCCGAGGCAGCCAACTCCCTCGGGGTCCGGGCGAGAACCGGGAGCATTGTCGATTGCGCGGGCCGATACGGGCCCGAGACAACGGCATCGACCGCGACGAGGACCAACAGGACCGAGAGTGGCGCACCCGTCGCGGCCAGCGCCGAGCTCGCACCGACGATGGCGGCCCGGGTCCCGGCGATGACCGTCAGCGTCCGTGCCCCGGGGTGCCGTTCCACCCACGGGAGACTGAACACGCTCCCCATGGCCGCGAAAAAGAGGCGAAAGCCGACCAGACCCACGGCGATGGCTCCGTCATGGCGGAAGGCATCGACGGCCAGCGCGGTGACATATCCCCACTCGGCGATGGTGAGCATGCCGAACGCAACGACCAGCCAGGTCAGCGAACGATTGCCGAGGAGTATCTGGAGGGGTTCCGCCAACTTCTTCGGGCCCGTCGAGATCCCGCGCACGTTCTCATGGCGGCCGCGAGTGCTCATCCTCTCGCGCTCGCTCGCGCACATCTCGGCCAAGGTGACCCAAAAGAACACCGCTGGCAAATTCTCTGCCGGCCGTCCCGTGCTTCGGCCGCACGGGGCCGGAGGCAGCCGTTGCTCGGCGATGGCCGGCCTCCTGCCACGCCGTCATCGACAAGTTCGACGGCCGTTCACCTTGGCGCCACGCAACGATCACCTTCGTGTCGCGTGACGCCTCTGTGACCCGCGCGTGGCGACTCGCGTCTCTGCGTCGAGCACAACAACGACTGATATCGTCCCGCGCTAACGCCGTGACGTTCAGCGATCCGACGTGCGACCTTGTGACCTATGCCGGAGGAAGACATGAAAGTAACCGGGCTGTTCAACAACGCTCAGAAGACCGTGAACGTGCCCGCCGACGCTGTGGTTTTCCAGGAGGGCGATCCCGGGGAGGAGATGTTCGGCGTCATCGAGGGTTCGATCGAATTGCGAGCCTCAGATCGGGTGATCAGGACTCTGGGTGTCGACGATGTGTTCGGGGAGATGGCCATCATCGACTCGTCCCCGCGCTCTGCCACCGCGGTTGCGACCACCGACACGGTGCTGGCCGTGATCGACAAGCACCGGTTCCTCTTCTTGGTGCAAGAGACACCGATGTTCGCGCTCCAGGTCATGTCTTCGATGGCGGAGCGCTTCAGAGAGGGGCCGTGAGTCGGTAGCCGACTCTCGGCAACACCATCTCTCGTGGGCCGGGAGGGATTCGAACCCCCGTAGGCTGTGCCGGCAGATTTACAGTCTGCTTCCATTGGCCACTCGGACACCGACCCGTGTCGAGGCTAGTGCCGTGAGTCCTTTGCCTTGTTACACCGGCCGGGCACCATCGGCACCATGCCTCGCCAACGTCGTGCCGACGCTCCACCGGTCGTGCACCGCACGGCACGGATCGAGCTGCGCACCACGCCGGCGCAGCGACGACGCTGCATCGGTCTCTTGCGCTCGGGGGGTGACCTCTGGGCGACCGTCCTCGAGTTCAACGAGTACCGTCGGCGACACCGAGCGCGCGAAGTAGTGAACTACCAGGCATTGTGCCGTGAGCTCTCGGCGGCCGGGCCCGGGTGCTTCGGCGAGCTGTCATCGAGCGGCGCCCGGTCAATCTTGCGCCGATACTCGGACTCGTGGATGGCGGCGGCCAAGCGGCGCCAAGAGGGTGACCTGACCGCGCACTTCCCGCGGCGCAAGAGGGGCCTGGTGCCGTCGCGCTACTACGCCGCACCTTCACGCTCGAGGCCAGGCAGCTCACCTTGCCGACGGCCAGAGGGGGCGCACCGTTGGTGCTCAGGCTCACCAGAGAGGCGCCCTACCGAGCCGCGTCGGTCCGCTCGGTGACCCTGCTCGCCGAGGGAGGCCGTCTCTACGTCGACGTGTGCGCCGAGGTGCCTCTCGAGACCTACGGAGCCGGAGAGGCGCCTGACCCGAAGAAGGTGGCCGGAGTCGACCTGGGCATCATCCACCTCTACGTCCTCGCCGGTGCGAACGGGGCCCTGGTGGTCTCGGGTCGGGCCATGCGGGCCGAGTCGCGCCTGCACCCGGCCGAGTCCAAGGCACGGGAGCGGGCGGTCGCCCGCCGCTCTCCGGGGCGGGCCCAGCGCGGCTCGCGCCGCTGGCGCAAGTACCGGGCCCGCACCAAGGTCCTCGAGGCACGCCACCGGCGCCGGCTCGACCAGGCCCGCTACGAGGCCGCCCGCGAGGTGGTGACCTACGCCAAAGAGCACCGCATCGGCACCTTGGTGGTGGGGGGACCCGAGAGGTTTGCTCGGTCGCGACTCAGGAGCGCGCCAGAACCTCGCCGTGCGCAACTGGAGGGTGGGCCGGCTCATCTCAGCTCTGAGCGACCGGGCGGAGCTGGCAGGCATCGCAGTGGTCCTCGTCGACGAGCGCGGCACCTCTTCGGCTCGCAAGAGGGGCAACCACCCCTCTTGCGAGGAACCGCAACGCATCGCCCAAAGGGGGCGAGAGTTACCGGTCACAGCACTAGTCAATGTCGACGGGGATCGCGGAGAGTGCCCGGCAGTGCGAGGGTTGCAGCGGCCCGACGGTACGATCTCGGTGATGCCCACCTTCGACATCGTCTCAGAGGTCGACATGCAAGAGGTCCGCAACGCGGTCGACCAGGCCAATCGCGAGGCGTCGACCCGTTTCGACTTCAAGAACACCAATTCGAGCATCGAGATCGGCGAGCAGGAGCTGGTGCTCCGCTCCTCTACCGAGGACAGGCTCACGGCCCTGCGCCAGGTGCTCCAAGAGAAGATGGTGAAGCGCCAGGTCTCGCTGAAGGCGCTCGACGAGGGGAAGATCGAGGAGGCGTCGCACAACGCGGCGCGTCAGCGGATCGCGATCCGGGCCGGGATCTCGAGCGACAACGCCCGGGAGCTCAACAAGTTCATCAAGGGTCTGGGTCTGAAGGGCGTGAGCTCGCAGACCCAGGGGGACCAGCTGCGGGTGTCGGGGAAAAAGCGCGACGACCTGCAGGCCGTGATCAGCGCCTGCAGGGAGAAGGATTTCGGCATTCCCCTGCAGTTCAACAACTTCCGCGACTGAGCGGTCAGGCGGGGCCCTCGCTGACCCCAGCCGAGTCGAAGGTCGCCATCTCCCCCAGCACCTTGGCCGCTGCCTGCAGGACCGGAAGGGCGAGGCAGGCTCCGGTCCCCTCTCCCAGCCGCAGGTCGAGCTCGAGCAGTGGAACCAGCCCGAGGTGTTGCAACGCCACCGACGCGCCGGGCTCGGTCGATCGGTGGCCGGCAACGAGGTAGCCCAACGAGTCGGGGACCATGGCTGCCGCCACCACCGCGGCCGCCGCTGCAATCACCCCGTCGAGGAGCACCGGCACCCCAGCCGCTGCCCCCCCGACGATGTAGCCGGCCAGTGCCGCTATCTCGAGGCCGCCGAGCGACGCCAGGAGTTGAAGCGGCGACGCGTCCTCGGCCCCGGCGCGTGCCACCGCGGCCTGCACGATGGCGATCTTCCGCTCCATCCGCTCGTCGTCGATCCCCGTGCCCCGGCCGGTGACGTCGGCGGCACTCCGGCCACACAGCGACGCAATGAGCGCTGCCGACGGCGTCGTGTTGCCAATGCCCATGTCGCCGGTCAGGAGGCACCGCGCGCCGGCACCGACCAGCTCGGCCGCCAGTGCCGCCCCGACATCCAACGCCGCCAGGGCGTCGGCCAGGGTCATGGCCGCGCCCTTGGCCAGGTTGTCGGTCCCGGCTCGGACCTTGGCCCGGCGCAACCCGGGGACGCCCGGGAGGTCGGTCGCCACGCCGACGTCGACGACCACGACCTCGGCGCCGACGTGGCGGGCCAGCACGTTGACGGCGGCACCGCCGGCGCCGAAGTTGGCCACCATCTGGGCGGTGACCTCCTGTGGCCACGGGGAGATCCCTTCGTCGAGCACACCGTGGTCGGCGGCGAAGACGGCCACCGTGGCGGGCTCGGGCACCGGCGGCGGGCACCGGCGCGCGATCGCGCTCAGTTGGATCCCGGCATCCTCTAGCCGCCCCAGCGAACCGGGCGGCTTGGTCAGACGGTCGTGGTGCGCTCGGGCTCGCGCGGCGGCATCGGTGTCGACGGGGACGACTCGGGCCGCCGCATCACCGAAGGCTGACACCTTCGGTGGCCTCCCCGGCCTCGGCGTCGATGTGCTCGTCGATCTCCTCGAGGAGGCTCGGCACATGGAAGAGCCGGTTGAACACGGCCAGCTTGGCGAGCCAGAAGATCCCGAACGACACCAGGTTGGCCAGGAGGACCAGCACCGTCGCCTCGGTGTGGGAGCGCCCGTGCCCGAGGTGCCGGGCCACCGATGCTCCGACGATGGAGAACGCGATGCCGAACGCGGACATCACCCAGAAGGGGACGACCTCTTTCATGAGGTGCGAACGGCCGGACTTTCCCCATGCCCAGTTCCTGTTGAGCCAATAGGAGGGGAAGGTCGCGACGGCGTTGGCGAACACCGTGCTCGGAACCTCGCTCCAGATGTGTCCGACGCCGTAGACGAGGAAAAGGACCGTGAAGGAGACCGCCGTCGAGATGACCGACACCCCGGAATACCGGAGGATCTTCTTGCCTTCCTTGGTGTTCAGCCACAGCAAGAGGCGCTCGAGTGGTTCGGGCATTCCCGCCACTCTAACCAAGTGCCCCGTCGGCCCCGACTCGCGATCCCGGGCGTCGGTCCGCGACTGTGGGCCAGCTGGGAGCCAGCGGCGCGGCGCCCCGCTCGGCGGCTGCCAACATGTCCCGATGAGCGAAGCCCTCGATCAGCTGGTCCACCTCCTTGATCTCGAGCCCATCGAGGTCAACATCTTTCGGGGGATCCAGCCCGAGGAGGAGCGCCAGCGCGTCTTTGGGGGCCAGGTGGCCGGGCAGGCGCTCATGGCGGCCGGCCGGACGGTGACCACCGGCCGGGTCCACTCCCTGCACTCGTACTTCCTCCGGCCGGGTGACCCGCAGGTACCGATCCTCTACGAGGTCGACCGGATCCGTGACGGACGGTCCTTCGCCACCCGCCGTGTGGTGGCGATCCAGCACGGTGAGGCGATCTTCAACATGTCGGCGTCGTTCCACGTCGATGAGATGGGACCGGTGCACCAGCTCCCGATGCCCGACGTGCCGGATCCCGAAACCCTGCCGACCCTCATCGAGCGCCTGAAGGAGTGGAAGGACGCGCTCAACAACTGGTACGACCGGCCGCATCCGATCGACCAGCGCTATATCGGCGCGATCTCCTGGGCGGCCGGGGGCAGGGATCCGGACCCGCGCCAACGACTGTGGCTCCGCGCCGACGGCAAGCTGTCCGACGACCCGCTGCTGCACGCGTGCGTGGCCGCGTACGCATCGGACCTGTCGCTCTACGACACGATCATCAAGCCACACGAGATCAGCTGGGAAGGGGCCAGCTTCATGGGCGCCAGCCTCGACCACTGCATGTGGTT
>PMOQ01000070.1 GCA_003161255.1 Acidimicrobiaceae bacterium | reverse complement strand
CTCACCGCGGTGCCATCGCCTCCTTTGGGGTTCGGTGCCGACATGGGCGACGCCCCTCCGCCACCCCCGCCCGGCTTCGGCGGTTCGGGCTACCCAGGCCTCACCGCGGTGCCGCCCCCGCCTTCGGGGTTCGGTGCCGACATGGGCGACGCACCGCCGCCACCCCCGCCAGGCTTCGGTGCCGACACCACGGGCGGACCGCCCCCGCCGCCCCCACCTGGGTTCGGAGCAGCATCCGGCGCGCCGCCTGCGCCGCCCGGATACGACAACCAATCGGTCGTGACGAGCTCGGCGGAGGCGTTCAACGACGTCCAGGAGGTGAACTCGCTGGTCATGCCGCAGGCATACGAGGCCCCACCCGAAGCGCTCGAGGACGAGCGGTTCTTGGCCGGGACCGGGACCGATCGGACCAGCTACACGTCGGTGCCCCCGATAACCCCGGACTTCTTCGCTCGTTCGGCTTCTCGGAGCGGCCGGCGCTAGGTCGGCCCGGATCGGCGGCTGGGCTCAGTCGGTGGGCTCGGCGGGCTGGGCCCGTTGCCAGTGGCCCGACCGGCCACCGGACTTCTCCCACAGGGCCACGGCGTCGACCGTCATGGTGCGGTCGGCCGACTTGCACATGTCATAGACGGTGAGGGCGGCGACGGTGCACGCCGTCATGGCCTCCATCTCGACCCCGGTCCGGTCGACGGTTTCGACACTGGCCTCGATCTCGACGTAGTCGTCCCCGATCGAGAAGTTGATGGCCACCGAACCCACCAGCACCGGGTGGCACATCGGGATCAGCTCAGCGGTCCGCTTGGCCGCCTGGATCCCGGCGATGCGGGCCGCCGCCAGCACGTCTCCCTTGGTGATGGCGTTGTTGGCCACCTTGGCGGTGGTCTCGGGCTTCATGGAGACCCGGCATCGGGCCAACGCGCGCCGATGCGTGGGCTCCCTCGGGCTGACGTCGACCATCCGTGCGCCGCCGAGAGGGTCGAGGTGGATCAGGCTCCGGTCGGCCACGTCGAGATTCTACGACGCGCGGGAGCAGGCTCTTTCGAAGGGGACCATTACAGTACGATTGGCAGTCACCTTCATTGAGTGCCAACGGGTGGAGGGCCCTAAATGCCGACCTACGAGTACGCCTGCACATCGTGCGGTCACCGCATGGAAGCGGTGCAGTCGTTCTCCGACCCTGCCCTCACCACGTGCCCGGTGTGCCAGGGGGCGTTGCGGAAGGTCTTCGGCAACGTCGGCATCGTGCTCAAGGGCAGCGGCTTCTACAAGAACGACAGCCGGAGCTCCGGTCGATCGAACGGCTCCGCCATCAAGGAGAACGACTCCAGCTCGTCGAGCGATTCCGCCTCGAAGGATTCCAGCTCGAGCAAGGAAGGCTCGAAGTCGAGCTCGTCGTCCTCGGACCGTTCCTCCAAGACCCCCGCGCCGACCAAGTAGCCCGATCTCTTCATATCTATAGGCGCATCTATAGGCGTCCATGGGCCGGACGCGGAGCTCGCCGACCGGGCCTGGGCAGATCAGCTGCCGCTCAGCTGCATGTCCCCGATCGCCAGTGTCTGGCCGGCCGCGATCCCCGGAAGCCACTCGATGTCCACGCCGACATGGAGCACCGACTGGAGCATCCGCTGCAGCGTCGAGGCGACCGTGATCTCCCGGACCGGTTCGGCGAGCTCGCCGTCCCGAACCATCAGGCCCTCGACCCCGACCGAGAAGTCGCCGCTCACCGGGTTGACCCCAGAGTGCACCCCCGTGACGGACTGGACATAGAGGCCCTCCCCGACGACGGCCAGGATGGCCTGCTGGTCGTGGTGGCCGGGTTGGAGCACCAGGGCACGGCAGCCCGCCCCCGGCGTCCCCGAGTACCCGCCCCGCACCGCCGAACCGGTCGATGAGGTCCCGGCCCGCCGGGCCGACACGGTGTCGTAGAGGAACCCGGCCAAGGTGCCCGAGTCGATCAGCACCGTCCGCCGGCAGGCCAACCCCTCGGCGTCATGGGACGCCGCAGCGAAGGCGCGGGGATCGGTTGGGTCATCGACCAGCGTGAACGAGCCGGTGGCCACCTTCTCACCCATCCGGCCGGCGAAGAACGATCGGCCCTTGACCACCGCCTCACCGGAGAGGGCCGAAGAGATGATCGACAGAAGCGTCGAGACGACCCGGCGATCGAACACGACGGTCAACCGATCCGATGGCACCTTGGTCGCGCCGAGCATCCGGGTCGACCGCTCGACTGCGTCGACGCCGGCCCGGTCGATGTCCAATCCAGCGAAGCCTCTGGCCACGCTGAACCCGGTCCCGGTGTGGCTGTCGGACCCCTCGCCCGCGATCGCAGACACCGACAAGAAGGCGGCGGTCCGCTGGGTGAACGACCGGATCCCGGTCGTGGACGCGAGGGCCACCTCAACGCGCTCGTCCCCGTAGTCGGCCGAGGACACCTGACGGACACGCGAGTCGGCCGCCCGGACCCGTCGCTCGAGCTCCAGCGCGATCGCGACCTTCTCGTCGGTAGCCGTGTCGGCGACGCTCGGGTCCCAGAGGTCGAGTTCGGTGGCCGACACACCATCGGGCGTGGCGAAGGCCACGTCGGGGTCGGGCGTGGCGAAGGTCGCGTTGTCCCGGGCTTCGTCGACCGCAGACTCGACGACCTCGTCGTCCAGGGAACCGGCCCACGCGAACCCGAGCCGGGCTCCCTCCGAGCCGTTCGCCACGAGCACCCGGACGCCGATGCCGCCGGTCGTGGCCGACGACAGCGACTCGACCTCGCCGTCATACGCGCGCACCTCGATGTCGTGTCCCCGGGCGACGTAGGCCTCGATCTCCTCCCCCGCCTTCGCCTTGGCGACGATCCTCTCGGCCAGCGCGACGAGATCGCTCACGCGGCCGTTCCGCCGATGGTGATCCCACCGATGCGCAGCGTCGCCTGTCCACAGCCGACCGGGACGCTCTGGCCGTCCTTGCCACAGGTCCCGGGCATCATGGCGAAGTCGTCGGCCACCGCGTCGATCCTGCGCAACACCTCGGGGCCGTTGCCGATGAGGTTGGCGTCCCGGAGCGGAGAGGTGATCTTGCCGTCCTCGATCAGATAGGCCTCGGATGTGCCGAACACGAAGTCGCCGGTGGCCGTGTTGACCTGACCGCCCCCCAGCTTGGCCACGTAGACGCCCTTGGGTGTCTGCGCCACCAGCTCGTCGGGGTTCTCTTTCCCGGCCAACAGGAAGGTGTTGGTCATGCGCACCATCGGAAGGTGCTGGTAGCTCTGCCGGCGCCCGTTGCCAGAGGATGGCCGGCCTTCCTTGCGGGCCCGGAGCCAGTCCCAGAGATAGTCGGTGAGCACACCGTTCTCGATCAGCACGTTGCGAGCGGCCGCCTTGCCCTCGTCGTCGACGGTGTAGTTGCCCCACTCGCCGCCAACGGTCCCGTCATCGACGAGGGTCACGAGGGCGCTCGCCACCTGCTCGCCGATCTGGCCGACGTACACCGAGGCGTCTTTCACGATGTGGTCGGCCTCCAGGCCGTGGCCACAGGCCTCGTGGAAGAGGATCCCGCCGCTCCCCCCGGCGAGGACCACCGGCAGCTCACCGGACGGAGCCGGGCGAGCGTCGAGCTTCCCGAGCGCGCGGGTGGCGGCGATCCGTGCGATCTCCTCGACGGCGAAGCGGCCGAACACCTCGAACCCCTCGGTCCGCGCGATGCTCTCGAACCCCGTCTGCATCCCCGTGTCGCCCGTTGCGACGCATGACACGTTGAAGCGGGTCCGGATCTGATCGTCCTCGGCGTGCATCCCCTCGGAGCTCGCGATCAAGACCCGCCGGCGGCTGTCGCCATAGCCAACCTGGACCTGGGTGATCGCCGCACCCGCCGAGCGGGCGGCATCGTCTGCCCGCGAGAGAAGCTCGAGCTTGGCCGACTTCTCCACCTCGGAGGGAAGCACGAAATCATGCTCCGGGGCCGATTGGCGCGCCGGGAGGCCCACCGACTCGGTCCTGCCTCCGCCACGCCGGGCCACCCCAGCCGCGGCCTCGGCCGCCGCCAGGAGGCCGGACTCGGTGAGGTCGGCGGTGTGGGCGAAGCCGGTCGTCTCGCCGATCACGACCCGGATGCCGGCGCCCCGCTCACGACCGGACGACAGCTCTTCGATTCGCCGGTCGTCGAGGATGGCCGAGCTGATCTGGCGGTCCTCGGCGAACACCTCCGCCATCTCTCCCCCCTTGGCCAGGGAGGCGGAGAGAACCCGTTCGAGGACGTCCGAATCGATCAGGGGAGGAGCGGTCACGGGCGTCATCGTATCGACCGCATCGCTGCGGCCCGGTCGGCCCAGGTCGTGCAGGGTGACCCTGAACGACCGACTCCCGCGGCCCGGTCGGCCCTCGTCGCGATTCCCAGCCGGTCCCAATCGGGCTGGGAGACGGGACTCGCAAGCTGGGTCAAGGGAAGGCCCTCAGGGCTCGTCGAGGTCCAGCCACACGCCCCGAGGGGCCGCGCGACGGCAGGTAGCCTGGCCACCGGCCACCCGGCCATCCACCACGGAGATAGCCCCGACCGGATGATCCTTCCCACCATCGAGACCCCTGCCGACCTCCGGCCCCTCGGCTACCAGCAGCTCTCCGAGCTGGCCACCGAGATCCGGGCGTTCATCGTCGAGAGCGTGACCACGACGGGCGGGCACCTCGGCTCCAACCTGGGTGCGGTCGAGTTGACCCTGGCGCTCCACCGGGTGTTCGACTCGCCGCGCGACGCGATCTTGTGGGACACCGGGCACCAGGCCTACATCCACAAGCTCATCACCGGACGGCGCCACCGCTTCGCCGACCTCAAGAAGGAAGGCGGGCTGTCCGGCTATCCGAACCGGGCCGAGTCCGACCACGACTGGATCGAGAACAGCCACGCGTCGACGGCCCTGTCCTACGCCCACGGGATCGCGTCGGCGTTCGAGCTCGGTGGCGAGCTGGTCGGGTCGGGCGGCAACCGCCGCGTGGTCGCGGTCGTCGGGGACGGCGCGCTGACCGGGGGGATGGCGTACGAGGCCCTCAACAACCTCGGCCATTCGGGCCGGCGGGTGGTGATCGTGCTCAATGACAACGGCCGCTCCTACGCGCCCACCATCTCGCACCTCTCGCAGAGCCTGACCAGCCTCCGGCTGAACCGCACCTACGTCCAGACCCGCCAGCGGGTCGGGCGACGCATCCGCAACATCCCGGCCGTCGGCGAAATGGCTGCGACAGGGGTGCTCGGCCTGACCAGTGCGTTGCGCGAGATCGTGGCACCGCACGTGTTCTTCGAGGCCCTCGGGGTCCGCTACGCCGGTCCGATCGACGGCCACGACATCCCCCAGATGGAGCAGGCCTTCGCGAACGCCGCCGAGTGGGACGGCCCCATCGTCGTCCACGTCTTGACCCAGAAGGGCCGCGGGTATGCCCCCGCCGAGGAGGACGAGATCCAGCGGCTCCACGACGTGAAGGCCATCCGTGTCCCCTCGCTCGAGGGGGCGGCGGAGGGCTCGCCGCCCGAACCACCGATCGACCGGGCGCTCGGGTCCGGCATCCCCGCGGCCAGCTACACCGACGCGTTCACCCACGCCCTGATCGCGGAGGCCGACAAGGACCCCGACATCGTGGCCCTGACGGCGGCCATGCCCGGCCCGACCGGTCTCCTGCCGTTCCAGGCTCGGTTCCCCGACCGGTTCTTCGACGTCGGTATCGCGGAGCAGCACGAGGTCACCGCGGCGGCCGGGCTCGCGATGGGTGGGCGGCGGCCGGTCGTCGCCGTCTACTCCACCTTCTTCTCGCGGGCCTTCGACCAGGCCAACCTCGACGTCGGGCTGCACCGACTCCCGGTCGTGTTCGTGCTCGACCGGGCGGGGATCACGGGCCCCGACGGGCCGAGCCACCACGGCACCTTGGACATGGCGCTCGCCTTGTCGGTGCCGAACATGACCGTGTTCGCGCCCTCCTCGGCCGAGGAGGTCGGGGTCATGCTCGCCGAGGCCCTGACGCTCGACGGGCCGTCCACGATCAGGTTCGCGAGGACCGCCCCGCGACACGTCGCGGCGGACCAGGTCGGGCACGGCCTCAGCGCCCGCCGGGTCCGCGAGGGTGACGGGTCCGTCTGCATCCTGGGCGTCGGCAAGCTGCTCGAAGCCTGCGAGGCCGCGGCGGCCGAGCTCGCCGGAGTGGGTCTCGCCGCCACGGTCTGGGACCCCCGCGTGGTCAGCCCGCCGGACCCCGAGATGCTGGCCGACGCGGCCGCGCACCACTTGGTGGTCACGGCCGAGGACGGCGTCCGCTTCGGCGGCGCCGGCATGTTCCTCACCGACGCCCTGGCGTCGTGGGCCCGCGGAGAGGGCGCCGAGGCGCCGACCGTCACCAACCTCGGTGTCCCGCGCACCTATGTGACCCAGGGGAACCCCGACGACCTGCTGGCCGAGCTGGGCCTCGACGGTCCGGGCATCGCGGCGTCGATCCGCCAGTTGGTCGATCGTGACCTGGGTCGCGTCGGCCGGACTAAGAAGGCGTCGCTTGGGGCCGACGAGGACCGGTCGACGAGCTAAACCCTCCGACTTCGGGGCTGCCGGGTGATTCAGCCCTTGTTGGCCCCGTGGGCCCGCACGAAGTCGTTGACCGCGTAATACGCGTCGATCGATTCGCCGGCGTCCCCCCAGAACCCTTCGAGCACGTCGTAGTGGAGCACGCCGAGCGACGCATAGTGGTTGTTCACATCGGTGATCTCGAGCTCGTTACGCGCCGAGGGGGTGAGGGTCGGGATCACCGAGAACACCTGGGCGTCGTAGCAGTAGACGCCGGTCACCGCGTACGCGCTCGGGGGCTCCTCGGGCTTCTCCAGGATCCGGACCACCCGGCCGTCCGGACCGATCTCGGGCACCCCCAGGTGCCGGAGGTGCTCCGGCCGCTCGACGGGGCTCAAGAGGATGCGGGCGCCGGTCGGGTCGGCCCGGAACGCATTGACCATCGGCGCGATCGACCGCTCGATGACGTTGTCGGCCAGCATGACCAGCACGGGCTCGCTCTCGGCGAAGCGCTCCGCCAGCCCGAGCGCCTGGGCGATGCCGCCCGGGCCATCCTGGTACGCGTAGGAGAGCCGATCGAGCCCGACGTCGTTGCCGTTGCCGAGCAGGCGCAGGAAGTCACCTGCGTGCGCCCCTCCGGTGACCAGCATCACCTCGGTGATTCCCGCCTTGACCACGGCCTCGATCGCCCACTGGATCATCGGTCGGTCGTAGATGGGGAGCAGGTGCTTGTTGGTGATCTGGGTCAGCGGGTGCAGACGAGAGCCGGTGCCACCGGCGAGGACCACACCCTTCACGGTCGAACACCCTACCCAGACCGGTATCGTCCCTGTTCGTGAACTGGAAACGCCGTCGGAGAGAGAGGACCGAGCACATGCCCCGAGAGGTCGAACTCAGTGATGAGCAGTGGCGGGAGCGCCTGACCCCAGAGCAGTTCCAGGTCCTGCGCAAGAGCGCCACCGAGCCGGCCTGGTCCGGCGAGTTGCTCCACGTCGACTCGGACGGCGTGTTCCGGTGCGCCGGCTGCGAGGCCGAGTTGTTCTCGACCGACAACAAGTTCGAGTCGGGCTCCGGATGGCCGAGTTTCGATCGGGCCGTGAAGGACGGCACCATCGAGCAACACACGGACCGGTCGTTGGGGATGGCCCGGACCGAGATCGTGTGCGCGCGTTGCGGCGGCCATCTCGGCCATGTCTTCAACGACGGGCCCACCGAGACCGGCGAGCGCTTCTGCGTCAACTCCCTCTCGCTGTCGTTCTCGCCGGAGGGCGACAAGACCTAGCCCGGTCGTCGGTCACCCGGCGACACGACGTTCGAGGAGGTCGAACACCCACGCCAGTTCGAGCGCGGCGCGGGTGTCGCCCGTCCGCACGAGCGCCTGGTGGGCCAGCGCGAGCCGCCCGCACACGTCGAACACCTCATCGCGCGAGAGCTCGATGAGGTCGCGGAAGCGGCGCTGTGCGGGGCCGGGCACCGGAGCCGGCGCTGGCGCCGAGTGATCACGGGTACAGGCGCGCTTCACCGGCGCGCTCGACGGGCCGGTGCACCCACCTTGGGGTCGGGCCCGGTGACCACCGCCTCCTCGGGCTGGTCATCGGCGTCGGCGCTCTTGCGCTCGGTCCGTTGCACCTCGGCGGTGGCGAAGCGGAGGCTCGGCCCGATGTCGTCGGCGACCACCTCGACCTTCGAACGATGCTCACCATCCTCGGTGTCCCAGGTGCGGTGCTCGAGTCGCCCGGTCACGACGACCCGCATCCCCTTCACCAGGCTGAGTGCCGCGTTCTCGGCCAGCTCGCGCCAGCACACGACGTCGAAGAACGATGTCGACTCCTCCCACTCCCGGGTGGTGCGGTCCTGCCACCGCCGGTTGACCGCGACCCCGAGTGACGTGGTCGCCTGGCCTTCGCGGGTGTATCTGATCTCGGGCTCTCGGGTGAGGTTGCCGATGAGGGTGATCGTGGTGGTCATCTCGCTCCTGGGCTCGCCGCCGGCCCGCGATCGGGCTCGGGCTCGATGAGCCTGGACCACCGACCTGGGCCGAAACCTCGCCGTCGACCTGGCTGGTCGGCGCCTCGGGCTACCCCCGCCCGACCACCAGTCGCAGCCCGGTGTCGAGCTCGTCTAGGTCCTTCAGGTAGCCATATCGCTCCGCCCACGCGCCCGACGCCAGGTCGGCCTCGAGGCGGCGAAGCCCCCGCTCGACCGCCCTCTGGTCGATGAGCGAGAACCCCGAGGTCGCCCGGCGGACCCGGGCGTCCAAGAAGGCCTCGGGCCTCCTCCAGTACGCCATGATGAAGCCGTCCGTGCAGTCCCAGGGGATCGGCACGGTCACCATGTCGGTGGCCCCGATGCCGTGGGCCACCTCGGCGGCCGAGAACCCCGGGCGGCGATGATCGAGCTGCGCGATCTCGGGGACGTAGTCCTCGACGATCCATTGCCTGTTGTGCACCTCGGGCTCGTAGGTGAACACCACCCGCAGCGGCGCGACCCGGCACAGCTCCGCGTAGCCCGCCCGACGGTCCGCCCAGTGGTGGACGGTCAGCATGGCCATCACGGCGTCGAATGCGTCGTCTCGGAACGGCAGCCGCTCCGCCACCGCGCGAACGGGCGGGCCGACCTCGGGCGATCGCTGGCCCATCATCGCCGTCGAGGGATCGACAGCCACCACCGTGCGGTCGACCGGCTCGTACGAACCGGCTCCCGCGCCGACGTTGAGCACGCGCTGCGCCGCGCCCAGGGCCTCGACAATCCTCGATGCGATACGCGGGTCCGGGTGCCGCTTGTCGGCGTAGCCAACGCCGATGGCGTCGTAGGTTGGGCTCGCTGCTGATCCCGTTTGCGCTCCGTCGGCCATCCTCAAAGTCATAGCCCGCAACGCGACGACGGTCGATGCGGGTTGGCCGGGAGAGGACTCGAACCGCCGACTTTTCACTTTGCGTCACCGCTGCCTGAACGGCGAGCCGGTCAGGAGGTTTTGGCCTTGTGCCGTGCGGTCCTGGAGTTCTCCATGAGTTCAAGTCCGAGTGCCGTTTAATCCCCTGTTGTGCGGCTGTTGTCGAATCATTCGCGAAGCCGGGGACTCGCATTGCGAGGCTGATGGCCCCCGTCAGCCACGGCCTACGGCTGTTGCTCTGTCAGCCCCACGAGCAGGCGAGCGATGGACTGAACCGTGAAGATCCCCCCGCAAGATGTTGGCGGTTCTCCTCTAGAAGATGCACAAAGGGCACAACAGATCGCCGAATCCGGCGCGCGTAGAGGACGCTGGCGTGGCCCCTGTGGGGGCGCCGATCTGTGCGGCTGAGGTCGGGACCGCTGGCCGGTGGTCGCCGGCCACCTCACCGCGGGGTTGGTGGTGACCGTCGCGGGTCTTACGGTGTACAGCGTGCCGGCAGAGTTCTCGACCTCGAACGAGCGGGAGGCCCTCGACGGCTTTCTTGACCAGCAGCGCAGCGCGCTGGTCCGAAAGATCCGAGGCGTCAGCGACGTCGACGCACGCCGGGTGCCGACGGCCAGCTCTCTTTCGCTGCTGGGCCTGCTGAAGCATTCGGCTGTGTGGGAGCAACGGTGGTTCCAGGGTGTTGTTGCCGGCCGGCCTCTTCTCGATGGGTGGCCGCGGGAGTCCAAGATCCCAGATGAAGACTTCCTCGTCGACGACGGGGACACGGTCGAACTATGGATGGATCGCTACGAAGCCGCAGCAGCGATGTCTCGTCACATAGCTGGGGCCATGGAGCTTGAGGACCCCTGCGCCCGGACCGACATCATCGATTGCAACCTGCGCTGGGTGCTGCTTCACATGATCGAGGAGACCGCTCGGCACGCTGGCCACGCTGACATCATCCGGGAGACCCTCGACGGCACTCGCGGGATGTAGGCGGCGGTCCCGGGTCCTGGCACGAGACGTAGCCGGTCGCAACATCCCAGCAAAGCTCGTCGGCGATCGTCTCATGCGCTCCACGAGCCGGCCGCGCCGCAAAGCCGGTGGGCGCACGCATCGACGGCTCTGGAGCGGTCGAATTCGGGGAGATCGGCTGCCTGGCTGTTTTGGGGACCCGTGTGAAGCCCGCTTGGGCCACGCAATCCGAGTTACGCGTCTTGCCCGGTGTCCTTGTCGTCTCGCTTCCGAAGATCGCCAGGGCCACAGGAATGTCGCCATCGGCGGCCTCGAAGGTTCGGGGGGGGGCGTCGCGCGCGCCATTGAGAGACCCTGGCCGGCTCTGGCCACGGGGCCCCATACGGCACGCTGAGCACGCGCAGCCTTCCCGAGACGACGTCATATGGGGGCAACTGCCTACTGGAGGGCACCGGGATAGAGGGTCTCGACGAGGTCGCGCATCCCGTCGCGCCAGCCGATCTCGCACGGCCCCGTGATCGAGCGCCGTTTCGTGAGGTCGTAGATCGCGCTCGGGTAGCTAACGCCGGCCGCGGCGGCGGTCAGCTCGACGTCCTTGCCGGTCAGTTCGGCGAAGTATGCACACCAGTCCTCCGGGCCGACTATGTCGTCGCCTCCCCAGTTCACGATGGTCGCTGGGACGCTGGCCGCCGCCAGCATCCGTTCGGTCTGAATGTTGATGTCGTGATGGTGGATTGGGTTGAACTTGGTGCCCGGCACGCCGATGGACAGCGGTCGGTCATTCATGATGGCGTCGAGATGGCGTACGACCAGTCCGCCGTTGGGGCCATAGGCGCTGTTCATCCGGGGGATCACGACGGGTAGGTCGTAGAGTCGTGCGCACGAGCGGGCTACCGCTTCTTGGGCGATCTTGCCGATGCAGTACGTCGGGGTGCCCGGCACGCTGCCTTCGCCGAGCTGGTCGTCTTCGACGTAGGGCTGAGAGGGGTCTTCGTGCGGGCGGTAGACGGCACCGGCTGACATCACCAGCGCGGCGCGGGCGTTGCAACAGT
This sequence comes from Acidimicrobiaceae bacterium, assembly GCA_003161255.1. Taxonomy (GTDB): domain Bacteria; phylum Actinomycetota; class Acidimicrobiia; order Acidimicrobiales; family RAAP-2; genus Palsa-461. The sequence goes on along the minus strand of PMOQ01000070.1, from coordinate 26,211 downwards.
GCCTGAGCAGCATGGCGGTTCCCTCGGCGTCGGTGCGGAACGCCGCGTCGAAGTCGGTGCTGTCGCCGCGGTAGGTGGCGAGGTGAACGAGGTAGTCAAAGTCATCCGGTAGGTCAGCAAGGTTGCCGCTCGAGATGTCGACGGAACGCGTCGTGGCTCCGGTCGCCACGACCCGCTCCCGCGACGCTGGGTCCGAGAAGCGTGCGATCGCCCAAACCTCGTTGCTCGAGGCGAGGTGTTCGACCATGGGAAACCCGATGAAGCCGGCGGCCCCGGTGACCAGAATTTTCGCGCCCTTCACCTGGCACCTCCTGTCGTTTGACATCGCTGAACTGGCACTCATGTGCACAAGTCTGATTTCCAGACTCACGCGGAATCATCGCATCCGCCTTGGTCCGTTCTCGGCCGCCAAGGTGCCTGTTGGCGATAGATCCAGAACGATCAGCCGTAGTTGAGCTGGTAGCCCGGGACGCGCTGCTCCACGATCCGAAGGTTGCCATCCGACGATGGCTTCAGGATGTAACGCACGAGGAGAAGGACCGAACTCGCTGGCCAAGGGGGAGGGCCATCGATCACAAACGCGATCTGTGTCGTGTCCACGACTACAGCGCCGTCTTCGGTGAAACCGCGGTAGTTGCTAATGACGTGGCAGGCCTTGCGCCCCAAACCCGCCGCTGCAGTGTGCATGATCGTCTGCCGAATCGCCTCTCTGCCCTGCACCGCCTCGAGCACGGCATCCTCGGCGTACAGCTCGAGAGCGCCATCGAGGTCTCCGCTGTCAAGCCGCGCGTTTACCTCATTGACGACGAACTGCGCCGCCGATCGCAGCGCAAGCTCAGCGACGTCGGGTACGTGTCCAGGGTGAGTGCTCATGAAGCCTCATCTTCGTAGGGTGCCTTCGTAGACATCTGCCGATTTGGTCGGGCCGACCGCTGTGGCTTAGGCGAACCGGGGGTCGCGAACCTGCGTCGAGAAACTGCGCTGCCCTCTCTCGGTGATTGCTTAGTGGTGCCTTTTGCTGCCGTTGGCCTCGACGTCGGCTGTGACCGCCAAGAGGTGGCGTTCTGCCTCGTTGAGCCAGTTGTCGACGAACTCGAGCGTCTCCTCGTGCCCGACAGTCACGCCGAGGCACTTCTCGATCGCCATTACCTGGGTGACGCCGGTCATGGCGACCAACAGCACTAGGGGCGGGCACGTCTGCGGCGAGATGCCATGAGCCATGAGGATGTCAGCAACGGCATCGAGCTTCATCTCGCGGAATCGCTCGGCGTAACTGGCCATCTCATTCCGCAGCGCTTTGCGATGGTTTGCCAGCGCGGCGAGTTCGATATTGAAGGCCGCACCGTGAAGGTCGTTCCCGAACCGCCAGATGGTTCGCAGCGAGTGGTGGACGTCCATTGCAGCCTGGAAGCGGGAAATGCCTTGTTCGGCGCGACGCCGGTAGACCTCGAGGAACAGGTCGTCCATCGTGGAGAAGTAGTGGTGAACGATCAGAGACTTGAAGCCGGCCTCGGCAGCAACGCGCCGCGAAGTCACGGCGGCGTACCCCTCAGTGAGCAGCACATGCTCCGCCGCGTCGAGGAGCAGCGTCCGAGTATCGGCTTCCGCTCCAATCCGTCTGGGTACTCGCACGACTTCACCTTGCCAACGATCGGGCGGCTGATTATACATGTGCTTAGGAAATCTATGCACATGTATAGAGGACGCGGGCGCATGTAACGACGTGAAGGGGGGGTCGTGCGATCCGATCTCGACGAGCTGGATGTCGTCGACGGCGGCTCACGGTGAGGGACCTCCCGGAGATCGGCCTCGGCTGCGCCAATCTGCTCCAGGCAACGCTGCCGGAGCTGATCGAAACCGCGGCCCGGCATGACTTCCATCGCATTACCGCACGCCCGTACGCGTTCGCCATGGCGATGCGAGACGGACTGACCGAGGATGGACTGCGCTGCAAGCTCACTGCTGCGGACATCGAAGTGACCATGATCGACGCCCTCACCAACGTCTTGCCCGGTGTTCCGTCGCCGGAATCGTTAGATCCGGCGACGCGCGCGGTCATGCCGCCAGACGTCCTTTACCCGGTTGACGAGGAGACCGTCTTGCGTGCCGCCGAGGTGATGGGTGCGTCGATCATCAACTTGACTCACTACCTCGGGATGCCGACCCCGACACACCAGCTCGCCGAGGCGGTCGCGGCCATCTGCCGGCGAGCACGCGACCGTGGGCTCTCGGTCGCGCTCGAGTTCATTCCCGGCACCGGCTTGCCCGACCTACCGTTTACGCAGGGGGTCGTCGAGGCGTGCGGCGAAGCGAACTGCGGGATCACCCTCGACGTATTTCACCTGGACCGCTCGGGCGGGACTGTCGACGACGTGGTCCGGCTACCCCCGGGCGCCATCGCCGGGGTCCAGATCAGCGATCGGGTGCCTCCGCCACCTGGGACGGCGCACGTGCCATTCCAGGGGCGGTACCTTCCTGGCGAGGGCAGCTTGCCCCTGCACGATCTGGTCAGTGCCGCGTTCGATAACAGTCCGGGAGCGACGCTGGACATAGAAGTGCTGAGCGCCGAGCTGGGCAGCCTTCCCACTGAGGAGGCGGCCGCTCGCTTGGCGGCGGGTGCCCGGTCGTGGTTGGCGACGCTATGACCATGCGGGGCACCAAGCGAGACGCTGTGCGAGTAGGGATCATCGGTCGCGGCTGGGGTGAACGAGTCGTCGCCCCCGCGTTCAACAAGACTGACGGCTGCGAGGTGGTCGATGTGGTGACGCCCCGGGACTCGTCGGCGGTGGAAGCGCTGTGCGCACGCAGCGACGTCGACTTGATCTCGGTGCACTCGCCTCCATTCCTGCACCTCGAACACGTCCGACTCGCGATCGAAAGCGGCCACGCCGTCCTATGTGACAAGCCCTTCGGCCGCAACGCCGAGGACGCCAGGGTCATGTGTGACATCGCGGAGCAAGCCGGATTGCCAGCCTTTCTGAACTTCGAACATCGTTGCGACCAGAGTCGTGTGCGGCTGCGTCGACTAGTGACCGATGGCGTGATTGGCGAACCCGAGCACGTCAATTGGACCATGCTTCTGGCCTGGACACGAGTGCCCCTGCGGCCATGGGGCTGGGTCTTCGACGAGGGTTTGGGCGGCGGTTGGTTGCGGGCGGCGGGATCTCACCTCATCGACTTCGCTCGATGGACCTTCGGCGAGATCACGGCGATGTCCGGGCAGATGCGCACGACCATCACCGAACGACCCCACCTCGACGGGCAACAAAGGCATTGCACCGCTGACGACGGCTTCGTCGCCAGCCTCCGGACGGAGCGGAGGGTGACGTTGGTCATCGACAGCAGCTCGGCGGCACCCATCGCTCTGCCGCCCAGGATCCTCGTGACTGGGCCGAGGGGTGCCCTCGAAGTGATCGGCGAGCGCATCGTGCTCCACGATGGTGAGCGCACGACCGACATGTTTGTCCCCGACAGCGACGTCTACGACATCTTCACCCCCCAGCAAACGTTTGCCGCCGTCATCCGCGACGCCCTGCGCGAGGGCTCGGTCGCCCCAACACCGACCTTCGCCGACGGCTTGGCCTGCGTCGAAGTGATGGACCGCCTCCGCGCCGGCCGGCCACAGCCTTAGAACCCCGACTACAGGAGCAGACACCCACATGGAACCCCTTGCCATCACCGGCATCTCCCACATCGAGTTCCTCGTCTCGGACCTCGAAGCCAGCTCGACCTGGTACCAGCAGGTCGTCGGGCTGGTCGAGCTACCGAAGATGGTGCCCGAGCGCCGTTCGGTGGAGCTCACACCCGCGGCGGGCGGGTTCCGCCTGGGACTCACGGAAAAGCGCCCGCCGGATGGGCAGGGCATGTTCCGCCACTTGGCGATAACCCTAGAGAGCATGGACGTGCTCACATCATGGGTCACGCACCTCGACGCCAATGAGGTCCCGCACGGCCCCGTAAAGGAGAATCCGTTCCGGCCTGGCGTCTTCTCGATCGACGTCTTCGATCCCGACGGGCACGAGATCGAACTGATCTTCGAACCGTGACCCACGGTCGCCGCGATCGGTGACAGACAAATGCCTCACAAACCTGGCGGCGTTTCTCCCCCGTCTATCTCCCCGTAATTCTGACAAGGAGTGGGCGCTGAGGTGTGGAGGTTGCGGGACGTTACTCGAACCTCTGTAAACGGGGAGAACGTCTTCGGGAACTCCTCGAAGTGGCCCCATCTGGGAGCTCGACATCACCCGCCGTATCGCCGGCCGCGACGACATGGTCGTAGACGACGGTGTAGACGTACCCGGTAACGGTGCAGCCGTTCTCGGTGTCCACGATGCAGTAGCCGGTGGGGATGACCGACTCTCCATACGGGAGCGTGGTGGCCAAGAGAGCCACGTCGCCGGGTTCGGTCCCCGACGGGTAGTCGAGCTCAAGGTTGTCGTACCACCACGGGTTCTCGGCGTTGGCGGCGGACCTGAGCTGGGCCGGACGTGACCCGGTCATGTTACCGTTCCGCGATCAACAAGCCAGGGGGTGCCCACCGATGATCGAAGATCGAACCATCACGACCGACGAGGGCGAGTTGACCGTGGTGGTGAGCCGTCCCGACGGAGACGGTCCGTTCCCGGTGGTGCTGTTCTTCCACCACGGCCCCGGGCTCGACGACGGCTCCAGGCAGGCGATCCAGCGGATCAGCGAGGCGGGCTATTACGTCATCTCGCCGGACCGCTACTACCGCCACGGGAAACTCGTCGTGATGGACATGCACAAGATGGCGGCGCCCGACGCCGACCCCAAGGAACGTGAGCGGATCCAGGAGATCTTTATGGGGACGACCGACGACCACGTCGAGCGCGACGTCCAGGCGGTGCTCGGGTACCTGAAGACGGACCCGGCGGCGCGCCCCGCCCCGATGGGCTGCATCGGTTACTGCATCGGCGCCCGTTCCGTGTTGCGGACACTCGAGCACCACGGAGACGTGTTCAGGGTGGGCGTCCTCCTGCACCCCTCGTTCTGTGTGACCCAGGACGACGACTCCCCGCACAAGGTGACCGAGGGCTTCTCCGGCTACATCTACGTCGGGATCGGTTCCGAGGACCAGATGCAGTCGGCCGCCATGAACCAGCCCCTCAGCGACGCCGTCAACGCGCTGGGCGACCGGGGCAACGCCGAGGTCCACGAAGGTGCCAACCACGGGTTCGCCGTCCCGGGCGGCGCCTACCATGAAGCCGCCGCGTCTCGCTCGTATGAGCAGGCGTTGGCAATGTTCGCGAAGGGACTCACCTGATTCGGGAGTCGCTCTTGCTATCAAGACCCTGGCGGATCGTTTCGAGCCAGAAGGACGTTTACCGCTTCCGCATTCCATACCTCGCGTGACATGACTAATCCCGAGCGATGCCAACGCTCCCGCTCGAACTGAAATGCACGGGCGGAGTTTCAATGGGGGGAACTTCCTTGCGTGCCAAGAGCCCTATGGGTGCTGCCCAGTGAGAGTCGGCACCAAGACTTCCCTCTTGGACCGCACGTAGCCCGTCACCGCCACGCATCGCTCAAATCCTGGGGCTGATCTGTCACAATTCGTCCACTCGACTCACAGAAGATCTCCATCCCGTGACTCGTGCGAAAGATCGGCGGTGGCCGACTGTCCCCTCATCCGGCACCGATGGATGCCGTGCCGCTCCTCGGCGATGCCTTGGCGCTGGTCGCCGACGAAGTCGTCGCTGACCTTCATCGGCGCACCCATGAATCGGCCTGCGTGCTCGACGATGGCGTCGAGGAGGTCTTTCTCAGTGCCGGCAAAACATCGACCACCGCCTTCGCCCTGTGGCTCTCCAGTGGGGATCCGGCTGCCGCCCGACGGGTCGGACTCGACGCCTCTCGGATGTTCGCCCAGTTGGCGGCTCGCAACGACGTTCCTCTCAACGAGGCCACCAAGCGCTGCTTGCGCTGGCACGATGCGGTTGCTGACCAGCTGAGCCACGACGCTGCCCGTCTGGGTGTCGAGGACGCTTTGCCAGAAGTGCTCTCCATGCTCCAGCGAAGCCTGCATGTGACCGTGGTGCGCATGACCGAGGCATTCGAGGTGGAACGCCAACGCCTCTTCGAAGAGCTTGTGGCCCATCAAGAGCAGATCGCCTACCAGGCGAACCACGACGCCCTCACCGGGCTGCCCAACCGGGCGCTCATCGTCGATCGCATCGAGCAGCTCCTGAGCCGCCATGCCCGTCTCGGGACCGAGGCGACCGTCCTCTTCGTCGACCTCGACAACTTCAAGGCGATCAACGACAACTTTGGCCACACCGTGGGCGACCACCTCCTCCAAGCCGTCGCCAAGCGGGTGAGCCCGGTGCTTCGGGGCTCTGACACCCTGGGCCGCCTCGGAGGGGACGAGTTCATCGTGGTGGCCGATCTCAGCTCGCCCGACGACGCGCCCGAGCTGATCTGTCGACGCGTCTTGGAGGCCCTCAGGGAGCCCTTTGTGCTCGAAGCCCTCGGGTCGGCGGTGTCGGTCACCGCCAGCATCGGGGTGGCGACCGCCGCAGAGGGTCCGGCCGAGGAGCTGATGAAGAACGCCGACATCGCCATGTACCGGGCCAAGCGGGACGGGAAGAACCGCCACGCCGTCTTCGAACCCGAGATGCTGGCCGCCGTGACCTCGTGGTTCGAGCTCGACACCGATTTGCGGCGCGCCGTCGAGCTCGAGGAGTTCGTTCTCGTCTATCAGCCCATCTTCGATCTGGTCTCGATGTCGGTGACCGGCGTCGAAGCTCTCTTGCGGTGGGGTCATGCCACCCGGGGAATCATCGCTCCGGGCGAGTTCATCTCCCATCTCGAAGAGTCCGATCTGATCTTCCCAGTGGGGAGATGGGTGATCGAGGAAGCTGTCAGTCAGGCTGCCCGCTGGAAACCCCAGGGCCGGGCACTGACCATGAGCGTCAACATCTCGGCTCGACAGCTCGATAGCGACGAAATTGTGACCGACCTTGGGAATACCTTGGACCGACACGGTCTTGACCCTCGCGCCTTCTGTATCGACGTCACCGAGACTGCCCTGATGCACGATCTCGACCTGTCGCTGCGGAGGCTTCGAGCGATCAGCGCGCTTGGGGTGCGCATCGCCATTGACGACTTCGGGACCGGATACTCATCTTTCTCCCACCTCCAGGAGTTCCCGGTCGACCTCTTGAAGATCGACCAGTTATTTATCCAGCGGCTCTCCCATGAACGCTCAGCCGAGAACATGGTCCACGCTCAGATTCAGATGGCCAAGGCAATGGGGATCGAGACGCTGGCGGAGGGAGTCGAGCGCCCGGAACAACTTGCCTTCTTGAAGAACGAACGGTGCGACAGTGCTCAAGGCTTCTTGCTGTGTCGGCCGCTCGATTATGCCGCGCTCGATTGCTTCCTCGAGAACCCGGTGACTGTTTCATAGGCAGCTCCCGATCCGTCGGCCCGCCGGCGGCTGAGAGCGTGGGCTTGGGAGGAGCCCTCCTGTAACCGAGTGCTGTTCTGGCCTACCCGGCACGTCTCCTGCGAAAACGCCAGGACTGTGATTGGCCAGGATCGTGGCTGGTCGGACCCACCGCACGCAGTCCCCAGCTGACCATTGTCCGTGGTCTTGGTACTTCAGACGTCGAGGAAACGACGGATGGCGACAGCCGAGCCGACCGTGCCGATGAGCGCACCGATCACGATCACGATGGCGTCGGTGCCGAAGATCTCCCAACCGGAAAGGCGCATCTGAGCCAGCACCGAGGTCGAGTTGTTGCTCAGGCTGTTCAGTAGCTCGTGGAGCCCGAAGACGACGGAGGCGGCCACCAGGGAGCCCACCAGCCCCTGGATGAGGCCCTCGGACATGAACGGCAGGCGGATGAACCAGTTGGTCGCCCCGACCAGCTTCATGACCGACACCTCGCGCCGTCGGGCGAAGATCGCCATTCGAATCGTGTTCAGGATCAAGACGCCGGCGGATAAGAGCAAGACCAGCGCCACGGCGACGAACACCCACTGCAAGACGGTGATCGTCTCCTCCATGGTGTGGATCTGTTGGAGGGGCGCTCCAACCTTGAGCACCCCTGCCTGACCCTTGAACCGGTTGACCACGAATTGCGCGTCTTGAGGCTGGTTGGGGGTGCACCGGTAGGAGGCGGGGGTCGTCTTCGGCGTCAGTGCTGAGAACTCAGAGGTCGTGAGCAGCTTCTGGGCCTCGTGGTAGTCCGCGAGCTGGGAGTGGAAGCTGCACGCGTGCACGTACGGGAGTTGCGCGAGCTCGTTGCTGATTGCGTGGTTCTCCGACAGGCTCGAGGTCGGGTTCATCCACACCTCGACCTGGGTCCCCCGCTGCCACTCGACCTCGGCGTTGGCGGCCCCCTGCTTGAGGACCAGGGCGGCCCCGACCAGGGCCAGGGACACCGCCACAGTCAACACCGCGGCGATCGTCATCAGCCGGTTCCGCCAAAGGTTGGTGGCCGTCTCCCGAACGATGTAGTCGGGCGAGAGGGGCACGTCAGGAGGTCCGGCGGGCGCCGACTTCGGTCCGCGGCACGGACCCGCTCGTGGCGTCGATGCCGTATACACCGCGGGCCTGGTCGCGGACGATGGTGCCCTGGTCGAGCTCGACGACCCGGCGACGCATCCAGTCGACGAGCGCCGCGTCGTGGGTGGCGATCACGACCGTGGTGCCCGTCCGGTTGATCCGGTCGAGGAGGCGCATGATCCCTTGGCTGGTGGCGGGGTCGAGGTTCCCGGTCGGCTCGTCAGCCAACAGGATCAGCGGACGGTTCACGAACGCGCGGGCCACGGCGACGCGCTGCTGCTCACCACCGGAGAGCTCGCTCGGCAGGGCGTCGCGCTTCTTGGCCAAACCGACCAGCTCGAGAACCTGCGGGACCTGGGTCTCGACGACGTTCTTGGGCCGCCCGATGACCTCGAGGGCGAATGCGACGTTTTGGAACACCGTCTTGTTGGGAAGAAGTCGAAAGTCTTGGAAGACGCACCCGACGTTGCGCCGGAGATAGGGAACGCGCCACTTCGGCATGTGGATGATCTCGCGCCCGGCCACCCAAATCCGTCCCCGGTCCGGAAGCTCCTCACGCAGGAGCATCCGTATACAGGTGGTCTTTCCGGATCCCGACGGGCCGACCAAGAAGACGAACTCACCCTTTTGGATGTCGAGGGAGACGTTCCGGACGGCGACCGTGCCGCTTTTGTAGACCTTTGTGACGTTGTCGAATCGAATCATGTGAATATCGCTGTCAGAACGAGTGAGACCGGTGCACTGAGCAGGTCACCGAACACAAAGAGCGGTCGAGCAGGCATCTGACCGGCCAAGCCTACCTAGTCGAGGTCGCCAGGGTGGGTAGGCCACGCCGGGGATCGGCGTTGAACGAACGTCTCGCGTCATTGACAACCGCGGTGGCGGCCCCGACAACCCCCGATTGACCTGGTGTTTCTCGAACCTCTGTGGATATCGAGCACGTCATTGCAGTTTTTGTCAGAAACTGCGCGGGTCTGCAACAGAACCGCAGTCCGTGAGCGCCGCTCAGAAGAGCTCGACCCCCGCCGCGCGGCAAAGAATGGGCGTCGTCGACGGATCCCTCGCTCGATCGACACCGCAGGGCTACATGTTCGGCACTCTGGCGACCAAGCTCCCCGGACATGGGCGGGCGTCGAATAGCGCTTCGGTGGCGCCGAGGAACTCCGGCGGGCCGTCGAACCACCGGTCCCTCGCTCTCGGGCTTCGACCCCGGCCGGGTCACCCGTCGAGATGACCTCCGCCTGGCCGAGGGTCGGGTTGTCGGACCCGGCGGTTACCTCGATCCCCGACGCGCCTTGACCACCTCGCCGTAGAGCGAGACGATCTCGGCCATCTCGTCGTCGACCGAGCGAACCATATGCCTCGCGGCCGCGGCCGCCGTCGTCAGCCGTTCGAGGAGCGCTCGGTCGTCGAGCACCGCGCAGACAGCGCGGGCCAGTCCGTCGGGTTGGCCCCGGTCATACGTGATCGCGTTGCGACCGTCGACGACCAGGTCTCGGTTCCCGAACGTCGGGTTGGCCACCACCGGCAACCCGGCGAGCAGGTACTCCCTCGTGACGCGGTCGGACGTCGCGAACAGCGACGTCGAGAGACCGACGTCGGCGGTGGCCAAGTGGTTCGGCAGGTCCTGAGGCTCGTAGGGACCGACGATCTCCACCCGGGGGTTGGGAGCGAGGAGCGGGGCGAGCATGGCTGGATCGACCGGCCCGAGGAATCGGAGCCGCCAGTCGTCCCGGTCGACGAGCTCGGGTCCGGTGAACGCCCGGACCGCGTCGAGATGACCGCCGGCCGGATCGGGCGAGCCGGCGAGAGCGAACACCACCGGTTCACCGGGTCCCTTCGCGATCCGGGCCGCGGGATGCCGCCACACGGTCAGGTCGATGCCGCTCTCGATCATCCGGACGCGGTCGGGGTCGAGCGGACGTGTCTCTTCGAAGTACTGCCGCCAGGCCGCGTTCGAGAAGATAAGACGTTCGAAGACTGAGCCGAACTGACGCTCGGCTTCGCCTCGCTTGACCTTCAGCCGCTCGAGCGGCCGGTCCTCCGTCTTCGGACTCGAGCCCGCAGTCCCGGCTTGGACCGGCCATTCGAAGTCGTCGCCGTACGTGGCGGTGAGGCACGACAGGCACTTCTCAGGCGTCAACGGTGCGGCGCAGTATCCGGCCGGACCCGACGCCGGTGACACCGGGCGGCCCAACGCGCAGAGATCGTCGGCCGAGATCACCGAACGGACCACCGGGACGCCGGCCTGACTGGCCAGGTGGGGCCAGCCGAGCGGCAGGTGCACGTTGTCGACGACGTGCACCAAGTCGGGCCGGGCGCGACGGAGGGTTTCGACGAAGAACCGGGTGGCCTCGCTCTTCGGGTCCCGCTTGTCCGACGCCGCCAGTAGGCCCCATGTCCCGAATCGGGTGGGAGGCACGGCCAGTCGGTGGAACCATTCTCCGGGTTCTCGAATGTCGACGACGTCGCCCCACCTGGCCACAGACGGGTCCGCCGAGACGACCGTGGTCTTCCATCCTCGGTCGGCGGTCCGCTTGGCGTACGCGTGCGCGATCAGGGGTGGGCCGGAGACCTCGCACGGCGGCAGCGCATGCACGAGATAGAGGACCCGAAGCGGGCCGATGACGTCGGAGAGCATGACCGAACGACGCTAGCGATCCCGGGCCACCGCCCGCGGGCCACCCGATCGATGCTCGGGTCGGGGCTAACCGCCCGACCGGCGCCGGCGAAGCTCGGCCTCGATGAAGGCGTCGATGTCACCGTCGAGCACCGCATCGACGTTGCCGGTCTCGACGCCCGTCCGCACGTCCTTGACCAACTGGAACGGTGCCAGCGTGTAGGAGCGGATCTGACTCCCCCAGGCGTTGTCGGCCCGATCGCCGCCGATCTTGTCGATCTCGGCCTGGCGCTCCTCGCGTTCACGCTGGGCGAGCTTGGCTGTCAGGATCTGCATCGCCTTGGCCTTGTTCTGGTGCTGGCTGCGCTCGTTCTGGCACGACACGACGATCCCGGTCGGCAGGTGGGTGAGCCGGACCGCCGAGTCGGTCTTGTTGACGTGTTGGCCCCCCGCCCCCGACGATCGATAAAGGTCGATCCGGAGGTCCTTCTCGTCGATCTCCACCTCCCCCGTGAGCTCATCGAGGAACGGGACGGCATCGAGCGAGGCGAAGCTGGTCTGGCGCCGATGCTGGGAGTCGAACGGCGAGATCCGGACCAGCCGGTGCACCCCCCGTTCGGCCGACAGGAGGCCGTACGCGAACCGCCCCCGGACGATGAAAGTGGCCGAAAGGATCCCGGCCTCCTTGCCCTCGGTCACCTCGTCGATCTCGATGCTGAAGCCGCGCCGCTCGGCCCACCGCGTGTACATGCGCAATAGCATCTCGGCCCAGTCCTGCGCGTCGGTCCCGCCGGCACCGGCGTGGACCTCCGCGACCGCATCGCGGTCGTCGTACTCGCCCGAAAGCAGCGACTGGAGCTCGAGGCGCGCCACTCTGGTCTCCAGGCTGTCGATGGCCTCCTCCAACTCCTTGGCCAACCCCTCCTCCGGTGCGCCGTCCGCCTCGGCCTCGGTGACCAGCTCGTCGAGCACCCGCGCGTCGTCGAGACTCGCGGTGAGTTCCTCGAACCGAGCCACGTCATCGGAGATCCGTCCGAGCTCGGTCGTCACGGCGCGGGCGTGGTCGGCGTCGTCCCACAGATCGGGGCGCGCGGCTTCGGCCTCGAGCTCGTCCCTGCGGCTACGTCGCGTGTCGATGTCGAGGTACCCCTCGGCCTCGGCGATCCGCCCGCTCAGCCCGGCGAGCTCGGCGGTGAGATCACGACGTTCGCCGCTCCCGGCGACCTCAGGCGGCGCCATGGCAGAGCTTGAACTTCTTGCCGCTGCCGCACCAGCACGGCTCGTTGCGACCGATCTTCTCGTGCGGAGCCTTGATCGTCGGGACCATTGTCTGCTCGTCGACCGCGAGCGGCTGGGCGGCCCGCTGGCTCCCCCCGGCCCCGTTGCCCGACGGTGGCGCAGCCACATTCAGCGCATCCACCGTCGGGTCGACTTCCGTGCCGCGGTCGGCGAGCAGCTGGGAGGTCAGCGCGAGCGTGCCCGCGACCGGGTCGTCCGCGGCTTCGTAGACGGCCCGGGCCAGGTCCGGCTCGACGGCCGGATTGACGATCGCCTCCACGTGGAGCACGTAGCGCAGGTAGTCGTCGTCGATCGAGTCGAGCAGCTTCTCGAACATCGTGTAGCCCTCGCGCTGCCAGGCGACGAGCGGGTCCAGCTGGGCGACGGCGCGCAGATGGATGCCGTCGCGCAGGTGGTCCATCTCGCTCAGGTGCTCGCGCCAGCGCTGGTCGAGGATCTGGAGCATGACGTCCCGCTCGATCGCCCGAGCGGTCTCCTCGCCACCGGGCAACTCCTCGCAGTGCCTCTCGTAGTACTCGACGCCGTCGTTGCGGACGAGGTCGGTGAGCACCGGCAGCGACTCGCTGTCGGCGAGCCCGTCGGCGGTGAGCGTGGTCGGCCAGTACTGCGTGGCTTCGAGGATGAGCCGGTGCAGGTCCCAGTCCTCGGGGAACTCCGAGGGGCACGAGCGCTCGACGAGCGTCTGTGCCGCCACGTCGATCAGCTCGAGCGTCCTCGCGTGCAGGTCCTCGTCCTCGAGGATCTGAAGGCGGCGCGCGTAGATCACCTTTCGCTGCTCGTTCATCACCTCGTCGTACTTGAGGACGTCCTTGCGGGTCTCTGCGTTGCGTCCCTCGACGGTGTTCTGTGCGCGCTCGATCGCCTTGGTCACCATCTTGGCCTCGATGGGCACGTCGTCGGGGATGGCCCTGTCCATGACCCAGCTGACCGCACCGGTCGCGAAGAGCCGCATGAGCTCGTCTTCGAGCGAGAGGAAGAACCTCGACTCGCCCGGATCGCCCTGGCGTCCCGAGCGTCCGCGCAGCTGGTTGTCGATGCGCCGTGACTCGTGGCGCTCGGAGCCGAGCACGTAGAGCCCGCCCGCCTCGATCACTCGCGCGGCGTCCTTTGTGCACGCCGGGGTGTGACGGGCGAGCGCCTCGGGCCATGCCGCCTCCCAGGCCTCGTCGCCCTGGGTGAGCCCCTGGGCGCGGAGCTCTCGCTGCGCGAGGTTCTCGGCGTTGCCGCCAAGCACGATGTCCACCCCTCGGCCGGCCATGTTGGTCGCGACGGTGACTGCTCCTGGACGACCCGCCTGCGCGACGATCTCGGCCTCGCGGAAGTGCTGCTTCGCGTTGAGCACCTCGTGGGGAATCCCGCGCTTGTCGAGCAGCCTCGAGAGATGCTCGGACTTCGCGACCGAGGCCGTGCCAACCAGCACCGGCTGGCCGCGTTCGCGGCGCTCGACGATGTCCTCGACGACGGACTCGAACTTGGCGTCCTCGGTCTTGTAGATCAGGTCTGGCTCGTCAAGGCGCTGGTTGGGCCGGTTGGTCGGGATCGGGATGACCGTGAGCTTGTAGGTGTTGGAGAACTCCGCGGCCTCGGTCTCCGCCGTGCCCGTCATCCCTGCCAGCTTCTCGTAGAGGCGGAAGTAGTTCTGGAGGGTGACGGTCGCCCAGGTGTGGTTCTCCTCCTTGATCCGGACCCGCTCCTTGGCCTCGACGGCCTGGTGCAGTCCCGTCCGACCACCGCCGACCGTCGAGGGTGCGGCCGGTGAACTCGTCGACGATCTTCACCTCGCCACTGGTCGACCAGGTAGTCCTTGTCCCGGTGGTAGAGCTCCTTCGCCCGGAGCGCCTGGTTCAGCTGGTGCACGTAGTTGACCGCGACCGCGTCGTAGAGGTTGTCGATGCCGATGGCGCGCTCCACCTTCTCGATGCCGCCCTCGAGGGGGACCACGATCTTCTTCTCCTCGTCGACCTCGTAGTCGTCGTCCCGGTTGAGGGTGCGAACGACGCTCGCGAACTGGTAGTAGAGCTTGGCCGCCTCATCGGCCGGCCCCGAGATGATGAGCGGGGTCCTGGCCTCGTCGATGAGGATCGAGTCGACCTCGTCGATGATGGCGTAGGGATGGCCGCGCTGGACCATGGTCTCCTTGGATCGGGCCATGTTGTCGCGGAGGTAGTCGAAGCCGAACTCGGTGTTGGTCCCATAGGTGATGTCCGAGTAGTAGGCGCCCCGCTTCTCGTCCGGATCGTCGACGTCGGGTCCGACCCGGCCGACGGTGAGGCCGAACCAGCGGTGCAGTCGACCCATCCAGGCCGCGTCACGGGTGGCCAGGTAGTCGTTCACGGTGACCAGGTGCACGCCCTGGCCGCCCAGGGCGTTCAGGTATACCGGCAGCGTCGAGACCAGGGTCTTGCCCTCGCCGGTCTTCATCTCGGCGATCCAGCCGAAGTGCAGCGCCATGCCGCCCATCAGCTGCACGTCGAACGGACGCTGGCCGAGCACCCGCCAGGCACCCTCACGCACGGCTGCGAACGCCTCGATCAAGAGGTCGTCGAGAGTCTCGCCCTGGTCCAGGCGCTCCTTGAACTCGACCGTCTTGTGCCGGAGGGCGTCGTCGTCCAGGGCCTCCATCTCGTCCTCGAGCGCGTTGATCAGGGGGACGAGCTCGGCCAGGCGCCGGACCTTCTTGCCCTCGCCGGCGCGAAGGACCTTGGAAAACATGCTCATATCGGGTCGATCCTAACGGGCGGTCCTCTACGGACCCGTTCTAGGGAGGCGATTTTGGGTCGGGCTGCGTGCGGCTGACCTGGTCTTTGACCCCACACTCGCCTGCTGCGGGGGTGACGGCCCCGGTGTCGGCGGTCTTGGACCCTTCGACCCCGGATCTGGCTCGCATCGCCCCGTCTCCGCTACCCCCCGAGGATCGGAGGGACGGGCAGGACTTACCTCTAAGTCGCACCATGCTCAGCAACCAGAAGTTGCCTTACGTGGGTCGTTTTGCCTGCGACTGGCATCGACTTTCAACCACAGACCCGCACGCAACCCGATCCAATGTTACGCCCCCCTCACCGGGCCGCCGGTTCGGCCCTGCCGGCCCGCCGACCTCCGGGCCTGGAGATGTGGACCATCTGCACGTCACCGAGGACGAAGCCGGCCCGCCAGTAGACCCGTTCGGCCTGCATGCCTTCCGCAGTGAGCCAGACGAGTGCGACACCGTGCTCCGACGCCGCTCGGACCAGCCGAGCGGTCACGGCCTGGGCCACCCCGCGGTTGCGGAACTCCGACCGTGTGCCGACGGCCCCCAGCTCGCTCACCCCGGCCCGCGGGATCTGCAGCACCCCCGACCCCGCCGGCCGGCCGGTTGCCCGGTCCCGAGCCAGGACGATCGCTCCGCCGGCTTCTGACATGCGCCGGCGGGCGGCAACGGCGTCCTCGCCGGGTGGCGGTCCGGGCTCGCCGTAGGCGTCGTTGGCGACAACGATGGCGTCGATGTGTTCCCGGTCGGACTCGGCCACGCCGACCTCGAAGGCGATGGCGTCGCTCGACTGTTGGTTCCCCGACGGATCACACGTCATGACCGTGAGACGGTCTTCGAGCTCGAAGCCGGCATCCAGCAGGATCGTCTCGAGGCGCGGCGCAGCATCGGCCGCGTATTCGAGCCGAGGCTTGAGGCCGCGACGCTCGAAGGCCTCGATGAGCGCGTCCACCTCGATTCTCGAGGGTTGGGCGTCGTCATCGGGGATCGCGTAGTTACGCATCGGATGATCTGTCCCGGGAGTGAAATGGGCCAAGAAAGGCCCGACTTGTTCGTGATCGGATCCAATCCCGCTCGCGCGGAGATAGGCCTGGATCTGTGTTGCGTTCAAACTTGAGACTCCTTGATCGAAGCGAATGCTTGCGATGGCGCGCCCAGTGCTCGGTGATGAGCGTTACGGAGCGGCGGATGTCTCAGTGGCTGGATGTCAGCGACGAGTTGGCCGGGATCCGGGGCGCGTCAGGACGGAGAGCGCACACCACGGCCTCACCCCCGTCGGATCATCGGCGAGGAGCTTCCTCATCGGGGACATCATGAGCGCGACGCACGAGCCGGTCAAACGCTCCTCACCCGTGCCTCGCGCCAAGCCGACTGCTCAGGACGCTTGTCCCGAGGGTTAACAGGGCTTTCGGGCGATGAAGCGGAAGTCGTACTCACCCCAATCGACGCCTACGTCCGTGAATCCGATGTCGCTCAGTCGAACGGGAAGCGCATCTGGGTCGAGTGGAACGAACACATGGTCGACATGGTGGAGGCGGGTTCCCTCGTTGTAGTAGCCGTCGGATGCCACAAGCACCCCGCCCGGACGAAGCACCCGGAGGATCTCACGGAAGATCCGGTCCTGGAGGTCGACCGAGGGCACGTGATGCAGCACGGCGAAGCAAGCTGCTGCCGAGAACCGCCCGTCCGGGAACCCCGTGCTAGCCGCACTCCCGTTGATCACGACGACGTTCGTGCCGGCCAGCCGTTCGCTGAGACGCTCGGCCATGACCGGGTCGATCTCCACCGCAGTGAGCCTGGCCGTGCGTGACCGCAGCAGGTCTGTCGTGAGTCCCGGCCCCGGTCCGACCTCGAGCACATCGTCACCGAGATCGGCAACGTTGGTTACCCAGGGGAGCAGATCCCGCTCCAGCATTTCGGCCCAGCGTGGACTGGACAGCATCTCAAGATGGAACTCGTTCATCGGACTCGGTGACCTCCCCGTCGGGCCTCAGGCTTCCGAAACTACGACCTGGGGTCGCCGCTGTGTCTGTCTCGGCCCACGCGGCCGGTCAATCGCTCCTCACCTGTGCCTCGTGAAAAGCTGACCGCGTGCTGGCTGGCCCACCCCGGGGAGACGTCGAGGTCCCTCCGGCCGTTGACGCGATTGCGTCGGGACGGACGGTCAGTGTGGTGTGGGAGAACATGGTGGGCGGCCTCACCTTCGAGCTGACCGGGGACGGTGGGCACCAATTCGTGAAGTGGGCTCCCGCCGGTTGCGGCATCGACGTGCGCATCGAGGAGGCCCGGATGATCTGGGCGGCACCGTACACGGCGGTGCCCAAGGTGGTCGGCAGCGGGCGGGACGAAACGGGTGGATGGCTGATCACTTGCGCAGCGCTCGGCGAGAACGCCGTCACCGACCGGTGGAAATGCGACCCGGCCGCGGCCGTCGCTGCGATCGGTGAAGGTCTGCGAGCGCTTCACGACGCGCTTCCGGTCGACAGCTGTCCGTTCTCATGGTCGGTCGAGCAACGGGTGGCTGGCGCCCAGCGCAACGCTCGGCTCGGCCACCTCGACCCGTCGACGTGGCACCCCGATCACCGACACCTGAGTGTCGGCGAGGCGATCCGGCTCGCGGCCGAGATCCCGACGATCGACCGGCTCGTCGTCTGCCACGGCGACGCCTGTGCGCCCAACACGCTGCTCACCGACGACGGCCGCTGGTCCGCGCACGTCGACCTGGGCGCACTGGGCGTCGCCGACCGCTGGGCCGACATCGCCGTCGCCACCTGGAGCACCGAGTGGAACTACGGCCCCGGTTGGGACAACGCGCTGCTCGACGCGTACGGGATCGCGCCCGACCCGGTGCGGACGCGCTACTACCGACTGCTCTGGGATCTCACGTAACGACTCCGGGCCACACCGGCCGAGGTGGTTGGCCCGGCCGAGGTGCGCGAGCTCAGTCGTGTGGTCGCTGAGAGGCCGCCAGGGTCCGCCGGGCCAGGATGGCCGACCAGATTGCGAGAAGCCGTACCCCGAGCCCGAGTGCCGCCAGCGGCAGGAGGGCCCGCTTCGGCCCCGACGTGGTGCGGGACGCGAACCGCAGGGCGGAGCGGTGGTGGGCCAGCGCCATACCGTAGGGATGTCGGCGCCGGGACACCCCCTCGTGATGGGTCACCTCCGCGCTCGGCTCGAAGCCGACCCGCCAGCCGGCCCGGTTGACCCGCCAACACAGGTCCATGTCCTCGGCGAACATGAAGTAGCCCTCGTCGAACCCGCCCACCTCGTCGAGGACGCTCCGACGGGCGAGGAAGCACGCGCCCGACACCCAGTCGACCTCGGTCGGTTGGTCGGGCAGGTCGGGGGTCCGGTACCGGCGGGTGAACGAGTTGTTCGGGAACACGACGCCCAGCACCGCGTGGCCGGCGGCCACCCACGCGGCCGGGAAGCGCCGGGCCGAAGGGTAGGTCGCGCCCTCCGGCGTGAGGATGCGCGGGCCCACGATCGCCCACTTGGCATGTGCGTCGAGCGCGGCACCGAGCCGGTCGAGGCCGCCCTCGTGGACGACCAGGTCGGGGTTGCAGATAAGGACGTGCTCGCCCCGCCCGATCGCGGCCAAGCCCCGGTTGGCCCCAGCCCCGTAGCCAAGGTTGCGGCCGGTCGCGAGCAGCGCCGTCCCCTCCATACCGTGGGCGGCCAGGGTCGCCCGGGCCGCGTCGGCGTCTCCGTTCTCGACGATGATCAGCTCGGCCAGGCCCTGGTCGCCGAGTGAGCGAACACAGTCGGCCAAAAACGGGCCGGCGTGGTAGTCGACGATGACGGCCGAGCGCCGCGTCGTCGGGTCCCGGTCCGTCATGTCTCCCCGTGCAACTGGGCGACGAGGCGGGCCAGCCCGTCGCGCCACGGCGGCAACGGCGGGTAGCCCGCATCCTCGAACGCCGATGTGTCCAGCACCGAGTAGGCGGGCCGGGTCGCCGGTCTCGGGGGGTCCAGTTCTTCGGTCGGGATCGGATGGACGCGACGAGGGTCGGCGCCGGCGATCGCGAGGGTCTCTTTGGCGAGCTCGAACCGGCTGGCCTCGCCCCGGTTGGTCACGTGGAAGCAGCCGGCACGGCGGTCCATGGCGAGTGCCACCACCGCCGGGGCCAGGTCGGCGGTGAAGGTCGGAGAGCCGCGCTGGTCGTCGACGAAGCGCAGCTCGCCATCCCGCTCGCCGAGGCGGAGCACGGTGCGGACGAAATTGGCGGCGTGGGCGCCGCTGAGCCACGACGTCCGAACGATCGTCGCCGACTTGGGGCACAACAGCTCGCCGGCCAGCTTGCTCGAGCCGTACACGGAGATCGGGTTGGTCGGATCCGATTCTCGGTAGGGGCGCGAGCTACGCCCGTCGAACACATAGTCGGTGGAGACGTAGACGAGGTGCGCTCCGGCTCGGTCCGCCGCGCCTGCGACGTTGCCTGTCCCGAACGCGTTGACCGTGTTGGCCCGTTGCGGATCGGTCTCGCAGCCATCGACATCGGTGAAGGCGGCGCTGTGGATGACCACGTCGGGACGAACGGAGTCGAAGAGCTCATCGACCGCGGCCCGGTCCTCGACGGTCAACGAGGCGTGACCGGCCGCCGTCACCTCCACCATCTGGTGGGGGCGCAGCGCCGAGACGATGTCCCGACCGAGTTGGCCGGCCGCACCGGTGACGAGCACTCTCACCGAGCCGAGCCGCCCCGGTGGTGGGCGAGCCGACTCACGCTCACCGAGCGACGCGACCGGTCCCGCCGTTGGCCCAGGCGTGCTCGTCGACCGAGGCCTTCTCCAAGAGCGGTTCCCACCACGACCGGTTGGCGCCGAACCAGGCCACGGTCCCGGCGACGCCCGAACGCAGCGGGATCTCGGGGGCCCACCCGAGCTCGGTTCGGAGCTTGGCCGAGTCGAGCAGGTATCGCGTGTCGTGGCCCGGCCGGTCCTTGACGATCTCCTTCAGCGTCGCCGGCTTGCCCGCGGCGGCGAGCACGAGGTCGGCCATCTCCTCGATCGTCGCCTCGACGCCGCTCCCGACGAGGTAGGTGTCGCCGATCCGGCCCTTCAACAGGACCGACTCGATGGCCGTGCAGTGGTCCGAGACATGCAGCCACTCCCGCTTGTTGCCGAGCGACGAGTAGAGCGGGAGCGGGCGATCGTCCAGCGCCCGGGTCGCGCACAGTGCCACCAGCTTCTCGGGGAATTGATAGGGGCCGTAGTTGTTGGCGCAGTTGGTGATGGTCACCGGCAGGCCGAAGGTCTCCGCGTACGCCCGCACCGCGTGGTCGGCGCCGGCCTTCGAAGCGCTGTACGGGGTCCGGGGCCGATACGGGCTGTCCTCCTTGAACGGGTCCGGCGCGTCGAGGGCCATCTCGCCGTACACCTCGCACGTCGAGATGTGATGGAAGCGGCGCACCTCATTGCGACGGGCGGCTTCCAAGAGGGTCTGGGTCCCGATCACGTTGGTCCGGAAGAAGATGCCGGGGTCGAGCGTCGCCCGGCTGTTGTGGGACTCCGCAGCGAAATGGACCACCACGTCGATGCCCTGCTGTCGAAGGGTTCGATCGACCGTGTCTGCGTCGCAGATGTCGGCGTGGACGAAGTCGACGCCCTCGAGGCCGGCCAGGTTGGCCCTGTTCCCGGCGTAGGTGAGGGCGTCGTAGACGACCACATGGTCGTTCGGATGCTCGCGGACCCAATGGCGGACGAAGTTCGACCCGATGAACCCCGCCCCTCCGGTGACGAGGAGCCGCATAGGGGGCCAGCCTACCCGGACCGATTCGACGCCCCTGAGGCGCCGGGCCCGATCAGCGCAGGTGAACGACGTCGCCGGCCGAGACGACGCGGCGCTCGCCGCCCGCCTCGACCACCAGCTGCCCCCGGTCGTCGAGCCCGAGGGCGGTCCCGGAGAAGGACTCCTCGGGCAGCTCGACCCTGACCCGGCGGCCGACCGTGACCGTGCACCGCTCGAGCTCCTTGACCAGTCCGGCCCGCCCCGCGGCGTCGTCCAGCTCCGGCAGCCTCGCTTCGGCCGAGTCGAGGAGCGCCTCCAAGAGCCCCTCTCGGTCGGTCGGCCGGCCGGACAGCGAATCGAGGCACACGGCGTGCAACTCGGTTGCGGCGGGTCCCGGCATCGGCCACCGCACGTTGATGCCGATGCCGACCACCACCACGGGAACGTCGGTTCCGATCCCTCGGGTCTCGGAGAGCACGCCGGCCAGCTTGGCGTCGCCGACGACCAGGTCGTTCGGCCACTTGACCCGGGCGTCGACGCCGGTCTGCGAAGCGATGGCCGCACGGGCGGCCAGGGTCACCAACGCCCCGACCGAGAAGAGCTCCCCGGGTTCGATGCGGGGCCGGAACAGCAGGGACACCAGCAGCCCGGACCCGGGGGTCGATTCCCACACCCGTCCGAGGCGCCCCCGCCCGGCCGACTGCCGGTCGGCAACGGCCACGGTTCCCTCTGCGGCCCCCGACGACGCGGCATGCAGGAGCCACGTGTTGGTGGAGTCGAGCTCGCTGAACCAGTGGATGTCGGTGAAGGTGCGCCTCTGGGTCGTTTGTCGATCGCTCCGCCTGGCCACGGCCGGTTGTCCCCTCCTCGCCGGGCTCCACATGGCGACCACCCTGAGCGCCGTGTCAGTGTATTTGGCGGGATCGACCAGGTCGGGGCGGGATGCCGGCGTTCCCGGACGCCGAGCCGCCGAGGGGAACAAGTGCTGAACAAGGTACTGATCGCGAACCGGGGCGAGATCGCCGTCCGCATCATGCGGACCTGCCGCGAGCTCGGCGTGGAGACGGTCGCCGTGTACTCGGAGCTCGACCGGGACGCACTGCATGTCCGCATGGCCGACGAGGCGTACGCGCTCGGCGGCCAGACCGCAGCCGAGAGCTACCTCAACGTCGACGCGATCCTGGCGGCCATCGAGACCAGCGGCGCCGACGCGGTCCACCCCGGCTACGGGTTCTTCTCCGAGAACGCCGACTTCGCGCGCTCGATCGTCGC
The DNA here is from genome assembly GCA_003161255.1 of Acidimicrobiaceae bacterium. GTDB lineage: Bacteria > Actinomycetota > Acidimicrobiia > Acidimicrobiales > RAAP-2 > Palsa-461. The sequence goes on along the minus strand of PMOQ01000070.1, from coordinate 4,010 downwards.
CAAGGGGGTCACCTTCATCGGCCCGCCGCCCGAGGCGATCGAGACCATGGGCGACAAGATCAGCGCACGGCTGGCCGCGGAGCGCGCCGAGGTGGCGGGCGTCCCGGGCCGCTCGCAGGCGGTCACAGACGTCGCCGAGATCGTGGCGTTCGGGTCCGAGTTCGGCTGGCCGGTCGCGATCAAGGCCGCCTACGGCGGCGGCGGCCGGGGCATGAAGGTGGTCGCGGGGCCCGACGACGCCGCCGATGCGATGGCCTCGGCACAGCGGGAGGCACTGGCCTCGTTCGGCCGCGACGAGATCTATCTGGAGCGCTACCTCGAGTGGCCCCGCCACATCGAGATGCAGGTCCTGGCGGACGGCCACGGCAGCGTGCTCTGGCTGGGCGAGCGCGACTGCTCGTGCCAGCGCCGCCATCAGAAGCTGATCGAGGAGAGCCCGGCCCCCGACTTCCCGAACGAGATCCGCGTCGCCATGGGCGAGGCGTCGGTCAAGGTCGCCCGCGCGTGCGGCTACACGAACGCCGGCACGGTCGAGTTCCTCTACCAGGACGGGGAGTTCTACTTCTTGGAGATGAACACGCGCCTCCAGGTCGAGCACCCCATCACCGAACTCGTGACCGGCCTCGACCTCGTCGCGTGGCAGTTGAGGATCGCGAGCGGCGAGGCGCTCAGCTTCGGCCAGGACGACGTCCGGCGCAACGGCCACGCGATCGAGGTCCGGCTGAACGCCGAGGACCCGAGCGGGGGCCGGTTCCTGCCCTCCCCCGGGACGATCAGCCGCTTCAAGGCCCCGGCCGGGCCCGGGGTCCGCTTCGACACCGGCTACGAGGCCGGCGACACGGTCAGCCAGCACTACGACAACCTCATGGCCAAGTTGTCGGTGTGGGCCGAGGACCGCGAGAGCGCGCGCCGACGCATGCTGCGCGCGCTCGAGGAGACCGTCATCGAGGGGGTGTCGAGCACCATCCCGGCCGACGTGGCGATCCTCAGCCACCCCGATTTCGTCGAGGCCAAGCACTCCACCCGGTGGGTCGAGGACCGCCTGGACCTGTCCGGGGTCTGGAGCCCGGCCGCGCCCGCCGACCCCGAGCCGTCCGAGTCGGACAAGGTCCTCCGCGAGGTGACCGCCGAGGTCGACGGCCGCCTCTACCGGGTGAAGATGTGGGTGCCCGCGACCGAGGTCACGACCCGGGGCGCCCCGGCCGGCCAGGCCCGGCGCCGTCCCCGGACCTCGGCCCCGGCCGCGATCGGCAGCGGGACCGTCACCGTGCCCATGCAGGGGACGATCGTGCGGGTGCTGGTGGCCCCCGGTGACACCGTCGAGATCGGCCAGACCATCTGCGTGCTCGAGGCCATGAAGATGGAGAACGCCATCGGGGCCGACAAGGCGGGCACCGTCACCGAGGTGCGGGTGAGCGAGGGGGCGTCGGTCGGCGGTGGCGACGTGGTCGCCGTGATCGAGTAGACCTGCCGTCGTGGGCTCGGTGGACATCGGCGCAGTAAAGGACCGGGCCAAGGGCGCGCTCGAGCGCCGGCTGGCCGACCTCGTCGAGCTCAGCCACGACATCCACGCGCGGCCCGAGACGGCATTCGAGGAGCACTACGCCGCCGAACGGCTGGCCGGGGTCCTGAGCGACGGCGGCATGACGGTCGAGTCGGGCGTCTGCGACCTCCCGACGGCGTTCTCGGCCCGCATCGGCGACGGGCCGCTCGTCGTCGCGATCTGCGCCGAGTACGACGCCCTGCCCGGGGTCGGCCACGCGTGCGGCCACAACATCATCGCGGCATCCTCGCTCGGGGCCGCGCTGGCGCTCGGCGAGGTCGCCGACGAGGTCGGGCTGAGCGTGCTCGTCCTCGGGACGCCGGCCGAGGAGGGCGGCGGTGGGAAGGTCATCATGCTCGATCGGGGCGCCTTCGACGACGCGCACCTGGCCATGATGGTGCACCCGTGGCCGACCGAACGCCTGACCGCGGCCTGCCTCGCCGTGTCGCACTTCGACGTGCACTTCACGGGCAAGGAGGCCCATGCGGCGGCGGCCCCCTACGAGGGGATCAACGCCGGCGACGCCATGGCCGTCTCCCAGGTCGCGATCGGCCTGCTGCGCCAGCAGCTGCGGCCCGGTGACCAGGTGCACGGCATCGTGCTCAACGGCGGCCTCGCCCCCAACATCATCCCGGCCAAGGTGACGGGCCGGTTCATGTGCCGGGCCCGCACCCTCGAGGGCCTGGCATTCCTGGAGCCCCGGGTGCGGCGGTGCTTCGAAGCCGGCGCCCTGGCCAGCGGCTGCAGCGTCTCGTTCGAGTCCCTGTCTGCCATCTACTCGCACATGGAGCCCGACGCCGGCCTCCTCGCCTCCTACCGGGCCAACGCCGAAGCGCTCGGCCGCACCTTCGCTGCCGACGACGCCGGCGAGGACCTGCCCACGGCCTCGACCGACATGGCCAACGTGTCGCTCGCCGTGCCGACCATCCACCCGCTGATCGGGATCGAGTCGCACGGCGCCGTCAACCACCAGCCGGAGTTCGCGTCGGCATGCGTCTCGGCGTCGGCCGACGCCGCGGTGCGCGACGGTGCCCTCGCTCTCGCGTGGACTGCGATTGACGCCGCATCGACGCCCGCGCTTCGCGACCGGTTGCTCGCCCGGGCGTCCTCCTGAAGCAGCCGGCTCTACTCCATCCCGCGGGACGAACCGGGTGTTCCATCGGTTTCCGTCACGCTCACGAGACCGCGGCAACCTGTCGATAGTCCGGGAGGCATGCCGGGCAGATCCAGCCGCCTTTGATGCTCTTCCAGCCGCTGTCGCTAATGACGAAGATGTGGACCCCGTCCCGCTCGGCTCGGGCCAATCGGGCCGGGTCCATATTCGAGCTGTCGGGCGGCTCTTGGGGCGCCCATTCGTGACACCCGTCGCACCGAACCCCGAACCGCCTCATGCGGCCGCCTACACCGGTTCGTAGGCGCCGAATTCGGCGCGGAGAACGTCGGACACCTCCCCGAGCGTCGCCATCGCGCTGAGGGCAGCCTTCATCGGCACGAGAAGATTCTCGGTGCCGCGCGCCGCTGCGCCGACCCGTTGGAGCGCAGCATCGACGGCCGCCTGATCCCGCTCGGCCCGCACCCGCTTGGTCCGCTCGACCTGGGAGCGCTGGAGCTCGATGTCGATCGGGAAGACCTCGGCCGGCTCGCGCCGCTCCTCGACGAAACGGTTCACCCCGACCACGACCTTCTCCCCGTCCTCGACCGCCTTCGCGTCTGCGTAAGCGGCCTGCTCGATCTCGTCCTGCATGAACCGGGCCTCGATCGCCGCCACCGCGCCGCCGAGCCGGTCGATCCGCTCCAGGTACTCGAGCGCGCCCCGCTCGACCGCGTCGGTCAGGGACTCGACGTAGTAGGAGCCGGCCAGGGGGTCGACGGTGTCGGCCACACCGGACTCGAACCCGATCACCTGCTGGGTCCGCAGCGCGATCTTCGCCGCCCGCTCGGTGGGCAGGCCGAGGGCCTCGTCGAAGCCGTTGGTGTGCAGGCTCTGGGTCCCCCCGAGCGCGGCGCTGAGCGCCTGCATGGAGACGCGCACGATGTTGTTCTCGGGCTGCTGCGCCGTGAGTGTGGAGCCGCCGGTCTGGGTGTGGAACCGGAGGGCCTTGGAGCGGGGGTCCGTGGCCCCGAACCGCTCGGTCATGATGCGCGCCCACATGCGGCGGGCGGCCCGGAACTTCGCCACCTCCTCGAAGAGGTTGTTGTGGGCGTTCCAGAAGAACGAGAGCCGGGGGGCGAACGCGTCGACGGCCAGGCCCGCCGCGATGGCCGCCTCCACGTACGCGATCCCGTTGGCGAGCGTGAACGCGAGCTCCTGGACCGCCGTCGAGCCGGCTTCGCGGATGTGGTAGCCCGAGATCGAGATCGTGTTCCAGTTCGCCATGTGCTCGGCGCAGTAGGTGAACGTGTCGGTGATGAGGCGCATCGATGGGCGGGGCGGGTAGATGTAGGTGCCCCGGGCGACGTACTCCTT
>PMOQ01000038.1 GCA_003161255.1 Acidimicrobiaceae bacterium | reverse complement strand
AGGCATCTCTGAGGGTCCGCGACGGAAGCAGCAATGCCCTCGCGCCTACGGTTCCGTCGGCCTGCTGTCGGGCAGCCCGCGCGGGGGCGTGGGCCCGCTGTCGGGCACTCCCGGGGCGGTGGTGGCCCTGCTGTCGGGCACTCCCGGCGCGGTGGTGGCCCTGCTGTCGGGCACTCCCGGCGCGGTGGTGGCCCTGCTGTCGGGCACTCCCGGCGCGGTGGTGGCCCTGCTGTCGGGCACTCCCGGCGCCGCCGATGTCACGAGGTCACCGCTGTGCCTGCTGCCGACGACTTCGAGCGGGTCCTCGTCGACCACAACGATCTGGGCCAGCAGCACGTCTTCGTCATAGTCGTCGAACTCTTCCTCGTTTGGTGCCGGGGTCAGGAAACCGAGCACGAGCCCGGCCACAGTCGGGACGACCAGCAGCGGCAGCCAGTGGCCCGGGGAGGGTGCGAAGATACGAAAGGCCGACAAGGTGAACGTCAGGACCAGGCCAACCCCGAATCCGGGGATGAGGAAGCGCACGCCTCGCAACCAACGATTCTGGGGCAACGTGTGACGAGCCATTGCCAGCAGTGCCAGCACGAGTGACAAAGCCGTGAGGACGAGCACGGCCAACCCAAAAAGGCCGTAGACCGAGACGAGCGAGCCGTGCACGTTGGTCACCAGTGACTGCGACACGAGCCCTGCACCGTTGGTTCCGAGCAAGGTGATCGTGGCAACAATCAGTCCGGTGGCCTGGCTCCCAACGCTGGTGAGGGTGACCGGAAAAGTGAGCGACTTGGTGTGACCGGCCGGAACGACCAGGTTCACCCCGGTGTCGAACGAGAACAGGGGGAGGCCCACCACCTGTCCCTCGAATCGAACGGTCGAAATATGCAACGTCGAACTGCCGTTGTTGGAGACCCTGATGCGCAGGTGGGCCAGCACGGCGGGGTACAGCTGAGCCGGATGGGCATCCGACGACGTGGCCGCGGGCTGCCCGTTCATGGCCGCGCTGAAGGACACATCATTCGTCGCCGCCCCGGCAACGGGGGTGTACATCCCGGCAGTGACCAGCACCACCAGGACCGCAACAGCGGCCCAGCGAGCCAGGCCGGCTCGGCGGCACCGGGTGCCAATTCGAAGCGGCCGCCTCCAACTCATGGGCATCTCAGCTATCGGCCCCGTCGGGTGAGGACACCGCCGGGATCATCGTCGTGCGCCGCCTGGCCACCATGACCAGACGTTTGGACTGGCGCTGGGCGCGAGCGCGGTTCCCGACCTGCCGAGCGGCGAGCCCGGCCAACAGCCCGGCGACCGCACCCACTGCCATGGGCACGACGAAGGACACCAGTGTCGGCCCGGCGATACCGAGCATCCATCCCCAGAGGGTGGCGGTCAGCCCGCCGAACGCTCCGACCACCACCAGCCCGACCACGGCAGCCCGGTTCTGGCGTCGGCGGCCACGTCGGAGGCCCCGCAGTAGGGACTCTGCGTACGCGACGACGATCAGCAGCAGCACCAGCCCCAGCACTCCGACGAAGGTGGCAAAGGGAGAGCGGGCGGCCTGTACACCGAAATCGTCGGTCACGGTCCCTTGTCGACCCGTGAGCTTGAGAGTCCCAGAGAGCTTGCCGCCGACGATGTAACGACCCGCGCTGGCGTCCACAACCGTCCGCCATCCGGTGGCCCCGTGGACGAACGGCACCGATGTCGAGCGAACGACGTTCACGCCTCCGAGAGAAAGCACGAGTTGGGCCGTCAGGGGTGTCCCGACACTGGCCGGGAGACGCTGCACGACGATCGGAATTTGGTTGTTGAGGTCGATCGGGACGCGTCCTTTAGCTGTGGGGTCGTGGCCGGCCACGGTGACCGCCCCTGGCCCGAGGGTCGGGGTCGGGGTTGACGAGCCGATACCGAGCAATCCAAGGACGAGTGCGATCACGCCGACGAGCACGGCGGCCCAGGCAAGACGGGTCGGAAAGGCAGGCACCTCGACCGGGGTCTGGCGCAATGGCATGAGGTCATTTAGCACGAGACCGGTTTCCGCCGCGCCGCCAACGTGGAGGTCGATGAGCGGGCGAACCACTCCCCACTGATCCGGGTTCGCCACACCCGCCATGGCGGTGCCCGATCCACTCTGCGCACTGGAAAGAATTAGCCCCGGTTCCCGAAGGGCCACGCCGAGATGGTCCATCCAACCCGCACCCCAAGAAGCACTGGCCGCTTGGCCGATGGCGACGCCGAAGGCCTCGGCGGATTCGAACCTGTCTGCGGGGTCACGGACGAGCGCGTGCATGACGACGTCGGCCAAGCTGGCCGGGACTTCTGGAGCGACGTCGGTCAGAGGGGTCGGATCCTCATTCATGTGGCGAAGGACCGTCGCCAGTGACCCTCCCTCCTCAGGATAAGGAAGCCGACCCGACAGCAGCTCATAGAGCATGACACCCACGGCGTAGACGTCGGTGGGTGGCCCGAGGTCGGCCCCACTGGCCTGTTCGGGCGCCATGTAGGCCGGGGTACCAAGGATCTCTCCTCCCCGGGTTGCCAACGCGTCGTCCTCGCCAAGAACGCGGGCGATGCCGAAGTCGGTGACCTTCAACACGTTGTCGTCCCCGAAGAGAATGTTCTCCGGCTTCATGTCTCGGTGCAGAATCCCATGCTGGTGCGCTCCGCTCAGACCCGAGCACGCCACCATCGCAACGGCACAGGCGGTTCGTTGGTCGAATCCCCGGTGCACAAACCGACCCCAGACGGTGCCGCCGGCCAGCCGTTCCATCACCAGGATGCAGGCGTCATCACGCTCGACGTAGTCGTACACCGGAACGATGTGCGGATGGTTGATCGAGGCCAGGATTTGTGCTTCAACCAGGAACCGGGAGCGCACGGTATCGTTGCTCACAAGCCCCGGCGCCAGCTGTTTGATTGCCACCTCGCGACCGAGCTGGCGGTGGCGCCCCGCCAGAACCACTCCGAATGCCCCACGGCCGAGCTCGGCGCCGATCTCGTAGCCGGGTAGAGCCTCGCTCAGGTTGCTCTCGCTCGCCACGGCGCTCCTCTGCTGGTGGACCGTCGACATCCCGATCCACGGAATGCCCCAAGAGGCCCGGACGCTGGGGACCAGCGGTGACGATAGCGCACGGTCGTTACCGATACATTAGGAGTCGTCTACCGTCCCAAGGGCGGCCCACCCTGAGGGCCCAAGGGGGACAAGCGCCCGTGTTCGCAGTTCGTTTCGGCCAGCTGACAGTTGGGATTGCACGACCGTCTGGAACCGTGCCGCATCCCGACGGCCGTTCCCCGAAGCGCTGGATGGAACCCAATGAGCCGGAAGCAATGAGCCCGGACCAATGAGCGAGGAGGCGAACTCTACGGGCGAGGATCAACAGTTCGGTTACGTGGTCGTCGACCCCGGGAGTCCCGGCGAATCCAGACTTCCTCTGATGGACCGGCTGTTCGTCGGCCGCGAATGCGCAGGAGTGGACGACGCTCATCGGATCCTGTTGACCGGAGATCCCGCCGTCTCGCGCAACCATCTCGAACTTCGGATTGACCCCGAACTCTCGCGAGCGATGGTGGTCGACACGTCCAGCAACGGCGTCCGGGTCAACGGAGTGCGTATCGAACGCGCGGTGGGAGTGTTGCTCAACAGCGGTGATCAGATCCAGGTGGGAAGCCACCTCCTCGAATTCCATGACGCGGCGCTGACCGCGCGGAAGCCCGCTCGGACAGAACAACGATCAACCACCTCAATCTCCACGCCCATGACAATGGCCATGGTGGTGGGTGATCTCATCAATTTCTCGACAGTCTCGGAACAAGCTGACCAGCAGGTGCTTGCCCGCGACATACACATCCTCTACACGAAGCTTCGAGAGCTGCTCTCAGAGCACCGCGGTACTCTCGTCGACTACGTCGGAGACGCCTTCTTCGCCAGCTGGGAGTTCGACATCGACCCGGAGGCTGCGGTCAACGCCCTGAACTTCGCACTCGCTGCTGAGGCGCTGGTGTCCAAAACTACGCCCGGCTTCGAGCTCCGGTACGAAGACGGAACACCGTTGAGGATGGGCTGGGCACTCTCGATGGGCCCAGTCACCATGCAGCTCATGCCCGGATCGGTCGTCATGGTGCTGGGTGACGCGGTCAATGTCGGCTTCCGGATCGCCAGCATTTCAGGACGGGAGGGGCGTCCGAACATCCTGGCCACCTCGTTGGTCAAGGAGGCGGCGGACGGTTCGTTCACTTTCGGCCAACCCGAAACGGTGACGGTCAAGGGCCGGGCCGGTGAAGTGACGATCTACGGCGTCTCCACTCCTTAATTCAGTCGTCGGCCCGCCTGATCCTGCGTTCAGTCCGCCCCGGTAGTCGCAGCTGGGCCGGTCGTCGCCCGAGGCGACCCGACTCCGCAGACCGCCCTCCGCCCCGGTACTCACCCGCAACGAAGACCGCCGCCCCGGCCAATTCGGGACCGACCGACGAGCCCTACGCCGTCCTAGTTCTCGCCGAGGTTGTCGGGAGTCCCTGGCCGCTTCCGACGACGCCGAGCGCCGCCGCTGCCGAACAGGCCCCGTAGCAAGAGGATTCCGAGCAACACAAAGACGCCAAAGACCGCGGTGCTGGCCTCGGGCGATGAGAGCTTGGATGTCGACACCACAGCCAGGAAGACATCGAACGTCCTCGACCCACATGAGGCGGTCACCGTGAACTGTCCTACCCCGCTACCGGGTGCAGTGATCGTGGCCGAGAAACGTCCTTGGCCGTTTGCCGTGGTGCGACCCACGACTTTGCGATCGATGACGAGGACCACTGGGGCCTCTGGGACGCATCCCCGCCCGCTCACCGTGGTCGATTCTCCAGGCACAACCGTGCTGTGGGTCAGTGACGGCGCAAGATGACACCCACCCTTGCCGACCCTCAGCTCGGTGCTGGACGTGCCGGTTGCTCCGGTGGTGGTGAGGGTGTAGCTGCCTGGGGCGGTGCCCGCGGGTACCTTCACCGAGGTTGAGATGGTGCCGGTGGTCTCGGCGTTGGTCGTCCCAACGGTAGCCCCGCCCAGTTGCAGGCTGACCGGTTCATTGGGCTGAAATCCGAGGCCGGTCAGGATGAAAGAGCCACACGGATCGACGACTGAGGTGCTCGTGCCGGTGAAGGCCACGCCACCCATGACGTCAGCGTTGGCGGCGAAGGCAGCCGTCGGCCAGCCAATAGCCGCGACTAGGCCAGCCGTGAGCAATGTCGCTGCGATCCTTCGTCCCATGGCACCCCTCTTCGGCGGGCGAGCACTCAAGGCTAGCCGTCCGGGCCGACACGTCTCAGGGCGCTCGAAAATGAGCAAGGTGCGGGGACCCTGACAGTCCGCATTACCAGAACATGGTCGCGCAATCCGGGCCTACTTTTGGGCCTACTTTTCCGACCTTTTCCGACCAAATAGGATCTTCTCCCACCAACTGCTCCAACCATTATCGCAGGTCAAGCCACTATACGTCTTCTATTACCGTCCTAAAAAGCAACCCGATTTCGAGTTAGGAAACCGACGCTCTATCCTCTGAGCTACCGGTGGGGATCTCGCAAACAGAAGCCCACAACCGCTGCTCACGGGGCCCGTTGAGCGAGGCAGCGGCCGGTTCCAGGCGCAATCGATGGGGACCTCCCTCCCCGATCGGTCCGCTCGCTGGCCGGTCATTCGCACCGACCGACGCCGATTGGGGCGGTAGTTTGCCGGTTGGCCGAGCCGTGAGCCGGCGCAGAGGAGGAACCGATGGGACTGTTCCAAAGAGCCCACGAAATCGTCGAAGCGAAGGCAAACAAGGCGCTCGACTCGGCGGAAAAGCCCGACGAGATGCTCGACCTCTCCTACGAGAAGATGCTCGAGCAGATCACCCAGGTGAAGCGGTCCCTCGTCGACATCGCGGCGTCCCGCAAGCAGCTCGAGCTGCAAGAACAACAGCTCCAGCACTCGGTCGACCACCTCCAGGACCAGGCCAAGCAGGCGCTCACCGCCGGGCGCGAGGACCTGGCCAAGGAGGCCCTGGCCCGCAAGGCGACCGCCCAGGAGCAGATCGACGGGATGGAGCCGCAGCACCACCAGCTGACCGAGGAAGAGGACAAGCTCACCAAGACGCTGGCAGCGCTCCAGACCCGGGTGAACCAGTTCCGCTCGCAGAAGGAGGTGCTGAAGGCGCAGTACACGGCGTCCTCCGCCATGTCGAGTGTCAACGAGAGCGTGGCGGGTATCTCGAAGTCGTTCAGCGACTCGGGTGCGGCTCTCCAGCGGGCCCAGGACAAGATCGCCAACATGCAGGCGCGCTCCGGCGCGCTCGATGAGCTTCTCGAGTCGGGTGCGCTCGAAGATGTCGGAGGCGGCGGTGACGACATCCAAAAGGAGCTCGACGCGGTCGCGACGAAGTCCAACGTCGACAGCGAGCTCGAAGCGTTGAAGGCGCAGATGGCTTCGTCACCCGCCATCGGGTCGGGCTCGGACTCGGGCGCCGCGCCGGCGAGCTAGTCGTACCGCCCCGCAGCCGTCGAGCCATCTGGTCGGCCCGGTTGCTCTGATGGCAATGCGCAGCGGGCCTATTGTTAGATCACCCCGCGAACACCCCACGCAACACCGCGTGAAGACCGCGCCGACGCACACTTCACGACGATCCGTGCCATCGATGCGGCCCATCAAGGAGAGCAGATGACGAAAGCGCAAGAGCGACCCCCCTACAAGGTCGCCGATCTCAGCCTCGCTGAATTCGGACGCAAGGAGATCGAGCTCGCCGAGCACGAGATGCCCGGCCTGATGGCCATGCGGGACGAGTACGGAGCAAGCAAGCCGCTGTCGGGTGCCCGGGTCACCGGATCACTGCACATGACGGTCCAGACGGCCGTCCTCATCGAGACCCTCGTCGCCCTCGGTGCCCAGGTCCGGTGGGCCAGCTGCAACATCTTCTCGACGCAAGACCACGCCGCCGCCGCGATCGCGGTCGGCCCCGACGGGACGCCCGACGATCCGAAGGGCGTGCCCGTGTTCGCCTGGAAGGGCGAGTCGCTTGAGGAGTACTGGTGGTGCACCGACCAGGCCCTGGCCTGGGATGACGGCGGTCCGAACATGATCCTCGACGATGGCGGCGACGCCACCCTCTTCATCCACAAGGGCGTCGAGTTCGAGAAGGTCGGCTCGGTCCCCGACCCCTCGACGGCCGACACCGAGGAGCTCGCGGTGATCCTGGCGCGCCTCGGCGAGGGTCTGTCCGAGAACCCGCGACGGTGGACCGAGATGGCCAACGGCATCCGCGGCGTCACCGAGGAGACCACGACCGGGGTCCACCGGCTCTACGAGATGGAGCGCAACGGTGAGCTCCTGTTCCCGGCGATCAACGTCAACGA
>PMOQ01000096.1:1266-28006 GCA_003161255.1 Acidimicrobiaceae bacterium | reverse complement strand
TCTCCGACTCACGACACTAGGCCAGCCCGCTCGACAGCCTCCGTCATATCTCCCAGGTGCCCGTGAACCCGTTCACGCTGGCCGAGACCTGGCCGCTGCTGTTGAGTGCAATAGCTGCTGAGCCGAAACCGGCACTGGTGAACACCGATGTTGCGGTAGCGGTCGCCACCGCGGTTGGACCGCTGGCGTCGGTGAAGGCGAAAACACCATTGCCGTTGGCCGTGCTGGTGGCCTTTCCGCCACCGCTGCTGATCGCGATCGCCGTGTCGTCATTCGCCGTGACGTTTCCGTCGATGGCGGTGTTGTCATCCCCGGCAGAGGCTTTGGCCCCGGATCCAATCGCGATCGCCGTGTCGTCATTCGCCGTGACGTTGCCGTCGAAGGCCACGTTGTGAACCCCGGCGGCGGCGGTGGCGCCGGGTCCATTCGCGATCGCCACGTCGTTGTTGGTTATGGCATTCGACTTGGCGCCAATCCCGAAGCTGCCGGCGTAGGCGATTCCGCCCGAAGTTGCGATCGCCAAGTTGTCGTTCGCGGTCTGGTTGGTGCCGGTATTTTCGGACCCGGCGTAGGCCTGTCCACTAGTGCTGGCGATCGCCAAGTTGTCGGTCGCGGTGTTGCCGTTGTCCCCAAATCCGGCCTTGGCGGTAGAGCCGACTCCCACACTCGTGCATGTGTTCCCTGCCCCATCGGACATCGGCGAGGGGGGACAAGAGACGCCGACAACCGCACCGCTGGTCGAAGCAGTGAGCGCCCCGAGGCCAAGTAACCCGGTCGTGGCCAACAATCCGGTTCCCACCACCGTCAACGCCGGGTGCACACGGTGGCGCTCACTCTCAGGGGACGGTGCCGTGTGGGCGCCCCGACCACGAGTCGGGGGCGATTAGCGCCCCAAACCACCCTTGGCATGGAGTGCCCTTCGTTTCGCCACGCTCATCCCCCGGGTTCTTTTCGCGTCGGCCACACCCCCGGGTAGTCCTCGGAGTGCGAGCAGACGGCAGATTAGTCGCCTCGGGGGACGGTGGGTGGAAGGGCGCTCTCGGCCGTCCAACGCCGTCCGGGCAGGGTCAAACCGGAACGGGTCGACATCGAGGGAGGCCATCGGGATGAGGAGGGGCTTACCTGGCCAGAACGGCCCGATCGCCTGGGCCTGGTGCCGGTGAGCGTCACTACCTCGAAGGGGTCGAAACGGCAGGCGGGCGAGTGGACAACCTTCGAGACGATCGAAACGCGGAGTCCGGCAACCGTCCTCCCCACCGAATGCTGCAAGATCTGGGCTCAGGTATCGTCGATGGGCCATGGCGAGCATTCGGGCCTTGTTGATGACCAAAGTCAGGAGCAGAGGCTCCAAAGAGACGCAGGCGCAGGCCAAGGACCCCGTCCCTGGCCAGGGGCAAACGGAGCCCGGGCCGCTCGACCTCACGGCCACCGTCACCGACGAGCGGATGCACTCCTGGGAAAGCCAGGCGCCCCAGTACCCACCGACCGGCCCGCCGGGAATCTCGTATTTTCGCGGGGAACTGAGCGATGAATTGTTCGTCGACTGCCTTCTGTATCGCGACGAGACCGGAGAGCTCGTCGGCATCCTCAACCGTTACCCGGCGGATTTCCCTCCCCACGAGCGTGAGGGGGATTGGAACATCTGGGTTCGCCCGGACCGTCGCCGACAGGGCATCGGAACCGCGCTGTTGATCGAATTGCGCTTTCGTTGGGGGCCTGGTCCGAACGCCGGCGATCCAAAGGTGACGGAATCCGGGGTCCAGTTCATCTCAGCACTGGAGGAGAAGTACCGCGGCTCGGAGTACGACGGGAGAGCCGGCGGGTGGGAGGCCTGGCGCGAACGTCGGGCGAAGGAACGGGAGGGTCCCGAGGCCGATTGGAGAGACGTGGGGTGGGAGGTCTGGCACAAACGTCGGGCGAAGGAACGGGAGGGTCCCGAGGTTCCCGAACCGTCCGATCACAATTCCAATGCGTAGATCGACGTGTGCTGACCGTAACGCTTCACTTGCAATAGCGAAACGACACGAGAAATCGCAGTGAACACGGAAACTGGAGACACCGGTGCTGACAGAGGACTGGCGGCGTCGACAACGTCAACAGGTCTCACAGCGCACACGACTGGCTCACCCCGGTCGAGGGGGTGCTACCACCGCCCTACGACACGGGCTGACTTCCTTTCCCACCTCCGGTGCAAAGACCACTCTGATAGTGCGGGCGGGAAAGTCAATGATGGGAGATCAGGTTGCGAGTGGCCAAGACAGCACTCGGTGTAGCCGTCCTTGGAAGTCTGCTATTCACCGGCGCTTCTGCCTTCGGGGCCACCGCTCCGGCCGGGGGCACCATCAAGGTGTGGGTCACGCCCAGCCCCAACGGGTCGGGAGGAACGATCGTGATCACCGGGGCGATCGGCGACTACGGCAAGGCTTTCAACGCCAACTCGGCTGGCAAGCCCCAAAAGAAGGGCGCCTACGAACAGCTAGTCCTGAAGAAGGGCACGATCCTGCTCAACGGGCAGCAGTTCAATGCGGCCACAAACAACGCCACCCCGACGGATTACAGCGCCGTGAGCTGTTCAGGCTCGATAGTCGCCAGTGCACCGGTCCCGATCGTCAGTGGCACGAAGGCGTATGCAGGGATCACGGGCTCACTAACCCTCACCGAAACGGCCGCCTTCGTCGGGCCCTTCACGAAGAGCGGCACGTGCAACACCAGCGGCAACGGCAACCCGGCTGCCATCTGGGGGTCGGTTACCGGCTCAGGGGCGGTGAGCTTCAACTAGGAGCTGAAAGCACGGGAGCGCAATTGCAACCTGTGCACATCTAGAACAGCCGACAAACCCGAGGGCGATCGCCGACGGATGCGCTCACGGGGCTCCTTCGCCAGGTCGTCGTCGCCCCATTTGACGCGTAGCGAGATACCGACCCGCCGACGAGGTCGTCACTCCGGCAGCAGGAGGAAGTTCTCGATCCTGTAGGGGTCCGACCATGACGAAAGCAGCTCTTCGAGGTCTTCGATACGCTCCGGGTGTCCACCGTTACGGTCAACGATGGAAACCGAGTACTGCTTCGCCATGAACCATTCGATGTACGAGCGCATCGACCAGGTCGAACGCAGGGTGAGCATCGCGTCGCTCACCTCGGTGACGACGATCGGGCGGTGCTTCGTGATGAGTTCGGCCGCGCCCGACACGGCGCGGCCCTCGGCTCCCTCCACGTCGATCTTCATGACGTCGACCGGGCCCAGCATCAACTGGTCCAGGGGGAATGTCGGGACGATGGTCCCGTAGGCCTGGGCGATCTGGTCGACCTGATCCGGCACGAAGCTGGCGTTCGATCCGATGTGAGACGCCATGTGCGCCCACCCCGATCGGTCGTCGAGCGCCACCGGGAACAGGGTGACGTTCGTGGCTCCATTTCGCGCGACCGACATCAGAATCGACCGACAGTTCTCGGAGAACGGCTCGACCGCTATCACGCGCCCGCTCGGGCCGACGAGCCGCGACGCCAGGAGCGTGAAGTAGCCCACGTTTGCCCCGATGTCGACGAATGTCATTCCCGGTTGGAGCAACTCGCTGAGCAGTGCCGTGACCTCGGGCTCGTAGCTCTGTTGCTCGATGATCTCCTTGGCCACCGAACAGTCGGCCCGGTCCAGGACGAACATGGTTCCGTTGGCCTCGACATCGGTCAGGTCGCGCGGGCCGAACCGGATCTGCACCGGGGTGGGGGCGCTCGGCCCATCGAGCGCGGCCAGGATGCGCCGAACGGTGTCGAGATCGCGCACCCGCAGTGAATCCGCGATGGCGAGGGCGAGTTCGTCGAGGAACAGGCCTTCCGGCAGCCCCTCGGGATAGAGGAAGTTGAGCAGCTCGTTCAGGGAGAAGGAGAACTGCCCGGGCGTCGACGCCTTCCGTTGCCGACCGAGAACGTTGCGATAGATGCGGGTTCTTGCACGGGATCCCGTCCGCCTCGCCGGCGCCGGCAGCCGGTGCGCGAGACGACGAAGCGACGACCGGCCCATCGCAAAATCGTATCGGGCCGCCCTCTCGGGACTCCGAGGAGCCATCTGGGCTTTGCGCGTCCGCCGCCGAAGCTTTACCGGCTCCGGGCAACCGAACCGAAATCGGGATGACCGAACAGCCCGGGCAACCCCCCGGAGTGCAGAAGCACGGTCCGTTGGCCCGGGCGCACCTCGCCTTGCGCCACGGCCGTCTGCAGCCCCGCCAACGCGCGACCCGTGTAGATGGGGTCAAGGACGATGCCCTCGGTACGTGCGGCCAGTCGCAGGGCCTCTCCCACCCGAGGCGTGAGGTGGGAGTAGCCGTCACCGACCTGCTCCAAATCGAGCCGGATCTGCGCGTGGTCTTCGGACCGAGCGCGGTCGGCAAGTCCGTCCAGCAGCCCCTGGATCCGGCCCAGCGGATCTGCGACCGCGCCGGTATGGACTCCGAGCACCTTTGTGGCCCCAAGGACGTGGATCAGTCCCGCCATGGTGCCGCCCGAGCCGACCGCGACAACCAGGTGCTCCAGGTCGGGGGCCTGGACAACCAATTCCCGGCCACAGTCGGCGTACCCGCGCGCCCCCTCCACGCTCGATCCGCCGTACGGGAGCACCTCCGCAACGACGCCCCGATGCCGGAGTTCCCCGGAGATCTCCTTGGCGCGCACGTCCATCTCGATGTCGTCGGCATCGCCGGCCCACACCACGGTGGCGCCGAACAGCTCATCGAGGGCCAGATTGCCCGTGGTCGGGCCGTGGGGTCCGCCCGCCAGCACAAGGACCACGTCGAGTCCCAAGTGCGCACCGGCAGCCGCGGTGAGCCGGGCGTTGTTGCTCTGGGCCGCCCCGCACGTGATCAGGGTCGTGGCACCTTTGGCCAGGGCGACAGCGCACGTGTACTGGAGCTTGCGGACCTTGTTGCCCCCGCCGCCGAGGCCGGTCAGGTCATCGCGTTTGATCCAGAGGTCACTGGGCAGCAACCCAAGTTTGACGCTCAGTCGGGGCGCGGGCTCGAGCGGGGTCGGCCAACTCCCGAGTACCAGCGGCTCGACTCGCTCGGGCATCGGTCCGGGTCCTCTCTCCATCGCGGGCGATCCATCGAGACTCTGTGAGCTGAGCCGGGTCGAGTCAAACGCGCCATCCGAACGCCGTAAGTAGGGAACCCGTGCAGGGTGCCCCATTAGGCTCCCTCTGTGGCCGAGAAGGCTTTTGCTCGGGTGCCCCCGCGTGTCTCGGGCAACCTGACAACACGGGTTCCGTCGTTGCTCGCCGAGGCCCAGTTCGCCGAGATGGCGATCGTCGGGGACCACTCGGGCGTGGACGCCGAACTCATCGAGGCCATCGCTTGCCGGTTCGACGGGGTGCAGCTGACCGGCTCGCGCCTGGCCCGATGCCGATTCACAGATTGCATGGTCACGGCGTGCGACCTCTCCGGAGCGGTCTTCGAGGACAGCTCGTTCAGACGGGTCGAGTTCCACGGGTGTCGGCTCTCGGGGGTGCAAGCGCAGCACAGCTTGTTCAAGGACGTCGCGTTCTTCGACTGCAAGATGGACGGCGCCAACCTCAAGATGACCGAGTGGGAGGCGGCGGAGCTCCAGAACTGTGCCCTTGTCGATGCCGATTTCTACGAGGCCTCCCTACCCGGATGCCGATTGGAAGGCTGCGACCTGAGCGGCGTGCAGCTTTCCAAGGCAGACCTGACCGGCGTCAGCCTGCGGGGGTCGGTGCTCGAGCGGATCCAGGGCGCCGAGAGCCTGCGCGGGGTCACCATCGGGAGTGATCAGGTCATACCGACGGCCCTGGTCGTGTTTGGAGCGTTGAACATCGTCGTCGACGACGATTTCTAGTGGGTACCGGCAGGGTTTGTTCCGCACGGGATCAGTCGATCGGGACCGCGAAGTCGCAGGCGGGCCGGCTCGTCGGTGCCGCCGGCTCCGGGGCGGTAAAGGTCACCCCAAGGGCGGGCAACGGCGTTGTGGACCAACCGGACCCATTGACAGCGGTCAGCTGGTTTGGGCTCGGGACCCGAGGGAGCGGTCTCACCAACTCGAGCTCGACCCAGACACACCGTTCGCCTAGGCGTCGCCAACCTCGAAATACCGCCGCGGGTTGCCGACCAGCATGTCCTCGATCTGCTCCTCGGTGACCCCTCCCTCGCGCAGGGCCGGCAGTACATGCTGGTGGATGTGGGCGTAGTGCCAGTTGGGCATGAACATGTCCCGGACCGCGTCGTCAACCCAGTCGATGTGGCATGAGGTGTCGTGGGAGAGGACCATGCTCTTCGAAAACCCACGCCGGCAAAGCTCGATGACGATCTGGGCCCGCTGCTCGGCCGTGATCGCAAAATCGAGACCGAATCGGTCCATGCCGAGCAGGAACCCCATCTCCGCGAGTTCCTGGAGATGATCCGCGTCCCGTGAGTCCCCGCTGTGCCCCAGCACCACGCGACGGGGATCGGCCCCTTCCTCGATCAGGACTCTTGCCACCTCGAGCCCGCGCTTTGTCTCGGGGTGGGTGTGGATCGTGACCGGTGTGCCCGTCAACCGATGCGCGGTCCCGACCGCTCGGAGGATCCTCTCCACGTCAGGGGTCAAACCCAGCTCGTCGACGGCGCACTTGAGGAGCCCGGCCTTGACCCCGGTCTCTGCTATTCCCTCGGTGATGTCCCGGACGAACATGTCGACCATCGGGTCCAGGCCGCCTTCCCGAGCAAAACGAGTGCGGAAATAAAACGGAACCGAGTCGTAGGTGTAGATGCCGGTGGCAACCACGATGTTGATGTCGACCTGTTCGTTGACCCGTTGGATGCGCGGGATGTACCGGCCCAGCCCGATGACGGTTGGGTCGACGATCGATTTGATGCCCAGATCCGCCATCAGTTGGAGCTTGGCCACCGCGTCTGCGACCCGCTCGTCCTCGTTCCAGATCCCCGGGACGTTGGCTTGGACGTCGGCGGTGAGCACGAATACGTGCTCGTGCATGAGGGTTATTCCCAGGTCGGCCGTGTCAATCGGTCCCCGGACGGTCTCCAGCTGGGCCATCTCCCCTCCCCCTCGTGAGCCGGTGTCTGGAGTCTTGTCGTAGCACGCTTGAATTGCGCTGTCCCGTCCGATCGGTGGGGCTCGCGACGACGAAGAGGACGCCATGGCTGCTGCAAACGATTGGAACGCCAAAATCATCGACGAGTTCCGGTCCAACGAGGGTCGTGTGGGTGGACCGTTCGAAGGGGCACCCGTGCTCCTCCTCTCCACGACTGGGGCCAAGACCGGCCAGACCCGCGTCAATCCGATGATGTACCTGCTCGACGGAGGTGCGACCTACGTGTTCGCGTCCAAGTCCGGGCAGCCGGCCAACCCGGACTGGTACCACAATCTCGTGGCCAACCCGGGTGTGACGGTCGAGGTAGGGACAGAGACATTCGAAGCGACCGCCCGTGTCATCACCGGTGAGGAGCGAGACCGGATCTACGCGCGGCAGGCCCAGCTCTACCCCGGCTTTGCCGAGTACCAGGAGAAGACGTCTCGAGTGATTCCGGTGGTCGCCCTCGATCGAGCCTCGTAGCCGGACGACAGCAGCCGAACCATTTGCGCGCGCGGTATCCCGGTCGCTGTCGCAGCCAATCGTTAGTGTCAGCAGATGGCTCGGCCCCGGACCTACGACGAGCCGCGGGTCACGACGGCGTTCCGGCTGACACCTGAGATGAGGGACGAGCTCCGCAGGACGGCCAACGACGAAGGGGTCTCGGTCAACCAGCTGGTGGTCCGTACCCTTTCGGAATACCTGATCAGAGCCTCAGGCAGCCGACGCCGATCGCGGCAGCGTCGGGCGTCGTGACGGCGATCCCGGAGATCCGCCCCGGTCGTCCCCGCCGCCCGACCGCTACGGCCTCCTTTGGATCGTCACGTCGCGAGAGCCACGACGCGTCCGGCTTCTATCGGCGGTTCGTCGCACCCGAGGTCTCCGGCGATGAAACGGTGCAGCGGCCCAAGCGTGTCGACGTGATCTACAAGCACGATGCCCGTGACATGCGCAAGGTCGAGTCCAACTCGATCGCCCTCGTCGTCACGTCGCCGCCCTACTTCGCCGGCAAGGAGTACGAGGAGAGCCTCGGACAAAACGGCGTACCGGGGACCTACTTCGAGTACCTGGCGCTGCTGAAGGACGTCTTCTCGGAGTGCAAGCGAGTTCTCGAGCCCGGCGGCCGGATCGCGGTGAACGTCGCCAACCTGGGTCGGCGTCCCTATCGCTCGCTGGCCGGGGACGTCGTCGAGATCCTCCAAGACCTCGGGTTGCTGTTGCGCGGCGAGGTGGTCTGGTGGAAGGGACGTGCCGCGGGCGGATCGTGCGCCTGGGGCACGTTCCAACGTCCGAGCAACCCGGTGCTCCGCGACATCACCGAGCGCATCGTCATCGCAAGCAAGGGCCGGTTCGACCGTGCCATCCGACCCGAGAAGCGGCTCGAAGCGGGGCTGCCCTCCACCTCCACCATCTCGCGTGACGAGTTCCTCGAGGCGACCACGGACCTCTGGGAGATCCTTCCCGAGAGCGCCACCCGCGTCGGTCACCCGGCCCCATTTCCGGTCGAACTGCCGAGGCGCTTGATCGATCTCTTCACCTACGAGGGGGATGTGGTGCTCGACCCCTTCATCGGTTCGGGCTCGACGGCGCTCGCCGCCATCCGTAGCGATCGGCACTTCGTCGGGTTCGACACGGACGCCGCGTACGTGGCCAAGGCGAGGGAACGGATCAAGCAGGAGCCGGACCGTCTCGGCCGCGACCAGGCCGCGTTCCCGGCCCGGGTTCGCATTGCTGCAAAGGCGTTGACCGCCGAAGGTGAGGACGAGCTGTCACGGGGCCTGCGACAGGGGCTCCAGGCAAGGGAGCTGGCCGGGATCCTCCTCGGTACGTGCGGCTTCGTCAACATCCGACCCGACGTCAAGATCCCCGGTCTCGGGCTGGAGGTCCACTTCCTGGCCACGGACCAGACGGGCGGCGACTGGGCCTTCGACGTCTCGGGAGCGTTCACCTCCAATCGTTCCGGCCTGAAGCGAGCCGAGACCCTGTGGCGCGCACTCGGACGGGCGACGGTCCTCCACGAGACCAAGCCCGATCTGGCCCTCGTGCTGCTCACCACCGACCGACCGAAGCGGGGAAGTGCGGGTCACCTCTCACTTGATGCCGTGACCGGTGCCGGACGCCCCGTCTTTGACCTCGTCGAGCTACTTGAAGTCAGCGGTCACGAACGGCTTCGGGACTACGCGCTCAGGGGGCGCCCCGCGCGCTGAGATGCCTTCGGATCGCACGTTCGTCACCGAGCTGGCCACGGGCCTCGGCATGTTCGGCGACGACGATCTGGACACCGTGATAGCCCGGCGACCGTCGGCCTTCGTGAGCCTGTCTGGGCAGGACTGGGACCGACTTTCCGAGCTCTGGTCCGACCACCAGTTCGGGGCCGAGTTCGTCGGGGGGTTCTTGAACGGCCGGGCGTTTCTCGCCGCCCCCGACGCCCTCAACGGACGCCCACCCCGCATCGTCGAGTGGACGGGTGGCCGTCGGTCACCCGGAGATGAGGTCGTCCCGTCGGACCTCCGGATCGACCACGTGTACCTCGTCAGCTGCAAGTACCTGTCCGGGATCCTGCACAACCCGAGCCCGGCCCGGCTGGTCGACGGATTGTTGAGCCAGGCTCCGGTGGATGACGCCCGGGACTGGTATGAGCGGGTCGCCCCCCTCGAGTACCAGGAGCTCTACGAGATCTGTGTCCAGGACGAGCTGGGGCTCCCGAAGCTCGCCACCGCGATGAGCACCACCGAGCGCCGCGGTCTCGCGACCCGTCTCCGTTCCGGTTGGCCCGGCGGCGCAGTCGAGGCATACGACCGCCTCTGTCGCACCGTCTCCGGTGCCACCGCAGAGGCCTGGGGGGCGGCGATCCGGGCCGGTCACGCGGAGACCGCCATGTGGCGGTTGCTTCGGATCGGCTCGGCGCCGTACTTCGTGCTCGGCTCCAATCCGTCCGGTGCCATGCGGCTCCGGGTCGACACCCCATGGGACTGGCGCCAGGCCTACCGGTTCCGACGGCTCCAGGTCGGACCCCAAGAGGGTGGTCAGCCCCGGGTGAGCTGGTCGGTCGTCTACGAAGACCGGCGAACCGACGAGGAGCGTGTCGTGCGCGGCCACGTCGAGATCCGCTGGAGCCACGGTCGGTTTGCCCAACCCCCGGAGGCGAAGGTCTACCTGGACTCCCGCCACGAGGACGTGCCCGGATACCACGGCCTATAGCGTCCGATCTGAGCGCGATGGAGATTCAGCCGGTTGACCACCTTGTTGCAGCGGTCCTGAGCGGAGACCGCGGTCGGGCAGAGGTCCTCATCGGTCGCGACCCCCATCTGGGTCACAGCCGAAACATGTTCGGGGTCTCGCCCATCCATGCGGCCCACTTCACCGGCCGGCCCAGGCTTGTGGCGATGCTTCGGCACCCCGACCATGTCGACGACTTCTACCTCTCCGCCGAGCTGGGTGAGCTCGAGGCCGTAGAAGCGGGTGCCGACACCGGTGCCGCGGCTGCGTCGGGCCCCCACCGGGGAGAGACCCCGGCCGCGTCGGCACTCTCCCAGGGCCACCTCGTGCTGGCGAGCGACCTCGACCCCGAATGCCGCGATGCCTGAGGTTCACTACGGCACCGCAGAGGGGCGTTGGGTGCTGCTGGCCACGGTCCTCGGCTCGGGCATGGTCTTCCTGGACGGCACCGTGGTCAACATCGCCATCCCGGCGATCGGTCGAGATCTTCACGCCGGGATCTCGGGTGTCCAGTGGGTGCTCGATGCCTATCTCGTCGTCCTCTCGGCGCTGATGCTCTTGGGAGGAAGCCTCGGCGACCGCTACGGTCGTCGACGCGTCTTCGTCGTCGGGCTTTCGATCTTCACGGCGTCGTCGGTGCTCTGCGGCATCGCCCCCGACCTCGGCCTGCTGATAGCGGCCCGGGCCCTCGAGGGGGCCGGGGGAGCCCTGTTGGTCCCCGGCAGCCTGGCCATCCTTTCGGCGACCTTCGAGGCCGAGGACCGCAGGCGTGCGATCGGCGCCTGGTCGGGGCTGGCCGGGGTTTCGACAGCGATCGCGCCGCTCGTCGGTGGATGGCTGACCGACTCGGTGAGCTGGCGAGCCATCTTCTTCCTCAACGTGCCGTTGGCGTTCGCGACGCTGTGGGCGCTCCGCCACGTTCCCGAGACCCGGGACGAGCAGGCCACCGGCCGACCCGACATCGTGGGTGCCGTCGTCGCGTCCATGGCTCTGGCCGCCATGACCGCCGGATTGATCCAAAAGCTTTGGTGGCTGGAGGGGGCGGCCGTCGTGCTTCTGGTCGCGTTCATCTGGATCGAACGCACCGCGCCGAACGCGGTGCTGCCGCTCGACATCTTCAAAAGCCGTCAGTTCACCGGAGCCAATCTGACCACGGTCGCCGTATACGGCGCCCTCGGCGGGTTCATGTTCCTGGTCGTGCTGAACCTCGAGCTGGTGCTTGGCTACTCGGCGGTCTCGGCCGGCTCGTCGCTCCTGCCGATTACCGGCCTCATGCTCGTGTTGTCCCCGCGGATGGGCCAGTTGACCCAGCGAATCGGGCCGAGGATCCCGATGACGGTCGGACCGCTCGTCGTGGCGGCGGGCACGCTGCTCTTGGTGCGGGCGACGCCCGGGCACACCTACATCGATGGCGTGTTCCCCGGGGTGTTCGTCTTCGGCATCGGCCTGGCCATAACCGTCGGCCCCCTCACGGGCACGGTGCTCGCCTCGGTCGACCAACGCCATGTCGGGGTGGCGTCGGGGGTCAACAACGCCGCCGCTCGCGTGGCCGGGCTGATCACCGTGGCCCTCCTCCCCGAGATCACGCATATGGGGAAGGGACTCACCCACGCGAGCGTTTCGGCCGGCTACCACGAGGCCATGGTGGTCAGCGCGGCGATCGCCGCAGTGGGAGGACTGATCGCGCTGCTCACCATCCACTCCTCGGTTGAGATCGTCTCGACGATCCAACCGGCACTTCAACAACCCTGCCACGACCCGTGTCGCGCCGAAGGGGTCACGTCTGAGCCAGAAGCCGCCTGACCTGGAGCCGGCTGCGGTCCGCAAACCTGGCCGAGCCTGGTTTTGAGATCATCCCCTCGCGTCTCTCTCGGCACGCTCGCACGTGAGTGGTTTCGAATCGGCTGTATCGGGTTCGGAGGACCTCCGACCCACATCGCGCTGTTTCGAAGGCTGTGCGTCGACGAACGGAGTTGGTTGGAGGCCAAGGAATTTGACGACACCATCGCCGCGACCAATCTCTTGCCCGGTCCGGCCTCGACTCAGTTGGCGATCTTCTGCGCCTGGCGGTTGCGGGGCATCACCGGAGCCGTCATCGGAGGCGTGTGTTTCATAGCGCCGGGATTGGTGCTGATCCTGTTGTTGGCAGATCTGTTTCTGGGCCGGCATCCCCCGGACTGGGTGCTCGGTGCGGCCGCAGGCGGGGGCGCCGCTGTACCCGCCGTTGCGTTGCACGCCGCGTGGAGGCTCACCCCGGCGAGTTGGGGGCGTATCGGTCGTGGGCAATCCGAGCACATCCGTTGGTTGACCTATGGACTGCTCGGTGCGGTCGCCGCAAACGTGATTGGGCCCTACCTCGTCCTCGTGCTGCTCGCCTGCGGTTTGACCGAAGTTGAGATACGCCGACGGGCGAACCCAGGTCCGGCCTTCTCCGTCATCCCGGCGGCCGTGCTTCACGCGGCCAGCGTGGGTGGCATCGGAGCTCTGGCTTGGGTGGCATTCAAGGTGGGCGCCCTGTCCTACGGCGGCGGTTTCGTCATCATCCCGCTCATGCAGCACGACGCAGTGACCACGTATCACTGGATGAGCGGCGCCCAGTTCGTGACCGCTGTGACCCTTGGTCAGATCACCCCAGGACCGGTCGTCCAAACAGTGGCCGTCGTCGGCTACGCGGCGAAAGGGATCGTCGGTGGACTGATCGCCGCACTGATCGCCTTCGCCCCGTCGTTTGTCTTTGTCATAGTGGGTGGTCCGCACTTCGATCAGATCCGAGCGAACCGCTCTGTCGAATCGTTCCTCACCGGGGCGGGTCCGGCCGTGATCGGCGCCATCGCGGGGTCCGCGGTTCTGCTCGGCCGTTCGTTTCAGAGTCCGTGGCAGATCGGAGTTTTGGCGGGTGCGCTCTTCTGGATGTTCGTTTTCCGGCGTGGGGTGGTTACTGGATTGCTCGGGGGTGCGGCAATCGGCATCGCGCTGGCTCTTGCCGGCGTGTCTGTTTGACCGGGACGCGCTCGCTGCCGGTTGGCGTCCCCTGAAGTGGTGTAAATCGAGCGGGTCGCAACGGACGTCATTGGCAAGCGCTTCTTCGGCGAAAAGAGCAAAAGGGCTCAGGCACGAAATCCCAGAGCCGTCATAGCGCCAACCGGTCTGAAGCATCCCGACCCCTCGGATCGCTGAGGCCCTGACCAGGGACTTTGTGGGCGCTTCGGATTTGAGCGGGGTCCGGCCCTCTGGGGAGCTTTCCGAGCCACACGAAGGTCGTTGACAGGCGAGCAAGTTCAATCTTCGGAAGGTGCCGGCCTGCAATGCGTTCGCATCAACACCGTGACGCCTGAATGGATCTGGTACCACGCCTGACATTCCTTAAGAAGCTTCAGATTCACCGGGAACGGGGGCCTCAGCTCCAGCTCGAGCTCCAGGTTGTATATGTCGGTGCCGTCTGCACTCGTACCTCGTGACCCTTTCGCTTCACTGACCCTGGCCGGCCCGAGGGTCTTGCCCAAGAGCTGCTCTGCGAGGTCCCGATTGGCGTCCAAATCGATGGGTGGCCCGGGCAGCGCAGGGCGCCAGTCATTGTCTCCATGACGACGAACTAGCTGCGTGAGGCTCGGACGGTGACCAGGGAAACTCACCGTGACGGCCGCCAGGCCATCTTGGAAATAGGAGACGCCATCGGCGTATGCGCCGGCGTCGGGTGGGAAGCCCCAGAGGGCCACCTCCTCTGGCGTAGCACCCCCTGGGCGCGGCTCAGACGAGCCGGAAGGTGCCATCAGCCCAGGGTATTCGTTGCTCCCCGAGCGTGTCCGGGGCCGCCGTGGAGCGTTCGTTGTGGTCCCTCTGCGCCGGCAACCCAACTGGGGACTGCTGGCGACGATCACACCCCCGCTGAATTCCGAAGAGCCACTTTGTGGTCGGGCTGCCCGGATTTGAACCGGGGACCTCTGCGTCCCGAACGCAGCGCGCTAACCAAGCTGCGCCACAGCCCGCTGTCCGACCCTACGGCCCGGCAGAAACGGTCAGCCTAGTCGAGCGCCGCGCGGCGTTCCGAGGCGGCGACCTGCGCCGATACGGTCTTTGGAACGGTCCGGTCGCCTCGGGGCGCACCCGAAATGCCATCGACCAAATGATCCCGCCCGGTGGGTTCGGCGTCGGCGTCGGCGGGAGTCGGGACGACGTGCTTCGCCAGCACCTTTGCGATTCGGCGTTTCTCGAGCTCGACCACGCGCAGCTCCCACCCGTCGACAGCGAGCTCCTCCCCTTCGACCGGGATGTGGCCGAACGCGTCGAACAGGTACCCGCCGATGGTGACGTATTCGCCCTCGGGTAGCCCGATGCTCAGGCGCTCCTGGACGTCGTCGACGCTGGTGCGCCCGTCGATCAGCCACCGGTTGACGTCCACCCGGACGATCTCGGGGCCTTCGTCCGCGTCGAACTCGTCGGACAGCTGGCCGACCAGCGGCTCGATGAGGTCCTTCACCGTCAGCACCCCGGCCACGCCCCCGTACTCGTCGACGACGATCGCGAAGGCGCGTCGCTGCTGGCGCATCTCGGAGAGCACGTCGAGCACCTGGCGGGATTCGGGGACCACGTGCGGCTGGCGGATGCGGCGGGAAATGTCGAGTGGGGAGCGCTCCGTCAGGTCACCGGCCGAGCGTCGGGGGGCCGCACGGATGAGGTCGTTCACGAAGAGCACGCCGACCAGGTCGTCGAGGTCGTCGGCGACGACCGGGAAGCAGCTGTGGCCGGACTCGCGCACCGCCTCGATGATGTCGTCGGCGGTGACCGGAACGGTGAGGGCCACCACGTCGACCCGCGGGGTCATCACCTCCCGGACCTCCATATCACGGAGGTCGGCCAGGCTCTCGATGATCAGGCGCTCTTGCTCGGTCGCGCCCGGTGAGTTCCGGCGGCCGGGCTTGCCGTGCTCACGCGATCGGTCGGCCTGCCTGGACCACGGCCAACGGCGTCGGTCGGGGTGCCCTGGTGGAGGTCGGCCCTCTGTCTCGGTCACGTCAACGGTCCGACGGAGCCGGCGCGACGGCGTGCCGGTCGGCGTCGACGAGCACGGGCACCGGTTGGTACGAGTCGTCGAAGTACTCGTCCCCGTCGATGAGCGCCCGGATGGCCCGTCGGAGTCGGAGCGGGTCGAGCGGCTTGACCAGCCAGCCCTCGGCCCCCGAGCGGCGGGCCAGGTGCACGTCGGGTCGGCGGTCGAGCAGCATCAGCACCGGGATGTGGGGGAGGTCGTCGTAGGACTCCTGGAGGCGCAGCTCCAGGCAGACGGCCATCCCACCCATGTTCCCCATCTGGAGGTCGACCACGACGAGATCGGGGGCATCGTTGCGGGCCGAGGCGATCACCTCGGGACCGGATTCGACCTCACGGATCTCGATGTCGGGTCCGTCCGCCACGGCGACGATCTCCTTGCGGAGGTATGCGGCGTCGCTGGCCACGACGATGACGGGCACGAGAGCAGGTTAGCTAACCGGCCGCAGGTCGAAGAGTTGCTCGGCCACCAGTTCCAGTCCCCGCAGGTCGTGGACGTCGGATTCGAGGAGCGGAACCCGTGCGACCGGGGACGGGGCCACCTGGGCCGCCAGTTCGGCTACCGAGGCGCTCTCCTCCTGGGCCGTCTTGCGCAGGCGCTCGTGGTTCGCGAGCAGGTCCGCGAGCGCGCCCTGCGGTTCGCCGTGGACGGCCACGGTGACCGCCCCGAACGTCGGATGGACGCGGTTGACGACCAGGGCGGCCGGCTCGATCCCGGTCTCGGCCAGCCGCGCCGCGAAGTATGCGGTCTCCTCTATCGAGTCGGGCCGCGGCGAGGTGACGAGCACATAGGCGGTCGCCGGGTCGGCCAGGAGCTCTCGCACCGCCGTCGCGCGTAACGAGAACCCCTCCTCCATCCCCTCGAAGGCCTGGAAGAACGCGACGGCGTCCTGGACGATCTCGGCCCCGGCGACCTTGGAGATGGTGCGCATCAGCGCCTGGGTGGCGATGGAGAGCACCCGGAGCGAGGCCCGGGTGGGCGCAAGCAGCGCCCGGAACAGCCGGTTCTCGAGGAACCGGGTGAGCCGCCGGGGTGCGTCGAGCAGGTCGAGGGCATTGCGGGTCGGCGGCGTGTCCACGACCACGATGTCGAACTCGCCGCTCTCGGTCAGCTCGTAGAGCTTCTCCATGGCCATGTATTCCTGGGTGCCCGACAGCATCCCCGTGAGGTTGAGGTAGATCCGGTTGCTCCGGATGGACTCGGCCTGGGCGTGCGAGCGGGCGTGGCGCTCGACCAGCTCGTCAAAGGTCCCTTTCGGGTCGAGCATGAGGGCGTGTAACGACCCCGCAAACTCCCCCTCGACCGGTGTGGGCATGTTGGTGAGCGCCTCGACCCCGAGCGCGTCGGCCAGCCGTCGCGCCGGGTCGACCGTGATCACGCACGCCCGCCGACCACGCTGCGCCGCGTGGAGCGCGATCGCAGCCGAGATGGTGGTCTTGCCCACGCCGCCGGGCCCGGCGCACACCACCACCTCGCGGTCGCGGGCGACCGACTCCAAGGACCAGGGGTCCGAATCCATCAATGCTCCACGACCTCCGGGCTGAGCCTGCCGATGCCGGCGCCGATCGCGTCGGCGAGCACCCCGAGCTCGTCGGGCCCGATGGTCGGGGTGGAGAGTGCCGGGGCATGCAGCTGAGGAAGCGGCAGCTCGATCGCCAGCCGTTCGATCTGGGAAGCCTGGAGGTCATAGCGGCCGAACGCAAACTCGCGGGAGGCGTCGAGCGCGGCCACCTCGCTCGCGCCGAGGCGCACGCCGGCGGTCCTGGCCGCCTCGGACGCCGGGACGGCGAGGCCCGGACCCACGCTCTCGACACCGTTGACCACCACCGGACCCAACTGGACCCCGGCCTGGTCCTCCAGGCGGTAGGCGGCCTCGATGGTCTCGCTGACCGGCATCTCCTCGGGCAGGGTCACGAGCATCACACGGCACCGCGCCGGATCGTTCAGCATTTCGAGGACCTCGGCCGCCTGGGCGCGGATCGGTCCACCCCGCGCCGCGTCGAGCAGACCGCTCGCCGAGGTGAGGAAGGTCACCGCATGACCCGTTGCCGGTGCGTCGACGATGATCAGGTCGGCGGCGTCGGACCGTTCGAGCTGTTTGACCTTCCCGAGTACCAGGACGTCTTTAATGCCGGGGATGGCCGTCGACACCACGTCGATCACCCCGGCCGACACCAGCCGGCGGGATACCCGCTGGAACCCGTGGTCGCCCAGGTACTCGAGCAGCGCATCGTCGGGGGTGATCCAGCGCGCCCGGACCGAGCCGTGGCCGTTGTCGAACAGCGTCGCGTCCTCGTAGTCGAGCGGACCCATTTCGCCGAACGCGGCCGCGAGGGCCGGCCGGCCCTCCAGTTCCACCAGCAGCACCGACAGGCCATGGTTGGCCGCCATGAGGGCGAGGGCCGCCGACGTCGTCGTCTTGCCGACGCCACCCTTGCCGGCGACAACCAGGACCCGGCTTTCGGTGCAGAACGCGGCGATGTCCATCCGTATCGAGCGTAGTTCTCGCCGCCCCCGATCCCGGCTGTGAACGCGGAGAAGTCCTGGTCAGAGCCCTTGTCGGTCGCGGAGGTGCGGAACTACCATTTGGCGAGGGGAAGAGGGTGGGGGTGGAATATGCGTCAGGGTCCTGAGTCCTGGCAGTCGGGCGCAGCGTGTCGGGGCCCGCAGTCCAGTGCGTTCTTTCCTCCTTCGCACGCGGAGCGCAAGGAAGAGAAGTTGGCCCGGGAGGCGCGGGCCAAATCGATCTGCGGCGAGTGTCGGGTGCGTCCCGACTGTCTCGACTATGCGATCAGGATCCGCGAGCCCCACGGCATCTGGGGCGGGATGAACGAGGTCGAACGCAAGCTGGTCCTCGAGCGTCGGGCCGGCTGAGCCTCAGCCTCTTCGGGCCCGGTCCGGTTCCTGGCCCCACCCGAGCATCGTCGGCACGGTCGACATCACGAGGACCAGCAGGGCGAACGTGACGATGTGCACCCCGGTGCAGTAGATGCAGATCGCCTTGATGATCAAGAGCTCGGCCGAGATCAGGTAGAGGACGAACCCGATCCCGAGGATCGAGAGGGCGAGCCGAGCCTGGTGGATGCGCCGGTCGGCCGATCGCCACGCCCACGGGGTGTTGATCGCGGTGACGACGACGTAGTAGCCGAGACCGAGGACCGCCACCGGGACGCCGAAGACATAGGACTGCGGGCTCGTCGTCACCTTGGTGCAGTCGATGACCCCGTTGCCTGCGCACTCGAGGATGTGGGCGCCGACGAAGTGCGCGACGGTCAGGTAAATCGACAGGCCCAACCCGGCCAGTGACAGGGCCATCGACAGTGCGATCCGCCAGGCTGACACAGGTCGGACCTCGGGCCCTTCCGAGCGGGCGACGCGGGTCAGCACTTGCATCGGGTCAGCTCAGTTTGAGCGCTTTGGTCGCGGCCGCCACACCCTTGCTCGTGCAGACCGAGGCGGGCATCTGGCCGTCGATGTGGCAGACCGAGGCGCTCAGGTAGTTGGACCCCGCCACGATCGCCTGGGTGATCGGGTTCTTCGAGTCCTTCAGACCCGACGCGATGTCGTCTCGGCTCAGCCCGCCGAGGATGGTCGGGCTGTAGAGGGTGTCTTGGAGGATCTTGTTGCCGAAGTCGATGAACGGGAACCCCGACTCCCCCTCCGACAGCGTCTGGGGGAAGTACTTCGAGTTGTCGTAGTCGCCCACCAGCTTCACCTCCGTCGCCGAGGGCTTCATGAGGATCGTGTACCCGGTCCCGGCCGAGTTGACCTGGTTGCTGAAGTACTCCTCGGGCTTGAACACGATGTAAGGGCTCTTGAACGTCGCTCGCGAGAAGGTGAACGTCGGGACGCTCGAGGGTTGGTCCGTCGAGCTGGAGGTCATGTTGCCGAGGCCGGTGAACGTGCCGAACCGCGAGAGCGCGGCGATGATCGACCAGCGCGCGGCGGCGCAGTACGGGCAGTACTCGGCGCCGTAGAAGTAGACGCCCGGGAGGCTCGTCCCGGCAGCGTTCGTGAAGGTGAGGGCCTTTTGACCGGGGATCGCGATCGGTGGGTTGATCGGGGCGACGCTCGAGGTCACGCCGACGGCGTCGAACACCGAGGCTGGCACGGTGGTCACCTGTGCGGCGACGGTTGGCGACACGGGCGACCACTGTGAGCCGCTCGATATCGTGCCAGCTCCGCCGACGATCTTCACGACGACCAGGACGACGACGATCACGACCACCAGCGCGGCGGTGCCCCACGTCAGCAATGCGGTGGGCGAGCGCCGGGCCGGGTTGGTGGGAGTGGGCCTCGATGCGGTGCGCTTCCCGCCACCCGATCCCCGGTTCGGCGGTCCGCCCGCCGAAGATCGCTGGTTGCTCCGGCGCGGCCCCCCGGACCCTTGGCCCGACGGGCGTCCGTTGCCGCGCCCGGCTTGGTTGGCTGTCACCGACCGCGACATCTGCTTGCTGCGGTCCTTTTCGGACTGTGTGCGACCCGTTCCGGTGGGGGGGTTGGGCATCTTTTGGTGGTGTCCTCGACTCGATCGGCGGGATCTGGGCCGGCTTCCGGGCTCGTGGCATCGTTCCGAAGCGGCACATCCAGCGTAGACGAGCATTCCGACCGGTCGAGGTCGCGCGGAGAGCCGTTCATTGCCGGTTCCCCTGCCGGAGCAGGCACGGGAGGCCACGGATAACCTCGCCGGGTGAGCGCCGTCCTCGTGCCGCGTCCAGCCGCGACGGTCATGGTCGTTCGTGACGTCGACGGCTCGCTCGAGGTTCTCATGCTGCGCCGGAGCCTCAATTCAGAGTTCGTCGGGGGGGCGTACGTGTTCCCGGGCGGGGCAGTCGATCCGGCCGACGGCGACCCCGAATTGCTCGGCCGGTGCTCCGGTCGCACCGACGCGGGGGCGAGCGCGGTGCTCGAGGTCGAATCCGGCGGACTCGCCTACTGGGTGTCGGCATTCCGGGAGTGCTTCGAGGAGGCCGGAGTCCTGGTGGCCACCCGGGCCGGCGGTGAGCCGCTCACCTTCGACGATCCCGGTGAGGAAGCCCGCTTCGTCGCGCACCGCCGGGCGCTCAACGCAGGGGAGCGGTCGTTCCTCGACATCTGCCGCACCGAGGATCTGACCCTGCCCGCCGGCTCCCTCTATTACGTCGGCCACTGGATCACCCCCGAGGGCCCTCCCCGCCGGTACGACACCCGGTTCTTCGCAGCGCTCGCACCTCCTGGTCAGACGGCCGGGCACGACGAGATCGAGACGATCGAGCACATGTGGGTGAGCCCCGCCGACGCCCTGGACCAGAACGACGGCGGAAGGATCGAGCTCCTGTTCCCGACGGTGTGGAACCTTCGATTGCTGGCCCGCTACCCGACCTCGGCCGACCTCATCGCATCGGCGTCGAGCTTTGGGGTCGTCCCCACCATCGAGCCCACCCAGGTGCTCGACGAGCAGGGCCGCCGTTCGCTCATCGTGAACATCGACCCCGACAAGAGCGGCGCCGGATGACCCGGGGAGGACCCGACGTGCCCCGCGATCCGGTGCCGAGCCCGGTTCCCGACGGCGGCATCGGCCCGCCCGTGACGCCGGGGGAACCGGTCGCGGTCGCCGACCGGGTGTTCCGGCTCACCGCGCCCAACCCGTCGGACATGACCGGGCCCGGGACCAACACGTACCTGGTCGGCGCGCGAGAGATCGTCGCGATCGACCCCGGCCCGGTGATCGACGGCCACCTCGACGCGATCGAGGCGTCCGTCGCCGACGCGGGCGGCTCGATCCGCTGGATCGCGGTGACCCACCACCATCTCGACCACGCGCCCGCCGCCGTCGCGCTGGCCGAGCGGACGGGTGCCGAACTCGTCGCGTTCGGCCACGCCAAGGGCGTCGCTCCCGACCGCTTGGTCGGCGACGGCTTCGTGCTGGACGGCCCGGACTTTCATCTGCGGGCGCTGCACACTCCCGGCCATGCCTCCGATCACCTGTGCTGGCTGCTCGAGGAGGAGGCGATGCTCTTTTCCGGCGACCACGTGATGCAGGGGTCGACCGTCGTGATCGGGCCTCCCGACGGCAACATGATCGAGTACCTGGACAACCTCGACCGGCTCCTCCACCTCGATCCGCCCATCGTCGTGATAGCGCCCGGTCATGGTCGAATGATCGGCGATCCGGCAGGAGTGATCTCGTCGATCGTCCGGCACCGGTTCGAACGGGAGGCCAGGATCGCCGACGCGCTCCACGAGCTCGGTCGGGGAACGGTCGACGAGCTGCTGCCGGGGGTCTATGCGGATGTACGCGAGGCCCTGCTGCCCGTCGCACGCCGTTCGCTGTGGGCGCACCTGCAGAAGCTGGCCGTGGATGGTCGGGCGCGGCTCGCCGACGACGACGAGACGGACCCGTTGCGCTCGAGCGAAACCAGCACCTGGGAGGCTGTGGTCAGGTAGGCGTCAGACGCCGGGTGGGGCGACCGGTTCGGCCGAGACTGCCTCGGCCATCTGGTCGAGCAGACGAGCCGTGCAGCCGGAGGTCTCGATGACCGGTGCCACCTCTTCGGCCACGACCCGGGCAAGCTCGGCGAAGATCCCGGCCAGCTCCCCGTCGCCGAGCGCGACGGGCGATCCCGCGTCCCCACCGGACGCGACCTCGGGATGAATCGGGACATTGCCGATCAGTGGCACCCCGATCTCGCGGGCCAGGCGACCGCCACCGCCAGAACCAAAGAGACGGTAGGTGGTGCCGTGCTCGCAGGTGAAGTCGCTCATGTTCTCGATGACGCCAGCGACGCGGAGGTAGCCGCGTCGCGCCATGTCGGCCGCTCTCGACGCGACCTTCTGGGCCGCCACGGGGGGCGTCGTGACGATGAGGAGCTCGGTGCGCGGCAGCATCCGGGCCAATCCCATCTGCACATCGCCGGTGCCGGGAGGGAGGTCGACCAGGAGATAATCGAGGGTTCCCCACTCGGCGTCCTCCAGGAACTGTTGCACCGCCCGATTGAGCACCAGGCCCCGCCACATGATCGCCCGGTCTTCGTCGGCGAGGAAACCCATCGACAGCACCTTCAAGAGACCCGAGCCGACCGGGAGCTCGAGGGGGATCATCTTGCCCTGGCGCGCCTCGATGCCGCCGTCCATGCCGAGCAGGCGAGGGACCGAGAAGCCCCATATATCCGCGTCGAGGACGCCGACGGTCAGCCCGCGGCGGGCCAGGGCGACGGCCAGGTTCACGGTGACCGAGGACTTCCCGACGCCGCCCTTTCCCGAACCGACGGCGAGGATCCGCGTCGTCGCGTCGATGCCGGTCTCGGGGGCGTTCTGGCGGGCCTTCCACCGGGCCCGGCTCATGACCTCGGCCCGACCCGCAGCATCCATCTCGCCCATTCGCACCTGGACCGAGGTCACCCCGGGCAGGCCGGCAAGGCGGCTGGTCACGTCGCGCTCGAGTTGGCTCCGCAGCGGGCAGCCGGCGATCGTGAGGGCGACCCCGACCTCGATGACCCCGCCTTGGGAGACGTCGACCCCGGTCACCATCCCGAGGTCGACGATGTTGTCGCCCAGCTCGGGGTCGATGACGGCGCGCAGGGCAGCTCGCACGTCGTGCTCGGACGGCGGGCTGACTCCGGATCGCGAGGGGCTATCCACGGGGGGAATTGTAGGAGGAGCTGGCCGGTCTGCTGCTCGACCCCTTCTGGCTAACATGGGAGGCACGGATCGACAAGGAGGCCGTACGAGATGACGATCGCTACCTCGGTCAGCATCGGCAAGAAGCCGGACCCCGTGACGCTCAGTGATCTCGCCGCGACCAAGGTCGGCCAGCTCCTGGAGTCCGAGGACGGCGAGGGCCTGGTGCTCCGCGTTGCGGTGCGCCCCGGAGGATGCTCGGGCTACAGCTACGAGATGTTCTTCGACACCGAGGTCGCCGACGACGATGTCGTGCGCAAGTACGGCGACGTGTCCGTGGTCGTCGACCAGACGAGCGCCGAGCTGATGGCCGGGTCGACCCTCGACTACAGCGACGGGCTGAACGACGCCGGGTTCCACATCACGAACCCGAACGCCACCCGGACCTGCGGCTGCGGGTCCTCCTTCAGCTGAACCCATCCCCCGACGGGGGTGCGCGCCCGAGTCTCGGGCCGCTCACCATCCGGCTGAACGGGGTCGATGTCGAGTTTGAGGACGACGGCAGCTCCCTTCTCGACGTCCTGCGCGACCGCTTTGCCTGTCAGTCGGTCAAGGACGGCTGCAGCCCCCAGGGCCAATGCGGCTGCTGCACCGTCTGGGTCGACGGCTCTCCCCGGGTCGCCTGTGTCACCCCGTCGCGCCGGGTGTCGGATCGCGCGGTGACCACGCTCGAAGGCTTGGACCCGGCGCTGCGCACGGCGTGGGTCGACGCGTTCGCTCACGCGGGGGCAAGCCAATGCGGCTTTTGCACGCCGGGGATCCTGATGCGCCTGGCCGCCCTGTCGGATCGCCCGGCCAAGCCGGACGCCGTTCGCACGTCGCTCTTGGCCCATCTGTGCCGCTGCACCGGTTGGCAGAGCATCGTCGACGCGGCAGACCGGGTGCTTGCAGGCGATGCACCGGGCGACGGGGCCGAATCAACCCGGCCCCGAGATCCGCTGCTGGCCGCCTGGCGCGCCCAGGTCGAGGGCCCGGCCTTCCAGACCTCGGGCGCTCCCGTGGTCCTCGGCCAGGGTGGGTTCGCCAGCGACACCGCACCGGAGGGAGCGACGGTGGCGATCTGCGACGACGGCCGGGTGTCGTTGGCCGACGGTCTCGCAGGCGCGCGCCGGGGGCTTCCAAAGGTGCAAGGTCGCCGGAGCGGCGTCGCGTTGCGCCACCCACTCGAGGTGCCGGAGGGGGAGTGGGCGATCACGCTGCAGACCACGTGGGTCGAACCCGCCTACCTCGAACCCGACGCCAGCTGGTGCCTTCCCGGCGGCGTCCCGTCGTCACCCCTCGCAAACGGCGGCGCGTTCGGTGGGAAGCGACGGTCCCCCGTCGCCGACGAGGCGCGCCGGTTGGCCGACGCCGAACAGCGCCCCGTGCTGGCGCTGTGGACGCGTGAGGAGGTCGTCCGCAGAGGCCCGAAGCGCCCCCCGGTTGCGATCGGCCTTCGCTCCGACGGCACCGGTGTCATGCGGGTGGCGCATCCCGACGGGTCGGCCGACCTCGCCGCCCTCCACTCCGCGGTGGCCGAGGTCGCGCCGGGGCTGGAGATCGAGGAGCGTGACGTGGCGGGACCACCGGTCGGTGCGGAGCTGCGTGGGGCCGGTTGGGCGGAGGCGGTGGTGGTGCTGGCCGCCTTGCGGGCGAGGTCCGCCGGGCCAGCCGGACGGGGGGTCCCGGTCGAGATCACCGGCCGCACCGGGGGACGCGCCGTCGTGTCGATCGGTGACGATGACCGGGTCGCCGTCGAGGTTTGGGCGGGGGAGGTGCTGGACGAGACCACGCTGCGCTCGTATTGCTTCGGGGCCGTCCACCAGGCGCTCGGCTGGGTGTGGAGCGAGGGTGTCGCGGTGGACGACGACGGACGGGTGCAAGATCTGACCGTGCGCTCCTTTGGTGTCCTCTCAGCCCGCGACACGCCCGAGGTGACGGTCACGGTGCATCCATCCGACCGTCTCCCGGTCAACGGCTCCGATGCGGTGTTCGCAGCGACAGCGACCGCAGCCTGGCTCGCCGATGGCCTGGCCCCTCGCTGGCCGACCCGTCGGGGCGCGAGGTGAGCCGGCCGGTCGGGCCCTACTCCCCGTCGATCTCGGCCGGCGGGTGGGTGGTGACGTCGGGACAGGTGGGCATCGTGACCGGCGACAAGGGTCCGGAGCTGGTCGCGGGCGGCACGGTCGCCGAACTGACCCAGGCCCTGACCAACCTGGCCAAGGTGCTGGATGACGCCGGGGCACGCATGTCCGACGTGGTCACGGCGACGCTGTACCTGGTCGACATGGGCGACTACGTCGCAGCCAACGAGGTGTGGATCGAGGCGTTCGGTGATCACCGGCCGGCACGCACGGCGGTGGCCGTGGCCGGACTGCCGCTCGGGGCCCGTTGCGAGGTCGCGGCCTGGGCCTGGGTCGGGGCGACGTAGGCCCAGGCCGGCTCAGAACTGCAGTGCGACCCGATCGGCCGGCCCACCCGGTCCGGGCTCGTCGTCCACCCGTTCGGCCTCTCGGTGCGACGGGCTCCAGTTGGCCTGGCCGAGCCGGTAGCCGACCGAGCGGACCGTCTGGATCAGGTGGGCGTGCTCCTCGCCGAGTTTCGCCCGCAGGCGTCGGACATGGACGTCGACCGTGCGGGCGCCGCCGTAGTACTCGTAGCCCCACACCCGGTTCAGCAGGGTCTCTCGCGTGAACACCTTGCCCGGGTGGGTGGC
Source organism: Acidimicrobiaceae bacterium (assembly GCA_003161255.1). Classification (GTDB taxonomy): domain Bacteria; phylum Actinomycetota; class Acidimicrobiia; order Acidimicrobiales; family RAAP-2; genus Palsa-461. Next base: position 2,312 of record PMOQ01000096.1, on the reverse strand, counting down.
CAGGAACCGGAGCAGTTGGTACTCCATGTAGGTGAGGTCCAGCGCCCGTCCGCCGATCCCGGCCTGGTACGTCTCGAGGTTGAGCACCAGCGGCCCGTGCTCGATCACCTCTTGGTCGACCGGCTGACCGGTCCGCCAGAACAGGTGCTCGACGCGGGCAGGCAGTTCGCCGGGGTGCAGCGGGGCCACGCAGAAGTCGTCGAACAGGTCGTTGCGTAGCTTGAGCTCTGCGACCTCGTGGCGGGCCACGATCAAGAGGAGGGGGACCGGCTCCTCCCGGCGCCGCAGATGACGGCAGAGCGACATGGCCTCGGTCATGTCGTCGGTCGCGCAGATGACCGCGCCGATCCAGCTGAGGTTTGCGGACCGCTCCGCCGAAGCCGCTGCGGCGGCACCCGAGACCGCTAGCAGGTCGTAGCCGGCATCTCGGAGCGGCCGGGCCCACTCCATGGGCATCGGGTCGGGGAAGCACAAGAGGTCGTTGGCCCTCGAGACCTTGACCAGCCGGCGGGAGACGTCAGCGGAGGACACGTTCAGAGCACCGGGAGGTAGCGGTTGAGCTCGAACGGGGTGACCTCGGCGCGGTACGCGGTCCACTCGGCCCGCTTGTTGCGGAGGAACCACTCGAAGACGTGGTCGCCCAGCGTGTCCAGCAGGAGCTTGGACCGCTCCATCTCGTCGACCGCGTCGTTGAGGCTGATCGGCAGCGAGCCGATGCTCTTGGCCGCGAGCTCGTCGGGGGAGAGCTCGAAGAGGTTTGCATCGGCCTCCGGCGGAAGCTCGTAACCCTCCTCGATGCCTCGAAGTCCAGCCGCGAGGATCACCGCGAACGCGAGATATGGGTTGCACGCCGAGTCGGGAGCCCGGTACTCCACGCGCGTCGACTCCGTCTTGCCGCTCTTGACTACCGGCACCCGGACGAGGGCGCTGCGATTGTTGCGGGCCCAGCTGATATGGATCGGCGCCTCGTAGCCGAGCACGAGCCGCTTGTACGAGTTGACCCACTGGTTGGTGATCGCGGAGATCTCACGCGCGTGAAGGAGCAA
>PMOQ01000096.1:0-1246 GCA_003161255.1 Acidimicrobiaceae bacterium | reverse complement strand
CCCTGGACGCCCGCAAGCGGCTTGGGCATGAAGCTCGCGTGGATGTTCTCCTTGCGCGCGATCTCCTTGACCACCAGGCGAACCGTCATGACGGTGTCCGCCATGGTGAGGGCGTCGGTGTAGCGCAGGTCGATCTCTTGTTGCCCGGGCGCGTCCTCGTGCTGCGCGTGCTCGACCGGTATGCCCATCTCCTCCAGAGTCAACACGGTTCGACGGCGAAGGTCGCTCGACCGGTCGGCCCCGGTGAGGTCGAAGTACGAGCCCGAGTCGATCGGCCTCGGCGGGCGGGACGGATCGATCTCGGTGTCGGCGAAATAGAAGAACTCGACCTCGGGGGAAGCGAAGAACGTGTAACCGACCGCGCGGGCCCGCTCGAGCGTGCGGCGCAGCGCGTGGCGGGGGCAGCCGTCGAACGGGGTGAGATCCAGGTTGAAGATGTCGCAGAAGACGCGAGCGACCGGCTCGTCGTGGCCGTGCCAGGGGATCAGTTGGAACGTGTTTGCGTCCGGCCGCGCCAGGACGTCGGACTCCTGCACGCGGCTGAACCCGTCGATGGCCGACCCGTCGAAGGTCATGCCCTCGTCGAGNNGTGAACCACAGCTGGACGAAGCGGATCCCCCGCTCCTCGACGGTGCGCAACACGTAGTCCCGCTTGTCTTGCACCGCACCATTCTTCCAGCTCTTCGGGGTGCCCCGTGCTGGCCCGCCGTCCCGCCGAACCGGGGCAAGCCCCCCCGGCCCGCGAGTTCACGCTGTGTTTACATTCGGGCAACAGCGCTGAAACGGTCGAAGCCCACACTCGGGCGCTGGGGACCGACCTAGGGTCGCGCCCGGACGCGATCGCGCCGCCGGTCTCTCTCGGAAGCACCCGGCGAGTCCGGGTCAGTCAGGAGGACACGTGATCAAGCGCACCCCGGCCGAGGTGCTGAAGCTGGTCAAGGACGAGGGCGTCGAGATCATCGACATCCGGTTCTGTGACCTGCCCGGCATGACCCAACACTTCTCGGTGCCGGCCCACGAGTTGAGTGAGGACCGCTTCACCGAGGGCTTCGGTTTTGACGGGTCGTCGATCCGCGGCTTCCAGGAGATCCAAGAGTCGGACATGATCCTTCTCCCCGACCCGACCATGGCGTACCTCGACTCGTTCCGCCAACACAAGACGCTCAACATCCACTGCTTCGTCCACGACCCGGTCACCCACGAGCCGTACTCGCGCGACCCGCGCCACATCGCCCGCAAGGCCGAG
>PMOQ01000099.1 GCA_003161255.1 Acidimicrobiaceae bacterium | reverse complement strand
GGGATCTTCCCCAACGACGCCTCGATCCTCCGGCTGGTCAGTGCCGTCCTGGTCGAACAGCACGATGAGTGGGCTGTGGCCGAGCGCCGCTACCTCTCAGAGGAGTCCATGACGCTGCTCGAGGTCATGACCGACGAACTCGACGACAAGGGGGTGCCGCTGGCCATCACCGCATGAAACACTGTTCGACGTCGAGGTTCAGCTCGGTGTTCGACTTACACCTCTCGGCGGGACGCGATCCCTGGTGGGGGCGACACTCCTCCACAGGTTTGGAGTTGTAAACGAGGCCTTCTTAGAAGCCGGTCGACGAGAATGGCGCGGGAGTGGTGGCGAAGATGGCGTCGGCCCGTTCCAGTGCTCCTGGCACGAGCTCGGAAACCCGGGCGGCCGACGCCCTGGACCTGAGGTCCTGCCCGCCGAGGAGGGCCGCCCCAAGCTCCGAGACGCCGAGCCGGAGCTCCGGTGTCTCATCGGCTCGGGCCGATCGACACGACGATCCGTCGGGGCCGACCTCCAACACCCACCTCCCGGCGGCGGGGTCCGTACGGGCCTCGCCGTGCTGGTCGACCGACGCCGGCGCCGCGTCGACCTCGAGCACCAGCCGGCCCTCGGTGCGGTAGCGGCGGGCGGTCAAGGCCGTCGGGACGTCCAGCACCCGAACCCAGAGGCCGTCCTTGAGTCCGGTCACGGCGAGGCTCCTCGGATCAGCCAGTCGCCACCGGATGGGCTCGTCGACCGGGCGGTCGGCCACGATGGTGTCGACCAGGTCCACGCTTAAGAGGTACTGCCAGAGCGCGGCCTCGGCGTCGGGCGAGACGCCGAAGAGCTCGTCGAGATGCAGGACGGTCGGGTCCTCCGAATCCCAGTTATTGCTCGCCCGGTAGGCGACATAACCGTCGTCACAGACGGCAAAGAAACGCTGGGAGGTCCCGGCCGGACGCCTGGACTTGGGATCAGCGAACACGTTCTTCCAGTACGCCGGGTTCCGATCAAGCTCCCCGGCCCGCTGGAGCCGGAACCGGTCGAAGAGCTTCGGGATGCGAGCCTCGGCCTCCTTGGCGTCGCACAACACGAGATCCAGGGCTGGTGCGTCATGGGTCAGGAGGGTCGTCCTCCGGGGCAACGACAACTGCAGGGTCGATGTGGCCCAGCCGAACCCGAACTGGCCATAGATGGCGGCCTCCGACGCGAGCAGCCCGGCGATCGGCTCGCCGCGGTCGACGGCGTCGCTCATCATCGTCCCCATCATCCGGCTGAGGATGCCCCGGCGGCGATGGGTGGGGTGCACGCCGACCCCGCTCACGGCGGTCAGCGACACCGTGGGTGCCAGTCCGCCCGGAACGCCGGGGAGCGTCACGTCGCGGGTGAACACGCACGAGGTACCGACGAACCTCCCCGCGTCGGCCGCGACCCAGGTGCGACCGATCTCTAGGTGGTCGACCCAATGCGCAACGTGATCGTCGTCCGCCTTGGCGAGGAACGGGACGTACAGGCTCCGTATCCAGGGGTCGATCTCGTCTGGGCCGATGGGACGTATCTCGACCGTCACCTCCCCAGTATCACCCGCGGCGGTGACGGCCGATCAGGCCTGGTCAACCATGAAGAGCGCGCCATTGGGTTTACTTCGACACGACCTCGATCACATACTCCGTCCAGTTGGCCACGGCCAGCTGCGCCTTGTCCTTTAGCTCCTTCGAGATCGGGTGAGACTGTCCGGCCCTCGGTAGGCTCAGTCGCTATGCGAGTCGGAATCAGTGGAGGTGGGAACACCACCGAGCGAGTGATCGAGCAGGCGACTGAGGCCGAGTCGGACGGTTTCACCAGCGTGTGGTATCCGGGGGGCACCGGCGGTGACCCCCTGGTCCTGATGGCGCTGGCGGGCCGATCGACCACGTCCATCGAGCTGGGGACCTCGGTGCTCCAGACCTACACCTGTCACCCCGTGCTCCAAGCGAACCGGGTGAAAGCAGTGGCCTCCGCGATGGGACGTCCGATGACCCTCGGGATCGGCCCTTCCCATCAAATGGTGATCGAGCGCCTCGGCCTCTCCTACGAGGGGGTCGGTCAACACGTCGAGGACTACATCGTGACTCTGACCGGATTGCTGGGCGAGGAGATCCCGGTGCTTGTCGCCGCGCTCGGCCCCCGCCTCCTCAGGGTGGCGGGCCAGTACGCACACGGCACCATCCTTTGGATGGCGAACGCTCAGGCGGTCGAGTCCCATGTGACCCCTCGGGTCTCCGCAGCAGCCGAGAGGGCCGGCCGACCGGCGCCGCGGATCGTCGCCGGACTCCCGGTCGCCGTCCACGACGACGTCGACGCCGCGCGAGCGGCCGCAGGGGAGCAGTTCTCGATGTACGGGACTCTTCCGAACTACCAGCGGATCCTGGCGCACGGCGGCGTCACCTCCCCGGCCGACGCCGCCTTGGTCGGGGACGAAGACGCGGTGACCAAGCAAGTCAAAGCGCTCTTTGCCGCCGGGGCTACCGACCTGTGGGCAGCCCCGTTCCCGGTTGGGGAGGACCGCTCGGGGTCTCGCCGCCGGACCCGGGCCCTCCTCGCCCACCTCGTAGCCAGCTGATTACGTGGCGGGCTGACCTACCGTCGCGAGGTCGCGAGATCGGCGAGGTCTTGCGGACCGGACGCCGGGTAGCCCTTCGCTTCGCGAACGTCGGCGCCCCAGCTCGAGAGCGTCGCAACGAGCTCGTCGACATCGCCTCCAAGGGCGTCGATAGCGGGCTTGCACTGCAGGTCGGTCGCGACCTCGATGCGCTCCCGCTCGGCCCAACCCGCCTCGGTGAGGCCACCTTCCTCCAGCCACCCGCGGTCAATCAGCCGCGCTTCGGCGGAGTCGAAGTCGACCTCGCTCCAGGCTCGGGTCCTGCTGTAAGTGCGGAGTGGTAGGCCCCAGTACGGCTCAGTCAACAGACACATTTCGCATGCGCCAACGCCGGCACTCGTCCACGCATTGATATGAGCGTCGCCTCGGAACTCGCGCAGGAGGTCGGCACGCCGCCACATGTCGCCGACCGGATGACCGGGCAGGTCGAGCGACGCCATTCCGGCAAAGAGTGGGCGTCCTTCTGGACGTAGATCGTCGAGCGCAACTGCCAAAAGCTGATTCACTCGGTCGATCCCATGCGGCTTCTCGCCGAGGATGCGCACCAACTGTGCGATGGCACCCTCGTCCCGGGCGGTGCAGATCGTCGCGGCGTTGGTGAGCGACCATCCGTGGTCAACCGCTCCTACGACGACGGTGGGGTTGAACACCCCGAATGCGGCAGCCACCACCTCACCGGGTACCTGTCCCATCACCGATCCGCGAGAGGTGAAGTACGCCGACATGTCGGGTCCTGCCACCCCACCAAAGTCGCCGGGACTGGGATCGAACCCAAGTCGTTCATATCCCTGGTGCGCCTCGGGAGAGAAGTACACCTGGCCAGCGACGGGCTCGAGAGCCGCTGCCAGCTTCCGTGCCCGCTTGGACAGCTCCTCCACAATGCCTCCCGATCTCGAGGCACTCTACGCGTCGAGAAGCTGGGTGAACTAATGGTCCGAGCCCGAGCCTTTATGCCGAGCGGCTCGTGCAGGTGAGCGCCAGCGCATCGGTGGGGCCGCATGGGACCATGGCCGTGCCGCCGTGTCGGGTGCGGATTGATCCGTGGTGCTCGGGGTGGGCTTACGGTCAACGATCGGCCCGTGTGAGGAGTGGATTTGAGCGCCGCGTCGAACATGGAGCGTCTGGAGCAGATCGTTGGCAGGCTGCCGGAGGCGAGACGGGTGGACATTGAGGCGTGGGGTGGAGAGCCCACCTTCCGGGTCGGGGGCAAGAACTTCGTGTTCGCCAGCACTGACGCCACGACGATCACCGTGAAGCTGCCCAAGGACGAGGCCGCCGCGGTGATCGCCACCGACTTGCAAGCCGCTCCGACCGGCTACGGCCTCGGCCGTCACGGCTGGGTCTCTGTCACCCTCGACCGGCGCCCCAGCACGGCGCGCTGGCAGGAGGTCGAGGAGTGGATCCGTACCTCCTACGCCCTGATCGCACCGCGAAAGCTTGCAAGGCAGGTTCTCGACCAGGACCAGCCGTCTCCGTAGTCGTCCCCCCAAGTCACACGAACGCCACCGCCGCGGATGACGGCCTCCGCTGGGTACATGAGTCCCGGTGCGGCCCAGCGGCCCTGATGACCTTCGGCTGGCTAGCTTCTCCTCACCGGCGTTACGCAACGGAGTCGGCGCGTATCTCGGCTGCGTGGCCGGACCCCGGAGCTCAGGCGAGTACAGATGGTCGTCGAAGAGCTGCGCGTCGTCGGCGAACAAGGGATGACCTCGTCGTCGAGGTGGCATCGCTCGCGGACGTCATCCGCTCAAAGGAGGCGGCGGGGCGAGAGAAGGACCGCGTGGTCCTTCTCTCACTTCGAGAGGTGCTCGAGCGAACCGAAACTCGTCGCCGGCGCGGGTCTGGGTTCGACGCTGACTCGTTGGTCGGCGCAGGCCCGCGATCTGGCCGAGAGCCTCCAAAGGAGGGGAGTCTCCACACGTGATTCGCGGGGCAAGCCGGCCGACGAAGTCGTATTCCGAGTGGAAGGTAACCGGGCCATTTTGGCGCGCACACCTGGCTTCCTCACTTTGGCCAGTTCGATAAGCGTCCCTGCCGCCAAGCGAAACACCGCTTGGACTGAGGTGATTCGAAGGACCCGAGCGGCTCGTGCGTCGAGCCGGAGGTGAGCGCGTTCATCGATACAAACGTCCTTGTCAGGCATCTGACAGGAGATCCGCCCGCAATGGCTGCCCGGGCGACCGCGTATCTGGAGGCCGAAACCGAGCTACTGCTGACGGATTTGGTTGTTGCCGAGACGGTCTACGTCCTCGAGTCGTTCTACGAGGCGCCGCGCGAGCGGGTTGCCGAATCAGTTCGGTCCCTCATCGCGATGGAATCTTGCGTCAGCGTGGACGCAGCGCTCTACTCCGCGCAGTGGAGGTATATGAAACCGATCGTCTCGATTTCGCCGAGGCATACCTCGTCGCTTGCGCCGAAACCACCGGCGTCGACAAGATGGCTTCGTTTGACCGGTCCATAGACAGAATCGGAACAGTCGAACGAGTCGAACCCCCCGGCCGCCAATAGCGGCATCGCTCGGTCCTGGTGGCGACTGACTCAACCCGGAGAGGGCGGACGCCCGTCCGGGGCCGCCTTCACTGGGCCCTGAGCAACCTGCTAGCCGAGGCCGGCAGTGTGTACGTTTCAGTCGGCGCGATCGGCCAGCCAGTCCCACACGTCGATCATGAGTGGTACCATATATACATGCGTGGGATCTACACAGTCACAATGGGAGATAGGGGCCGGTTGGTGGTCCCTTCCCAGCTCAGGGAACGATCTGGCCTAAAGGAAGGCTCACGGCTGGTCCTTTTGGAGACCCCGGGGGGGCTCGTGATGCTCACCCGCAGCCAACTCCAGGGACGAGTAAGAGCCGATCTCGCGGACTTGGACCTCGTCGAAGAACTGCTCGCAGAACGTCGGGCTGAAGCTGTGGCCGACGATGCAACGTGACGGTCTTCGACTCCTCTGCTCTCCTTGCATTTCTCCAGGGTGAAGACGGCGCGGCGACAGTCGAAGCGGCTCTCGAGTCGGGTGGTGCCTGTGGCGCGGCGAACTGGTCCGAGATCGCTCAGAAGATTCGAGTTCATGGCCGCAATTGGGACCTCTCCCGATCCCTCCTTGCCATGTACGACCTTGAGATCGAGTCGGTGACAGCGACGGACGCTGAATGGGCGGCCCAGCGCTGGGTTCGAGGTGAAGGACTCTCACTCGCCGACCGGCTGTGCCTGGCTCTAGGAGATCGCTTGGATGCCGATGTATTGACTGCCGACGCCATGTGGGGGAGTCACGGGCGGATCCGACAGATCCGCTGATGCAACCGCCGACCCTCAGACCGGCAGTTTGTGGGTTCAGGGGATGGCGGACGAGTCAAGGACCCGTCGCCACCTTTAGCAAGGGGTTTCATGTTCACTAAACGCGCAATTTCATAAACACCCCCCCTTGTTCTTTTGGGGTGTACTGGAAACCGTTTGACCACCCGCTCGTTGCGAGACACGGTGGAGTCCTCACAGATAAGTGGGGGAGTGTCCACAGTGGCTCGACCGAGTCTCATACTGAAGGGAAAGACTCGAATGGATGATGACAGTGTCCTGAGACGCATCGCGAAGCTTGCCGATGAGGAACGTGGGCTAGAAGAGAGTCACGTTGGTGTGGCGGCGCCCGCCGAGGAGCATGAGCGCCTTCGGCAGATCGAACTCGAACTCGATCAGTGCTGGGATCTCCTTCGACAGCGACGGGCGCGACGGTCTGCTGGCCAGGACCCGGATCAGGCAACCGAACGTCCCGAGAGGGTGGTTGAGAAGTACCAACAATGACGCTCCGGAGCGCCGAGCCGAGAACGTCTTCGAGAATGGAACTCCGGGCGGCTTCTTTGGCGCGAGTTCGGTCCTTCACCGCGCCGTGGTGAAGGACCGTGAGAGCGCGACTCCGTCGGGGCCTAGACGCCGTGGAGGGGCAGAGGGACGATGCGACCCGCTGGGTCCGCCGATCAGAGGTGGACCGCGATAACCCCGGTCTGCTCGTTTCGCCGAATGAACGGGCCGGTGAGCGCGCCGAGGAATGCCACCGCGCTGCCGATCAGGAGAGCCAGGTGGAACCCCGAGATGAAGGCCGCGTGACTGGCTTGGGTGACCGCCGACCCCCGGCTCACCGAGAGACCCTGACCCACGAGCGCTGCGTTGGCCAGCGCGTGGCGTGTCATGGCCGGCCCGACCCCGGCCGTTGCGAGGCGAGCCGGCAGCACGCTCGTGGCCCGGGCCGCCACCACCGAGCCGAGCACCGACGCCCCGAGCACCCCACCCAGCTGTGCCGCCGTCGCCTGCAGTCCACCCGCCAATCCAGCGTCGTCGACGGGCACGCTGCCGACGATGGCCTCGGCGGACGCCACAACCACTAGACCGAGCCCGATCCCGAGGCCGGCGAGCGAGGGGAACAGGACGAGGTAGCCCGAGTTTGGCTCGAGCACGGTCATCCCGAGCAGCGCCCCGGCCACCACCAAAAGGCCGATGGTAATGGTGAGGCCGGGCCCGAGCCTCGTAGTGATCCGGGCCGCCCGGATGCTCGTGAGAGCGAACGCCAGCGTGAGCGCAAGGGTGCGCGTTCCGGTCGCCACTGCGCTGAGCCCCTGCACGTTCTGGAGGAACAAGCTCACGAAGAACAGCACCGCAAAGAGCGCGAAGAAGCTGAGGACCACCGTCGTGCTTCCGAGGGATACAGACCGGATCCGGAAGAAGCGGGGCGGCACGAGCGGGGCGGTCGCTCGCAGCTCGACCCAGACGAACACGGCCATCATCGCGAGGCCCCCACCCAAGAACCCGAGCGTGCTCGGGTTGCCCCATCCCCACGACTGTGCCCTCACGATCCCAAAGACGATGGCGAAGAGCGAAATCGAAAGCGTCAGGACGCCGGTCGAGTCGACTCGATCCCTCACGCTCTCGCGACTCTCGCTCAGCGCGAACGCGCCGACCGCGCAAGTGATGATGCCGACGGGGACGTTGAGATAAAAGACGCTCTGCCATGAGACATGCTCGACCAGGAGCCCGCCGACGATCGGCGCTCCGGCGGTAGCCAGTGCGGACGTCGAGCTCCAGATGCCGATGGCGCTGTTGAGCTTGTCGTCGGGAAATGCCACTCGCATGAGGGCGAGCGTGTTCGGCAGAAGGAGCGCCCCGAAGGCCCCTTGCAGGCCGCGCAGGACGATGGCGCCGGTAATCGAATCGGCCAACCCGACGCCGACCGAGGCGAGGGCGAACCCGACGACGCCGGTGAGGAAGATGCGGCGGCGCCCGTACCGGTCACCCAACCGCCCGCCCACCACCAAGAGGACCGCCAACACCAACAGGTACGCGTTGGTGATCCATTGCAGATCCGACAGCGATGCGTGGAGGCTGCGCCCGATGAACGGGTTGGCGATCGCTACGACGGTAGCGTCCAGGCCCACCATCACGATTCCGAGGGCGACCGTGATGAGGGTCCACCACGGATTGCCTCGCATGCGCGCGCTGGCGCTCGGGGCGATGAGGCGTTCGTCTACTGCCATCACGTTCTCCCACGGTGCCCGAGACCGTCTCCCCGGGGGGTCAGAGCTCTCCCGATCAGGTAGCGATCAACGGGCCCGATGCGAACGGATCGGTCGGCGGAGCTCCCGCCGGCCTCGGGCGAGCGCTGGTGGTCAGCTGCCCCGCTCCACCTCGACGGTAGTTCCCTTGCGCACCGGCGCCTTGAACCATCGCGCGGGCGTGTCCTCGATGAACGCCAGCATCGTGTCCATACCCATGAACGTGTCCTCGATCCTCGAGACCTGCACGACCTCTCCGTTACCCAGCCGCACGCGCTCGCCCACCACCACGTCCTCGGCCGGGGCGCTTGACCATGGCTTCGTCATGTCGCCATGTTCGCACGTCGGACCGTGGACGGGCCACGGGCGACCTCGCCACGGGTGTCGGCTCGGGCCGATCCTCGGGGCCGCGATCCTCAAGCGCAGCCCGTCCGGCTTCAGGCGACGTCCAGGCAACCGTGGACGGCAGCCACCAGGGACTGCGCCCGCGGGTCGGGCGTCATGAAGGACGCCAGGTCCCACATCTTGTTCATCGTGTAGCCGAAGCCGATTCCCCGGTCCGGGTCGGCGTAGCCGAGCGAACCGCCCGCTCCACCGTGGCCGAAGGAGGCGGGACCCCGGTTGTCCGGCTGGCCGGGCACCGGGAGCATGAACCCCAGCGAGCGGCGGGTCTCCATCACCAGCACCGCGTCCGGGCCGCGCACCTGTTCGTCCGCCGCCCGCCGGACCGCGCCTGGGCTGAGCAGCCGAACCCCATCGACGTCCCCGCCTCTGGCGAGGGCGCCGTACATTCGGGCGAGCGACCGGGCGGTGGTGTGGCCATTGGCCGCGGGCAGTTGGGCGGACCGCCACTCGGGGCTGTTGTTGCCGGCCGCGTAGGGAACCGAGGCCAGCCCGAGGGAACGGGAGGCGAGCGAGCCCGGCATCAGCATCGCCGTGAAGCGCTCCCGCATCGCCTTGGCCTCCGGCGTCTCGTCGACCGGCGGGGCTGCCGTCGGCGGCGCGGTGGCGGGGCGGTCCCTCACCAGGTCCGCCACCCGGTGGTGTTCGGACCGCGGAGTGCCGACGTACATGTCCAGACCGAGGGGCTCGACCACCGCCTCGGCAAGGAAGTTGCCGAATCGATCCGCACCCGCCGCCCGCCGTACCACNNACCGGTGCCTGATGCTCGAGGGCCTCCACCATCCGCTCCCAGTCGAGGGCGGCGCCGGGAAGCAGGTTCTCGTCGATCACCGGAAGGCCGGCCTGGTGGGTGAGTAGCTGCCGGACCGGTATTGCCGACTTGCCCGCTTGGCCGAACTCGAGCCAGTACTCGGTTACCGGCGCGTCCAGGTCGAGCTCGCCCTGGTCGGCCAGGATGTGGGCGCACAGGGCCGTCATCCCCTTGGTGGTGGAGTACACGTTGACAAGCGTGTCCCTCGTCCACGGTCGGGTTCGTCCACGGTCGGCCCAGCCTGCCCACAGATCAACGACGTTTTCCCCATCGAGAGCGAGGGCGAAGGCGGCTCCCACCTCACCGTGGTCACGGAAGTTCTTCTCAAAAGCGTCGCGGACCGGCTCGAAACCGGCGGCACAGGCTCCGTTGATCTCCGGGAGGTCGGTCACGTCCCTATCTTCCGTCCGCGGCACCCGCCGCGTCGAGCGCGGCTGAATAATGGCCTCATCGCACGAAGGTTTCCGAAACCCCACCTCGGTCGATCGCGGCCAGCCTCCGTAGATCTTGACCCTTTCGGAATCGTGGTCTTTCGGTTTGCTGACGACGATGCAGCATTCCTTCCCTCCCTCTCCCGAGAGAGGTGTGGGCGTGAACGATACGACCGACCATGGGAAGCTGGGTCATGGTTGTCGGCCGTGACCTGGCGGCGGCGGTTGGCGCGCTCCTCATCGTTGCGGCCGGATGGAGTGTCATCGGTACGCTCGTCGTACCCCGCCGGATCCGCAGCTGGCTTCCGCGAGCCGTCGCCATCGCCGTCGATGCNNTCCTATGAACCCCGCGATCGGATTCTGGCCACCCAGGCCCCCATTCAACTCATCCTGCAGATCGTGGCGTGGCTGGTGGTCTTCGAGGTCGGATTCGGGCTTCTGCTGTGGCCGTTCGTCGGCAACGCGGGGCTGTCGGGCTCCTTTGAACAGGCTGGGTCCGCGCTCTGCACGTTGGGGTACCTGGCGCCCCGTCGTGGGGCGCCAGCGGTATTGGACGACTTCGCCGCCCTCGTGGGTTTGGGCACGGTGGCTTTGCAGATCGGCTACCTCCCCACGCTCTACGCTGCCTTCAACCGGCGCGAAGCCCTGGTCACGGTGCTGGACTCCCGAGCCGGGGTGCCCTCCTGGGGTCCCGAACTGCTGGCACGTACCCATTATGGGTTGGGTTCTGGGGTCTCGGCCGTCGGCCAGCTGCCGGAGTTGTTTGAGGAATGGGAGCGCTGGTCGGCCGACGTGTCTGAGAGCCACGCCACCTATATTGCTCTCGTCAATTTCCGCTCCCCGCGACCGCTCTCTTCATGGGTGACCGCGCAACTGGCTGTGCTCGATGCCGCTGCGCTCTATTTGTCGCTGGTGCCCGACGCTCCTGGTGCGGTGTCCGCCCGGCTATGTCTCCGCGGCGGCTTTACCTGTCTCGCGACCATCGCCCGAGCCCGTGGCTTTGCCATCCCCGACGAGGCCGATCCCAACGACGGTATTGCCCTCACCTACGAGGAGTTCGTTGACGCCCTCGACCGATTAGCGAAAGTGGACTTCCCCCTCCCACGCTCGAGCGAACAGGCATGGCTCGACTTCGTGGGTTGGCGGGTTAACTACGAGGCGGCCGCCTACGCCATCGCTCGCGCTGTCGATGCTCCGCCGGCATTGTGGTCGGGACCTCGTCGACACCCAATCCCCGTGATTCCCCCGCTTCGGCCGGCGACCCTACGGGCCGGTAAGCCACCCTTGCCGGCAGCGGAATAGAGCGGGCAAGGTTGTGCGGTGTTCGGAGGCCTGCCCTCGGCTTACTCTCTGTCCGTGGCGAACGACGCGTCGGGGTTCTAAGTCCTCCCGAGCGGGGAGATCTTGAAGTCATCGGACGGCGGAGTCTCCAAGGCGCTGGACCATGCCTCGCACATAGGCCGCCTGCCCCACATGCTGCAGGTCGTCCGCGATCACGCTCACAAGTCGAATGCCGACGGTGACCGGCGGGTCCCACGAGGGGTCGACCACCTGCTCGAGATCAGCGTTGGAGAGGGTGCGCAGGTACGCCACCGTCTTCTCGTGGACCGCTTCGAAGTACCCGAGGAGCAGTGCGGCGTCGGCGGTGACCTTGGCCACATCGTCGGGCCCATGCCCGTAGCCGGTGTCGGCGGGATCGAAGGGGAGCGCGAAGTGCTCGGACCACCCGCCCTCCGTCCAGGCCTGCTCTATTCTGTGCAACCCGGCGACATCGTCATCTTGGATGCGGGTGAGGTGCCACACCAACCAGGCGATCGAGTTGGACTCGCCATTAGGACGGAAGGCCAGTTGTTCGGCGGAGAGGCCGTTGACCGCTGGATGTACAGCGTCACGGATCCTCTCAAAGGCATCGACCAGGACATCCGAACTCGCCATCGGTGCGCTCCTTCCGGTTGCTCGGCACCTTATTGCCGAGTCGAGAGCCTTTACAGCCGTTTGCCTCACGAAGGATCCGGCCCCTTTCATCCAGGTGGTATCCCGTTGGAGAAAACCGGTGGTCAATGCCGTCTTACTGCACTGACAGATCGTCGATGCGCCTACTCCGCGTCTTTGGCGATGGATGGGGCGACGAACTGGATGTCGAGTTCGAACTTCACCACATCGGCCAGCGCGAGCCTGTCGCCCCCCAAGGGCAAGATCCCGAAGTCGATGCCGAACTCACTTCGGCGCAGCTCACCCTCGGCGCTGAACCCGGCATGGAGCTCTCGACCCTGGAAGTCCTGCAGTCCATGGAACTCGACAGGCACCTCGATTGGCCGCGTGATGCCGTTGATGGTGAGCTCGCCGACGATGTGGTAGCCGTCGTCTGACAACGTCACCGCCGTTGACACGAAATGCATCGTCGGGTGAGCATCCACCCCGAAGAAGTCGGTCGAGCGCAAGTGGGCATCCCGGTCGTCGTTGTTGGTATCGACCGACGCCATGTCGACGGTGGCCTCGACTCGGACGTCAGAGAGGGCGGCCCCGACGTTCAGGCTGGCTTCAAAGCGGTCGAAGCGGCCCCGGACCTTGGACAGACCTAGGTGGCGGATCGAGAACACCACCGCAGAGTGAAGAGGGTCGAGCCGCCATTCACCCTGGGACAACGGGAGGGTGGCGAGGTCAAGTGTCGTTTCGGTCTGGTTCCTGCTCATGGGGTCAGTAACTCCTTTATAGTCAGTTCTCTCTTGTAACTAACCCCATCATGTGGCACCATTGGAGCTAATGGAAGACGGCACTTGTAAGTCGCTTGGTCACAGCGAGGGAACCGGGGACGACTGGTGGGAGCTGGCCCGCGAAAGCGGGGCGTGCGAGGCGCGTCGGACTCTCGATCTCATCGGCGACAAATGGTCCGTTTTGGTCATCGCGCTCCTCGGGGGTCGTCGACGCCGGTTCAGCGAACTCAAGCGAGAGATCGACGGCATAAGTCAACGCATGCTCACCTTGACCCTTCGTCAACTCGAGCGGGATGGGTTGGTGACGCGCACGGTGTTCGCCGTCGTGCCCCCCCGAGTCGACTACGAACTGACGGAACTCGGGCACACGCTGCTCGCCACCGTCCAGTCCCTCGTGGAGTGGGCCATCGCCCACCATGCAGAAATCGCTACGGCAAGGGAGCTATACGACGCTGCGCACGCTCTCGAAATCAGCTCCTCCGGCTGAGCTGCCGCTGACCCAACGGATCCCCTTCGGCACTAGTGCCTGGCCGATCTCGATGTATCGCCGCCAGGAGGTCGAGTCGGTGAACGCGGGGCCTCCAGGGCTCCTTCACCAACCTCGCCCGCGGCTTCTTCCGGGTCTTCGGCCCCGGGTGAAGGTCTCCTTCCTGCTCGGGTTCACCTTCGCCGCCTACAACCTCGACCGGGTCCGCAGCTTCCGAGCGAAGCAAGGAGAGATAGCCAGGCCAACCGAAGCGTCGGGCCAAGCGCCGACTCGGGACCTGGCGCGACTGCATAGCGAGCCAGGACACGCCAACTGAGGACGAGACCGAGGCCGAGGGACCACCGGCTAACAGCGTCCTCGAGAACGAAAAGTCCGGGCAGCTGTTTCGGCGCGCCCGGGCTCTGATCGAGAGCCGATCCAACAAACAAACCGCCGGCCCGAAGGCCGGCAGTTTGTGCGTTTCAGGGGATGGCGAACGAGTCAAGGACTCATCGCCACCTCCAACTAGGGGTTTCATGACCACTGCACGAGCAATTTCCTGAACACCCCCGAGTGGGGTGTACAGGAAACTCTCTGAACAGGTACGACACCGCCCGAGCTGCCGAGACTCCACAGCTTTACAGCGTGCGCGGATAGGCTCCGCGCACCACCCTTCTCGGGTGTCCGGCTCCAGTGAACGAAGTCACCTTCGCCGATTTCTGCTTCTTCTTGCCGAAGCAAGGTTTCGGAGCCAGGTTCACCACCACAGATGAGATGGCCAGCGTTTTTTCATCCACAGACATTGGTATCCCGGCCCCGCGCTTCGAGGTCCGGAGCGACGTCGCCGTCGCACGGACATGATCGCGTGAGGCTGTATCACCGAGTCCGCTCTCACCTATCCGCTGGGCTTCTCAGGCCGAGTGTCTCCACACAGACAGTCCAGCCGGCCCGCGGTGTCGCGGAGACCATCCCCACAGTTCAAACCAAAGTTTCGCTTCGAAGCTGATAGCAGATCGATTATCATGGTCATGGTGAAGGCGTCGACAACGACCGCGAGTGCGTTCCTCAGGCTGGCGCGCATCCAGGCGGGGCTCTCGCAGCGGGACCTGGCTGAGCGTGCAGGAGTCGCACAGTCCGAGATCGCTCGGATTGAAAGCGGGAAACGGGAGCCGAGCATTCCGACGCTGCAAAAGATCCTTGCCGGGGCGGGGCTAGAGCTCCGCTTCCGACTGGAGAAGCTTGACGAGCATGATCGCGTGCTCGTGGCTCGTCACGCTCGACGCTCCAAGGCCGAGAAGGAAGCCATCGAGCGGCGCCATCGGCGAAACGTCGCCCACTTCGCCGCCAAGAAGCGGTGAAGCGGCCGGAGCTTTCGGCTGAGCACATTTTCGCTGCGCTCAACCACCACAGGGTGGACTACGTCGTGATCGGAGCCTTCGCGGCCATCGCTCAGGGCGTTCCCCTCGAGGCCACCCATGACGTTGACCTCACCCCTCGTAGAGACAGCGAGAACATGCGCCGTCTGTCAACCGTTCTCGACGAGCTTGAAGCACGGATCCGAGTGGACGATCTCGAGGATGGTCTGCCATTCGATCACGATGCTGCATCGCTGGCAGCAATGGCCATGCTCAATTTGACGTGCACCGCGGGCGACTTCGATCTCGTCTTCTCGCCTGCGGCATCTCCCGGTGGCTTCGACGAGCTCGTCGAGTCCTCGGTCCAGATCCGGGTGGGCGAGGAGGTCGTCGCGGTGGCCAGCCTCGAAGACATCCTCCGATCCAAAGAAGAAGTTGGGCGTGAGAAGGACGTGCGAGCAGCGGTGGCGATTCGGACCCACATGCGAGGACAGCAGTAGCGCCCCTCGATCGCTGCAGATGCTCACCGGACCGACGGCGCCTAGAGACCTAAGCCCAGTCGCTCACCACCCCCAAGTGGAACTAAGGCGATCCCCGGGGGTTTGGCGCGGAGGCGTGATTGGGGCTGTTCATCCCAACGATGAGGAGCCGTTCGGTAGAGAGACGAGTTCAAGCGGAGTGGAAAAGCCCCTCGCTCCGTTTGGCGTGTTGTGGAGGAACCGGCCCAACGTCGTCGCGTCGCACGCCCTGATCCCTCCTTCGTGAGCGACGATCTGGCGGATCATTTGCACCATGTCGTTCATCGATGCCAGAACACTTCGGCTGGCGGTGCGCGCAAGCTGAACGTCCTCGTCGCCGGTGATCCCAAGCGCGTCGAGAGGCAGTCCCTCCGCCTCGAGCGCCTGGTCGATCTGAGCCAAAACGAAGGTGTCGACCGGACGTAGGAATCTCACGGCGACATCCAGTGTGATCGCCGAGAACAATGTCCGAGCGTGCACCAGAAGGAAGCACTTCTTCCGCTCGACGTAGAAGGCATTCGCATACCAATCATCATCGTCGGCTGGACGGTCAACGAGAAGCGAATTGCTACCGACGAGCTCGAGCATCCGGCTTGTGCATCGGAGAATCACGGACTGAAGCCTTCGATCCGGGTCCCAACTCTGTAGGCAAGTTCTCTGACGAAAGCATCAATCTGGGCTGCCCGTCTCTCGGCGCTTGCTCTGATGATCGCCGTCGCAGCAGCCATGGCATAGAACCAGAAGTCGTCAGTGCGCCACCAGGCAACTTCTTCGAGCAAATCCGGCGCGCTTCCGCCCCGAGTAGCGCCGATTGTAAGAATGGCGAACTGAAGCTTCCGTGCGCGCTTGCCACGGAACTCGTAGCCCTCCAAGTGCCGGTCCAGGAGTTCTTGGTACGGCACGTTCCCTTGCTCGATGGCGGCAAGGTCCATCGCCTGGACCGCTACACCGATGAATACCTCGCCCGGAAACGTGTTGTTCGGCGGGTGAAGGTGCTCGACTGAGGATTGAAGCTCTTCCAGGCCGTCTCCCCGGGCGAGTCCGACAAGCAGTTCGCGGATGGCGTCGGTGCGATCGTCCTCCGTGGGCCGCCTTAGTGGCACGACCGCAGCCTACGAGCCAAGCGAAAGTCGGAACTTGGGCGGTCGAGGGAGTCGGTGAACGCGGCTCTCCAGGGTGCGTTTGCCAACCTGGCCCGGGGTTCTTCCGGGTGTTCGGCCGCGTGAAGATCTCGTTGCTGCTCGGGTTCACCTTCGCCGCCTACAACCTGGACCGCGTCCGGAGCTTCAGAGCGAAGCAGGCCGAGTTGGCCGGCCAACCGAAGCGCCGGGCCAAGCGTCGTCTCGGAACCTGGCGCGACTGCATGGCGAACCAGGAAACACCACCGGAGGACGAAACCGAGGCCGAGGGACCGCCCGGCTAACTGCGCCGTCCTCGAGAACGAGAAGTCCGGGAGGCTATTTCAGCGCGCTTGGGCCCAAATCAAGAACACGTGCAACAACAAACTGCCGGCCCGAGGGCCGGCAGTTTGTGCGTTTCAGGGGATGGCGGACGAGTCAAAGACTCATCGCCACCTTCAATAAGGGGTTTCATGAACACTGCACGCGCAATTTCATGAACACCCCTTTTTGGAGGTGGCGGGAATCGAACCCGCGTCCTCCAGCACCTTGGTAGGCCTTCTCCGAGCGCAGCCGACGAGAGGTTGTCGGGATCGTCCTGCCGTCGGCGACTGGATTCTCCGTATCCGATAAAGATTTCCTCGTAGACCGACCGGAACGGTCTATCGAGTAAGCCCCACTAGATGACGCCCGTGATCGGCCTGTGGGGCTAAGACCGGACGAACGTCGCTACCTTTTAAGCAGCGAGCGCGAGCTGAGGCTCGGCGTTTGTTTATGTTTCCCGACTCTTTAACGTGGATCCGGGGACCACGGCTCGCTTCTCCCACCTCGACAACCGAAGTCGAGACCATTCACCCCCTTGTAGAGGTGTCGCCCTTGTGGCGACAGTGACATTCTACTGGGGCTGGGGTCGACCCGGTTCCCCTCCGATGGGGTCAAGAGGCGGTTGCCGGCCCCGAGACAGCGAGTCCGGACCCGTCTGGGCTTTCGAGTCCGGCCTCCAAACCGTTCGTGCCCTCGGGGGAGTGCTGTCCGATCCACGCCTGGAACAGTTGGCTGTAGCGGCCGCCCAGCGCGAGCAACTCATCGTGGGGGCCGAGTTCGAGCAGACCACCGGCATCGACCACGCCGACCCGATCGGCCCGTTCGGCGGTGGACAGCCGGTGAGCGATCACGATCACCGTCCGGCCGGTCATCAGCGCCACGAGCGCCTTCTCGACCACCGACTCGGTCCCGGGATCGAGACTCGACGTCGCCTCGTCCAAGATCAGGACGTCCGGGTTGGCCAGCGCCGCCCGGGCCAGCGATACCAGCTGCCGCTCGCCGGCGGAGAGCCGCGAGCCGCGCTCCCTGACCTCGGTGAAGAGGCCATCGGGCAACGAATCGAAGCGGTCCTCGCAGCCGATGGTCCGCAGCGCCGCTCGGACGTCCTCCTCCGAGGCGTCGACAGTGCCCAGCCGCACGTTGTCGAGGATCGTGCCGTGGAAGAGGAAGCCCTCCTGTGGGACGACGGCGATCCGATGTCGGACCGACGTGAATGTGGCGTCCCTCAGGTCGACGCCACCGAAGCTGACCGTTCCCTCGACCGGGTCGTAGAAACGGGCCATGAGCTTGGCCAGTGTGGACTTTCCGGCCCCCGTCGGGCCCACCAGCGCGACCCGCTCCCCGGTGGCCACCGTGATGCTGACGTCGTTCAGGACCGTCTCGGTCTCACCCGGCCGGTACGCGAAGGTGACGTGCGATACCACCAGCTCGCCGACTGCAGGGAGTTCGACCGCGCCGGTGCGCTCCGAGACCGAGGGCTCGGTGTCGAGCAGCCCGAAGATCTTCTTCAGCGCCGCACCCGACTGCTGCACCAGGTTGAAGAGCTGGCTGAACTGCTGGATGGGGTCGATCAGATAGGCCAGGAACAGCACGAACGCGCTGACCGTGCCGATGCTCGTCCGGTGCCAGTGAACGAGCAGCGCCCCGAAGCCGATTATCACCGCGGTGGCCGCCGCGTTGGTGAACTCCACGACCGGGAAGTACCGGGCCGACAACCTCACCGCGTGCACGTTGGCGTCGAACTGGGCCTGGTTGTGGTCGACGAAGCGCGAGAACTGCTCCTCCTCCCGACCGAAGGCCTGCACGACCCGGATGCCGGCAAGGGACTCCTGCAGCGTCGACAGGGTTTGCCCGATCCGGTCACGCACGACCAGGTAGGCGCTGTTCGAGTCGCGCCGGAACTTGCGGCTCGAGACGATGACCGGCGGTAGCACCACCATCGTGGCGAGGAAGAGGAGCGGCGAGAGGACCGCCATGATCACGAGCACCCCGAAGAACAGCAAGCCGCTGGTGACGAAGATGACAATGCCCTGTTGCACGAGGTTCTCGAGCGCGTCGATGTCAGAGGTCATCCGGCTGACCAGCCGGCCGGTCTGCTCGCGATCGAAGAACGACATCGAGAGCGAAAGTAGGTGCGCGAACACGCGCTTGCGCAGGTCGCGGAGGAACGACTCACCGATGCGGTTGACCATCACGATCTGGGCCCGCTCGAGGAAGCCCATGGAGATCGCGATGACAAGGTACGCGCCCGCCGCCCAGAAGATCACCCGCTTGTCGAAATGGTGCGGCGAGAGGCCGTGGTTGATCGCGTAGCCGACGATCAACGGACCGGCCACCGTCGTGAGGGTGAAGCCGACCAGGACCACCAGCGCCGCGATCAGGCCGCGCTGGTAGGGCCTCATCATCCGCCAGGTTCTCTTGACGATTCGGCCGGCTTCGGCGGCATCGACCCGGTCGTCGTCCTCGACACCGCCCTGGCTCCACCCGGGGCCACCGCCGCCGCCCATGCCCCGCATCAGCTGGTCACCTCGTCCAGCTCGTCGAGGTGCAGTTCGGTCCGGGCGGCGTCGAGCGCGGCGGCTTGAGCCAGGACCTCCTGGTAGCGGGGGTTGGTGGCACTGAGTTCATCGTGGGTCCCGGTCGCCACGATGCGTCCCTCGTCCAAGAGCACGACCCGCTGGGCCAGCGCGATGGTGGCCGGCCGGTGGGCGATGACGATGGTGGTCCGGTTGTCCATGACCTGGGTCAACGCGTCCCGGATCTCATGCTCCTTGCTGGCGTCGACCGACGAGGTGGCGTCGTCGAGGATCAGCACCCTCGGGTCGGCCAGGATCGCGCGGGCAAGTGCGATGCGTTGGCGCTGGCCGCCCGACATCGAGAATCCGCGCTCGCCGAGCATCGTGGCGTAGCCCTCGGGCAGCTCGGAGATGAACCCGTCGGCCCCGGCCAGCTCGCCGGCCCTCTTCACCCGGTCGAGTGAGGCTCCAGGCTCAGCGAACGCGATGTTCGCTGCCACCGTGTCGGTGAACAGGAACGTGTCCTCGAACACGACCGCGACCGCCTTGCGAAGGTCGAACAACTTGAGGTCGCGGACGTCCTGGCCGTCGAGCGTCACCTTCCCACCGTCGACGTCGTAGAAGCGGGGGATGAGGCGGGCGATCGTGGTCTTGCCCGAACCGGTCGACCCGACAATCGCGACCGACTCGCCAGCGCGCACCGTCAGGTCCAGGTCGTCGAGGATCGGCGTGTCACCGGTGCCGTAGGCGAAACGCACGTGGTCGAAACGGACCTCCCCGGGACCGGGGGCGAGGCCCTTCGCATCATGTCGGTCCGTCACCATTGGCGCCGCGTCGAGGATCTGGCTCACCCGCTCGGACGAGGCGACGGCCCGCTGGGCCTGGGCGATGATCTGCCCGATCGACCGCAACGGGTTGATGAGCATCGTGATGAAAAGGTTGAACTCGACCAGTTGGCCGACCTGGATGCGGTGGTCGATGACCAGGATGCCCCCGTAGGCGAGGACACCGACCATCGAGAGCGACGGGATCACGTCCAACAGCGGCTGGAACCGGCCCCGAATCCGGGCGAGGTGCACGATCTTGTCGAAGACCCGATCGGCTCGTTCGGCCAGCTTGCGATGTTGGCCAACCTCGGCGCCGAAACCCTTCACGGCGCGGATGCCGGTCACCGTTTCCTCGACCACGGTCGATACCGTCGACAGCTCCTGCTGCAAGGACATGGCCACCGGGTGCAGGCGGACCGAGAAACGCTTGGCGGCGACGTTCACGAACGGAAGACAGAAGAGGGCCATCAGTCCGAGTTGCCAGTCGATGGCGAGGAGGAACACCGAGACCAGGATCACGGTCACGACGTTGGCGATCGTGATCGGGATCATCGTGCAGAACTGGTTGATCTGCTGGAGGTCCGTCGCGGACCTGGCCATCAGCTGACCGGTCTGTGCCCGGTCGTGGTACTGGAAGTCGAGCTCCTGGAGGCGTCCGAACATGGCCTGACGGAGATCGGTCTCGACCGCGTAAGAGACCTTGAACGCGAGGTAGCGACGGAACCCCGAGCAGGTCGAGGAAAGTGCGCCTAGCACCAGGATGGCCCCCGCGTACAGGAGCAGATTGGTTGGGTGCCACCCGTTCTCGATATCGCGATCGATGGCCGCGCCGGTGAGGGTGGGAACGACGACCCGGATGCAGCTCCAGAGCATGCCGGCTCCCACGCCAGTGAAGACGGCGCGACGGTGGCGGAGGATGGTGTTCCTCAGCAGGCGCCACCCGATCGACCTACCGGTTCTGTCTGGGTGCTCCTTGGGCGGTGTCAACTGCCAGTCCGTTCATCGACGCGTCGCGAGGGGCGTGAAGACCCCGAATGGGCTCCATCTTACGAGGTCACAGAATTGCCACCGTGAGTCCGGGTCGGGCCGGCCTTGGCGCCGTTCGGTCAGACTCGGCATATGGGCCTAGACGAGAGAGGGAGCCGGCCGATGCGCGGCTCCGATCTCGAGCGCGTCGTCGAAGCTCAGGACGCCGGCAACACCCTCCGGGACGCCCTCGGCGAGCTACGGGCCGGGCGAAAGGAATCCCATTGGACGCGGTTCGTGTTCCCCCAGATCGCCGGTCTCGGTCGGAGCCCGATGTCGAGGCGCTATGCCATCTCGGGGCTCGAGGAAGCCCGGGATTACCTCAGCCACCCCGTTCTCGGCCCAAGGCTCCGACAGTGTGCTCAGGTGGTCGCGGGCCTCGGAGCGACGAGCGCCGAAGGACCCATCGACGCAGAGAAGGGTAGTGGCTCATTTTGCCGTCACAGCGTCTCGGTACCTTCGACATCGATGTCCGGTTTTCGCACTTACTGCTTCCTGCTCCAGCCGACCAGCCGGCAAAGGACTGGCCTGACCCGCCTGTGCCTGGGCCAATGCGAGCTGTATAACGCGGCCTTGGAAGAGCGTCGAGGTGCGTGGGCGTGGGAGCACCGGTCGGTCTCGCTCTTCGATCAGTGCCGAACTCTGACCGAGACCCGCCAGGTGCGACCGGACCTCTTCGAATGCGGGGTCACGGTGTGTCGGGGGACTTTGAAACGCCTGGAATGGGCCTTCGCCGCCTTCTACCGGCGCTGCCGCAGCGGGGAGACACCCGGCTACCCGCGCTTCAAGGCCGCGTCGCGCTTTGACTCGGTGCAATGGGAGGACACCAATGGTTGGGGGCTAGACACCGAGAACGAGCGATTGCGCCTGATGGGCATCGGACACGTGAAGCTCCGCATGCATCGGCCCCTCCGGGGGACGCCCAAGGCGATCACGGTGTCGCGTCAGGGCCAGCGGTGGTGGGTGAGCATTCGCTGCGCCGAGGTCCCGGCCCAACCGCTGCCTGCGACTGGCCAGTCGGTCGGGATCGACCTCGGGGTGTGCGCTCTTATGGCCACGAGCGACGGGGAGCTGGTCCGTGAAGGCCGGTTCGCCAAGAAGGCACGGGACCGATTAGCCGGTGCTCAGCGAGTATTGGCGACCAAACGGCGGGGCTCGATGCACCGCAGTCGGGCTTGCGAAGCAGTCGGAAGAGCCCATCGCAAGGTGGCCAATCAACGGAAGGACCTGGCCCACCAGCTCTCCAGAAAGCTGGTGAATGACCACGACCTGATCGTCTGTGAGGCCCTCAGGGTTCCCCAGATGTCCCGTCGTCCGAAACCGAGACCCAATGGAAAAGGAGGCTTCGATCGAAATGGAGCCCGAGCCAAGGCCGGGCTGAACCGTTCTATCGCCGATGCGGGGTGGGGCATGCTGCGCTCGATGCTCGTCTACAAAGCGGAAGATGCTGGTCGCGAGCTGATTGCAGTAGACCCCCGCCATACTTCGACCCGGTGTACCTCTTGTGGGCATTCCGAGTCGGAGAACCGGGTCAGCCAGGCCGTCTTTCGATGTCGGGGTTGTGGCCATCGGGACCACGCCGACGTCAACGCAGCCAGGAACATCCTTCGGGCCGGTAGGGCCCAACGGGCTTCGGCCCGTGCAGGTTTGGGAAACTGAGCCACTACCCAGAGAAGCTCCGTTCGTCGATGACCCTGTTCTTGCGAGCCGATGCCGGCGAACCGGTGTTTCAGTCGTGTCAACGGCCATTAGGAATTC
>PMOQ01000019.1 GCA_003161255.1 Acidimicrobiaceae bacterium | reverse complement strand
TTAGCACCGTGGGGTGTCTAGCGGGTGCGGCCGACCCGGGACGACATGGACCGGCACTCAGATCGCAGATTGGACGACAACCGTTCGAGCCTGATCCGTCGATAGACCGGATCCGGAATTCATGCGAACCGATCGAACACATCTTTGGCTAGTGAACATCGACACTGGCGACGAGTGGCGCCGCTCGTCGGGAGCCACCAACACGCATGTGGAGCGCAATGGCACCACTCGAGACCGCGGCCCAGCCACACCAGACAGAGGCGAAGCCGTCGATCGTGAGCCAGGCGATCACAGCGACGGCGGCCAGGTTGGCGATGCCGAACACGACGACGCGGCGACTACTTGACAGAAGCAACGTTCCACAGATGGCGACCACATAGAGGGCAACGATGAACCCTCCGTGGCTGAGCGCAATGCTGTATGCGAGGTGATACGGCCGCAATTGCACGATGACAGGGCCGCGAACCATCGCGGCAAACAAGACGCTCGCAACTGCCACACCCAATAGAGCCAGCGGCATCATCGCCCGTCGACGATGCCGTAGTGGTTCGTTCAGCAAGACCGCCAGGGGTACGAAAATGGGAAGTACGACGAAGGCGATCAGCAAGTACACCCAGAGGGCGATCCGCTCGAGCTCATGGGGAACATGACCCTGCAGTCCCCACCAGACGAACGCCTCGGTGAACTGGTGGAAACCGAGCAGCAGCGGCAACGTGGCGAGCGCAACGTGACCGTGGCGCTGCTGCACATGGCGAACGGCATCGACCCCAATCGCACCGATGACGACGCCACCGACGAGGTCAGCCTGGGGGGAAAAACACATCTACGGACGCGTCAAATCGAGTTTGTCGCGTTCTCCCGGCCGGACAGAGTCTTCGGTAACGACCACCCCTACGTCCGCTCTCGGAAGTCAATCGTCTGGCCGGCGAGTGCATGAAGCCCTGATTCGCTCACCCGGCGTGCATCGAGCGTTTCTGGCGAGGGCCAGTGAACATCGGAGATGAGCCCGCCCAGCTCGAGCAGTCTGATCAGGCGGGCCGTTGAGTCGAGTTGGCCGCGATCCACCCCGTGGCGCGCCGAACGGGGCAGCGAGTGGTGAAGGTTGTGCCAGTTTTCGCCCATCGAGAATACGGCGAGGGGGGCGAAATTTGTCGCTCGGTCGGAGGTCCGCGTCGTAAAGGGCCGGGATCCCCACATGTGGCAAGCCGAGTTGACGGCGAATGTGGCGTGCTGGAGGACGAACACTCTGACCAGGCCAGCCCATATGAACGCACCCAAGGCTCCCGATGCGGTCCCGGTAACGGCCCAACCGATGAGCGTGGGGCCACCCAGCGACACGATGCACAAGAACGGGAAAAGGCGATCGATCAGAACGAGATCCGGATCGGAAGCCAGGTCCGGCGCCCAACGTTTGACGTCAGTCGATTGGCCCTGCAGCAGCCAACCGATGTGGGCGTGGAGAGCGCCACGAAGTTGCGACCAAGGCCTGCCCGCCCCGAGATGGGGGGAATGGGGATCTCCAATTCGGTCGGTGTAGGCATGGTGTCGACGATGATTTGCCACCCATCCGATCACCGCTCCCTCAAAGGCAAGTGAGCCGGCGAGGGCGAGCACGATCTTGACGGTCCGTGTCGCGTGGAAGCTCCGATGGGCAAACAATCGGTGATACCCCGCCGTCACGCCGTGCCCGGTGATCGCGTAGAAAACCACTGCGAGAACGATGTCCAGGATGGTGGGGAAACGCCCCAACAGCGATATCGCGGCGGCGATTACGCCGACGAACGGTCCGAGAAGGATAAGCAGGGTGACCGCGACTTGAATCCGTCCCAACGGCACCTCGGGCGAAGCGACGGCCCCCGCACTGGTCGACTTGGGACGGGTCTCGACGAGCGTCGACGCGGCGGTCACATGGCCGCGATCAGCTGCAGGAAGGGCCGGACAAGCCCGGCGTCCACTAGCGCGGGTTGGCATGCCCTCGACCAAAGGGGGCGTTTGGCTGCCGCGGACAGCGTGAACTCCATCGGGGCCGGCCTTCAAGATTCGGGGCCAAAGCCCCGGGTCAAAGCCCTGCTGTCGAAGGCACCTTCACGATAGCAACTCCGGGGACGCAGGTCGATGAGTTAAGGAGAGGAAACTGACCTTGCTTCAGGCTGATCCGGTCGGGCGCGAGATAGAAGATGCGGCCGCGAGCGCGACAACCCTTCGACCCGGTGGCGGGCGTTGGTGCAGCTCGGCCGGTCGAGGTGCCGATCCGCCAGTCCGAAGCTACTGGCGGTTCACAACCCTGTCTGCTCCGCTACCCGAGGCCGCGAAGGCTCTGGTGCTGAACCTCTGGAGGCTGTCGGCTTGGCCCACCGACACACGGTCAAGAGGGTTCATGGAAACCCGCCGACACGATGTCCATGAATGGCACGCAGAGCTTGATCTACCGCGAACCCAGAACGTCGCTACAGGTCGAGACCCCGGGGCAGGCCAGCGGTCTCGACCTGCTGCACACGTCGCCGGAGGTCTGTCGCGCGCTCCCGCTCAACCTCGGTGCCGACGGGGGCGGCAACGCTCACTCGAGACGCGTACTCGCGATGAGCGGCCAGGAACTCCGGGAGGTCCTCATACTTGCAAGTCTGCGAGAGCTCGGCAATCGCGTCGAGAGGGACGGCTTCGCGCATCTCGTCCCATCGGCCCTGAAGCGACAGAGAATGCAGCTTCTGCCCGAGTTCCTCGAGACCGTGGAGTTCCAGCACCTTGTGGTAGGTCCGAGTCGACCCGTAGAAGGACAGCGCCTGGCGCATCCCGAACATCTTTTCCTCGATCTCCTTCTCATCGTCATAGAGGACGAGATAGCCGCTGGCCGCGATCTCCACGTCCGACCAGGTCCGCCCGGCCGAGACGAGGCCCTTGCGGACAGCCGGAAGGACCACCTCGCGCATGTATCGGTCGGACATGATCCCGCCGTGGGGCATGATCACGTCGGCCCGCTCGCCGCCGACCCGGGCCATGCCGGGTCCCACCATGGCTAGCCCGATCTTGGGCTGGGGCATGTCCAGTGGACCCGGATCGAAGTTGGGACTCATCAGCGTGTAGCGGTACTCCTTGCCCACGAAGTTCGGCTGGGAGCCGTTTTGCCAGGAGTCCCAGATCGCCCGCATCATGTCGATGTACTCGCGGATCCTCGGAGCCGGTGCCGACCACGTCCCCCCGAATCGGCGCTCGTTGTGACCCTTCACCTGACTGCCGAGCCCGAGGCTGAACCTGCCCCCCGATAGGTGCTGGATGTCCCAGGCCTCCATGGCCAGGACCATCGGGCTGCGGGGAAACGCCATGGTCACCGACGTCTGGAGCTCGATGCGCTCGGTGGTCGTGGCGGCGAGCGCCATCGTGAGCATCGAGTCGTGGGCGAGCTCCCCACAGGTGACGATGTCGAAGCCCTGCTCTTCGGCCCGTCGGGCCGCGCCGGGGGCCTGCTTCGGCCATCCCCCGATGCCGGTGACGACCTTCATGGCGCGGGCCGTACGGCGATCGTCGACTGGCTCACGCCTGCGGGCTCCTCACTCCCCGAGTTGGACGAGCATCTTGCCCGCGTTGAGGCCCTGGAACAATCCGATGAGCGCCCTCGGGGCGTTCTCGATGCCCTCCAAGATCGTCTCTTGATACCGAATCTGGCCGCCGAGCAACCAGTCGGTCATTTCTCGCAGGAACTGGGCGTGGAGGTCGGCGAAGTCGGCCACCGTGAAACCCCGGATGGTGATTCGCCCGTAGATGATGTTGGCCAGGTTCCGAACCGTGGTGCGCGCTCCCGGTTCGTTGTACCCCGAGATCATCCCGCAGACGGCCACACGCCCCCGCTCGTTCATGCAGGCCAGCGCCGCGTCCAGGTGATCGCCGCCCACGTTGTCGAAGTAGACGTCGATCCCAGCGGTCGCAACCTCCCCCAGGCCCTTGCGGATCGGGGTCGCCTTGTAATTCACTACGGCATCAAGCCCGGCTTCTTCCGCGAGCCATTTGGCCTTCTCGTCCGACCCCGTCGAGCCCACCACCCAGCAGCCCTTGAGCTTGGCGATCTGGGCCGCCACCGATCCGACCGCCCCGGCTGCGGTCGAGACGAACACCTTGTCCTCGGGCTTCAGCTGGGCGATGTGGAGGATCCCGCCATATGCGGTGAATCCAGTACCGCCGAGCGCGTGCATGTGGACCGTGAGAGGCAGTCCCTCGATGGTCTCGAGCTTGCGTAGGCCGCGGGCTCCGGAAACGAAGAACTCCTTGAAGCCATGGCGGTTTGAGACGACGGCGCCGGGCGCAAATTCCGTCGCTCGCGACTCAACCACACGTCCGATCGCAGAACCCGACATCGCCTGATTGAGCTCGTATCCGGCCGTCAGCCTCGGTCGCATCGCCGGGTCGACCGACATGTAGAGGTTCTGGACCAGCACCTCGCCCTCCCCCGGCTCTCCAACCTCCTGCTCAACGAGCTGGAAGTCTCCTTCGGTGGGCAGACCGTCCGGCCTCGCGACCAGATGGACCTCTCTGCTCGTCGTCATGTCGGCGTCTCTCCTTCTCTTCCGGCCACCGGGGATCGACCGGTTTCGTCGGCTTCCCTCAGGACGCCCCCCAACCACGATGGCACGGACAGCCGTTGCCTTGAACCCCGGACCGGCGGTGGCTCGAAGCCAGCGTCCCTGGCGCTCGATGCTTCGCTGACCTCCGGCTGTGTAGGGCGAGTTGAGTTGCCCATGTTCACTCCCGGGCTCGAACTCCACCGTCACCGAAACGCCGGCGGCTTGCAACTGGGCGGCGGACGCCTCGCCGGATCCGAGCGGGTGTCTGGATCGGAGTTGAACACCTAGACCGGGGGCTGGCCGAGACGTCAGCGTTCCCAGGGACCCGTACGGGTTGGGCAATGGATAACGAGGTCGTGGAGCTAGTCGGTTGCTCCGCTCCACGATCGCCCAGACAAGGTCTGCCAAGCTTGTTCGCGCTATGCGGTCGTCGCGGCGGCGGGACGTCTGCCGAAACCGCCAATGCCACGAGTTATGTGGTCGATGTTGAACTCAGGTAGGTCCCGTCTGAAGTCGTCGGGCCTCGCTTGAACGTCGCTCACCTCGAAGCCAACCCGCTCGATATCGGGTTGGAGTGCGTCGACGTCGAAACTGTAGAGGTCGGCGGCAGTGTCGAACAGGATGTGGTGCGCCTCGTCATCGGTGATGATCGGCGTCGTAACCAGGGTCGCGACCTCACCCATGTTGCGCTGGAAGCACGACTCGAAGTGCGGGAAGTCCACCCCGTACATGAGCGGCACGGAACCGATGTGAAATCCCGGCTTTGTTGCACCGTCGGCGTCCTTGCCCAGGACGTCGCCCGTCGGGTCCTGGCGGGGTGAGAACGGCGAGAGCCCGACGAAGATGTTGGTCCCGAAGTACTCACTGGGCTTGCGTTTGATCGTGGGCTTGATCGAAAACTGTCCCATCCAATCGCTGTCACAGACCCTGTCCAGGTAGGAGATCGTGGGGATGATGAGGTGGACCTGGGTCTCTACCCACGCCGCCCGCAAGTCCGGGAACCGATCGAACACACCGCCCACGATCAGCATCCACAGTGAGCGGTTCGAGAAGAACGCGTTCTCGGTGGAGAGCATCATGAACGCACCGAACCCGGGCGCGGTGGCACGGATGTCCCCGCTCCCTCGGGGTCCATTCGGGTCGATGCCGCCACCGTGTTGGCTGATGGCCAATCCGGTCTCGACGCAAGCCGCCCAAATCGGATCGAGACCGGAGTCGAAGTAGAACTTGCCGTCGCGGGTGAGCCCCGGCAGGGCGATCCCGCCGAGGCCGTGCTCCTTGGCCCAGAACACGTCCTCGACCGCCCGATCGATGTCTGCGAAGGACATCATCATCTGGCCACGGCGCCGCTCCGGGGACTTCGCACAGAAGTCGACCAGCCAGCGGTTGTACGCCTGACGTCCGATCTCGCCTAGCTCGATGTTGGCCGGGCTGGCGAAGTCATCGAGTCGGTTGATCTGAAAGGGCTGACCGTTGGGGAAGAGCACCTCGGCCACCACCCCGATGCTCTCGAGTTCCGAGGTCCGTAGGTCTGAGTCCCATTGCACCGCGGGCGCGAAGTCGGGATGAAGGTTTCCCGCATCAGGCGTCCCCGCCTCCTCAGCCGCCTTGACCTGCTCGTCGTAGGCCTCGAGATACTTGGCCGGGAGGTAGTCGCGATACTCGCTGCGGGACCCCTTGACGTGCCCATCTACCGAAATGATCGCCGTCTTGGCCATCGTGCCTATCCTCTCGCCGGAACTCCCGACCGCTTGCCCATGCATGGCTTGATCTTCGACTACGCAGAGGCGGTTGCCCTCGCCGCGGCGCTGCCCATAAGTGGGGCCCTGGTCTCCTTCGGCATCTTGCTCTTGAGCTCCTCTGCGTTCGCACGAACCTCGGTCAAGTCGAAACCGGCTCGGTCGATATGAGGCTGCAGAGCGGAGACGTCGAAGTGATACACCTTGGCCGCGTTCTCTACCAGGATCAGCCGAGCATCGTCGTCCGTCACGCCTGGCGTGGCTACCAGTGTCGCCACAGCGCCCATGGTGCGATCGAAGATCGACTCGAACTGGGGGTAGTCCACCCCGAACATCGCAGCACCGGATCCGATATGGACCCCAGGCAGCGGCTGACCCTCAGCATCCTTGCCCACCAGATCGTCCATCGGGATCTGGACGGATGAGAATGGAGAGACCCCGACGAAAACGTTCTTCCCCAAATACTCGCTTGCGAACCGCTGGGTCGTCTGCTCGCGGTTCCTGGTCCGTGCGAATCCCATCCAGTCCCCGGCCGGGTTCACCATGCTGTCGAGGTGCTGGAGGGCCGCGACCATCATGTACGCCTGGGTCTCGACGTAGCACACGCTCAGGTCCTCGAATCGGTCGAAAACGCCCCCGGAAATCAGCATCCACAGCGAGCGGTTGGAAAAGAACGCGTTCTCGGCCATCGCCGCCACCAATGCCGCGAATCCGCCCGGTCCGTAGTCGGGAAGGCTGGCCCCACCGTGCGCGCTGATTGGCAGGCCGGTCTCCTGGCAAGCCGCCCATATCGGATCGAGCGCCGGATCGACCAGTGACCTGCTCTCCCGAGTGAGTTCCGGCATCATGATCCCGCCCAGGCCGTGCTCCTTGGCCCAGTGGATGTCCCGAACCGCCCGCTCGATATCCATGAACGACGTCTGCATCTGACCCCGACGCCGTTCCGGCGCCCGTGCACAGAAGTCGGCGAGCCACCGGTTGTAGGCCTGCCTGCCTGCCTCGGCAAGCTCAGCGCTGACGGCGTGGGGATAGTCGTCAAGCCGATTGATCTGGAAGGGCTGCCCATTCGGAAAGAGCACTTCGGCGACCACACCGATGGCTTCGAGGCTCTCGAGGCGGCGATCGGAGTCCCACTGCACCTCTGGATCCAGCTCGGGATGCAGATTCCCGGCATCGGGAATCCCGGCTTCCTCAGCCGCCTTGACCTCCGCGTCGAAGGCTTCCCGATGCTTCTCCGAGATGTACTCGCGGTATTCGCTACGGGACGCCTTCACATGCCCGTCGACCGAGATGACTGCCGTTTTGCCCATCACGAACCTCTTACCCTGGCAAGGGACGACAGCACTGACACATCGTAAACCTTAAGGCTGTTGGGTGAGCCGGCTCTAGGGCTTCCCGACGGACGCCGTCGACCCGCAGGTGTCGTCCCCTTCGGCGTGACCACAGCCACGCATAGCGCAGCGTGACACTTTGTGCCAAGCTTTGGCGAAATCACCACGACGGTGTCGGGCCACAGGCTTGGGGATGGCTCTCGGGTCATCGGATGCCAAAACCAGTCGATGTCGGCAGGTGGTGCAACCACGGGGGTGGGGAGATGACCAAGCGCAATGGGGTCGCGATTGGGGCCGTGCTTGTTGCGTTGCTCTGCGGTCTTCTGGGCGTGGGTCCCGCGTCGGCCTCAAGCGGGACCCAGGGGGTCACCGCGACGACGATCCGCGTCGGTGTCCCCTATGTCAATGTCGCTGCGGTCAAATCCGTCGGCGTGAGCATCAACTGGGGCAACGTGACCGACGCCTACAAAGCGGTCATTGCCGACGTCAATGCCCATGGAGGGATCAACGGGCGCAAGATCGTGCCGTTTATCGTCGCCGTGGACCCGACGGCCGCCGCTCCCGCTGCCACGACCTGCACCACACTCACGCAGGACGACAAGGTCTTCGCAGTCATTGCTCCGCTTCAACCAGCGTGTTACCTGCAAGCCGGGGTGCCCGTCATAGCCGGGATCCTCGCGTCCGCGCTCGGAACCGGGCTGGCGCAGAACTTCGCCCTGGCCCCCCCGGCCTCGACCTATGACCCCTTGCAACTGTCCATCTTTTCGAAGCAAGGCGTCTTCAAGAACAAGAAGGTGGGCGTCTTTGCCGGCGTGACGACCGATGACGCTGAGCTCAAGATCGTTCAGGCCTCGCTCTCGAAGCTTCACGTCAACGTGGTCTCAACTGCGGTGGACTCGGCACCTCAGGGCGACCTCTCGGCAGAAAACGAGCAACTAGCGGTGATCACCCAACGCTTCCAGGCTTCGGGAGTCAACGAGGTGGTGGCGGTCGGCTACGGCTCCTCGATCTGGCCGGAGGGTCTTTCGGCGATTCAGAGCAGCTACAACCCGCCATGGGTGGCGACCAGCGAAGCCGACTTCACGGGAGATGTCGGCGGCAGCAACGACCCGAAGTACCTGTCCAACGTGGTCACCTCGAGCCCCCTGGCGGGCGGTGCCACGATCTGGGCCAACCCGGGCACCCAGCGATGCGTCAAGCTCGTTCGGAAGGCTTACCCGTCGGACCACATCAACGCCTTTAGCGCGACGCTTCCCTCTTCGCAGGCGACCTGGACAGGGATCGAGCAGGCGTGCACCGACGTCGCGTTGTTCACTGCGATCGCAAAGGCCGCAGGCAAGCACTTGACCTTGGCCAGCTTCATGCATGCCGGTTACGGGCTTCGAAATGTCCTGATCCCGGGATCAAGCGCGCCCATCTCGTTCGGCCCCAACCGGCCATACGCGCTCGGTCCGGTCTACATGGTTCACTATGACCCGAACACCAAGGCAATCGTGGTCGCGAGCAAGCCGGTCGCCCAGTGAGCCTGGTCTAGGTCCACGCAACATCGCTGCGCCCGTCAGACTCCGCGAGTGAGGGGTATCAATGTCCACGGCAGAGAGCGATGCCCAGCACGCGCATACGGCGGATCTGGCTCAGGCGGTCGTAGACAGCTCATCTGAGCGCCAACGGGCCGAGCAGGCCGAGGACGTCCCGCTGCCCGACGAGCTCCTCCCTGGCACCAGGGAAGCGCAAACCTCGCTGAAGGATGGCTTGCAGAAGGTCGGCGTCAGCACCTTCACCATCCTGCTAATCATCGTCTCTCTCGACAACCTTCAGAGCTCCGGCCTCGCGGTGCTGGCCCCAAATATCCAGGCATCGCTTCACGTCAGCTCCGGGGTGATCGTCTTTGTAAGCGGGATCTCCGGAGGGTTCCTCGTTCTCGGCATCGTGCCTCTCGGGTGGCTGGCCGACAGGGTTAGGCGAGCGCCCATCGTCGGGATCGCCACCCTCGTGTTCGGCATCATGGTCTTCGCCACCGGGGTCGCTTCGAACATCTTCTTGTTCTTCCTGGCCCGCTTTGGGGCTGGCGTGTCTCAATCGAGCACGCAGACGGTGCACACCTCACTACTGGCCGATACGTATCCGATCGGCCTGCGGGGGCGCATGAGTGCGGGGATGGCCATCGGCATGGGCACCGCTGGCGCCCTAAGTCCGGTTTTGGTCGGAACCATCACGACGGCGGTCGGTGGGGCAAACGGTTGGCGCTGGGCGTTCTGCCTGCTCTCGGCCCCGATCCTCTTCGTGTCTGTCATCGCCTTTGGCCTGCGGGAACCTCCAAGGGGACAGTTCGAGAAGATGGACGTCCTCGGTGAGGTCATCCAGGACCCCGACCCGGTGGCACCGTCGTTGGAGGCCGCGTTTGGGCGGATCACACGCATCCGCACCATAAAGGCCTGTCTGGTGGCCTTTTCCGCCATCGGGTTCGGCCTGTTCACGGGCCCGGTCCTGGGCAACCTATTTCTGAAGCAGCACTTCCATCTCGATGCCTTTCGGCGCGGACTGATCGGCACGATCGGTGGGATCGGGGTGCTCATCGCGCTGCCCTTTATCGGTCGGTACTACGACCGCCTGTACCACCAGGACCCGGCCAAGGCACTGGCGCTCATCGGCAAAGTCCTCTTGCCCGCGGCCGTGCTCACACCGATCCAGTACTTCATGCCGAACGTGTGGCTCTACGCCGCGTTCAGCGTTCCAACTGCGGTTCTCCTGTTGACCTCGTTCTCGATGATCGCCCCGGTCCTCCAATCCGTCGCTCCCTACCGGCTCCGAGGCCTCACCTTCGCGGTCTCGTCGATCTACGTCTTCTTCATTGGCGCCACCGGGGGGGCAGCGCTGTCGGCACTGTTCGACGCATCACTCGGCCCTCGGACCGCCATCCTTCTCGTCTCGATCCCGTCCATCCTCCTCGGTGGCATCCTGATCATCAGGAGTTCGAGATTCGTGCGCAACGATCTCTCCTTGGTCGTCGTGGAGCTCCAGGAGGAGCTCGAGGATCACAAGCGTCGACAAGCCGATCCTGACTCGATACCCGTTCTCCAGCTCAACGCGATCGACTTCAGTTACGGAAATGTGCAAGTCCTCTTCGACCTGGCATTCGAAGTCAAGCGGGGAGAGGTCCTGGCCCTGCTCGGGACGAACGGTGCAGGCAAGTCGACCGTGCTCCGGATCGCCGCCGGCCTCGAAACCCCCTCTCGAGGGGTCGTGCGGCTCGATGGGCGAACGATCACATACACGTCCCCCGAGCAACGGTCGCGGCTCGGGATCCACCTCCTGCCGGGGGGGAAGGGCGTCTTTCCCGAAATGACGATCGCCGAGAACCTCGAGATGGGAGCGTTCGCCTACCGATCCGATCGCGCCGACACCCGCGATCGGATCGAGCGAGTCTTCAATCTGTTTCCGATGCTGGCGGCACGAAGGACCAAGCGGGCCGACACGCTATCGGGCGGTCAGCAACAGATGCTGGCCCTCGCCATCTCCCTGCTGCACGATCCCAAGGTCCTCATGATCGACGAACTCTCGCTCGGGCTCGCCCCAATCATCGTCCAGGAGTTGATCACGATGGTGGAGCGACTGAAGACAGATGGCGTGACGCTGATCATCGTCGAACAGTCGTTGAACGTTGCGGCCGCGATCGCCGATAGAGCCATCTTTATGGAAAAGGGCCAGGTCCGGTTCAGTGGACCGATGGACGAGCTCATCGCACGCGACGATCTGGCTCGGGCCGTCTTCCTCGGAGGCCAAATGCCCACATGACTCTGGCCACCGTCTCGTGGATCAATAGCCAGATTGTCTTCGATGGTGTCGTGCAGGGAATGGCGATTGCGATCATCGCCGTGGGAGTCATCCTTGTCTACAGGGCCACGCGAATCATCAACTTCGCGGTCGGGGGGATGGGCGTCGTGGGGGCGGTGATCCTGGCGCTGCTCAACATCCAATACCACGTGCCGTTCTGGCCGTCGTTCATCATCGCCCTCTTGATCGGGTTGGTGTTCGGAGCGGCCGTCGACTCGACGATCGTGCGACGACTGCGCCGTGCGCCGAAGGTCGTCATTCTCGTGGCGACGATTGGGATCGCTCAGGTGGCCCAGGCGATCGCGGCGGAGATCCCCACACCGAGCAACGTGAGCGCTCGGTACCCGACGGTCTTCAACGGGTCATGGACCGTAGCCGGAGTGAACATTCATGGCTCCGACCTCAGTGTCTTGGTGCTGGTTCCGCTGAGCCTGGTCGCCCTGATGTGGTTCCTCGATCGGACGACGCTCGGCAAGACGGTGAAGGCCTGTGCCACCAACCCGGAGCTGGCCCGGATCTCGAGCGTCAGTCCGAAGTGGGTGTCGACCATGGTCTGGTCGCTGGGCGCCGGCCTCTCGACGCTGTCCATCATCCTCATCGCCGGTCAGGCCGGCTCGGTCGGAATGGTGGCCAACCTAGGTCCCGAGACGCTCTCTCGAGCCCTTGCCGCTGCCGTGATCGCCGGAATGACGTCGGTGCGCAGAGCGATCGTAGCCAGTGTGGTGATCGGCATCGTCCA
The DNA here is from genome assembly GCA_003161255.1 of Acidimicrobiaceae bacterium. Taxonomy (GTDB): domain Bacteria; phylum Actinomycetota; class Acidimicrobiia; order Acidimicrobiales; family RAAP-2; genus Palsa-461. Next base: position 140,868 of record PMOQ01000019.1, on the reverse strand, counting down.
GAACATCGTCACGTTCAACTTTCTCGCGGATCCCGGTATCACCGATCTATTGCTCTTCGTCGTGATCCTGGTCGCGCTCGGGTTCTACCGGAACGAGCGTGGCGGTGGGGCCCAGGTCTTTGCGTTCACACCGAAAGCTCGGCCGATCCCCGAGCGGCTCCGATCCATCTGGTGGATACGTCACATCGACAAGGGTGGCGTGATCCTTCTCGGGTTGATCGGCATTCTGCTGCCGATCATCGTGACGCGGCCCTCCAGCCAGCAGCTCTTCTCGGCGGTCGTGGCCTACGCCATCTGCGCTTCGTCGCTGACCGTGGTAACCGGGTGGTCGGGCCAGCTGTCGCTCGGTCAGATGGCGTTCGCCGGTCTCGGCGCGCTCTTCGCCGCGCGACTGGTCTTCGAGGGTGTGCCGTTCTGGGCCACAGTCGTGGTGGCCGCCGCGGCAACAGCCATTCTGGCTGCGATCGTCGGCGTCGGCTCCTTGCGAGTGCGCGGCCTCTACCTCGCCGTGGTCACGTTTGCCTTCGCGCTCGCGGCGCAGCAGTACTTCTACCTGTTGCCCGTCTTCAGCGGAGAATCGACCGACGGGGTCACCGTCCCGTACAGCCCTGGCCATCTGTTCTTCCTGGCTTTCTCGGGCAACCGCACCTACTACTACGTGGTCCTGGTGATCCTGGCGCTGGTAATTGCGCTGCTCAGTCGATTCCGATCGAGCAGCCTCGGCCGGACCACCAAGGCCGTGCGGGACAACGAAATCGCCGCAGCTGCCTTTACCGTCGCGCCGCCGGTCACCAAGGTCCGGGCCTTCATCGTTGCGGGTGCACTCGCGGGATTGGGCGGCGCGTTGTTGAGTGGGGCATTCGCCAGCATTCCGTTCGTGCCGAGCGGTGGCGGCGGCGCAGGGTTCTTCCTCGTCAACGGCTCGCTGTCGCTCGTCGCCATGGTCGTCATCGGCGGGATGGGTTCGGTCACCGGGGCGGTCTTGGGGGCGATCTGGGTCGTCGGCATCCCGGCGTTCGCCCCCAACAACCAGGTGCTGTCGCTCCTCACGTCGAGCATCGGCTTGCTGATAATCCTCCTGTACTTCCCGCGCGGGCTCAACCAGATCGTCAGCGGCGTGCGCGATGCCATCGTCGACTTTGCAGATCGTCGACTGGGCGAGCGGGCCCCACCCGAAATCGCCCCGTACCCGGCGGCGGTGCGGCGGACCGAGCCCACCCAGCTTGGCCCCGGAGAGCCGGCACTTGCGGTGACAGATCTGAGCGTCAACTTCGGGGGGAATCTTGCCCTCAACGATGCCACGTTGACCGTCGGTGACAAGGAGATCGTCGGTCTCATCGGAAACAACGGCGCCGGCAAGTCAACGCTCATGAACGCCGTCGGCGGCTTCGTGACCAGCCACGGCTCGGTGCGACTCCTTGGGGACGAGATCGGTGAAAAGTCCCCCGCCCGTCGAGCCGCTCTCGGACTGGGACGGACCTTCCAGTCGGCCATGCTGTTCCCGGAGCTGACCGTCAGCGAGACCCTTTTGGTTGCGCTCGAGGCGAGGCGCAGCACCGGGATGCTCTCAACGGCGTTCTCGCTCCCTCGGGCGAGGCGCCACAGCCGCGAGGTCTACGCCGAAGTTGGCGAGCTCGTCGCCTTCCTCGGGCTGGCCCAGTACCGGGACTCCTTCGTGAGCGACCTCTCGACGGGGACCAGGAGGGTTGTTGAACTAGCGGGCCTGCTCGCCCTGAACGCCAAGGTTCTCTGTCTCGACGAGCCGACCGCCGGCCTCGCGCAGCGAGAGACCGAGGCCTTCGGACCCCTGATCACCGCAGTGCAGCGAGAACTCCAGGCTTCGGTGCTCGTGATCGAACACGACATGCCCGTCGTCATGAGCATCAGCCAGCGCGTCTATTGCCTGGAGATGGGGGCGATCATCGCTGAGGGGCCGCCCGGCGATATCCAACACGACCCTCGGGTTATCGCCAGCTATCTCGGCACCGACGAGCGAGCCATCGCGCGGAGTGGAAAGACGAACCGGGAGTCACAACCGTCCGTGCCAGCGATCCCCGCCGCGGTCCCGCCATCCATCGTCTAGCGACCGCCAGGGGGCCTTCGCCGGTCCCCGTCGACTCCCGATCAGCCATCCTCTCAAGGGGCTGCCGCGTGGATGCGCCCAGGGCGGGTGAGGTCGGACATAAACATCCTGGATCGGTACGCCCTGGGCGGCCTCAGCGGTTGCAAATCGAGCTACAAGTGGCAGAATCTGCCATGCGGGAGGGGGAAACCTTGCGACCGAGTGGGCTTCGAGGTCGCGGCGTCTCGCCTGCGAGCTCCCCGTGATTGGCCGTCGTGCATCGACTTTAGAGGAGGTCCCGTGACCGTTACGCCTGCCGCTTTGACGAATCCGCCATCCGGAGCGGGGTCGGAGCCTTTTGTGCCAACCGGCGGATACCGCGGTGATCTCGACGAGTTCGGCTATGTCGAAGAGGAGTGGTTCGCGAGCGGTGAGGTCGACGGCCACCCCTACACGACGTCGGTGTTCGTGCGACGCCCCCGAGACAAGGTCGGCTTCAGCGGCACCGTCATCGTCGAGCCGGTGCATGCAGCCAGTGCGGCACCGATCTGGATCTACACGTCGCTGTATCAGCTGCGTTCGGGTCACGGATGGGCCGCGATCTGCTCGCAGAAGAGCGCGCTCGACGCCTTCGTCAAGCCATCCAACGAGCAACGGTACGCGTCTCTCGATATCTGGTCCGACGCGACGCAGACAGAGGGCGCTGGCTTCTCCGCTCTCCCCCGGGACCCGGCCCAGATGCAGGCCCGCATGGAGCACATGCGCAAGGTCAACCAGCACTCGACCCCGATCCTGGCGCAGGTGGGTGCTGCGCTGGCCAGCGGGGCCGGCCCCTTCTCAGACATGGGCGTCCGCCATGTCATCCTCACCGGTCACTCGCAGACCGGCGGAACCGTGACCGACTACATCCTGAACGGCCACGATGCACTACGCAACGAAGATGGCTCCCCCGTGTATCACGGGTTCTTCCCGAGCGGCGCACCGTCGGTCAAGTTCGGGCCGTGCGACGTGCCGATCGTGCAGGTGCTGAGCGACGGTGACATCTCGAACCCCCACCGGCCGGGCAGGGAGGGCCGTCGCTATCGGCGGCCCGACAGCGACGACGCGGCCGATCGCTACCGCCTCTACGAACTGGCCGGCGTGGCTCACATGGGTACCCGCTACCCCCCGTACAGCGATAACGCAATGTGGCAGACCGATCCGCTCGGCACCGCAGGGAACGTCCCGAAGGACGCGACGATGAACAGCCTGCCCCACGACGAGCTCTTCAGCGTGGGGCTGGACCACTTGGTGCGGTGGGTCAACGACGGCGTGTCGCCGCCGCGCGCCGAGCGCATCGAAGCCGGCCCCGACGGGCTCTTCGTGAAGGATGAATGCGGAAACAGTCGCGGTGGGATCCGCTGTCCCCAGATGGACGTCCCCCGTCTGAAGTACATCTCCAACCCTGCTGTCGACGACCAAGGAATGCCTGCCTTCGGCGTCGTCGGAATCGAGAAGCCCCTGCCTCCCGACATGCTCAAGAAGCTGTACCGGGATCACGGCGACTACGTCGAGCGCTTCGAGCGTCGATTGGAGGAACTCGAGTCAGAAGGCTGGCTCCTTCCTGCCGATTCCGATGAGATGCGCAGGGAAGCTCGAGAGGCGACAGTACCCTGAACGAGCGCGAACGTGCCGGTGCCGGGCGCCGAGTCAGAGCCCGAGACAGCGGTAGGTGGGGGCGCGGGTCCTCGCGAACCACCGGGTGGTGTGTAACGACGAGACGGGGCAGCCACCGTGAAGGCCGGCCGGTCATCATTGGCCAGGTGACACAAGAGCGGTGATTGCCGGCGGCGGGTGATCAGCTGCCTTGTGCGAGACTTCGGGCCGTCCTGACCGAGGCGCGTTTGAGCAACCAGGGACGTGAGACACCGCCGGCGTCAGCGGCGGACCGCGCCGGCCGTGGGGGAAGACCGTGCGCCAGCTGCTGAGCGACATCCGGGTGGTAGAGCTGTCCGACGAGCCGGCCGGCGCGTACTGCGGGAAGGTCTTCGCGGATCTGGGCGCCCACGTGGTGAAGGTCGAGCGACCGGCGGGCGGAGCGCTCCGGCAACGACCCGGCGCCTGGCTGCACCTGTGCACGAACAAACACTCCATCGTCCTCGGAGATGACGAGGAGACGGGACCGGCGCTCGACGAACTGCTCGCATCGGCCGACCTGATCGTCGAGAGCTCGGGCCAAGGCGACCTCGCCACGTTCGGCATACAGCGGGAGGATGCCCGGGCCCGTTATCCCAGGCTCGTGATCGCGTCGGTCAGTGGCTTCGGGGTCGAAGGCCCCTACGCCGGTTACCGCTGGTCCGACCTGGTGGCCCAGGCGGCCGCCTGGCTCGTGCTGCCGCTCGGCCGCTCGCAGGTGGTCCCGGTGAAGTTCCCGGCGCTCGCGGCCATGAGCACCCTCGGCCACACCTTGGCCTGCGGGGCGTTGGCCGGAGTTCGCTACGCCCGATCCACCGGGCACGGGGCGCACATCGACTGTGCGGCGTCCGAGGCGCTTGCATCGGGGCCGTTCCGCATCGGTCGGTTCTTGGGTTGGGAGTACCGGGACCGCGGCCCCGAACAGGACGTCCCGTTCAGCGCCGACGGCACCCTGATCCCCATCGGGGTCTTCCCGTGTGCCGACGGATACGTCTCGTTGATGTCCACCCCCCAACAGCTGCCCGAGATGCTGTCGGTCCTCGACAACGAGCCGCTCAACGAGGCGTTTCGCAGGCCCGACGCGTTCGTTCGTCCCGAGACCAAGGAGATCCTCGACGCGGCGCTCTACCCGTGGCTCTTCGCACACCCAAGGGCCGAGCTCACCGCGGCCGCCCAGCGGGCCGGTTGGCCGTTCGCCCACGTGCTCTCAGTCCCCGAGGTCCTCGAGGTCGACCACCTCCACCAGCGGGGTTTCTGGTCGGAGGTGCAAGGGCCCCCGGGGCCCATCCGATTGGCCGGTCCCCCCTACCGCCACGCCGAGGGCGGGTGGCGGCTGCGCTGGCCCGGTCCCGAGCTCGGCGGTCCTGCCAATGCCGATCGCTCGGTCCCGGCACCTCCCGCCGCCCCGGCCGCTTCGAATCAGGCCGTCAAGCCCGCGTCGACCCCACCCCTCGACGGGATCCGGGTGCTCGATCTCACGACCGTGTGGTCGGGGCCATACCTCACCCTCCTGCTCGCCGATCTCGGAGCCGAGGTCATCCGGATCGAGAACCCGTCGGCCTTCCCCCCGACGACCAAGGGCTATGTCCCCCGACCCGACCCGACCCGCATGCAGCTGGGCAGCCTGGTGTCGATGTACGGGCCCGGGCTGCCCGGACGGCCGGACCGCCCCTACAACCGCCACGCGATGAACAACTCGCTCGCCCGCAACAAGCTCTCGTGCACACTCGACCCGCGGAGGCCGGAGGCGCGCGAGCTCTTCATGCGCCTTGTCGAGCGGTCTGACGTCTTCGTCGAGAACCTCAAGCCGTCGACACTCCACCGCCTCGGGATCCACGAGAGCGATCTCATGGACCGCAACCCAGAGATGATCGTGATCCGGCTCCCCCCGACCGGCCTCACCGGGGACTGGGCCGGGTACACCGGCTTTGGCGCCCAGTTCGACGGGTTGAGCGGCCTGGTGAGCCTGCTCGGCCACCACGACAGCGAGATCGTCGATACCCCGTCGTCCACCTTCATGGACATGTCGTCGGGTCCAGCGGGGACCTTCGCCGTCTTGGCCGCGCTCCACTATCGCGAGGCCACCGGACGCGGCCAGGTGATCGAGCTGGCCCAGTTGGAGAACATCGTGGCCCAGTTGGGCGACGTGCTCGTCGAGACCCAGCTGGGCGAGCCGCCCACGCGAGTTGGCAATAGGGACCCCCGTCAAGCACCCCAGGGGATCTACCGCTGCCAGGGCGACCAACGCTGGCTGGCCCTCACCGTGACCGACGACGAGGCATGGATCGGCCTCACCTCGGTGCTCGGTCGGCCCGGGCTCGCCCACGACCCGGACTTCGCCGACTGCGCGAAGCGATACGAGCACCATGACCTCCTCGACAAGCTCATCGGAGCGTGGGCGGCCGAGCAGGACGTCATCGAGGCCTTCCACGCCCTCCAGCGCGCCGGCGTGGCCGCGTCTCCACTCTTCAACGAGGAACTCCTGGTCGCGGACCCCAACGTGGCCGCCCGCGAGTGGATCCGCCCCCTGACGTCGGCCGACGTCGGCACCCATCTGCACATCGGTAACGCCTTCCGGGGCATCCCCCAGCGATGGGACCGGGGCTCCCCCACCCTGGGCGAGGACAACGAATACGTGTACCGCACGCTGCTCGGGCTCACCGACGAGGAGTACCGACACCTCCAGGAGGCCCGCATCGTGACCGAGGACTACCTGGGCCCCGACGGCAATCCGGTCTGAGATTCGCCGGGACTCTCGACGAGGCCCGGGAACGCCGGCCCGATGAGACCAGGCCGCAGTCACCGACGTTCAGGCCGACACGACCTCGTTAAGGGCCGCCGCGACCCATTCGGGTTCGGTGATCATGAGGTCGTGTCCGGTGTCGATGTCCCACAAGCGGCCCTCGGCGCGAGCCGTGGCCATCTGCTCGCGATCCCGGGTGGCCAGGGTCGAGGTGCAGACGATGTGGTATTGCGGGATCGCCCAGAGCGCGTCCTCGTTGGTCAGCTCGAGGCGTTGCTCGAAACACTGCCAGGGGTGCCCGGCCAGCCGATCGTCCATCCAGGCGAGATCCACGGGGTCCTCCACGCCGTACAAGCGGCCTGCTTCGGCACCCGGAAGAAGCACGAGCTCGATCCCGTCGACCACCTTGCCGAGTGGACGGGTCACCTCGATGATGGGACCTGCGACGTCCACCAACGACTGACCATTGACCGGCGTCGCGGCATCCAGGTACACGAGGCGGCCCACCCGGTCGGCCGCCCGGTCGGCGACGCCGGTGATGACCATCCCGCCGTAGCTGTGGCCCACCAGGATCACATCGCGCAGGTCCTCGTAATGGAGGACGGCCACGATGTCGCGAATGTGCATGTCGAGGTCGATGTCGGGCCGCAACAGGTGCGACCGCTCGCCGAGGCCGGTCATCGAGGGCGCGAACACCTCGTGCCCTTCGGAACGCAGGATCCGGGCCACGCTCCGGTAGCACCAACCGCCATGCCCCCCACCGTGAACAAGGACGAATGTCGACACCGCTTCGACCCCTTCCATTACCTGAGTGTCGTCCGCCCGAACGGCGACCGATGCCCCGGACGCCAACGGTCCCGAGCGCGCCAAACGTTACGAGAATTGCGCCGCACCAGCGACAACACCGGCCGGCGCAACGTCTTTTCGACACGGCCCGAAACCGCTGCAGGACGCCGATGCAGCCGACCTCGGCCGGCCAGGTCGATATATGGTGACCCCTCAGTTCCCGGGAATCACCTTCGGCACGCAAATCCTCTCGAGGCGCGCCGCCCGGTTACACAGTCGTCCGAGCGGGGGAACGAAGTCACATGACCACCACGTCGTCCCTATCGGTGGGGAAGCGCCGCTCGACCGTCGGTCGAGCGATCGAAGACCGCCTGACCCCGAAGCTGGGCCTCGCCCCCGCCACCACCGATTTCACGGTGACACGCAACGTCCGAGTTGCGACGCGAGACGGGGTCGAGCTCGCCGCAGACCTGTATCGGCCGACCTCGAGCGCCGTCGGCACCCTGTTGGTCCGCGGGCCCTACGGGCGATCCCTGCCTATCGCCTTCCTGATGGCCAGAGTCTTCGCGGCCCGCGGGTACAACTGCCTGTTCGCCAGCAGCCGGGGCACCTTCGGCTCGGGCGGTGAGTTCTATCCAATGCGAACCGAGGCCGACGACGGCCAGGACGTCGTCGCCTGGATGGTCGGCCAGCCCTGGTTCACCGGTACCTTCGCCACCTTGGGCGGCTCCTATCTCGGTTACACCCAGTGGGCGCTCCTCGCCGACCCACCAGCCGAGCTAGTCGCAGCCGTCGTCTCCGTCGGGCCGCACGACTTCGGCGAGCACGCCTGGGGAACCGGGGCGTTCAAGCTCGACTTCCTCGGGTGGACCAACCAGGTCGTCCGTCAGGAGGACACCGGACCGGTTGTGGGCGCGCTCCGCATGGCGCTGGGCACCAACGCCCGGCGGGTCCGATCCGCTCTCGACGTGTTGCCGCTCGTCGAGCCGGCACAGACCGTCCTAGAAGGTCGTGCGCCCTGGTACCCCGAGTGGGTCACCCGGCCGGATCTCGAGGATCCGTTCTGGGCACCGATGCAACACAGAGTGGCCCTCGACCGCGTCAAGGTCCCGGTGCTTCTCTTCGGGGGTTGGCAGGACATCTTCCTCGAGCAGACGATCCACCAATACCGCCGTCTCCATGACCGCGGGCTCGACGTCGCCATGACGATCGGCCCGTGGTCGCACATCCAGGTCGCCACCAAGGGCATCTCGATCACCACGCAAGAGACGCTCGACTGGCTCGAGGAACACCTGGCCAAAAGGGGTGGCCGGCGGCGGCCGACCCCTGTTGTTCGTGACGGGGGCGAAGCAGTGGCGGGACATGGCCAGCTGGCCCCCCGAAACCGACCGGCGCTCCCTGTACCTCCACCCGAACCAGAGCCTGTCCGATGCGGCTCCGCCGGCCGATGCGGGCCCGTCCACATTCACCTTCAACCCAGCCGATCCGACACCGACGATCGGCGGGCCCGTGCTCACGGGCAAGTGCATCGTCGACGACACCGCACTCTCGGAGCGCCCGGACGTGCTCAGCTTCACCGGCCCGGTCCTCGAGGCCCCCATCGAGGTCATGGGCCCGCCCGTGGTCGAACTGGCGCACCAGTGCGACAACCGCCACGCCGACTTGTTCGTACGCGTCTTGGAGGTCGACCGCCGGGGCCGCTCGCACAACGTCACGGAGGGCTACCGGCGGCTCAACCCGGCGAGTGCGGAGGAGCTCGTGACGGTAACGCTCCGAGAGGTCGCCCACCGGTTTGTTGCGGGCTCCCAAATACGGCTGCTCATCGCCGGAGGCTCGCACCCCCGATACGCCCGGAACCTCGGAACCGACGAGAACCCCGGCACCGGCACCGAACTACATCCGGCCGTCCACTCCATCGCCCACGGCCGCGACGGTGTGTCCCGCTTGCTGCTTCCGATTTCGCGGGTCTAGGCGGCGCCTTCTCGACCTCGTCGTGCAAGGAAGCCGTCGAACGAGGCAATCACCGGACACGGCGGCAAGTGGCACGAGAACCCCGATGGAGTCAGCGCTCCCCTGGCTCGGATCGGACCGACGCCCACGGGTCGAGGACTCCTTGGTCATCCATTTGCTCACCCTCCATCGGCCTCAGTCTTGGAGTTCGGGGCGCGCTGCCGCCTCGGCAATGAGCGCGTCGGCATCAATGGGCAGGATCGCCCCGGTGGTTTCCGCGGCGCGGGCTGCCTGTTCGAAGAGTTTCAGATAGTTCGCCTGGCTCTCGTAGAGCGCCTGCAGCTTCTCGGGTGGGAACGGTGTACAGCTGCCACCAAGGCGGCTGATGAAATCGGGGGTCAACGGGATCGCGCTGTTGTGGGCGATCGGGACTTCCACCTGGGGCAGTCGGATCCCGCCGCGGGCGATCCCGAGCTCGTCGCGGCTGATCTCAGGCGGCTCCCCCGCGAACTCGATGCGGGGCTGGCTCGGCGGAACGTCGCCGCGCTCCACCCAGGCCAGCATGTGGTGAAGGGACGCGTCGATGACCGGGTTCATCGGAACCTCGTTGATGCCCGGCTGATCGGGCGGAACGAACCCGAAGTCACGTTGATAGCGGGGCCCGACTGAGGCCATCGCCTGCCGCGATATGTGGGAGGTCCCCGCCGCCTCCCAATACCGGAAACGCTCGGTGTCGGGCTGCCGGACCCCGTAACAGGGTTCGGTCTCGCACTCCGAATTCACCACCATCACCGGCACGTCGAGGTCGTCGCGCAGAAGGTGGGTGCCGACCAAGGGCGGGCGTCGCCTCGCCTCTTCGGTGCCGGGAGCGGGCAGGTTCACGAATCCCTCACCGACCTCGAGAGGCGACCCGGAGCCGAAGTACAACGTCAGCATGAAGCCGTCGATAACCCCGGCCAGCGGCTGCACGGCGTTCAGGTAGGCCGAGAGCCGCCCGGCCGACTGCGATGCTCCTTGGGCGATGATCCGGCGAACGGCGAGTCCCCCCATCGGATCGACGCCGCCGTCGGCCCCACGGCCCAAGACCGCCTGCGCCGCCTGGGTGAAGATGTCGAAGGAGAAGTCGTCGCTCGGGATGGAAAGTGATCCGTACCGATCCGGATCCCAGCCAATGAGGCCCATCTGTTGTTCCGGGAACCCGTGGACGCCGACCCGTTGAGCGCTGACCGCGACGAAGGCGCCGCCGTTGTCGAAGAGCACCGAGCTGTCGCCGCCACCGAAGTTGTCATAGCCGGCGGTCACGTTGTTCCAGGCCATGAGGACGGTGCCGCTGAACGCAGCGGGGTCCACGGGCCGCACGACGACCATACGGGTCTTGAAGGGCGCGCTCCCTATCGGTTCCACCTGCCAGCGCCCGTCCCTTGCGAGCTCGGTGCCGGGAAGGGGTGCGTAACGGGTCGCGTGGCCCTCCAAGAAGAACTCGTCCTCCCGGTACCCGTGGCTGGCCAGGTCGGTCACGGGTGTACCGAATGCCCACCCGTGTGTTCCACCGGTCACCGGCCCAGTGACCTTCGCTCGACTCAACTCAGGCATCGATCCCCTCCCCTATGGCATGTTGTGCCAAAAGGAAGGCTCATGTCCAGCCGATTCGCCCGCCAGCTCAGAGCGTCGTCGGGTCTCGGGACTTTGCCCTTGGGTTCGTCATGCAGTGTCCGCGTCGAAACCAGACACGATGACCACGTTGCTACTGGCCGCATCTTGGCGAATCTTGGCTGCCGCCTGGTAGGAGTCCGACCGGTACCAGGTGTGCGCCGCTTCGACCGAAGCAAACTCGAGAACGACGGTCTGGGTTGCCGGCCATTCGCCTTCGAGGACGTCGGGCTGCCTGTCGACGACGAGGACCTTCGCGTGGCTGTCGCGGATCGATGGCCCGGCCGCTCGGCCGTAGGCCAGCATCCCTTCGGGGTCCCGGATCACCTCGGTCAAGATGACGTAGCCCTTCGGCATCCGTCTCCTCCGTTTCCGTGAGCGGCTCATGTGCCGGGCCAGACCGTAGCGCTGCTCCGGCTTTGTCTTCTCCTGCAGTGTTCAGCTTGCTTCTCTTGGCCAGGCACAAGGTTTCCATTACCGTCGGCGGTTATGCCGAGCTCCTGTACACGAGCAGGATTGCGATCAATCACCGAGCCGGACCAGCTGCGTGGCTGACTTCGAATTGTCGTGTGGACTCCCACCGGGCCCCGACTTTGCCGCCCTTGTCGAGTTGGCCGAGGAGCTTGGCTACACCCGAGCATGGATCTTCGATTCGGCGCCACTTTGGGAGGATCCCTTCGCTCACCTGGCGTTGGCCGCAGAGCGGACCACACGGATCGGCCTCGGAACCGCCGTTCTCATTCCGGATCAGCGGTCGGTGATGGCCATGGCCTCAGGGATAGCGACCATCGCTCGAATCTCGGGTGGCCGCTTCCGGGCGTGCTTCGGTACCGGATTCACCTCTCGCTTCGCGATCGGCCAACGACCCATGACGATGGGCGCTCTCGCCGACTACTTCGGCGCCGTTCGGAGGCTCTTGGCAGGACAAACCGTGATCCTGGACGGCAAACCCGCCCGGATGCTGCACGCGGAAGGGATCGCTGAGCCGCGGCCCATCGAGGTTCCACTTTGGCTCAGCGTCCTCGGGCCTCGAGGTGCGGCCTTGGCGAGTGACGTGGCCGACGGGGTCATCGGACCTCCTCACACCACACTCCCCACCGCGACGATCGCCTCGGGCACCGTGCTCGATCCCGGCGAAGACCCGGGTTCGGAGCGCGTCCGAGAGGCAATCGGGCCGTGGCGGGTTGTCGGCTGGCACACGGCCTACTCGGGCGGTGGCGCCGAGGCGGTCGACGCCAAACCGGGTGGACGTGCTTGGCGAACGGCCCTCGAGGCGCTCGCCCCGGAGGGCGAACGGCACCTATTGACCTTCGAAGGCCACGTCACACATCTCCCCGACCGCGACCGAGAGCTCCTCGAACACATTGACGTTCACACCATGGTTGGCAACGCTTCTGGCGTTCGCCGGCAGCTAGCGCGTCTGGCCGACACCGGCTTTCACGAGATCATCTACACACCGTCGGGGACCGACGTCGCCCGGGAGCTTCGCGCGTTTGCTTCTGTACGCGAGCAGTGACCAGGAGTGGATTGAGGCGCACTCCGCCTAGGTCCACTTTTTTGACCGTACGGTACTTGACGACGAATGTGACGGTGCCCGACCTCTTTCGTTGAATCTGAAGCCGCTCAGTCCGACGACGGCAGTGGCTTGGCGCTCTTTATGTTCAACGCTTGGCCGGCAAGAGAGAGCGTCCCTTCCCCCGGCTTCGTGCATAGGACCTCTAGACCCCCGTCTTCATCGCAGTAGCGCTTTCCCAGCTGAGTGCCGGCGCTCTGCGACGGATCGATCGCTCCGGAGGCTTCACCTTCGGATCCGAAGGCCACCATCGACTGGCCACCACACCGAAGATCGACATCGTCCTGTGGAGCCTTGACGACGACAACCTCGGTCGTGTCCACCACGCTTCGCCAACGCGAGCCGGCGGTGAGTTTCACGTCGAGCCCTTCCCCTTCTTCCATCTGCTGGACCGAGATCCTGCGCTCACCCGGTAGATACCGCCGTAACGGGACAAATCTGGACTCCCCGTCCGACCCATAGCTGACACAAGCTATCGGATCTCAGATTCCGGGAGGAACGCAGGCACGGTTCCCGAGGACCAGTCGGGCTCCGAGTCGGTCACCCCTCGTGATCCAAACGGAGGGCCTTCGTCGTTCGACCAAAGGAACGCTCGGTCCGCCCGGAACGACGCGGCAATTCGACCCCCGCCACGGATCAGCGTGGGATGGCTCGAACTGTCGTCAGCCGGAGCGATCCTGTACAAATGTGACCGTGGAGCAACGCGCAACGCAGGCCCAGCGGGCGACAGACGTGCCCGCTGCGGCGGCGGTCGCGCGTGCGGCGCCGGGGGTCGGCCAAGGAGATCAGCTTCGGTGAACCTACTGACGATCCTCGATATGACGGCCTCGGCGCTCGGCGATCGCCAAGCTCTCGGACAACGGGGGCAGGGCCCCAGCTACGCCGAGCTTCGCAAGCAGGCCGGGGTCGGCGGGGCGTTCTTGGAGGGGAAAGCGAACGCCACCATCTTCGTCGGCCCCAGCGGACACGCCTTTGTCAGTGCGTTCTTCGCTTCCAACTGGGCCGACGTGCCGTTCGTTCCGCTCAACTACCGATTGGCCACCGACCAGCTACATCGCCTCATCGAGCAGGTGGGTCCCTCGGTCATCATCAGCGAGCCGGGCTTCGAGGCCGAGCTCTCCCGGCAGGGACGCACGGTCATCACGACAGACGAGTGGTGCTCGATCATCGATGGGCCGCCACCGACGCCCGACGTTGGTGCCGAGGTCCCCGAGCATTTCGCCGTCGAGCTGTTCACGAGCGGTACCACGGCCGAGCCCAAAGCCGCGGTCCTCGAGCACGGACATCTGGCTGCTTACATACTCGGTTCCGTCGAGTTCGCATCGGCCGAGGAAAACGAAGCAGCGCTCGTCAGCGTGCCGCCGTATCACATCGCGGGTGTGGCAAATCTGCTGTCGAACGTCTTCGCGGGACGGCGAATCATCTACCTTGCGGCGTTCGAACCCAGGACCTGGCTGGACACGGTGGAGCGGGAAGGCGTCACCCAGGCCATGGTCGTCCCCACCATGTTGGCTCGGATCGCCGAGGAGATGGACGGTGCCACCGCGGCCACCGCCACGCTGCGAACCATCAGCTATGGCGGCGCACGGATGCCCCAGACGGTCTTGGAACAGGCGCTGCGCCTCTTCCCTGACACGGGTTTCGTGAACGCCTACGGCCTCACTGAGACGAGCTCGTCGATCGCAGTCCTCGGACCAGAGGACCACCGTCTCGCGTTCGAGAGCAGCGACGCGATGGCCAAGCAGCGGCTCTCGTCGGTCGGACGGGTCCTCCCTGGTATCGAGATAGAGATCCGAGAGGGAATCCATCCGGTTCCGCCCAACTCGCACGGTGAGATCTGGGTCCGAGGCGATCAGGTTTCGGGTGTCTACGCGGACGGACGGTCTCCGCGCGACGAACAAGGATGGTTCCCAACCCGCGATGCCGGATGGATCGACGAAGAGGGGTACTTGTTCATTGAGGGCCGCACCGACGACACGATCATCCGAGGCGGCGAGAACATTGCACCGGCCGAGATCGAAGAGGTGCTCATGCGGCATCCGGCGGTCTTAGATGTGGCGGTCGTCGGCACGCCCGACGAGGAGTGGGGGCAACGAATCACCGCGGCCGTCGTCCTTCGGAGCGGCATGTCGGTCGAGCCCGAGGAACTCTCCGAGTGGACCCGTCGGCACCTCCGCACCTCAAAGACGGCCGAGCGCGTCGTCATCCGCCAGGCGCTGCCGCGAACGGAAACCGGAAAGCTCCTCCGTCGACAGGTGTTAGCCGAGCTGCTTGCCGAACTCGAATAGAGCTCGCAGGTTGTTGGCTCGACAGCTTCGCGAGTCGCTGCCGGCTACGCCGCCTTCTCGAGGATGTGGACACCGCATGCGTTGCCGAGCCCGATCACGTGCGCCAAGCCGACCTTGGCCCCTTCGATCTGGCGCGCACCCCCCTCACCACGCAGGTGGGTACACACCTCCCAGATATTGGCGATCCCGGTTGCCGAGATTGGATGACCCTTGGACTCGAGCCCACCGGAGACGTTCACCGGCGTCTTGCCGTCACGCCACGGCGCGCCGCTGTTGAAGAAATCCACCGCGCCACCCTCTTCGCACAGCATCAGGTTGTCGTAGTGAACCAGTTCTGCCGTGGCGAAGCAGTCGTGCAGCTCGACCAGGTCGAGGTCCTCGGGACCGACCGACGCCTGCTCGTAGGCCTGGCGGGCCGCGTTGCGGGTCAGCGTGTTGACGTTGGGCAAGACCTGGCAGGCGTCTTCCCACGGGTCCGTGGTGAGGATCGACGCCGAGATCTTGACGGCCCGGCGCCGTTGCTCGGCAGAGAGCTTCTTCAGCTTCGAGTCGCTCACCACCACCGCCGCCGCCGCCCCGTCGCAGTTCGCCGAGCACATCGGCCGGGTGTTCGGGTAGGCGATCATGACGTCGTTCATGATCTCCTCCAGGCTCATCTTCTTCTGGTAGGAGGCCAACGGATTGAGAGTCGAATGTGAGTGGTTCTTCTCGCTGATCCGCGCGAAGAGCTCGAAGGACGTGCCGCCGTACCGGTGCCCGTACTCCATGCCGATCTGGGCGAAGACCCCGGGCATCGTGTCGGTCCCGACACGTCCATCCAGGGGCGCGACCGCCCCCTGGCGGCCCTTGGGCGTCCAGGTCTTGGCGTCGTCCGCCCGGCTTCCGCCGGCCAACAGCCCGGCTCCGGCCAGCTTCTCGACGCCCACCGCGAGGCCGCAGTCGACCTCTCCCGCCTTCACCGCCATCGCTGCGACCCGCAGCGCGGTGGCGCCGGTGGCGCAGGCATTGGCCACGTTGTAGACGGGGATCCCGGTCTGTCCGACCTGCTTCTGGAGCATCTGGCCGATCCCCCCGGCCCCTCCCATGAGGTTCCCGGCCCCCATCACGCCGATGTCCTTCATCGTCACGCCGCCGTCAGCCAGTGCGCCCATCACGGCCTCGGAGGCCAGGTCCAAGGTGTCCTTGTCCGGGTGCTTGCCGAACTTGGTCATGTGGATGCCCAGTATCCAGATGTCCTCACTCATCGCATTCCTCTCGGGTCGGGACTCAGCCGACCGGCTCGTATCCGAAACTGATGGCCTCCACCCCGGCCTCGTCGACCCCGATCGGAAACGTGGTCAGTCGAAGCTTCATGCCCATGGTGACCTTGTCGGGACTCGGTTCGACGTTCACCACGTTGGCCCGCACGGCTGTGCCGTCAACGTCGACGACTCCCGAAACGAACGGGACCGGGACGCCCGGCGCGGCCTGGGCAACGATGGTGAAGGTTTCCAGGGTTCCCTCGTCGGGAATCCGCACCGTCTTGAACTCGGTGCCGAAGCAGGCGGCGCACGCGTTGCGGCGACCGAAGTAGCGGGATCCACACTGCTCGCACTCCCGCGCCACGAGATGCGGGCTGTCGCCCAACACCAGATAGTCGACCAGCGGGATCTGATCCGCCATGCACACGCTCCTGGTCCTTCGCCGACGCAAGTCGAACCCGGCTCTGCCGCTCACCGGGACACTCCCGTGAGGAACCCTGACTCCGGTCGGAACTATACCGACTTGGACGATGCACGATTCTGGGGGCGTCGAGCCGTTCCCGGTCATCGGACCCTGCCGATGGCTCAAGAGTCCGGCTCGTGCACCTCATCAACCAGACCCCACGCGAATGCTGTCGCCGCGTCGAGCCACCCACCTCCGAGACCCAGCCATGCCGTCCGATGTCGTCCGATCCGGCGCGGCAGGCTGGCCGTTCCCCCGGCCCCGGGGATAAGGCCCATCCCAACCTCGGGAAGCCGAACTCTGGTGTCGGTCGTCGCGACGACGCGTCCGGCCAGCGCGGCGATCTCGATACCGGCGCCGACACACGCTCCATGGACCTCGACGGTGACCCGGGACGCGACCTGGGAGAGCAAGAGCGCCGGGCTGCGGGAGGTCCGGATCAAATGAGACACAGTCGGCCCAGGCCCCGTCCCGAACTCGTCGAGGTCACCGCCACTGCAGAAGTCCGAGCCGGCGCCGACGAGCCTCGCGTACTCGATGCTCGGGTCCAGAGCGACAAGCTCAAGGGCCTCCTGCAACCCGTCACGCACCCCGACATCGAAGGCGTTGCGGACCTGCGGACGATTCAAGGTGACGGTCAGCACCGCACCGTCGCGCTCAAGCATGACCGGTGGGCCGACCTGCCCCCCGTGGTCGCGGCGGGTCGGCCTGCCACCCAGCCAACTGAGGTGCTCGACTCCCGCCTGAAGCGCGCTGTAGGCGAGTGACTCAACGAACAGGTCGCGCTCGACGGACCCCGCGGACCCGGCCCGCAGGACCTGCATCAGCGTGACGGCCGCGGTCGGCGACCTCTTCAGCGCCTCGTCGACCCGCGATAGCTCGGCATCGAGATCGGCGACAGCCACCCCAACCCGGTGACTTGGCCCGAGCCGGGTCACGTCTTCGGGCACGAGCACAAAGTCGACACCAGCCGATACATCGGATCTCGACGCCGTGGACCCGGAGCGCGATATACCGACCGCCACTCCGGCGAAGGCGACCGGCAGAGGCTCCAACGACATCGATCGTGGACCGTCCAGGTCGATGACAACCAGGGCGGGCTCATCGACAGGCAACCGCGCGAGGCCCAGGGAGGGTGGCTCGTTCGATCCGGGATCACCGGTGAACCCCTCGTTCATGGCTTGTCGAGCCTACGGCGAGGGCTCGACGAACCGCCCAGTCCGTCTGCGGTCGCTCTTCCGAGCCGGCCATTAGCGTCGCCGCCATGCCCATTGGACCGAACGATGCCGGTTCCGCGGGCGAACCCATATTGGCCCACCCGCAGGCTCGCCTTCTACAGACAGTCACCGACGAGATCAACGGCCGAACGGTGTCGGCCCGCCGAGCAGGGCATCTCGACTGGCACCACGAACTGACGGTCCGTGGCCGACTCCTCGGAGGGTGGCCGAGCGGGCGTTGCTCGGCAAGCGGCGCCTGCCGGATCCTCCGCAGCGGTGACGGTTGGATCGCCATCAGCTTGGCCCGACCTTGGGACCTCGAAGCGCTGCCGGCACTCGTGGAGGGCCCCGTTGCCGAGGATCCCTGGGCGGCCTTGGGCTGCTGGGTCGGGGCTCGGCCGGGAGCCAACGCGGTGCGGCGGGCCCGCCTCTTGGACATGGCCGCAGCCCAGTTCGATTCGATGGCACCGGACACGCCGGTCCCGCTGTCGGCCACCCGACGATGGCCATCGCGCGACGTGCCCGACCTGTCAGAACTACAGGTGGTCGACCTCTCGTCGCTGTGGGCGGGACCGCTGAGCGCACGGGTCCTGTCGGACGCCGGCGCCCCGGTCACCAAGGTCGAGTCGGCTGCGCGGCCGGATGGAGCCCGGGGCACACCCGACTTCTATCGCCACCTCCACCCGGACGAACAGTCCAACGTCGTCGTCGACTTGTCCTCGGCACGCGGCAGAGCCCAGCTGCACGAACTGGTCGAGGCGGCCGATGTGGTGATCGAGGCATCCCGCCCCCGAGCCCTCGAGCAACTCGGTTCGGGTCCGGAACAGGTTCGACCGAAGTCCGGGCGGGTCTGGTTGAGCATCACCGGGTACGGGCGCCGGGGACCGGGGGCCAACTGGATCGCCTTCGGGGACGACGCAGCGGTGGCCGGCGGGCTCACGGCGAAGAACGATACCGGAGAGCCCGTCTTCTGCGCCGACGCCGTCGCCGATCCCGTGACCGGGTTGTTCGGAGCGGCGGCGGTGCTTCGTTCGCTCGCGGCCGGCGGCGGTCATCTGATCGATCTGGCACTTGCCGGCGCCGCGGCGGCGGTCGCCCGTGCCGGGACATCAGAATCGATTGAACCCCTGGGACCGATGTGGCCGTCCTGATCCGTGGGGTCGTGGTGGACCCCGTTTCGGACGAGGGGCAGCCAGCCGCGAACGGGGAGATCGTCGACGTGCGGATCGTCGGCGAGCGCATTGACGAGATCGGGCCGCGCATCGCGCAACGGCCGGGCGACGAGACGGTCGACGGCCGGGGCGGGCCGATCCTCCCGGGTCTTCACGACCACCACGTGCACCTGTGGGCATGGGCGGCCGCCGCGGGGTCGGTCGATGTCGGGCCACCGGCGGTCAACTCGCTCGACGGCCTGGCGAGGCGCCTCCGGGCTGCCCCCGGCACCTGGATCCGTGCGATCGGCTACCACGAATCGGTCGCCGGCCACCTTGATCGCGCCGCGCTCGATCGGCTCGTTCCGGACCGCCCGGCTCGGATCCAGCATCGCAGCGGGGCGCTGTGGATCTTGAACTCCCGGGCCTTGGAAACCCTGGGGCTGGACCCGCCTCCTGCCGGCGCGCCCCTCGAACTCGACGCTGCGGGCCGTTCGACCGGGCGGCTCTGGCGCGCCGATGCTTGGTTGCGGAAGCGTCTCGCCGCCCTCGGGTGTGCTCCGCCCCCCGACCTCGGCGCGATCAGCCGGAGAGCTGCCTCATTCGGGGTCACCGGCTTGACCGACGCGACGCCCGACCAGGATCACGCTTCGCTCGATGCCCTTATCGACGCCCGCACCAGCGGGGTGATCCTCCAACGCCTGCATCTCATGGTCGGCCCGGACACACTCGGTCCTCGTCCGGCCGACGGTTCCGGGGCCTCCGGCACCACGATGCCGAGACCGGACCCCGATTCGCCGGCTTATCCAGTGTGGCCCGCGACTATCACCTCAGGACCGGTCAAGGTCGTGCTCGACGACGACCGCCTGCCGACCTTCGACGAGCTGGTCACCCGCATTGGCCGTGCCCACTCTTCGGGCAGCCCGGTCGCGATCCACTGCGTGACGCGGACGCAGGCGGCCCTCGCGGTGGCAGCTTTCTCGGAAGCGGGGGCGGTGCCGGGCGATCGAATGGAGCACGGGTCCGTCATCGGCGTGGACCTGATCCCTGCGTTGCGGCATCTCGGCCTCATCGTGGTCACCCAGCCCGGGTTCCTCCACGCACGCGGTGACCGCTACCTCGCCGACGTGGCCAGCCAGGATGTGCCCGACCTGTGGCGGCTGGGGTCGTTGCTCGACGCCGGGATCCCACTCGCGCTCAGTACCGATGCCCCGTTCGGACCCGACGATCCCTGGTCCGTCATCGGGGTCGCCGCCTCCCGGCGGACGGCGGCGGGGCAGCGGATTGGGCCGGCCGAGCGGATTGCGCCGCGACGGGCGTTCGCGCTGTTTTGCGGCGAACCCGAACGACCGGGCCGCCGGCGGGTCGTCACATGTGGTGGGCCGGCCGACCTCGTGGTCCTGGCCGAGCCGCTGGACGACTCATTGGCCAGCGGATCACCGACGGTGCTCGCCACGGTCGCGGCGGGGGCGGTCGTGCACCGCGCAGACCCCGGTTGAATCGTGGGGCTCCGAGTTCGACCTCGCAGCCGGCGCGCCTATTGTTGACAGGGGAGGCCGACGATGGCAGGGTCTGCCAAGACCCGCCGCACGCTGCGTGAACGTATCGGCAACCTGATGACGGCGAGGGAGGGACCCATGGGACGAACAGCGATCATCTCGGTCGATGGCCACGTCAAGGCTTCTCGGGCTGGCTATCGCCAGTACATCGAGCAGAAGTACCTCGAGCAGTACGACGCATCGGTGCAGGCGGCCGAGGACGCAGGGGTGCCCGACGCCGGCAACTTGAATCCGGAGTTCGGGTTCGACGCCCAGTGGGACTCGGGCCGCCGACTGGAGTCCTTGGAGGGCCAGGGGGTGGTGGCCGAGGTGCTCTTTCCCAACGGCCAGCCGTTCCAGGTGAATCGGCTCGAGGATGCCGGACGGGCGATGGACGCCGAGCTGGCCGCGGCGGGCCGCCGGGCCTACAACCGCTGGCTGGTTGACTTCTGCGCCGAGGCCCCGGGACGCCGGGCCGGTCAGGCGGTGGTCTCCTTCGACGACATCGACCAGGCGGTCGCCGACATCGTGTGGGCCAAAGAGCACGGCCTCGGTGGGATCATGATGCCCCCGCTCAACCCGGGAGGGACGTTCTTCTTCGATCCGGCACTCGACCCGATCTGGGCCGCCATCCAAGACGTCGGACTGCCGATCAGCCAGCACGGCGGGGCCGGCCTTCCGGCCTACAGCCCGCCCGGCTTTGCGTCGATCATCACGATCTCGGTGGAAAACGCGTTCTTCTCGTCGCGCTCTTTGTGGCAGCTGATCGCCGGCGGGGTGTTCGACCGGTTCTCGGATCTGAAGGTGTCGTTCATCGAGACCCAGGTGTTCTTCTTGACGGCGGCGATCGCCCACATGGACCAGACCTTGGCCGGGACGGATGACTGGATGGCCTTCGCCCGGTCCTTGAAGCGGGAGCGGACGGTCAGCCGGCCGGCCAGCGAGTACATCGGCACCAACTGCTTCATCGGTGTCTCGCCCTTCGATCCCAGGCAAATCCCGATCGAACAGCTGGTGGGCAAGGACGCCGACCAGCGTCCGCTGCAGGGTTTCCACATCGGCGCGGAGGCGGCCATGTTCGGGGTCGACTACCCGCACTTCGAGTCGATCTTCCCCGGCACCATGGACAAGGTCGCCGCCTTGACGAGGGATCCGAGCGTCACCGAACAGGATGCGCGCAAGATCCTCTTCGACAATGCCGCCCAGCTCTACGGCTTCGACCGGGCCGTCCTCCAGCCGCACATCGACCGGGTCGGCTTCGAATTGGAAGACTTGCTCGTCCCGAGCCTCGCCTAGAGCAGTTTCGCTCGCGTTGGGCGACGGGGACCATCGCACCGAAACGGGTTGAACGACCGCACCTTCGACCGCAACGAGACGAGTCGTTCGGCAAGCCGCGCGGGCCGGCAGAGACCCGCGACTTGGCCAGGTAGTGCAACCGGTGCTAGCCCGTACCCGGGCGGCCAACGGCGAGCAACGATAAAGGGGGGCGCTGTGCAGATCGATGGAAGGGGTGCGGTCATCGTGGGCGGCGCGTCGGGAATGGCGCGAGCGTCGGCGGAGCTGCTGCGCGCGCACGGCGCGTCGATCGCGATCTTGGACCTGCCGACCTCCGCTGGCGAAGAGGTTGCGACGGGTCTGGGCGGGTCGTTCCATCCGGTCGACGTGACCGACGAGGCAGCGGTTGAGACAGCGTTGGCCGACGCCGTTCAGGCCCTCGGGAGCCTGCACATCGCTGTGAACACGGCCGGCGGGGGCATCGGCAAACGCACTCTGGGTAGGGACGGGCCGCATCCGTTGGCCGACTTCCGCAGCGTGATCGAGCTCAATCTCATCGCCACCTTCAACCTCAATCGACTAGAGGCGCACCACATGTCGAAGAACGAGCCCGACGATGGTGAACGCGGCGTCATCATCGACACCTCCTCGATCGCGGCATTCGAAGGCCAGATCGGGCAGGTTGCCTACTCGGCCTCCAAGGCCGGCATCGCAGGCATGACGCTCACGATGGCCCGGGACCTGGGTTCGCTCGGCATCCGCGTCGTGACCATCGCTCCCAGCCTCTTCAGCACCGGCATCACGAGTGGCATTACTTCGGAGTTCGCAGAGGTCCTGACCAAGGACGCCGCATTCCCGAAGCGGATGGGCAGGCCGGAGGAGTACGGCCGACTGGTTGTCGCCATCGTCGAGAACCCAATGCTCAACGGGTCCACCATCCGCCTCGACGCCGGTCAACGGTTCGCACCCAAATAGCTCCGGTCGATCGACCGAGGGCGCAAGGTCGGCGATAACGGGAGGAGCCGCTGTGGCTGGTCCGCTCACGGGCTATCGGATCATCGAATTGGCCGGCATCGGTCCCGGTCCGTTCGCCGCCATGATGCTGTCGGACATGGGCGCCGAGGTGCTTCGTGTCGACCGGGCCGATGCTGTTCGTGACGGCGCGGCCCCACCGTTTTGGGACGTCGGCGGCCGGGGTCGCCGGTCGGTTGGTGTCGATCTTAAGCGTCCGGAGGGTCGGGAGGCGGTGCTGCGCCTGGTCGAACAGGCGGACGCACTGATTGAGGGATTTCGCCCCGGAGTGACCGAACGGCTGGGCGTCGGCCCCGACGAGTGTCTGGCTCGGCAGCCGAAGCTCATCTACGGGCGCATGACGGGCTGGGGTCAAACCGGGCCGTATGCCGCCGCGGCCGGCCGGGACATCAACTACATAGCCCTCTCGGGCACCCTGTCCATGATCGGGAGGATCGGGGGGCCGCCGGTACCACCGCTCAACCTCGTGGGGGACTTTGGAGGCGGCGGCATGCTGCTGGCCTTCGGGATCGTTTGCGGGATTGTCGAGGCCTCCCGGTCCGGGAAGGGCCAGGTGATCGACGCGGCCATGGTCGATGGCGCGGCGCTGCTGGCCGGGATGATGCACGGCCTTCGAGCGTCGGGGCAATGGGGCGAGAGGGGCACCAATCTGCTCGACACTGGGGCCTGGTTCTACGAGGTCTACGAAACGGCAGACGGCGGCTACATCTCGCTTGGGCCCATTGATCCGACGTCCTGCGAGGAGATGCTGCGGATCACGGGGCTGGCCGACGATGTCGACGGCGGCGGCCCGGTTCCCGATCCGTCGGACAGGGACTCGTGGCCATCGATGAAGCGGCGTCTGGCCGCCGTGATCAAGACGAGGTCCCGGGACGAGTGGTGCGGGCTGCTTGAGGGCACCGACGCCTGCTTCGCGCCGGTACTCGGTCCCGACGAGGCTCCGCAGCATCCGCACATCCGCGAGCGAAGGACGTTCATCGAGCTCGCTGGCGTCGTCCAACCGGCTCCGGCCCCGCGCTTCAGCCGGACCGTCCCAACGGTCACGGGACCGCCGACCCGGCCGGGCCAGCACACGGACGAGGCGCTCTCGGACTGGGCGTTCTCCGGTGAGGACATCGCCAGGCTTCGGGCCGCCGAGGCGATCCGATAGGCATTCACGGTCCCCCGACGGCGCGCTCTCGGGCGACGAGCTGGCCGGCACATTCCCCCGAAATCCGACCACGGCGCGGCGTCGGCGCCTCAGCCAGCGGCGCCAGCACGGGCCTCGAGGTAGTAGTAGAGTAAGCGCTCATGCACATTGGACTAGGTCTACAGTTCGCGAACCTGGATGGCCAGGTCACCGACGGTGAGGCGTACCACCGGGAGCTGGCCCTGGCCGCTCGGGCCGAGGACGCCGGCTTCGACTCGGTGTGGGCGTCAGAACACCACTTCTCGGACTACCAGCTCACTTCGCAGACTCCGATGTTCCTCGCGTGGGTTGCGGGGCAGACGCGGCGGGTCAAGCTCGGCACGATGGTGACGGTCCTTCCGTGGCACGACCCGGTGCGGGTGGTGGAGAGTTTCTCGGTGCTCGATCAACTCTCCGAAGGGCGGGCGATCCTCGGGATCGGCCGGGGTCTCGGCCGGGTCGAGTTCAACGGCTTCGGGGTCGAGATGGGTGAGTCGCGTCGGCGGTTCACCGAGTACACCGAGGCGATCCTCGAGGCGCTTGAGACTGGCTACATCGAGTCCGACGGCGAGCTGTACCAGCAGGCACGCACCCCGATCCGACCGCGCCCGTGCGGCAGCTTCAAGGGCCGGACGTTCGCGTCAGCCGTCTCGCCCGAGTCGATGGAGCTGATGGCCCGCCTGGGGGTCGGGTTAATGGTGATCGCCCAAAAGCCGTGGGAGACCGCGGAGGCGGAGCTGGCCGCGTATCGCAAGCGCTTCTTGGAGATCAACGGGGTGGAGGCGCCCAAGCCGGTCCTGGTCGTGGTCGCCGGCGTGAGCCGCGACCAGGAAGCGGCCCAGCGGCTTCGGGACGTCTATCTGCAGCGCTGGGCTCGCTCGACGGTCGAGCACTACGAATTCGACAATGTCGGGTTCGCGGAGATCGAGGGCTACGAGTACTACGGCGCGCTAGCCAACAACATCGCCAAGCACGGGCTGGAGCGGTTCAACAGCTTCCTCGCCGACCTGCAGGTGTGGGGCACGCCCGAGCAGGTAACCGAAAAACTGCTGGACTACGTCCGGCGGACCGACGCCGGGGCCCTGGTGGTCCCTCTCTCCTTCGGTGGCATGCCACCCGAAGAGACGAAGGCCTGCTTCGACCTGTTCGTCTCCGAGGTGCTTCCCGAACTCCAGCGCCACGACGCCGGCGGAGACATCGGGGTGACCTATGGCGCCACGCTCCAGGGAGCGCTTGCCGAGGGGTAGAGCGCCAGGTCGAGCTGCTGGACCGGTCACACATCCCCGGTCGACCGGTCCGTTCGGCGGCGAGGGCGCTAGTGCGGTTCTCCGGGTGCGGCGGCCACGCTCTCCTCGGGTCCGCGGCCCGGGCACAGTGTGTGGCGCACCATTCGGGGAAAGCACGCCCCAGCGCTTTCACCGCTCAAGCGTCAAGAGCCTCGAGGGCGGACATGGTCTCGAGCTCAACAAAGGCGCTCGCGTATCGTTGCGCGAGGACCATCGAAACCTCTCGCGGTTGCCAGCCGTCGGTTCCGAGGGTCGAGAGCCAGATCGCCAGCCCGTAGGCCGGCGTCGCTCGATAGCGCAACCACGCCTCTGACGCCGACGGAATTTGGTCGCTCGGACCGTCGAGCGCCTTCCGATACTCCTCGACGAGGTCGGCTTCGCTGCTGCGTCGATCATCCTCCTTCAGCGCACTGATCAAGAAGTACCCGACATCTTGGGACCACTCCCCTCTCCGGACGACCTGCCAATCGAGGAACCCGACGTTGTCGTCCGGCAGGACGTAGGTGTTGCCGATATGGGCGTCTCCGTGCAGCAACGTCATCGGCCCCCTGCTGAGCGTGGTCACGTATTGCGCCCAGATGCGGACGATTTCCTCGGCCGACCGCTTCGTCACCTCCTCGGGAAGCTCCGCGGCGCCGCGCTCCAGGCCGGTGGGGATGCGCTTCTTCAACCCCACCTGCCATCCTTCCGTCGGCTTCCAGGTCTTCACCCAACCGAGCTTCGGATGAGTCTTTCCTGACAAGCCCCGGTACTGGTTGTGCAAGCTTGCCAATCCTCGCAGTCCGCGCGCCACCTGGTCAACGGTCATCGGCCGTGTGGCATCGCGGGGATCCGCACCGCGATGGGTCAGATCCTCCATGACGATGAGGAAGTCCATGTGGGCTCGACGGACGATCGCCCTGTATGCGAGCGGGTGTTCGACGGCCAACGGAACCCTCGTTGCGAAGAGTCGGGCTTCTCCGAAGAGGTTGCCGTTGCGGAGATGGACAAGGCGATGGGCAGCGTCGCTGGCCTTCAAGAAGACCGTGGGTGGCCCCGAGCCGGACGCGTAGGTGAGACCAAGTCGAGCCCGACGGTTGGTACCGTCATCCCGCCCGATCACCGTGACGTCTTGGACCTGAGCGCCCGGGTGATGGTTGGCGATGACCGAGGTCATCCACTCGGGAGAGCAATCCTCCCATTGCTTCGGAAAACGCCGTGCCTTCGTCTGGAACGCCTCCCTCATCTTTCCGGCACGAACTTTGAATCGATCAAGAACGAGCGTCCGCTTCGATGTCGAGTCACCCTCTCAGGACGAGAGCCCGAGGTATCTCTGGTAAATCTCGTCGCTGTTGAGTTCGTTCGCCTTGCCGACATGGATGACTTCGCCCCGATTCAGAATGTAGACGGTGCTGGCGAGATCGAGCGCCTTTTGCACGTACTGTTCGACGATGACCAGGGAGAGGCCACGCTCGACGAGCTGGCGGAGGGCGTCGTAGATTCTGTCGACGAGCAGCGGCGCTAAGCCGAGTGACGCCTCGTCGATGAGGACCAGCTTGGGCCGGGTGAGGTACGCCCTGGACAGGGCGAGCATCTGTTGCTCGCCCCCCGAAAGGCTTCCGGCGGTCTGACGTAACCGGCTACCAAGGGCGGGAAACAGCTCGGCCACCTCCGCGACCACTTCGTTCATGTCGCGTGAGCGAGCCTGAATCCTCAGATTCTCCCGAACGGTGAGCGACGGAAAGATCCCCCGACCTTCCGGCAGGTGGCAAATGCCACGTCTCACGAAGGCGTGGGGCCGGTGACCGGTCAGGTCCGCCCCGCCGAACTCAATGCGTCCGGACCGAGGTTTCACGAACCCCGTGGCTGTCCGCAGCAGCGTCGACTTGCCGGCGCCGTTCGGCCCAAGCAGGGCAACGACCTCGCCGTCACCAACGGTGAAGTTCACGTCGCGCAGCACGGTGGTCTCGCCATACCCGGCCGTCACCGAATGCAGGGTCAGCATGTCGAGGTCATGAGCCCGGGGTGAGCGGATCACGCTCATCTTTGGCTGCACGCTCGTCGCGAAGGCCCACCTCCATGGGAAGCGCATTCCCAAGGTAGGCAGCCCGAACCTGGTCGGACTCCTGCATCTCCCCGGGGGATCCTTCGAAGATCAGCGACCCGAAGTCCAGCACGTAGACGTAGTCACAGATCTCACGCACCAGCGTCATGTCGTGCTCGACCAGCAGGACACCGCATCCCCTCTCGCGTACGACGGTCTTGAGCACCCGTCCGAACTCCTCGGTCTCATGAACATCGAGCCCGGATGAGGGTTCGTCGAGTAGCAGAAGATCGAAAGGGCCGGCCAGTGCCCGGGCCAGCTCGACCAGGCGCCTCTGGCCAATCGGGAGCAGCCCCACCTGGGTGTCAGCGATGCGGCTGGTTCCGGTGAGGACAAGCGCCTCGTCCGTGACGGCGGTGACCAGCCGGCTGGCGGGACGCGACCCAAACACCTGGGCGAGCGGATTGCGGCCTGCGATGGCCGCCTCCCGCCCCATGGCGATGTTCTGCCTCACCGTCAGGCTATTGAAGAGCTCCGGCCGCTGGAAGGTGCGTCCGAGACCCTGCCTCGCTCGGTGCGCGGAGCCCTGACGACTGACGTCCACACCGTGCAGGAGTATCTGACCGGAGGTCGGACGGTTGATGCCGCTACACGCGTTGAAGGTGGTCGTCTTCCCGGCACCGTTCGGCCCGATCAAGCCCGTGATGACACCGGTCGATGCCTTGAGCGTGACGTCGTCCACCGCTCTCACACCACCGAATTGGACAGAGAGGTGGCGGACGACCAACCCTTCCCGCTCCGCTGGCTCGCCTCCCCGCCTCACGGGATGCCTACTCGGGGGTGCATGGGGCGCCGCCGAGGAGAGCTCGACCGAGCCCGGTGGCCCGGCTCTCCGGCCGCCGAGGCGGTCCAGAAACGCCCGCACCGCTGCCGGAGTGGTACCGCCTCGAGTGCCGTAGGCAGCCGTGGCCGCGGCCAGCCCAAAGAGCAACAGCAACACGGTGCTAGTGGTCTCGCCCGAGACGTACCCGGGAATGACGGTGTAGCCGATGGCGCCAAGAACGGCATACCAGGGGTCGCCGATCGTGATGATCACCACCAGCGCCACAAGTGTCAACGAGTTGAACGACTCGAAATCGCTGCCGATGCTGAAGTGGAACAGCATGCCCGAGAGCGCTCCAGCCAGGGAAGCCATCGCGGCCGCGATGCAGAACACGATCACCTTGAGGACGCTCGAGGTAGCCCCATGCGTCTCCAAGGCGAGCGGCGAGTCGGCCATGGCCTCGAGGAGCCGACCGAGACGCCCGTTGCTGATCGCGGTCACGGTGATGACCACGAGCACCGTCACAATTAACAGCAGGTAGTAGAACCCCGAGTCCGTCGAGAGGTTCCATGCTCCGATCGAGACATTCGGCCGGGGGTCGGCGATGCCGAGCGAGGATGCGCCGAACATGAACTGGCGGGTGTAGAACACCTGCTCCATCACAATGCCGAATCCCAGCGTCGCGAGCGCGAGAAAGACGCCCGAGACCCGCACGGCCGGTATCGAGACCAACGCACCGACAGGCACAGCGACCAGCGTCGCCAGCACGAGGGCCAGCAGCCACGGCATGCCGTCCCCGGCAAAGTGCCCGAACGCCGCCGCACCCACAGCGGCGAAGGCGAAATGGCACAGAGAGATCTGGCCGGATCGTCGAACCAGCAGGCCGAGGGACTGAAACAGGATGATGTCGATCAGGGCGGCCGACCACACGGAGAGATGATTGATCTGCACCAGTGGCACGATCGCCAAGAGACCGATCGCCACCGCTCCAACCGACAACCGCACCCGAACGGGCGCTTGATAGGCGCGGCGTGCGTGTGCCTGAACTGCCACGTGTCTCTGCACCAGCCGGCGACGGGGCGTCACGATGAGCACCACAAACAGGATGAGGAACGGCAGACTCGGCGGTATTCCGCCGATCCACGAGATGGTGGCCGAGTACTTGTCCACCAGCGCGCCGGCGACGCCGATCAGCAGTCCCCCGGCGAAGGTCAGAGGCAGGTTGGTGAAGTAGCCGATGGCGGCAGCCCCGAAGGCGGCAAAGACGGCCGTCGTCAGCGTCACGCCGTCGAGAGACTGAGTCGGCGCAAGCATCAGACCGGCAATCGAGGCGAACACGGTCCCGATCACCCACGCCCACCGCCGCACGCGCACGGGATCGTCGCCGCTCATCGACACCAGGTCGTTGTTGTCCACCACGCCTCGCATGAGGACGCCGAGGCGCAGCGATCGGAAGAACCAATACAGGACAGCAGACGCGGTCAACGAGAACAAGAAGAGGATGATCTGCTCCCACGTGACGTTCACTCCCAGGATGCGGACGGTCGACTGCGCAAGGAAGTGCGGGAACGTCGGTGGGTTGGCGGGATTCCACAACGATCCAATGGCTTCGACGATGAGGATCAACCCCACCGTCGCGACGACTTTGACCGTCTCGGTCGCCCCGTCGAGCGATCTGGACAGGAGCTCCAGGGCGAGCCCAAGCACCGGGGCGAACACGAGCAGGCAGATCGCCGCCGCGGCTGGCCAGGGCACTCCGTGCTCGGCGTAGAGGAAATAGAACAGAAAGACGTCGAGCGCCGCGACCGCGCCATAGCCGAAGTTGAAGATGCCCGAGGTCTTGTACGTGAGCACCAGGCCCATACCGGCCAGCCCGTAGACCGCGCCAGTCGCGAGCCCTATCACAATGAACGGAAGGAACTGGTTCACTCAGGCGCGGGCCCTCGCTCACAGCGGATGGGGTACTGCACCGTGGAGGCCCGGCTCACAGGCGGCCGGACCTCCACGGTATCGGGGGTGGTCTGCTGGGACTAGCCCTTCTCGCAGGTCACGCGGCCAGCGTTCACCACCGTGGGCGCCCCGTTCTGGACACGTGCCGTGAACCAGCAGTCGATGGAGTGATCCTTGCCTGCCTTGAAGTTCAGCGGCGGTGCCATGCCCTGCAAGGTGTCGTTCTTCAGCGATTGGAGCCCCTTCACAATCTCTGCCGGGCCCGGAGTGCCAGTGGTTCCGATGTGGCTGGCTGTGACGGCGTCACCGAGGAGGATTCCGGACGCCCAGGCCTCTGCTGCGATTTGGGTCCATGCATTCTGGTTGTTACGCAGGCCAGGGTAGTACTTGTCCACCGCCTTGTTCATCGCCGAGATGGCTGGAATGTGGTCGAAGAACGGCGCTGTGCCGTAGTCAGACCACAACTTGTCTTTGAGCCCGGGGGTAGCAGCCATCTGTAAGCCGAAGCCCTCGCCTTCGGTGATCCAGATCGGGGTGTAGCTCTGCTGCGCGCAGTTCGCAGCCACCCTCGAGATGATGGCAGATGCATCGCCGACGAAGATCGCGCTCACTTTTGCCTGTTGCGCCGCCACGCACTGGGCGGTGTAGTTGGGCGCTGTCGCGGCGATCTCCGCGTTGTAGACGACCGGTACTGACAGCTTCTGACCAGCTGCTTCGATCGGTGGGACGCCCTCCGCACACGATGGCGCTTCGGCGCAATAGAGGTCGCCGAGATTGGTGGCTCCAGCTTTTTTGGCCGTCAGCACGTTCGCATAGGTCACCGAGTCATTCGTCTGACCTTCCGGGTAGAAGTCTGGACTCGTGTAGTACGGCGTCTCCGTCTCGTCCCCACCAACGACGGGGATCTTCGATGCCTGGACCGTGGAGGCCCACGCCTGATCGACGATCGAAAAGTCCAGGATCGCGTCCACATGGTCCGAAACGAGGGTCTGGGCATCGGAGACGGAGGTTCCGGGGTTCCCGGCGTCGTCTTCGAGGGTGAGCTTAATTTTGTGCCCATCGATCCCGCCGGCCTTGTTCGTGGTGTCCACCCAGGCCTCGTAGGTCTGCTCGGCGGCCATGATGTCAGCTCCGAACGATCCGGAACAGGTGCACACGACACCGACCGTGATCGGCGCCCCCGTCGCAGCGCCGGCTGAGGCTTGCGTACTGATCGCATAGAACGAACCGAGTCCGACCACCAGCGCCACTACCCCAGCGCCGCGCCACAACTTTGACATTTGACTCACTTCCGCCCTCCCCTTTTCGTCGGAACCCGGCCTGTCACCCCAAGGCTGGACTGAGCGAACGCTCACTGACCTGAGGGACACTACCATGATGATTCGCGGTCAACTCGGCCGGTTTGTGGACACTTGGTGACCGCTGGCCGGCCCGCTGGCCAGCCCTCCGTGGACCCCCAGAGGGTGGTCACCCGGGCCTTGGCTCCACAGCCGCCGTGGGCGGTGCCCGGGCGGGCCCGAAGCGTGCTCCTTCGATGACGTGCCCGAGGAAGTGATCGCTCACATTCGCTAAACTTTTGGTGCCGGCGCGGCGAAGAGGCCGCCCAAACGCAAGGGGGCTGATGGCCACGGAGCCTTTGACCGCAGGCCCTGTCACCGATGACTGGTGCCTGCACCATTTCGATCATCTCTCCACCGAGCTCCCAGAGCGGCTTCCGGACACGCTCGCTCGAATGCGGTCACTGTGTCCGGTCGCTCGAAGCGACGAGCACGGCGGCTTTTGGGTGGTGACAGCGTACGAAGACGTGGTGCGCGTCGCCCAGGACTGGGCGACCTTCAGTTCGGCCCACGGGCTCACCGTGCCGGCAAGCCCGATCGCAGTCCGGAACATCCCGGTGGAAGTCGATCCCCCGCTGCACCGGGTCTACAAACGGCTGATCAACGCGTACTTCACCCCCGCCGCCGTGGCCCCCTGGGAGTCGGCAACCCGTACGTTGGTCACGCGTCTCATCGACGACTTCATCGAGAGCGGACGCTGTGAGTTCATGCAGGCGTTCGCCCGGCCGCTCCCGGCTCTCGCCTTCTTCGAATTCGCCCTTGGTGCCCCCCGGGATGAAGTCGACAAGGTTGCCTACATGGCATCGAAGTCGTCGGCCCCAAACGACCCGGAGGCTGCCGAGTGCTGGTTGGGTCTCTCAAACTGGATCTCCGACTTCCTCGACCAGAGGCGCAGGCAGCCGCGGCGTGGTGATGTCGTCGACGGGGTGCTCGAGGCTGAGATCGAGGGTCGGCCGATCACCGATGAGGAGATCGTGGGCACGATTCAATTGCTCATCCTGGGTGGGCTCGAGACCACGGCCGGTGCGCTCGGAATGATGATGGTCCGACTCTGCAACGATCCCAAGATTCCGGATCTGCTTCGCCGTCGACCCGATTTGCTGCCCGAGGCGGTGGAGGAGCTTCTGCGTCTCGACCCCCCGTTCATCGCCATTGCTCGAACAGCCACCCGTGACACCGAGCTCGGTGGTCGGCAGATCAAGGAGGGCGACAAGGTAATCATCTACTGGACTTCCGCGAATCGAGACGAAGCTGAATTCCCGGACCCCGATGAGTTTAGCCTCGAGCGCGGTAGCAACCGACACGTAAGCTTCGGCATTGGGCCGCACCGTTGCGCAGGTTCCAACCTGGCCCGTATGAACCTCCGAGTCGGTCTGGCTGAGCTTCTGGGACGTCTTGGCGATCTCAAGCTTGAGCAGAGCGCTGAGATCCACTATCACTCCACGTTCACCCGTGCTCCGCTGGACGTGCCGATCACGTTCACGCCGGGCCCGACGATCGGGAACGAAGGAAGCCATGGCCGCTGAAGACTCGCAGCGCTCCGGCATACGGATCTACCGCGCTGCAGAAGCTCCGGATCTCACGCAAACGGACTTTGGCGAGAAGAGCGACTTTGGAGATCACACCGAGTTGAAGGACGTCGCCGTCGCGCTGGCGGCGTCCGCAAGGACGGCGAGCCGACTGCTCGTCCGCCAAACGCCTGGAGAGGGCGGCTTCTCACTCGTGTACCTGTTCTTCAAACCGAACTTTCCGTTGTTCCGCCACAAGCACGAGAGCGATTGCCTCTACGTCGTTATCTCTGGCGCTGCGCTGATGGGCAATCAGACGTTGCGCGCAGGCGACTGCTTCTTCGTGCCCGCGTTGGCGCCGTACTCCTACACCGCTGGGCCCGAGGGCATCGAGGTCCTCGAGGTCCGCCACAACGTCGACAGCTTCACCACTATCTTCGCTAGCAATCCGCCCAGCAGGCTGAGGGATGCGAACGCCGCCATCGAGGCCAACGCCGACGCCTGGCAACAGATCACCATTGGCCCCTTGCTCAGGGCGAACGCCGGCCCGAACTGACCCGTCGGGAAAGGTCGACCGCTCGCACGTTGTGCGTCAGTCGATGTGGTACACCCGGCAGGCGTTTTCCTGAAGCACCTTCCGCATGACCGCCTCGCCGACGATGTCGGTGTCCCGTCGGATGATCTCAGCCGGCCCCGGCGAATAGCTTGCCGGCCCCGGATGCAGGCTCGTCGGGTGCGGAAAATCAGTTTCGAACATGACGTTGTCGTCGTACTTCGGCAGTAACTCCAAAGAGTCCTTCTCGAACCAGAACATCGCGTAAACCTGCCTGCGGAAGTACTCGCTCGGGAGCAGGCGCTCGGGATATCGATCACGGGCCCCCGTACCGAACCACTGCCAGTCGAGCGCGTCGAGAAGGAACGGGATATAACCGAATCCGCTCTCGACAGACACGAAGTCGAGCCGGGGGAATCGCTCACACAAGCCGCTCGTCAGCAAGGTCCCGATCATCCTTACGTTCCCAACGAACGACATCGAAGACCGAGCCGTTTGAAACGCCGGGTCGTACCCCTCACGGTTCATCGCCTGTTCGATCTCCTCGGCAGTATTTCCTACGCCAACGTGAAAGTTGATGGACATCCCGAGATCCTGCGCCTCTGCATACAAGGGGTCCCAGTGCGAGTCAACGAAATCTGGCAGCCCATGCTTCTCGAACGTTGCCGCCCAAAGAACGCCGCGATGACCCATGGCATGGCACCGCCGCAGCTCAGCAATTGAGGCGTCGAGGTCCCAGAAGGGCAGGGTTGTGAGAAGAACGAAACGCTCGGGGGCCAACGAAGCAAACTCCACCACGTAGT
This sequence comes from Acidimicrobiaceae bacterium, assembly GCA_003161255.1. Taxonomy (GTDB): domain Bacteria; phylum Actinomycetota; class Acidimicrobiia; order Acidimicrobiales; family RAAP-2; genus Palsa-461. Next base: position 106,774 of record PMOQ01000019.1, on the reverse strand, counting down.
CGTTGTAGGTCTGAACACAGGCCAACTTGAGCGCGTCGTCCTTGAGTGCCATGAACGCATGGCCCTCGAAGGCAATGATGTTGGGGTACAGCACCTGCGCGTAGATACCAAAGGCGTCCATATGGGCGAGCCTGGCCTTGGCGTCGTAGCAAGCCGGATCGGCGTCGCTCAACGTCGGCGGGCACGAGGGGGGGAACTCCCGCCATCCGGCCATGCTGTAGTTGCCGACCAGGCTGCACCAGCGGCCGCCGATGACCCAGCGCCACATGCCGCTCGGCTCGTGAAAACGAACGCTCGGTGCCTCATCGCGGAAGCGAGCAGGTATCCGTGCCGTCCAAAGATCGACCGGCTCGGTCAGGTGCGTGTCGGCGTCGATCACGCGGATCGCGGTTCCTGCACCGGCCATCGTTCGCTCCCCTCGTCCGGTTTGAGAAGACCGGAATCCAGCCTAATGAGCGCCCACTCACCACGGCAGATGACAGGGTACCGTGGCGACATGCCGACCGGGCGTCCGCAGCCGACATTCGAACCCTCCGAGACCCTTCCCCAGGTGATCAGGTCGTGGGCGGAGCGGGAGCCCGACCGGCCTTTCCTGCACCAGGTTGGCGGGACCACCCGGTCCTACGGGCAGTTCCACGACGACGCCCTGCGTTGGGCCGACGCCTTTCGCGGGGCCGGGATCGTGGCCGGCGACAACGTGCCCGCCATGGGGCGAACATCGGTTACGGCAGAGGAGCACTGGCTGGGCCTCGCGTGGCTGCGGGCGGTTCACACCGGAGTCAACACCGACTTCCGAGGTCGGGCCCTCGCCTACATCCTCGCCAACTGTCGGGCGACGCACATGATCTGTGAGATGGAGTTCCTTGACCGCGTCGCCGAGCTGGCACCTGACCTGGATCTGCTGAAGCTGGTGATCGTGCCCGATGCCGCTGACGGCGAACTCCCCTCGGACTTCCCCATCCGGCTGGTCGCGGCGACGGAGCTCTGGGAGAGCGCTCGGCCGGCGACCGACCTCGCCGTACCGGAGCGCCATGAGCTGGCCTGCATCAGCTATACCTCCGGAACGACCGGTCCATCCAAGGGCGTGCTGGTTCCGTGGGGACGTCTGTGGCCCAACGAGACGTGGATCGACATGACCGGCGACGACATCTACTACTGCCCGTTCCCCGTGTTCCATCTCTCGGGCATGCTGCCTCTGGCCTGGTTCGGCTTTCCCGGGGGCCAGGTCGTACTCCGCGACGCCTTCAGGACCCAGGATTTCTGGGACGACATCCGGGCGTTCGGCTGCACCGTAACTGCGTTGATCCCGGCGATGATGAACTGGCTGCTCGATCAACCACCCCGGCCTGACGATCTCGACAATCCTCTTCGCTATGTCGCCGGGGCGCCGGTGGTGGCCCGGATCGACGAGTTCAAACAGCGCTTCGGGATACAAATGCGGACCCAGTTTGGCAACACGGAAGTAGGTACCGCGCTCTATGCAGGGCCCGACGTGTCGGCCGATCCGGCTTCCACGGCGAAGTGGGTGACACCGGGATACGAGGTCCGAGCGGCGGACGAGAACGACTACGAGGTTCCGAGGGGCCAGATCGGTGAGCTGCTGGTGCGAACCACCGATCCGTGGCGCATGATGATCGGCTACTTCGGGATGCCTGACAAGACTGCCGAGGCGTGGCGCAACGGATGGTTCCATACAGGCGATGGGGTGGTGCGGGACAAGAACGGCCGGTATCAATTTGTCGATCGGATCAAGGATTCGATGCGTCGGCGCGGCGAGAACATCTCCTCGGCCGAGGTCGAGGCCTATGTGAACGACCACCCCGCCGTCTCGGAGACAGCGGCAATCGGCGTGCCCTCCGACGAGGGTGAGGACGAGGTCAAGGTATGTGTCGTTCTCCTGGACGAGACGACCGTCACCCCCGAGGAGCTGCACCGGTTCCTGATCGAACGTATGCCAGCCTTTATGGTGCCGCGCTACATCGAGTTCGTCGTGGACCCCGAACGGACCGAAGCAATGAAGCGGGTCAAGAAGCCGGCGTTGCGCGTCGATCCTCTGAATGCTCGAACCTGGGATGCGCGACTCGGTCGGCCGGTTCGCACCGCCTGATCCGTCACGGTCGATCGCTTCCGACTACCCACATCGCGACGCAGTTTGAGTAGCCCCCGGCTGCATGGCCCAACGCGACCCGCACGCCGTCGAGTTGGTGCGGCCCTGCCCGTCCGCTCACTTGCATTGCCGCCTCGGCGAAACGGATCAGGCCCGCTGCTCCGATTGGGTTTGCGCCCAGGAGACCTCCGGAGGGGTTGACCGGAAGGTCCCCGTGAGCCGTTGTCGTCTCGTCCTCGACGAGCCGCCAACCCCTCCCAGGTGGCGCGAAGCCAAGGTTCTCAAGCAGCATCGGCTCCATCCAGCTGTAGGGAACGAACAACTCGGCGACATCGAGGTCACGGAGGGCGTCGGCGATCCCCGCCTGCCGGTACACGGCGTTCGCGCACTCGCGTCCGGCGCGCGGGTCAACGTTGTCGTGCTCTGGGGCAATCGGTGGCTCCGTCCTCAGCGCGCACCCGTGAATCCATGCCGGACTGCCGTATCGGGCTGCCGTCCGCTCGTCGGACAGGACGACGGCACACGCACCGTCGGAGGAGGGTGATGAATGCAGGAGTCTGATCGGATCCCACAGCATCCTCGAGGCCGCGATTGCCTCCAGGGTGATGTCCCCCCTGCGGACCTGCGCGAAGGGGTTGCGCACCGCGTTCTGGCGGTCCTTCAGGGCCGCCACATCGCCGATGTGGGCCGGTGCCCCCGAACGGTGGATGTACTCGCGGCAGATCGCCCCAAACAAGCTCCCGGTGCCCCCCTGCCAGCGCGCCTCAAAGGGGAGGTGCTGCAGGGTGGAGCCGGCCGCGCTCGACTCAGACTGCTTCTCGAAGGCCACAACGAGGACCCTCGCATGGATTCCGGCGGAGATGAGACTGACGCCCATGGTTGCCGCCACCCCTCCGGCGTTCCCGGAGGTGTACGCGCGCAGGATCGGCTTGCCTACCGCACCGAGCGCGTCGGCAAGGTACAGCTCCGGGGACATCAGCCCTTCCATGATGTCCGGACCCTTGCCAAGTACGACGGCATCGATCTCATTCCACCCAAGGTCGGCATCGAGAAGTGCCCGTTCTGCCGCTTCCCTGACGAGACCACCCAGCGTTACGTCACGACGGGAAGCCGCGTGGTGGGTCTGTCCGACACCCACGACCGCACAACGCGCGTTCATCGGTCTCGCTCCATCAGGCAAAGCAGGTTGTGTTGCAGGCACGGTCCGTTCGTGGCGTGTCCGACGGTCCGTTCGGCGTGCCCGTCCAGGATCGTCTGCGCCGCCGTTCCAATCCGGATGAGACCAGTCGCCATGATGGGATCGGCGGGTAAGGCCCCTCCGGAGGGGTTCAGCGATCCAACCTCGGCCGCACCGATGGCGTCCACCACGATCAACTCTTGATGGCTGAACGGCGCATGCACCTCCGCCACATCGATGACCGACCCGGGGAGCCCGAGGCGGCTCGCCGCGGCATGTGTCGATGGGGATATCGCAAGATCACGCCTCCCCAACCCAGCGGTTTCAATCCGCTGATCGATTCCCGTGATCCACGCCGGGTGCGCGCTCGAGGCGGTCGCCCAGCCGTCGGCGGCCAACACGACGGCGGCGGCGCCGGCGCAGACGGTCGAGCAGTCGAGGGCACGGAGCGGGGACGCGACATAGGGCTGGCTGACAAGCTCGTCCGGCCGGGCGTCGTTCCGCCGAGCGCCTACAACCCGGGCCAAGTCGGCCTCGCCGTAGCGGCCGGAATCGATCAGGACACGCGCCTGCAACGCGGCGATGCTGCGGGGGCCGGGTGCAAGGGGCGCCACGAGATACGGATCGAACTGCATACCGAGCACACTTACCCGGTCGGTTGCGAGCGGCCGGCTGAAAGCGCAGACAAGCGCCACCTCTGCTTCGCCGGCCATGAGGCGAACCCAGGACTCATAGAGCGCGAACGCGCCATCGGCCTCGAGATGAGAATGGGTGAGCGGCGGCCAACAAGGGAGCCCATCGAATGCCCCCATGACGGTCCCGACAACGCCATTGAGGAACTCGGAGCCGGCAGAGCCGACGACACCGATGTCTGCAGCTGACACCTTCGCCGCGGCAAGGGCCCGGTCGACGACCGGCGCGACCAGCTCGGCCTCGTTGCGTCCGTCGGGTTCGAGCACCACCTCGCTCGCGAAGCCGACGATGGCTATCCGTCGCACGTCGCTGCCGTATCCTCGGGCTCCGGGGCGGAGCCGGTTGGGCGGAAGTAGCGGATGCTCTCCCACGTCGGGGCCAACTCGTCGTTGGGCATCCAGACGGCCTCCACCCGCTGGCCCACTCGGACCTCTTCGGGCGGCACCTCGCCGAGGAGGTGGGGGATGGAAACATCCGCGCCGTCCAACCGGACCCAGGCGGACACAAACGGGAGCTCTAGGGTCATCCCGTCGAACGGCACATGCACGACGGTGTAGGAGGTGATCACGCCGCGGTCGTCAAGCTCGACCTCGGCCATCGGACCCACGCGGCAGGCCGGGCATCTCGAACGAGCTGGTACGTAGACACCACCACACGACGAACAGCGCCCACCCGTGATCCTCCGCTCTGCGATCGAACGGAGAAACGCCGATGCCACGAGCCCCGGTTCGTACATGTATTCCAGGTGGATGTCCGCGACCACCTCGACCGATACGGAGGCTTCGCCGCGTGGGATGGTTCCCCGCCCAGCACGCCGTCCGGTGCCCGAGACTGGCCGCACTGCCGTCAACGGCACGAAGGCCCTGATGTCCAGGATGCTTCCAACCCTTACCGACCGCCAGTCCGCCCTGACGCGCATGCCTGTCGACATCTCGCTCTCGTTGTCGACATCGACGACATGAAGCAACGCGGTATCGGCGTCATCGAGCTCAACCAGCGCGTAGGCGAACGCCCGTTCCCTCGGGTGCTCCGGGCCCGGCTCTGCCATCCACGTCCAGGCACGAACAACGCCCACCTCGCCGAGACGGACGAACTCCTCCGTCGTTGCCCCAGTCTCGGGGTCGTGATCGAGTGGAGGCACGAGGACGCGCCCATCCGCTGCCCGGCTCCCCCAGATCTCAGCTTCGGCCAAGCCGCTGAGAAAGCGGCGATCGGCGCCTCCGACACTGCGCCGGTATGAGAAGGCGACGACGTGTGGGGCCCGCAGCGCGCCGTTCACCGGTCGGCTGCTCGCAGGAGCATGCATCCCACGTAGGGCAGTGCGCCAAGTCCGATAGCGGCCACCCGGGCGTCCGGGACCTGGCGGTTTCCGGCTTGGCCACGCAGTTGGAGGCACATCTCGTGGACAAACCCCAGACCGTGCAGACGGCCGCCCGACAGCTGGCCCCCATTCGTGTTGATCGGAAGCTGTCCCCCGAGGGAGATCCGACTTCCCCCCTCAACGAAGGCTCCGCTCTCGCCTATCTCGCAGAACCCGAGCGCCTCCAGCCAGAACATGGCAAGGATGCTGAATCCGTCGTAGAGACCGGCCACGTCGACATCGTCGGGTCGGAGGTCCGATCGCAGCCACATTCCCTCGGCCGCTCGTCGCCCTGGTTGGAGATCGACGTGCTGGGCGTATTGAGATCGAGGCGGGGGGGCAAGACCCATCGCCTCGAAGTGCACGACGCGCTGGGGTGCATCGGCCGCATATTCGACGCGGGACAAGACGATCGCCGTCGACCCGTCACAGTGCACATCACAGTCAAAGAGGCACAGCGGGTCTGCGATCATGCGAGCATCCAGGTAGTCCTGCAGGGTCAGCGGATCGCGGAGCACCGCGCTCGGGTTGAGCCGGGCGTGTGCACGGGCCGTGAGAGCGATCTGTGCCAACTCCTGGCGGGAGGTGCCGTAATCGTGGAAGTGTCGCTGGGCCAAGAGGGCGTACCCGATCGGTGCCGGGCCGCCGCCGAACGCGGTGATCCACTCCGGTGCCTCCGCATGGGTCCCCCTGGCCGCTATTCGTGCCGACCCCTCGGTCACGGTGCGGTAGACGATCACGTGGCGGGCGAGGCGTCCACTGATCGCCAAGCAGCCGTTCACGATTGGTCCAAGCTGCGCTGGCCCTTCAAAGTTACCCATGAGGAACGTGGGCTCGAGGCCAATGGCGTCGTAGACGTCGGCCAACGATGGTCCGGCGAAGCCTGGACCGAGCGAGGTCCCTCCTCCGGGATAGCTCGCCAGCCCGTCGACGTCGTCGAAAGATAGGCCCGCGTCGTTGACGGCGGCCGTGATCGAATCGATCGTGAGGCTGAGCGGAGACCGGCCGAGACGACGGCCGACGGCCGATTGCCCTATGCCTGAGATGACAACATCGTCCTCAAATTTGTCGAGCGGACGACCGCTCATGTGTCCCGCCGTGCCGAAATGCGCCATGCCAGCGGTGCAATCTGTCGGCGGTCACACAGCCAAGGTCGTTGCATCCGTTTCGCAGGCATCACGTTCTCTTGAGGTCCGCCGAGCGTCAACCACGAGTATGTGGGGCTAGTGCCTCTTCGGAGAGGGCATGGTCGGGCGGAGCAAGACCCTGCGGGCCATCGAGGCGTGCTACAGCCTGTAGAGCTTGACCGCGTTCCCGCCCATCACCTTGCGCTGGGTGTCCGGTCGCAGGGAGGCGACCTGTTCGCTCACCATCTCGACCGGGTTCGGGTGCAGACAGGTCGGGTGCGGGAAGTCGGTCTCGAACATAATCGTGTCCTCACCGACGCTGTCGATGAGGTGCTGGAAGTCGCCGCGGCCGTTCTCGAACCAGAACGTGGCGTACCAGTTGGACCGGAAGTACTCCGATGGACGCTTCTGCAACTTGTGGAAGTGTTCCGGCGCGTTCTCCTCGAGCTCGTAGTCCATGGCTTCGAGCATGAACGGCACCCATCCGATCCCACTCTCGACCGACACCATCTTGAGGTTCGGGTGGCGGTCGAACATCCCCGAGTACGCGCTGTTGAGCAGCACACGCGAGTTGTTCTGGAACAGCGACGCACCACCGATGGCCGGCTTTATGTAGTCATCCTGGCTCGGCCAATACGTCGTGCCGTAATACGAGAGGGCCGTCTGGCTCGCGCCGATGTGGAAGTGCACCGGCAGGTTCAGATCGGCACAGACTTCCCAAAACGGGTCCCACGCCCGGTGACCCAGGTCGGGCGACCCCGAGTCCTGCGGGTCGGCCGTCATGTTGACCCCTCGGTAGCCCATCTCGGCGCAGCGCTGGGCCTCACGGACGCATCCGGCGATGTCCCACGCAGGCATGATCGGCATGGGCAACAATCGGTTGCCAGACTCTTCCTGCACCTCCGCCATGGCGTCGTTGTAGAGCTGGACACAGAGCTCGAGGATCGTGGGGTCCTTGATCGAGTTGCGCAGGTTCTGACCGCCAATGCCGATGGAGTTCGGGTAGAGCACCTGGGTGTCGATGCCGAAGGTGTCCATCAAGCCGAGGCGCTCCTTGGGGTCCCACGCCGCCGGGTGAACGTCGCCGATGCCCCACGTCCCGCCCTGGGAGTCCCGGAAGGGGTGCTTCTTCCCTTCGTGGTCGATAGTGCCGCCGGAGCCAGCCTTGCCGAACGTCTTGCCCTCGATAACCCACATGTCCTGGCCGTCAAGCCGCTCGACATGCGGGACCTTGTCCTCATATCCCTTCGGAGCCCGCTCGGTGAACAGATCGTGCCGCTCGGTCATGTGTGAGTCTGCGTCGACCACCCGTAGACCATCAGCCAACTGAAGCATCACGTCACCTCCATGGAATCCGCTCACCGCACCATCCGCTCCGGCAAAGGCTATTTGACCACCTTACCCAATCTCCAATTTCTCCCATGTCGGGCACGCGGATCGCTCTCTACGAGAAGGACCTGCGATAGATCACATTCTGGCGGAGTCGATTCAGAGGCAACCCAAACAGGTGGGGCGAGCAAGTTGGTCACCGGCGGCACGCGAGTCCGCCTGTCGCTGGCACTGCCTCTACCGGACCATGATGTATCCGCTCTACCGGACCATGACGTATCCGCCGGACGCGCTGCGGTCGTCATCTCGGTGACGCTCAGTCGAGGACGCGGTATTGCAGGGCAGACCTCACGATCGCCTGTTCCGGAATGCGAAGCCGAGTTTCCGGACCACGTTCTGCGAAGCATCGTTGATCGGACCGATAGCTCCCTCGACCCGTTGACTCAGCTGCTCTCTGGACCTATCTTGCGATCGCTCAGCCGTCTGCCGGGCGGGAGGAGATCAGAAAGGTGTACCTATGACCCCTGCTTCCGAAGGCACCAAGCGTGGGATACGAATCCATCGCGCGAACGAGGCGCCTGAACTTCACGCGAGCGGTGTTGCCACGAGCGATTTCGGGACAAACGTGGACCTTCGAGAGGTTGCAACCATGCTGGCCGGAACCGATTGTTCGATCAACCGCCTGTTGGTGCATCAAACCGCGGATGAAGGCGGCATGTCGATCGTCTATCTCTTCTTCAAGCCGAACTTCCCGCTGTTTCGGCACAAGCACGACGTTGACAGCCTGTATGTCGTCATCTCAGGATCGGTCGTGGGCTTCATGGGCGACGAGACGTTACGTCCCGGAGACTGCTTCGCCGTGCCGGCCGGAACGCCGTACTACTACACAGCCGGGCCGGAGGGTGTCGAGGTCCTCGAGATGTTCCGCGACGCCGAAACCGTCACCGTCATCTACACCGATAACCGCGATGGTCGACTGGAGGAAGCGCAAGAGGCGGTGCGCGTAAACGCCGACGCTTGGAAGAAGATCACCGCTGGTCCCCTGTATCGCGCAAACACCGAATGACGACACACTCCGACGGCGACCCCCGCAGGTCACGTGGAGCGAACATGTCGCCAAACCGGATAAGAACGACAGCGGATAGGCGCGCGATGACAAGAGCCAGCTGAGCAAGCCGGTGGGCCGGTTTGCGGTCAGTGTTCCGTCTCATCTGGCCGTAGTTGGACAGCCACGAGTTGGTCCGCTCGACGGACCACCGCAGACCCCTCGGCGAGTTGTTCACCCCCCCGTCGAACCGCGGTTGCACTTCTTGGCGATGACCGCGTCGTCGATCAAGCGATAGGCGAGTCGGTGCCGGGTGAGGTCGGAGTCGTACCCGCGGTCGAGCCACAGCGTCTCGATGTCGAAAAGCAGTTCACGCTGGGCGACGTCCAAGGTGGATGCGAGACGGATCGAGGCGCGGCGGTTGGTACCGCTTAGAGCCCAGCTTCGACCAGCCCCCGCCTCGTGAGCACCCGGGCCAGATGACGCCGGAACTCCGGGGTCGCGTTGGCGTCTCCAGTCGGTTCCAGACCCTCGGCTGCCTGTTCGGCAGCGTCGGCTGCCGAAGCCCCCGACGCCAGCGCCTGTTCGACCGCTGTCGCTCGGACCGGCGTCGAGGCGACATTGACCAGTGAGACACCGACGTGACCGTTGACGCGGGCGACTGCGACGCCGACGATTGCCCAGTCCTGGGACCGGCGAACGAACTTCTGGTACGAGTGGCCGGTGGTCCCCTTGGGCACCCGGATCTCCACCAGCACCTCGCTGGGGGCGAGCGTGGTCTCCAAAAACCCCTTGAAGAACTCGCTGGCCGGGATCTCCCGGTCGCCGGCCGGCCCGCGGGCAACCAGGGTCCCGTCGAGCGCCAAGACCGCCCCAGGAAGATCCGACGCGGGATCGGCGTGGGCCAACGACCCACCGATGGTTCCCCGGTGGCGCACCTGCGGATCCCCGATCCGCCCAGCGACCGCTGCCAGCAGGGGGGCCTCACGCAGCACGATGGTGTCGTGCTGGACGTCGTGGTGCCGTGTCAGGGCGCCGATGGCGATGTAGGTGTCCTCGTCGCGTACAAAGGAGAGCTCACTCAGCCGACCGATGTCGACCAGGACGCTTGGCGTGCCCAGTCGGAGCTTCATCAGGGGCAGCAGCGAGTGCCCGCCGGCGAGCAGTTTGGCCTCGTCGCCGTGCTCGGACAGCGCGGCGATCGCCTCGTCGAGCGACTCGGCCCGCACGTAGTCGAATGCAACCGGGATCACCAGGCCCCCTCACGGCTCGATTGGGCGGCGTCGAGCACCGCGGCCACGATGTTGTGGTACCCCGTGCACCGGCAGAGGTTGCCCTCGAGCCCTTCGCGCACCTGGTGTTCGTCGAGGTCCGGGTTCTCAGCCACCAACGAGACGGCCGCCATCACCATGCCGGGGGTGCAGTATCCGCACTGAAGTCCGTGGTGCTCTCGGAACGCCCGTTGCATAGGGTGGAGTTCCTCGCCGTCGGCCAAACCTTCGATTGTCGTGATGGAGCGACCGTCGACCTGCACCGCCAAGACGGTGCACGACTTTACCGATTCGCCATCGAGCAGCACCGTGCATGCACCGCAGCTGGTGGTGTCGCAACCGACGTTGGTTCCGGTCAGCCCGAGCTTGCGCAAGAAGTAGACGAGGAGCGTCCGTGGCTCTACGTCGCGCTCATACGCGACTCCGTTTACTCCGACCTCCACCTTCATCGGTCCCCCTTCGCCTCTTTGATCGCACTCCAGACCCGGATCGGTGTGGTCGGCATGTCGACATGTCGCACGCCGAGGTGGCTGAGCGCGTCGACGACGGCGTTCTGGACCGCTGGTGTCGACCCGATGGTCCCGGACTCACCTATGCCCTTCGCCCCGAGCGGGTTGATCGGCGTTGGTGTCTCCATCGGATGGGTTTCGAAGCTGGGTAGCTCGGCGGCCGACACAAAGGCATAGTCGGCCAGGTTCGCTGTGATCGGGTTGCCCTGGTCGTCGTAGCACATCTCTTCCATGAGGGCCTGGGCCACACCCTGGGCCAGGCCGCCGTGGACCTGGCCCTCCGCGATCAGCGGGTTCATCAAACGCCCGGCGTCATCGACGGCGATGATCCTTTCCAGACTGACGTGCCCGGTCTCGGTGTCGACCTCGGCGACCACTATGTGGGCGCCGAATGGAAACGTGGGACCCGGCGCGGCGAAGTCGACCTCCGCGGAAAGGCCTGCATCCCCCGACGCCTCGACCAGCTCGGCCCACGACTTGGTCACGCTTGGTGTACCGGCGACGTGGAAGCGACGGTTTTCCTTGTCCAGCTCGATGTCGTTCGGGTTGGCTTCGAGCAGGTCGGCCACGAGCTTTTTCGCCTTCTCGACGACCCGTTCGGCGGCCTGGTGGACGGCCACGCCGCCGGACTGGAGCGATTTCGACCCGAAGGTGCCCACGCCCCTCGGGACCTCGTCGGTGTCGCCGTGGATGACCTCGACGTCTTCGACCGGGATCCCCAACTGGTCGGCGACCAACATGGCCCACGCAGTGACGTGGCCCTGCCCGTGCGGTGAGGTGCCAGTGCGCACCCGTGCCTTGCCGTCGGCCAGGACCTCTACTGCGCCGAACTCAGATCCGGGAATGCCGTTGGTGACCTCGACGTAGGTCGACAACCCGATCCCCATCTGCTTGGTATCCCCCGAGTCGCGACGCTGCCTTTGCTCCTCTCGCAGTTCGGCGTAGCCGGCCGCTTCGAGCACCCGGTCGAGCGCCTGTTCATAGTCCCCGATGTCGTAGGTGGTACCCACGGCCGTCGTGAACGGGAAACACTCTTTGCCGATCAGGTTCTTGCGGCGGAGCTCGGCGGGGTCCATGCCGATCTCATCGGCGAAGATGTCGACCATTCGCTCGATCGCCGCAGTCGCTTCCGGCCTCCCGGCACCTCTGTACGCAACGGTGGGATTGGTGTTGGTTGCGACGGAGCAGCTAGAGAACTCGGTCTTGGTGATGTCGTAGACGCCGGTCAACATCAGGCGCGTCATGACCGGGAGGAACGCGCCGAAGTTCGGGTACGCGCCGGCATCCTGGGTGATGGTCAGCTTGTAGCCCAGCAGCTTGCCGTCCCGTGTCCCGCCGAGCTCGGCCTCTTGGATCTGTCCTCGGCCATGCCCGAGCGTCATCATGCTCTCGCTCCGGGTCTCCACCCAGCGAGCGGGCCGATCGATCCGGCGGGAAACCCAGGCGACGAACAGCTCCTCGGGGTAACCGCCGATCTTGGCGCCGAACCCTCCCCCGACGTCCGGTGCAATCACCCGTACCTGGTCGGGCTGCAGTTCGAACAGTTGGACCAGCGTGTCCTTCACGCTGTGGGGGGCCTGGGTCGTCGACCACTGCGTGAGGTGGCCGTCCTCCCACTTTGCCGCGGACGCCCGCACCTCCAGGGGACACGGAGCCACCCGCTGATTGACCATTCGCTGCCTGATCACCACGTCGCAGCCCTCGAACAGGTCCACCTCGGCGGCGACCTGCTCGATCCCGGCGCTCACGAAGTCGTCGGGGAGCCGCAGCACCACGTTCGTCCCGGCGTCCTCGTGGACGAGTGTCGGGTTGTCGGCCGCTGTGCTCGCGTCAACCACCGGCGTCAGGGTCTCGTAGTCCACAAAGACCAGTTCCGCGCCGTCAACTGCCCGCTCCCGGGTGTCCGCCACGACCGCCGCGACCATGTCGCCGACGAATCGGACCACTCCATCGGCCAGCCAGGGCCGCGTCATCGCCCGATTGGCGAACGGCGCTCCCGGAGGCATGGGATCAAGATCGATGTCCTGCGCTGTGAAGACCGCCACCACCCCTGGAGACTCGAGGGCCTCGGACGTCTCGATCGACCGGATGCGCGCGTGGGCCATTGGGGAGCGCACGTAGACGATATGGACCGCGCCCTCGAGGGGCACGTCCTCGACGTATGTGCCGCCGGTCGTGAGGAACTTTTGGTCCTCTTTCCGAAGGACGCGGTTGCCCAGGATGCTCATGGTGTGTTCCCCCCACTCGTCATCACCGCGGCGAGGCTACCGCTTCGGGGGCCCGGCCCCAGAGGGGTGCGGATCGGGTTTCCCGGCCAGAAGCTCCAGCGCGTGCGGAAGCACGTCGAGCACCGCCGCGATGCACTCGATCGCCCCGCCCGGTGAGCCCGGGAGGTTAAGGATCAGGCAGCTCCCGACCGTGCCGCACACGCCCCGCGACAGGCGTCCGAGGGGACTGGCCGCACGAATCGCCTCGGCAAGCCCCGGGGCGGACCGCTCGATCACCCGCTGGGTGCCCTCGGGCGTGAGGTCGCGGGGACCGAACCCCGTGCCACCGGTGGTCACGATCAGACCCGAGAAACCTTTGACCATGTTGCTGATTGCCGTCGAGACATGGTCGATCCCATCGGGGCACACCGCGCGTTCGACGACCTCGAATCCTTCGTTGGAGAGCAGTTCGGCCAGCGCGGCGCCCGACCGGTCCTCGCGCGTCCCCCCGATGACGCCGTCGGAAACAGTGAGGACCTTCGTCTTCAGCGGGGCCACGCCGCGCACCCCCTGCAGACCGGCTCGCGATCGAGCAGCGTGCGATGGCCACCCACTGAGTCTGAGCCTCTGCGAGACGTCGACCATGCGGGACTCAGCGGGCCAGCTCCCCGGCGTCGACCAGCAGGCTGCTCCCGGTCATGAACATCGAAAGGTCGCTGGCGCAGAAGAGGACGACGCGCGCCACGTCGTCGGGACGCCCAGCGCGCCCGAGGGGACGGACCAGGGCCCCTTCCAAGTCAACGGGCGAGTCGGTTGGGCCGCCACTCATGGCCGATTCCACTCCAGGTGTGATGATCGTGGTCGGAGAGACGGCGAGGACCCTGATCCCGTGTTCCGCCAGTTCGACCGCGATCTGGCGGGTCAGCCCGATTACTCCGTGCTTCGACGCGACGTAGTGCGCGACTCCGGCGCTTCGTCCCCGAAAGCCGGCGACCGAGGATATGTTGATGATGACGCCACCCCGGCCGGCGGAGATCATCCGACGCGCCGCCTCCCGACAACCCACGAAGGTCCCGCGGAGGTTCACCGTCAGCACCCGGTCCCAATCGTCATCGGTCATCTCGAGCAACGGCATCGTTGGGTAGACGCCTGCGTTGTTGACCCAGATATCGATACCGCCCAGCCTCGTTACGGCGGCATCCGCCGCGGCGCCGACCGATGCCGACTCGGCGACATCGAGCGCGGTCGAAGATGCGTCGACCCCGAAAGTACGCGTCAGTTCCTCCGCAGCCGTCCTGCCCGCGACCTGGTCGATATCACCGATCAGCACCGAGGCCCCGGCCTCTGCCAACCGGTCAGCGATCGCCCGGCCAAGTCCTCGGGCGCCGCCCGTCACGACTGCCCGTCTCTCCCGCAACGAGATCAGTTGCTCGAGCGGCCTGTCGCTCAGATCGGGAACCCCCATCATTCACTCCTCCGACGCCAGTGGCCCAGGACGCAGCGGCCCGAGCAGAGCCGCGGCCGTCGTGTCGAAGCACAGCCCGGCCGGCTCACCAGATTGCCAGGAGGGAGATTGCGACGGCAGTGCCCGCATTGCCCAGATTGGCTGTACCCGCGGACCCAAGCAGTGCCGGAGACTATCCCAACGGTCGGTCGCAGCCGGGCCCGACTTCACCAGGTCAAGCCCGCGGCGGGTCATTAGCCGGACCCTCCACAGCGTACGGGTCGTCGACGGGGGACGCTTCGCTCGATCCGCTCACGCTGGCCACAAGTTCTCCCAGGTGCCGCCGGTCGATCTTGCCCATCGCGTTGCGGACAAAGGACGCCACGAAGATGAACCGATCAGGCACCTTGTAGCGAGCCAGCTCGCCGATGCAGTGCCTCGTCAGATCCTCGACCGACACCTGGGCATCCGCGGCCACCTGCACCGCGGCGGTTACGCGCTCTCCAAGGCGCTCGTCCGGGGTTCCGAATACGGCGCAGGCTTGCACTCCCGGCGCGGCCTGCAGCACGCGTTCGACCTCGGCGGGATACACATTGGCTCCGCCGCGAATGATCATCTGGTTGCGCCGGTCCCGCACATAGAGGTACCCCTCGGCGTCGACATACCCGAGGTCGCCGGTGTGCACCACTCCGCCGCGCAGCAAGTCCTCGCTGGCATCGCGTCGCTCCCAGTAACCGAGTGGGGGGCCGTAGACACCGGCCCAGGGACCGTCCTCCCGGGCGCACAGGCAAATCTCGCCAGTCTCGGCGGTCGAAACCTCGTTTCCATGGTCGTCGCGAATGATCACCCGCAGGTGCGGTAGCGGCCGCCCGCTGGCGCCGCGACGATGCTCGCCGTCGCGCCGATCTATCGACACCACGGTGGGCGCTTCGGTCAGCCCGTACGTGGTCAGGACCGGCAAGCCGAACCGGTCAGTGAAGGCGGCGCGCAACGACTCGGGACAATCGGCCCCACCCGCCCACACCTCGTCCAACGAGGCCAAATCGGCCCGGTCGATGGAAGGGTCGTGGGCCAGGCTATGGAGAAGGGCGGGCGGCCCGTTCCACGTCGTCACCCCGTGGTCGCGGATCCACTCAGCAACGCCAGCGGCATCAATGCGGTCCATGACCACGCTGCAGCCGCCGGCCTGGGCCACGAGGAGCGTGGTCAGCACCTGCAGATTGAGAATGGTGAGCGGGAAGCAGTCCCCCTTGCACAATTCCGGTCCATAGCCTCGGCTGGCCACCAACACCGCGCCGGGGACGAGAAGGTTGTGCTGCGAGTGCACCGCTCCCTTGGGATGACCCGTCGTTCCACTCGTGTAGGCCAGCGCCGCGGGTCGCTCGGGGTCGACGAGGGGAGGTCGTCGTGGCCCGGCCGAGGCCTCCAGCATCGCGAGCCACTCCTGGCCTTCCGGGCCGGCGCCAACGACCATTCGGCGCAGTCCACCGAGACCCAGATCATCTTGCTCGAGCTGGGTGGCCGTGTCGGTGTCACAGAGCAGGAGCGTCGTGCCGCTGTCATGCAAGATGTAGGCCTTCTCCGGCGGCGCCAGGGCGCGATTGAGGCCCACCCAGACGGCGCCGATCCTCATGGCCCCGTGAAAGGACGCGACGATATCGGCGTCGTTAGGTAGGGCGGCGGCCACACGGTCCCCGGCCACCACGCCGACGGCGGTCAACGCTGCTGCAACGGCGTCCGCCTGCCGGTCGAGCTCGGCGTACGTCCAACGGGCGCTACGGGTCAGGAGAACCAGGCGGTCCGGGTCCAGCTCCAGCACCGGGTCGAGGACCTCGGCCACCGACCGGGGGACGGTAGGTCGTAACATCCGTCCTATTGTTTCGGGCGGTCGAGCACCGGCTGCAGCCCTGTGCGGGCGAGCTCGATCCCGACCACTGGCAAGGTCGACCGCATCGTCCGATGTCCGAGGTCGAGAATCCGGCTGGCGTCGAGGATGAACTGGCTGGCCTCTCCGCCCGCGACCAGCCTCAAGCGCGCCTTCGACGGCGCCCCAGCACGAGCAGAATCGCCACGAGGAACAGGAAGGGGGCGACTCGCTTCAGCATTGAGCCCCCCGCGGCGTCGAGCAGGTCCACGGGTTTGGCCTCGGGACTGTCGATGAACCGGGGACCGGTCGGAGCCGGCGCGGGTGCTGGCGGTTCGGCGGCCTCGGCCACCTCGGTCGGCGTGTCGCCTTCCGACTCCGCCTCTGCCCGAAGCACGTTCGCTTCGAGCTCCCGGACGAACTGATCCAGGAGCTTTTTGCTCACCTCGACGAGCGCGCCCCGTCCGAACTGGGCGACCTTGCCAGAGATCTCGAGCTCCGTGGTGATGTGGACATCGGTCCCCGAGGGTCCCTCCTCCAAGATGGCGGTCACGGTCGCAGCGGCGTTCCCTTGGCCTCGGGCCTCGCGACCTTCGGCTCGAAGCACGGCCCGATGTTCGTTGGGGTCGATGTCGACGATCCTGGCGATCCCCTTGTACTGGGCGGTTATCGGTCCCACCTTGACCTTCACGACACCCCGGTACTCATCCCCGTCCACCTCAAGGAGCTGCGCGCCGGGCATGCAGGGCGCGATCTGCTCCAGGTCGGTGAGTACCGACCAGGCGCGCTCGATCGGGACCGAGACCGAGAAGTCGTGCTTCAGCTCCACTGAGCGAGGTCCTCCAGAGTGTCGATGTCGATCGGCTGACCAAGACACGCTACCGCCTCGACCAGCTCGGGATGCTGGGCCATCACCACACGCGCTCCTTCGTCGCCCTGACGCGGCAACAGCGGCCACACGGCCGCTGCGAGACGCGTCGGCGGCCGCCGTTGGCCGTCGAACACCGCCACCGCGATCGGGCTCGACGAAGCGGCCACGGTCCGCCACGCCTCCGGAGGGATAAGCGGCTGGTCACCCAGCCCGACCACCACCGCGTCGAAGCCCGCCTCCTCCGCCCACGCGATGCCGGCCTGTAGTGAGGTCGCTTGGCCCTCGGCCCAGCGGTCGTTGCGTACCTCCCCGAGGCCCTCTGGAATCGCCGACCCCAGATCGACGGCGCCGGTCACGACAAGCGTCTCGTCGAGTTCGGCCGCTCGCGCGTGTTCGAGAGCCCACGTCACGAGGGGGCGGCCCCGGAAGTCAGCGAGCAGCTTGTGCGTGGTCGTAATGAAACGGGTCCCCGCGCCGGCCGCCAGCACGACGGCCGCCGTCCTCATAAGGGCGGGGCACTGTGGTGGATGGGGCCGGTGCCCCGACTGAGTGAGCTCACTGTGTCGGTCCCGGTCTGACAGGCGATGATCTCGGCGCAGATCGAGATGGCGGTCTCTTCTGGGGTGCGAGCCCCCAAGTCGAGCCCGATCGGGGCCCGAACCCGGGCCAGCCCGGCGTCGTCCACGCCCGCCTCACGAAGCTTGGCCTCGCGACGGTCCTTGGTGCGACGTGAGCCCATGGCCCCGATGTAACCCACCTCGGTGCCAAGCGCGGCGACGACGGCGGGGACGTCAAATTTAGCGTCGTGGGTGAGAATGCAGACAGCGTCGCGTGGGCCGAGCGTAGAGCCGAGGCGGTTCAGGTAACGGTCCGGCCACTCGACCACCACCTCGTCGGCGGCCGGAAAGCGCGCTTTGGTCGCGAAGACCGCCCGGGCGTCGCACACGACCACGCGGTAGCCAAGCACATTGGCCACCGCCGAAAGAGCCGCGCTGAAGTCGACCGCGCCGAGGATCACCATGCGAGGCGGCGGGATGAACGCCTCCACGAAAACGCTCACCTCGTCCCGAAGGTTCTCGCCATGGGGGCCGTAGTGACGCAGACCGCTCTGCCCCGACACCAGCGCGCCCCCGGCTTCCCGGCCGACCACCGCGTCGAGCTCGGTCGTGCCGAGGGTGCCCAGGACCTCGCCGCCATGGCGTACGAGCAGCTTGGCGCCAAGCGGCGCTGCCTCGGCGCTCGCCACCACGGTCGCCAGCGCGACCGGCTCGTCGCGCCGCAGGCAGTCCCGCAGGACCTCGTAGAGCGTTCCGTCGGCCGACGGCATCACCGCTACCAGTCCAGGGGTTGCACGAACAGGGTGAGGGTCCCGCCGCAGGTGAGCCCGACCGAGAACGCCTCGTCGTCGGAGTAGCCGAACTCGCACAGCCGCGGTGCGCCCCCCTCGAGCACCTCGAGCGCCACCGTGACCACCGCCCCCTCGACGCAGCCCCCCGAGACCGAGCCGGCCACCTCGCCCTCCTCGCTGACCGCCATGGTCGCGCCCAGACCCCGGGGTGAAGATCCGCGCACATCGACGACAGTGGCGACCGCCACCCGACGCCCGTGGGCCCGCCACCGCTCGATGTCGTCGAGGACGTCCTTCATCCTGTCGCTCCTTCCGTCTCGACTTGGGCGGCGGTCGCGCTCACGCCGCCAGGACCTCGAGGAGTTCGGCCAGCGAGGCGAGGTTGTGGCCGGCCAGGAACCGGTCCACATGGGGCAGGGCGGCGGCCATCCCCTGCGCGAGGGGCTGGTAGTCGGGAGTCGCCTTGAGGGGGTTGACCCATACCACCTGGTGAGCGATCCGGTGCAGCCTCGCCATCTGCGCCGAGAGGTCCTCGGGATCGCCACGGTCCCAGCCGTCGGAGAGCACCACGATCTGTGCG
Organism: Acidimicrobiaceae bacterium; assembly: GCA_003161255.1. Classification (GTDB taxonomy): domain Bacteria; phylum Actinomycetota; class Acidimicrobiia; order Acidimicrobiales; family RAAP-2; genus Palsa-461. The sequence continues at coordinate 87,842 of PMOQ01000019.1, read as the reverse complement.
CCGCGGGCCATGCCGGGCACCCCGAAGCGGTCGTTGAACTCGCGGAGGCCGTCGCCCAAACGGGTCCCGCCCGACCAGTCGCGCACGCTGGCGGCGGCCGCCTCCATCGCCGCATCGGGGTCGTGCGAGGAGAGCTGGCGGGTGAGGCGGGTGAGACGGGTGCCGAGGGCGAAGGCCTCGACCCGGGCGCGGCCGGCCACCAGCACGTGGGCAAAGCGGAGGAGCCCGCGGGCATAGGGATCCATGGATCCGCTCACGTCGCAAAGCACGACCAGCTTGCGCACACACGGAGCGCGGCGCATCCGCTCGAGAGTGACCACCTCGCCGCTCCGGCGCATGGACGCCCGGACGGTCGAACGGATGTCGACTCGGTCGCCCCGGCGGTGCGACCGCCACCGGTGGGACGCCCGGACCACCGTTGTCACCGGCAGCGCGCGCATCGCCTCCATCGCCTCGGCCAGTTCCGCCTCGGTGCACTGGGCGAAATCCTTGTTCCGCAGGATCTCGGCCCGGCTGTACCGGAGGACACCGACGGCGTCGTCGTCGTCGCCGTCCGCGTCGTCGGTGTCGTCGTCGTCGATGGTGACCCGCACCCGGGAGATCGGTGTCAGCGGCACCGGCTCGGTGCTCGTGCCACCTCGGTCGCCGAAGTGCGACCCGAAGACCCGGTCGAAGATCTCGACATCCTCGGGCCGATGGATGAGCACCGCACGCCCCGCCCAGTAGACGTCCGAGGTACGCCGAACACCGAGGACCCCCAACGCCTGCACATAGGTGGCCACGTCAGGTACCGGGACACTCACGCCTTCGCGGCGCAGGTCCCGGCAGAACGCGACGATCGAACGCGTCGGAGCCTCGTGGTCGACCGGCTCAGCCACGGCCGACGGCCACTTCGACGAGGGCCCGGATGTCGGCCCGGGCCCGTTCGGCGTCCTCCCGAAACTTCAAGACCGCACCGAGGGTGCGGCTGGCGCTCGTCTCATCGAGCACGTCGCGGCCCAGCGCGTGCAACGCTCGGGCCCAGTCGATCGCCTCGGCTACTCCCGGGGATTTGTAGAGGCCCATCGAACGCAGCGCCTGTACGGCCGCCGTCACCTGGCGCGCCAGCTGCGCGCCAGCTTCGGGCACACGCGACAGGACGATCTCCACCTCCCTGTCGAAGTCGGGGTGCTCGATCCAGTGGTAGAAGGCCCGGCGCTTCAAGGCGTCGTGCACGTCACGGGTGCGGTTGGAGGTAAGGATGACCACCGGCGCCACCTCGGCACGGAACGTGCCCACCTCGGGAACCGTGATGGTGAAGTCGGCCAGGATCTCCAATAAGAAGGCCTCGAACTCGTCGTCGGCGCGGTCGATCTCGTCGATCAAGAGCACCGGCGGGGCTAGGCCCAGGCGCCCGCTCCCCGCAATGGCCTGGAGCAGAGGGCGCCGGATCAAGAACCGCTCGGAGAACAATTCGTCTTCGGCCACCGCCGGCGTGCCGGGGCCCCGGTCATGCGCCCGCAGGTACAGGAGCTGGCGCTGGTAATCCCACTCGTAGATGGCCTGGTGGGCGTCGATCCCCTCGTAGCACTGCAAGCGCAGGAGCGGCGATCCGAACCACCGGGCGACGACCGTGGCGACCTCAGTCTTGCCGACACCCGGCTCGCCCTCGAGAAAGAGTGGCCGTCGCAGCTCGATGGCGAGGAAGAGCGCCGTGGCCAGGCCCTCCCCCGGGAGGTATCCCTGAGCGCGCATCGCCCCTTCGACCTCGTCGGGAGACCGAGGCGCCGTCCAGTGCTGCCTGAGGCTCGGCGTGCCCGGATCTTCGGAGTTCTCCGCCATGCCCAAAGCGTATAGGCCTATGTCGACCCTTCTGAGGCCCATGCATGCCCCTCTAAGCAGGCGGCGCGCCTCGAGGCGTCCGGTGACGGTTGAGCGCTCGTCATATCCAGTGAAATCCCTGGATCAGGTGGCGTTTCGGGCGTTTCCTTCTGGCGTCGACCGAGGGTTGTCGCCCACTGATATTCGGTGTCAAAGTGAGTTGGGCCAATCTTCTGGCTGCGAGACATTTCGCCCGACAGGTGGAAGTAATGGGTCTGCTGGACAACAAGGTGGCCGTCATCACTGGTGCGGGATCGGGCATGGCGAAGGCGTCCACCAAGATCTTCGTACGCGAGGGGGCCAAGGTCGTGGCCGCCGACATCAGCGGCGCGGAGAAGGACACCGCGGCCGAGGTCGGTGAAGGCGTGTTCCCGGTCCACTGTGACGTCACCAACGAGGCCGACGTTGAGGCGGCGATCCAAGCTGCGCTCGACGAGTTCGGGCGGGTGGACGCCGTTTTGAATGTGGCGGGCATCGGCGGTCCTCAGCCAATCCACGAACTCACCATGGATGACTTCGACAAGACAATGAACGTCAACCTGCGCGGCGTTCTGCTCGGAATGAAGTACGGGATCCGGGCCATGCTCGGCTCGGGCGGCGGCGCCATCATCAACTGGTCGTCGGTAGGCGGACTCAATGCGTCGACCTTTGGCACCGCCACCTACTCGGCCAGTAAGGCCGGCGTCATCGCCGTGACGAAGGCAGCCGCGGTCGAGTACGGCGCCAAGAGCATACGGGTCAACGCCATATGCCCCGGCTTCATCTTGACTGAGATCATGGGCGCCGCCGGTCGGGAGCACTTCCCCGAGATGTTCGAGAAGGCGGCGTTGGGTCGAGCGGGCGAGCCGCCGGAGGTGGCCGAGGTGGCCGCCTTCCTGGCCTCGGACCGTGCGTCCTTCGTCACCGGGGCGATCATCCCGGTGGACGGTGGGTGGTCGGCCAGGCTGGCTTGAGCCCACCACCCAAGAGGGCAGAGGAGTGAAGCCGGCCCCGTTCGAATACCACGCTCCGACGACGATCGCCGACGCGGCCGGTCTTCTCGCCGATCTCGGCGACGGAGCCAAGGTCCTGGCGGGCGGCCAAAGCCTCATCCCCATGTTGGCACTGCGTCTGGCCGTGTTCGACCACCTGGTCGATGTGGGCCGCATCGCCGAGCTGCACGGCATCGAACGGCGCGGCGACGCCCTGTGGGTTGGCGCCGGCACCACAGAGGCGGCCGTCGGTGCAAGCGTCGAGGTCGCGTCCTCGGTGCCGCTGCTGGCCAAAGCGACGCCGTTCGTCGGTCACTTCCAGATCCGCAACCGGGGCACACTGGGCGGCTCCATCGCCCACGCCGACCCGGCCGCCGAGTACCCGGCCGTCGCCCTGGCCCTCGACGCCAGCATGGACGTCGTGTCCTCCAGGGGCAGCCGGACGATCGCGGCCAGAGACTTCTTCGACGGACTGTGGAGCACGAGCATGGAGACCGACGAGCTGCTCGCCGGAGTGTCGTTCCCGATCTGGGGTGGCCGGTGCGGGTTCGCCGTCGAGGAGTTCGCCCGCCGCTACGGCGACTTCGCCCTGGCCGGCGTGGCCGTCGCCATCGAGCTCGACGGCGACGACCGGGTCCGGCGCTCTGCCCTCGGGCTCATCGGGATGGGGTCTACGCCCGAACGGGCGGTGACCACCGAGGCGCAGCTCGCCGGTCAACCAGTGACCGAGGTCGACGCGGAAGAGGTCGGGCGCTCGGCCGTTGCCGGGCTGGAAGCGGTGCCATCAGATCTGCACGGCTCGGCCGACTACCGCCGCCAGCTTGGAGCGGCCATGGTGGCGCGGGCGTGGAGGACGGCGAGTGCGGAGGCGCGCCATGGGTGAAACGACGGTCAACGTGACGGTGAACGGCCGGTCCTGCGAAGCGGTGGTCGAAGCCCGCCTGACCTTGGCGGACTTCCTACGCGAGACGTGCCACCTCACGGGGACCCACCTCGGATGCGAGCACGGCGTGTGCGGGGCGTGCACCGTGCTCGTCGATGGCGCCGCTGTCCGCTCGTGTCTCATGTTCGCCGTCCAGGCCGGCGGGACCGAGGTGACGACAATCGAGGGCATCGCGGCTCCCGACGGGGAGCTTTCCACCGTGCAGGCGGCGTTTCGCGACTGTCACGGCCTGCAGTGCGGCTACTGCACCCCAGGCTTCATCGTGTCGGTCACCGCCTTCTTGGAGGACAACCCGAGCCCGACCGACCAGGAGATCCGCGAGGCGCTATCGGGCAACCTCTGCCGCTGCACCGGGTACCAGGGCATCTTGAACGCGGTCCACCAAGTGACCGGAGCGGCCAGAGGGGAGGAGCCGGCATGACGGTGCCGACCGCTGAAGGCTCGACCCGCTATGCGGGGGCCCGGATCAATCGGGTCGAGGATGCCCGCCTGCTCAGCGGTCGCGGCACCTTCGTCGATGACGTCTCCCTGCCGGGCATGTTGCACGCCTGTTTCGTTCGTAGCCCGCTGCCCCGCGCCACCATCCGCAGCATCGACACGAAGGCAGCCCTGGCGATGCCCGGGGTGCACGCTGTCTTTACCGCGGCCGATCTCAACCCCGACGTCAACGAGCAGTGGCACACGTCAGTGGGACCAGAAGGCCCCGAGACCCCCCGGCCCCCGCTGGCCGAGGGCGAGGTGCGATTCGTCGGCGACGCGGTGGCCCTGGTGGTCGCCGAGAGCCGCTACCTCGCCGAAGACGCCGTCGATCTGGTTGAGGTCGACTACGACCCGCTGCCCGCGGTGGTCGATTACACCACCGCCGAGCAGGCGGCCACACTGGTGCACGAGAGCCACGGCTCCAACCTGATCGGTCAGATGTCAGGCCTGCCCGCCTCCGCCTTGCAGGAAGTGTTCGACTCGGCCGCCCACGTGGTGGGCGAGACCATCTACCAGCAGGCTTACGTGCCGGTGCCCATGGAGGGGCGCGCCCTCGCGGTCGACTACTCGGCGCCGACCGGCGAGCTGACCATCTATTCCGCCACCCAGGCGCCCCACGAGGTCCGCCTCTTCTGCTCCCGGCTGCTCGGCGTGCCCGAGCAAAAGGTGCGTGTCATCGCCCGCGACACCGGCGGCGGCTTCGGCCAGAAGATCATGGTCCAGCGCGACGAGATGTGCATCATGCTGGCGGCACGGAAGGTGCCAGGGCCCCTCAAGTGGATAGAGGACAGGCGGGAAAATCTGATCGCCGCCGGCCAGTCCCGCCACGAGCACGCGGCGGTCAAGATGGCGTTTGACGCGGAGGGGACCATCCAGGCCGCCCAGATCGATTTCGTCTCGGACTGCGGGGCCTACCCGACGCCATGGCCGGTCTCGACCTCGTCGGTGGTGGGCGCGTTGTTCCCTGGCCCCTACCGGGTTCCCCGGGCCAGCTTCACCACCAAGACGATGTACACCAACACCGTCGGCCGGACTGCCTACCGCGGGCCCTGGCAGTTCGAGACCCTGGCTCGCGAGATGCTCTTGGACATCGCCGCCCGACAGATGGGCATCGACCCAATGGAGCTGCGCCGGCGCAACCTGCTCCGTCGCGACGAGCTGCCATACACCAACGCCAACGGCATGCCCTTCGACCACATCTCACCCATGGAGACGTTCGAACAGGCCTTGGACATGCTCGACTACCCGGCATTCCGAAAGGAGCAGGCCGAGGCCCGGGCAGCCGGGCGCTACCTGGGTGTCGGAATCTCCAACTATGTGGAGCCGTCCTCGCCCGGGTTCGGCTACTACGCCACCGAGGCGGCGACCATCCGGGTCGAGCCGTCGGGCAAGGTCAACGTGTACATCGCCGGTGGTTCGACCGGCAACAGCATCGAAACCACCGTGGTGCAACTGGCCGCCGACGCCCTTGGCGTTGATATCGAGGATGTCGCCACCATCCAGGGAGACACCGCGGTCACCGGGTTTGGGGCCGGCGCGGCGGGCAGCCGGAGCGCCTCGATGACCGCGGGGGCCATACGGGAGACCGCGGCGATCCTGCGCGAGCGGATCAAGGCCATCGCCGCCCACAAGCTCGAGGCGGCCCCTGAGGACATCGAGCTGGGCAACAGCCGGGCCAGTGTGCGGGGCACCCCGACCATCGGCATGTCCCTCGGGGAGCTGGCCCGGGCTGCCTATTTCGACCCGTACTCGCTCCCCCCCGGCGTGCCAGCCGGCCTCGAGGCCAGCGCCCGTTACACGGCCGACACCCGCTTCGTGTGGGTCAACGCCACGCACCTGTGCACCTGCGAGGTCGACGTAGCCACCGGGGCGGTGAAGCTCCTGCGCTTCATCGTGAGCGAGGATTGCGGGCCCATGATCAACCCGAACGTGGTCGAGGGGCAGATCGCGGGCGGCGTCGTACAGGGCATTGGCGGGGTGCTCTACGAGCACCTGGCCTACGACGAGGACGGCAACCCGATCACCACGACGTTCATGGACTACCTCCTGCCCACCGCGACCGAGGTGCCGGTCATCGAGTACGGCCACATCGAGACCCCCAGCCCCGGCCCCGGCGGGTACAAGGGGGTCGGCGAGGGCGGTGCCATCGGGGCTCCGCCGGCGGTGGTCAACGCGGTGGCCGATGCCCTGGCACCCTTCGGGGTGACCGTCACCCGACTCCCTCTCGGACCAACCCAGATTCATGCCCTCATAGCGGGGAACCGGGGGTAGCCACCGATACGGACCGGGAGCTTCGAGAAACCCCGCAGCCCGAGGTTGGCCGGGTACTCGGGCCCGTCATGGAACCGAGTGGCGACCCGCCCGAATCAGCCTGTGGCCGTCCTCGGCGGGACCTCAAACCCGCCCACGACGAGCACCTTCTGCCACGCTTCCGTGCTGGGTGCATCCATGTCCGACTGCAGTGCGACGATCACCCCGTCGGCGATCGTGAGGAGCGTGTTCGTCCGCACGCCGATGGTGGTGCCGTCAGGAAGCGTCCCCGATGTGCGGCCACGGACGCGAACGGCATCACCTTCGACCGTGATCTCGGCCTCGTCGTGGACGGCATCATGGAGTGCCCGGGGCAGCGCTTCAACCTCCCGGCGAGAGACTTCTGCCAGGAAGCTGCCCGCAATCGGACCGTCTGAGGGGCGGGCGGGCACATGTCGGAGCTCGACGTTCTCGGCAAAGAGACTGGCCAGCAGCTCTCGCGATTTGGTCCGGTCGTGAGCGACGGCCCGCATCTCTTCTGCAATTTCAGACGCTGACTTCGTCATGGTCCCCCTATCCGCCGCGGCTTCGTCTTCGTAGCCACCAATTCCATTTCTGGCTGCTCGGGATCACCATGCCACGCGCACCCGACGGCCCGGTCCGCCCCACGGGGACACGGCGCCGGCTGCTCGTCAGGCGCCGCCGATCAGGACCTCTTCGGACGCCGCCAGGAACCAGTTCTGGCTCACCAGGTCGTCCTCGGTCCCGATGCCGAGCGACTCGGCAAACCAGTCCGATCGCCGACGCAGGCCGTCGAGCTCGTCGAAATAGACCTCGTTGAAGGCGTCGTAGGCCCATTCGCCCGCCGCCCGCGCGATCGGGTGATTCTGTACGTACGCGTTGCCGAGCGCCTCCTTTGGGATGGCAATGGCCTGTGCGCTGCCGGGGCGCCCGAGCGTCCCGGCCCGGCTGCGCCAGCGCTCGGAGAACTCGGCCCGGGAAAGGCCCGCAGCCCGCCGGGCGATCGCCATATGCTTGAGCTTCTCTCCGCCCCGCCTCCAGCGTCGCTCGAGCCAGTCCTCGCCCCGCAGGATCGCCTCGTCCACCACGATGACGGGGCTGGCGTCGCAGTCCAGGACCCGGCGAAGCCGGTCGGCGGCAGGCTCGAGCGCCACCGTGTCCTGCCACCGCTCGAACCGCTCGAGGTGATCGACGTCGCTGAACCACGAGAGTCCGACCCCGTCATGCTTTTGGACATCGATGACCCCGGGCACACTCGTGCAGAGGGCGGCCCGCAACGGCCTGACCCCCTCCGGGCAATCGGCTGCGACCGCGGACGCCGCCTCCAGCAGAGCCGCCGCGAAGCCGGCCGGCTCCACGTCGTCCCTCTTCGTCGCGAACCGGACCCGCTTGATCATGCCGGTGCGCTGACCGCGCCCCGTCGAATCTCTCGGATCCCGTCGCTCCAGCGTTCGACGGAAGCTTCCTTGATGGACCCGTAACCCTTGATGGACATCGCAGAGCGAGCGACCGCGACCTCGGTCTCGTACGAGAGCGCGCCGGAGTCCCCGGTCATCTGTTCGATGAGCCCGCAGTACTCCTCGATGAGAGCCCGCTCCATGCGTCGGTCTCGGTCCCAGCCGAAGACGTCGAACCGAGTCCCGCGCAGCCGCTTCAGGGGGCGGAGCACGGCGAACGCGAGGCGGTACGGCCTACCCAGCGGCAGCTTCTTCTTGAGGCCCATCCGACGGAGGATCGGCGGGTGCAGGTGGTACTTGACCGAATAGCGCCCCTCGATTCCGAGCTCGCGGGCGACGTGGTCGTAGTCGACGCCGAGATGGAGGCGGGCCACCTCGTACTCGTCCTTGTAGGTGAGGAGCTTGAACCATGACGCGGCCACCGCCTCGGTCAGCTCCCAGCCGTGGGCCGCGTCGTCGATCGTGGCGGCCTTCTCCACCAGGTCGAGGAACCGCTCGGCCAGACGACGGTCCTGGTAGTCGAGGACCTGGGCCGTCCGTCGCCGCAGGAGGTCACCGAGCTCGGCCGGGACGCCCCGCCGGGCGACGGCGGACTCGGCCACCGCCAGGGCGCCGGGTGAGGGCTCGAAGGGGTGGCGAGCCCGGTCGGGCCCACCACGCGGCGCGTCCGCCAACCGGCCGGCGACGCTGGCCCAGTCGTGCACCGCCCACCGGCCCCAGGCGAACGCCTCCCGGTTGTCTGTGGCCACGCCGTCTTGACGCCCGATGGCGGCCTCGATGGCGGCGAGGGGAAGGGGCAAACCGCCCGACTGGTAGGCGGCCCCGAGCAGGACGACGTTGGCGAGAAGATGATTGGCCAAAACCTCTTCGGCGATGCGCTTCGAGTCGACGAAGACGACGCGTCCGTCGCCGACCCGCTCGATGATCGCCTGCTCGAGCAGGGAGCGCTCCGGTGCCGCGAGGTCCGATTGCATCATGGCGGTCGTCGGGGTGATGCCGTTGTCGACCACCGCGACCGTCCGACCCGTCCGCACCCGCTCGAGGTGTCGCTCACCCGCTGCCTGGAGGATGTCGCTGGACAGGTAGAGGTCGGCGCCGCCGACTCCCACCGCGGCCGAGCCGAGCTCGTCCCGGTCCCGGGCGAGGTGCAGGTTCGAGACGACCGCGCCGGCCTTCTGGGACAACCCGGTCTGGTCCATGCCCCCGACGACGAAGCCCGCCTCCTCGGCCGCGGCGGTGATGATCCGGGCCGCCGTCACGACGCCGGTGCCGCCGATGCCCGTGAAGTAGATGCCGAACGGCCCGTCGAGCGTTTGAAGCGACGGAGCTGGCAGGGTGCCCGACGGCAGCCGCGGCACCTGATCGCGGAGTCGTGCACCGGTCGGGACCCTCCCCCGCCGCCACCGACTCGGGCGCAGGGTCACGAACGAGGGGCAGTCGCCGTCGAGGCAGGTGTAGTCACGGTTGCAGGAGGAGTCGTGGATGTGGCGCTTCTCGCCGAATTCGGTGTCGAGCGGCAGCACCGAGAGGCAGTTGCTCTTGACGTTGCAGTCGCCGCACCCTTCGCAAACCGCCTCGTTGATGAAGACCCGCTCCGCCGGCTCCTCCAAGAGGCCCTGGCGGCGTAGGCGACGGGCCTCCAACGCGCAGCGTTGGTCGTAGACGAGCACGGTCACACCCGGCACGCCCCGGAGCGTCTCTTGGGCGTCGGGAAGCCGGTCACGACCGAGCACTTCGACGCCCGGGGCGAAGCGGGCCCGTCGGCCGTAGCGCCGGGGATCCTCCGCGCAGACGATGATCTTGGCGACCCCCTCGGCCCCGAGTGCCCGGGTGAGCGCAGGGACGTCCATCAGCCCGGTGACGTCCTGGCCACCGGTCATCGCCACCGCCCGGTTGTAGAGGATCTTGAAGGTCACGTTCACCCCGGCGGCGACGCTCGCCCGGATGGCGAGCGACCCGGAGTGGCTGAGCGTCCCGTCCCCCAGGTTCTGGATCAGGTGCGGTTCGTCGACGAAGGGGGACAGGCCGATCCAGGGGACACCCTCGGCCCCCATCGGGGTCGGCGGGAGGCTCTTCATGTCCGCATGGCGCGCCTCGAAGTACATGATCCCGTGGCAGCCCACTCCCCCGCCCACCAGGGCGTCGTCGGGGAAGATGGTGGAGCGGTTGTGGGGACACCCACTGCAGAAGCCGGGCGGCCGGGGCGGCGGTTCGACCAGCGGGAGCCGCGCCCTCCGCGCGCCGTTCGAGGGCGCCGGAGCGAGCGCAGGCATGCGCCGGGTGAGGGCCGCGGCCACGAGGGCGGGGTCCAACTCGCCCACCACCGATACCAGCGGTTGACCGGAGGGATCACGCTTCCCCGACACCGGCACGGTGCTGCGGTGCTCATGCAGGATGCTGCGCAGCTGGGTCTCGATAAAGGGCCGCTTCTCCTCGATGACCACGACCTCGTCGACCGACGCCGCGAACTCGACGACGGTGTCGGGGACGAGCGGGTAGGTCATGGCCAGCTTGAGCAGCCGCACCCCCCGCTCGGCCAGCCCGTCCGGCGACACGCCGAGGTCGGCGAAGGCCTGGACCACGTCGAAGTAGGACTTGCCGGAACAGACAACGCCGAGACGCCCTCGGTGGGGGGCGCCCACCACCCGGTCGAGCCCGTTGTGCCGGACATAGGCCTGGGCGGCGAGGAGCCGATCGTGCACCACCAGCATCTCTTGGTTGGCCACTGCGTGGGCACCGACGGTCGCGAGCGGCTGGTGGTGCCATGGACGACCGCCGATCATGAGATCGACCGGGTCGCGCGGCGCGTGCCGATCGAGGTCGAGGGCGGTGCTGGCGATGCCGTCGGCCACGGCCGTCACCACCTTCAAGCCGACCCAACACCCGGCGAAGCGAGACAACCGGAACGCATGCACGCCGAGGTCGATGATGTCCTGTTGGTCGCCGGGGTAGAGCACCGCTATGGCGGCGTCCTCGAGGGTGTACTGACTGTCGCAGGGCAGGGTGGACGACTTGGCGGCCGGGTCGTCGCCGCAGAACAAGACCACGCCGCCGTTCGGCCCCGAACCCATCGCGTTGCCGTGCTTCAGGGCGTCCCCGGCGCGATCGAGGCCCGGGGTCTTGCCGTACCAGACGCCCGCCACGCCGTCGACGTCGGCGTACGGCACCGTGGCACCCATCTGGCTCCCCCACACGACCGCCGCCGCCAGCTCCTCGTTGAGGCCGGGGCGGTGGACCACCCGGTGGTCGGCGAGCCGTTCGTGGGCCCGCTCCACCGCGAGGTCGAACGTCCCGAGGGGTGACCCGGGGTACCCCGAGACCATGGTCGCCGTGCTCAGTCCGTCCCGCTGGTCCAGCTGGTGGCGGACGACCAGCAGCTCGACGAGCGCGTCGACGCCCGAGAGAGCCGTCGTGGCTTGCTTCCTCGTGTCGAGGCCGCTCAAGGGTAGATCTCTGCGTTGACGTACGCGAAGACGCCATCCTTCATGACGGCGAGCCGACGGGCCGGGTCCATGAGCACCCCGACGTCGGTCGTCGGGTCACCGCGCACCATGAGGAGGTCGGCGAGGTAGCCCTCCCTCACCTGCCCAGTCTCCAGCCCGACCAGCGGTCCGGTGTTGCGGGTCGCCGTGTGGATCGCCTCGACGGGCGTCATGCCGACGAGCTCGACGTAGCGCTGCAGCTCGGCGGCGTAGGTGCCATGGTGGGTCCACTGGTGGCCGAAGTCGCCGCCCGCGAGTATCGAGATGCCGACCGTGCGCAGCTTCTGCAAGCTCTCGACCATGGCCAAGAGCTCTCGTTCGTAGCCGGATCGCTCCAACCGGTCCGAGGTCATCCCCCAGGGCTCGGCATGGCCGTTGACCATCGCGTAGAGGTAGTGCAGGCCCGGGCAGACCCAGACGTCGTCACGCCGCGCTTCGAGGGCGGCCAACGCGAGGTCGTCGACGAAGCACGCGTGGTGGATGAGCTGCACACCGGTTCGAGCGGCCATGGCCACGCTCCCCGCGCTCCGGGCGTGCGCCGTGACGATGGCTCCGTATCTCCCGGCCTCCTCGACGGCCGCCACCAGCATGGCGTCGTTCATGTAGGTGTCTTCCGAGGGGAACTCGGGGATGATCCCGTCCCCGGATATGAACAGCTTGATGGCCCGGACGCCCGCGTCGCACTGTCGAGCCACCACCTCACGCATCGCCTTGGCATCGGCGGCGACGTCCATGAGGCCGCCATCGGCCCCGATCGCGCCCGGCTCGGTGACCATCGCGCCACTGGGCACGATGCGCGGTCCCGCGATCAGGCCGCGATCGATGAAGTCCTTGGCCAACACGTCGTCTTGGTGCTGGAGGACACCGGCCCCGATGACGAGCGTGTACCCGCTCTCGAGGAAGGTCCGGGTCACCGCAGCGACATCGAGGATGTGCGCGTTCGGGGCCGACGCAGCCACCCCGTCGTGATCGAAGACGAAGTCGAGGGGCCAGCTGATGTGGGTGTGGGCGTCGCTCAAGCCCGGTAGGACCGTGGCGCCACCGAGGTCGACCACGCGGGTCGCCGCCTCATCCACGTCGAGTCGGCCCGGCGAGACCAGGGCGATGCGGTTTCCATCGATGAGCACGTCGCCATCTCGCGGTTGCTCGTCGGTCCCCGCCGCGCAGGTGAGCACCCGGGCGTTCCTCAGCAGTGTCCGGTCGGCCATGCGTCCTCCCGAGCGGCCGTGGCGTTGAGCACCCTAGCGGATCCTGCTCAACTGGGTAAGCGAGTGCTTACTTTGCCAATGTTAGTCTTCGCTCAAAACCGAAACGCCGTCCAGGTAGCGCTGCCCAAGGCGCTTGCGGTGGGCGGTCGGCGACCCGAAGAGGGACCGGTTGAGGACCGCCCGTTTGAGGTAGGCGTGGACCCCGCTCTCCCACGTATAGCCGATGCCTCCGTGCAACTGCATTGCCTTTCCCACCACGTCGACGGCCATGGCGCAGGCGTGCGACTTGGCCATCGACACCGCTCGGCCGCTGCCGGGGGTCTCGCACCCGAGGAGCTCCACCGCGGTTCCCACCAGTTCCCGGGACACCATGACCTGCACCAACATGTCGGCACACGCGTGCTGCACGGCCTGGAACGAGCCGATCGGGCGCCCGAACTGGTGCCGCACCCCTGCGTACGCCACCGTCGCCTCCATCATGGCCTCGGCCAGGCCCAGGCTGTCGCACGCGATCGCCAGGGCCGCCCGGTCCATCAGTCGGCGCGCCGAGGCCTCCGGGTCGGCCGCGAAACGCCAGACCGAGCCCTCCGCCACCTCGGCGCCCTCCGCGGCGATCTCGCCCAGATTGCGCGTCAGGTCGAGCACCCGCTGCTCGGCGACCCGCAGGCCCGCATCGGTCGGCTGGGCCGCCACCACGACGAGGGTGGACGCCGGATCTCGGGCCAAGAGGAGCAGACGGTCGGCGTCGGTCGCATCTGGCACGAAGGCCGCGCGGCCCCGCAACCGGAGCCGACGTCCGTCCTCCTCGAGGCTGTAGCAGGGTGCCACCGGGCCGACGACGTCGTCGCCGGTGGGCAAGCCCACGGCGACCCGGACCGCGCCCGAGGCAATCTGACCGAGCAGGTCGTCGCGACGACCGGTCGGCTCGAGCAGATTGAGGGCTCCGACGCCCAGAACGGCCGAACCGAGGTACCCCGAGCGCAGGGGCGCCCGACCCATCTCGTGCAAGACGACGGCAACCTCGGCCAGCGTCGCACCGGCTCCCTCGAGTGCCTCCGGCACCTCGAGACCCAGCCATCCCGACGCGGTGAGCGTCTGGCGGTCGAGCGAGGGCGGCTCCCCGTCGGCACCCCGGCGTCGGGCCGCCGCCAGCACCTCACGCGCCACCGCCCGGAGCTCGTCGTGGAGCTCGGTGAGGTCGCTGCTCACGGTCCCTCAGGCCCGGGGCATCTGGAGGGCGCGCTCGGCGATGATCGTGCGCTGGATCTCGCTCGTCCCGCCCGGGATCGTCCATTCCCAGGAGCCGATGAAGTCGAGCACCCAGGCGCCCGACTCCCAGCCGCTCGACATGGGTTTGATGATCCGGGTGCTCCCGGCGAGCCCGGCCACGTCGGCGCCGAAGTTCGTCATCCGTTGCAGCAACTCGCTGTAATAGAGCTTGACCACCGACGCGTCGGCAGGTCCGACGTGGCCGGTCTCGTGGCGCACTGCGAGGCTTCGGCACATCGCGCGCAGGCCGGCTATCTCCGTCTCGAATCCAGCCAACCGGTCGAGGACGAGCGAGTCGTCGATGGGGCGGAGCCCCTCGGCGTTCGGGCGCCGGCAGGCGTCGAGGAGCCAGGTGAACCCGGCGTGCCCCAGCCGCTCGGCCAGCTCGAGCATGGTCATCCCGCGCTCGGCGCTCAACGTCGCCTGCGCCACTTGCCAGCCGCCGTTCTCGGGGCCGATCAGATGCGTCGCCGGGATCTCCACGTCGTTCAGGAAGATCTCGCTGAAGTGCGACTCCCCGGTCGCCTGCCGGATGGGGCGCACCTCGACGCCCTGCGACCGCATGTCCAGCAAGAAGTACGAGATGCCGTGCCGCTTGGGCGCGCCGGGGTCGGTTCGGGCGAGGAGGAGGCACCAGCCGGCGTACTTCGCGCCGCTCGCCCACAGTTTCTGCCCGTTCACGACGTACGCGTCCCCTTCCCGCCGAGCGGCGGTCCGGAGGCTGGCCAGGTCGGAGCCGGCGTCGGGCTCGGAGAAGCCCTGGACCCAGATCTCCCCGTCGAGGATGGCCGGCAGGTGGCGGGCCCGCTGCTCGTCCGTTCCCGCCGCGAGCAGCGTCGAGGCGGCGTGATGGATGGCCACGAAGGCCAGCACGAGGCGCGGGGCGTCGTGGGCGGCCAGCTCCTGGTAGAGCACGATCTGCTCTCCGACCGACAGGCCACCGCCCCACGCGAGCGGCCAGTGCGGCACCGCGTAGCCGGCCTCACGGAGTTCGCCGAACCACTGCTTTTGGAAGCTGACGAACTCCTCGTCGGAGACCCCCGTCTGCGCGTCCCGCCAACCGGTCGGCACGTGGGTCCGGCACCACTCGCGCACCTCGGCCCGGAAGGGCTCGGGGTCGGGGGGAGGAGGCGACGTCATCGGGCCTCACATCGGGCATGCAACAGCGGCCGGTGCTCCCCGGTCTCCATCGGGGCTTGCTCGCCGGCGAGCCGACCGGTCACTGCCCCTGCCCCCCGCTGAAGACGCCCGGCAGGCCGTCACGTCGGGTCCGGTTGGAGAGTTGGTGGAGCGTCTCTGACAACCCGAAGGGCAGGCGCCGCAGCGGCCCGCTGTAACGGGAGATCCACGACAGGGTCGTCTCGTCGCAAAAGCCGATGGCGCCGTGCAGCTGGTGGGCGACCCGAAAGACGGTGTCGGCCGCTTCTATCGCCGCTACTCGCACCGCGAGCGCGTCCCGCAGCGACGCGGGCTGAGCCGATTCCACGCTCCACAGCGCGTACTTGGCCAGCTCCTCGAGCCCAGCCCGTTCCACCTCGGCATCGGTCAGCTGGAACTGCACCCCCTGGAAGGCCGCCAGCGGCTGGCCGAACTGCTGACGTTCGAGCACATAGGCGCGGACGAGATCGAGCGCGCGGTCGAGCATCCCGAGGAGCGTCCAGCACGGCAGGAGCACCCCGAGGACCACGTCGTCGGCGCCATCGTCGTCGAGAGGCTCGAGCATCAGGCGGGCGACGAACGCCGAGGTCCGGGGCGACTCCACCAACGGGCAGGCGGTCACCAGGCTGCGCCGACCGTCCAGCGTCACGGCGGCCCAGCGCAGATCCGAGCCGCCGATGGCGGCGGCCGGAGCCACGTCGGCGACCACCACCAAGCCGTCCGACTCCAGCGTGGCGGAGCGGCACAGCCGTTCGGCCACCGGGTAGGCGACGGCCCAGTAGCCCACCGCCCGGCACAGCGCGGCGGCCGCCTCGAGCTCGTCGCCGCTGCCGCGGGGGTCGAGATCCCAGGCGCCCAGCTCGCCGAGGACGGGGGAGATCACGCCGTCGCGGCGCTCGGGCTCGCTCTCGAAGGTCCGAAGCAACCCGTCTCCGCCGGCGGACTCGAGCGCCCTTTTGACCAGGCCGCCGTACTCGAGCGCCTCGGGGCTGAGATCGATGTTCATGTCGACGCGAGGAGGGACCTGGCCAACAAGATCCGCTGCATCTCGATGCTTCCGGCCGCCATGGTGGAGGCGTGCGAGTACCGCCAGTGGTCCTCGACGGCCCGCTTGAACCGCACCGCGTCCTGGCTCGGCAGTGCGCCGCTCCCGATGATCTCCATGAGCACCGAGGCGCTCTCCTGGTCGAGCCGGGTCACGGCAATCCGATAGGACGCCGTGTCGGCCGGCCGGACCCGACCCGTGCCCTGCGTGTCCACCACCTTGTAGGCGAGCAAGCGGGCCCGCCGGGTGTGCACGAGCATGCGAGCCCACCGGCTGACCAGTTCGTCGGGCAGGCGATCCCATTCGTCCCCGAGGGCCGAGGGGGCCCACCGCAGCAGGCGCTCGCAACGGGCGTAGCGGGCGATGCCCACTCGTTCGAAGGCCAGGACCTCTTGCACCACGGTCCATCCCTCGTCCACGGTGCCGAGCACGTCGGCCTCGGTCACCCACACTTCGTCGAGGAAGACCTCGTTCAGATGGTGCGGCCCGATCATGCTGGCGATGGGGCGCACCTCGATGCCCGGCCGGGACATCGGCACCAAGAAGATGGTGAGGCCATGCTGCTTGCGCTCCCCGCTCGCAGTCCGGGCGAGCAGGAAGCACCACTGCGCCATGGTCGCGTACGAGGTCCAGATCTTCTGCCCGGTGATCCGCCATCCGTCGCCGTCCCGGACCGCCGCCGTCCGCAACGAGGCCAGGTCGGAGCCGGCGTCGGGCTCGCTGAAGCCCTGACACCAGATCACCTGGCCGCTCGAGATGGCGGGCAGGTGCAGGTGCTGCTGGTCGGGGGTCCCGTGGCGCATGATGGTCGGCCCGACCCAGTTGACCCCCATGTACTGGGCGCCCCGAGGCTCGTGGTGGGCCCACATCTCCTCGCGCACCGCCGTCTGCTCCCACAGCGACGCGCCTCGGCCACCCCATTCTGTGGGCCAGGCCATGCACAGCAGGCCACGCTCGGCCAGGACACGGCAGAAGTGCTGGGTCACCGCCAAGTCCGCGGGGTCGTTGGTGAAGGCACCGAGGAACCCAGCGGGAACGTGCTCTTCGATCAGCCGCCGCAGCTCGCTGCGAAGCGCCGCCACCCCGTCGCCCATGTCGAAGTCCACGGCTACCGAGCCGTCCACCCGCCGTCGACGATGATCGTCTGGCCGGTGACGTAGCGACCGGCGTCACTGACCAGCCACAGCACCGCCCCGACGAAGTCCTCCACCCGACCGTGGTAGGGCAGCGGCGTGTTCCGCTCCAGCCAGGCCCGCCCCCGGTCGGTCTCGTAGAGCTCCTCGGTGATCTCGCTCCGGAAGAATCCCGGCGCCACCGTGTTCACGCGGATCGACATCGCCGCCCACTGCACGGCCAGCTCGGCCGCCAGGCCGCTCAGACCCATCTTGCTGGCGGCATACGAGGCCTGCGGGATGCTCGGGATCCCCACATGGCCGCTGATCGAGGAGATGTTGACGATCGCGCCGCGGCCCACGGACACCATGTGGGGGAAGACCTCCTGGGACAGCCGCAAGGGGGTCACCACATGCAGCTTCAGCGTGTCCAAGATCGCGTCGAGCGGCTCGGTCTCGGCCCGCTCGTGGGTGAACATGCCGCCCGCCGCGTTCACGAGGATCTCGGGCGGCCCGAGGGCCTCGACCACCTGGGGAACGATCCGGTCAAGGTGCTCCACGTCCAGCAAGTCACAGGAGATCGGATGGCCGCCGATCTCCTCGGCCACCGTCGCCAACCGCTCGTGGCGCCGGGCCACCACCGCCACCCGGGCGCCCGCCGCGGCGAGGGCACGGGCCACGCCCTCCCCGAGTCCCGAGGACGCGCCGGTGACGACAGCGACGCGACCCTCGATGCTGAAGAGGTCGCGACCCGTGTCGGGGTCAGCAAGCATCGGGGCCCGATCGCAAGGAGGTGCGGCTAGGCGGTGCCGAGCCGCGGGCCTGGCGTGAAGCTGATGGGCACGCTCAACGGCGACCGGTTGAGCGCCGAGTGGAACGGAAGGGTCTCGACCGGTGCGGTCAGCGTGAGGTCGGTGAGCCGCTGCACCACCTCGTGAACGGCGACCTGCAGGTTCAGCCGGGCCAGATTCGAGCCGGCGCACCGGTGCGGGCCCGCACCGAAGGCGATGTGCCGATTCGAGACGCGGTTGAGGTCGAAGGCGGCGGCGGCGGGGAACTCCGCCTCGTCACGATTGGCCGAGGCCCAGAAGATGAGCACCTTGTCACCCCGTTTAATCGGGTGGCCGGCGATCTCGGCGTCATGGCGCGCGGTCCGACCGATGGCGATGAACGATCCCTCGAGCCGCAGAAGCTCCTCGACGGCGGCCGGGACCAGCTCGGGTTGGCGCCGCAGCAGGGCCGGGATCTCCGGGTCCTGACAGAAACGAATCATGAAATGCCCGAGGGCGCCCGCGGTGGTCTCGAGCCCGCCCAGGATCAGCAACAGGATCAAGCCGAGGATCTCGGCGTTGGTGACAGGGCGCCCCTCAATCTCGGCGTGCAAGATGGCGTCGACGACGTCGCCGCGCGTCGGCTGGCTCCGGCGCAGGTCGACGAAGTCCTGGATCCACTTGTGCAGCGCCGCCCAGCATTCCCTGGCGTCGGGATTGTTCGGCATCGACGCCTTGGTCGCGAGGTCATTCAGCTCCGCCAGCTGATCGGACGGGGCGCTCAGCACGAGGTCGAAGAACGCGAGGCCGGGGAACGGGCGCGCGAAGTCGGTGAGAAAGTCACACGTCCCGGCCTCGACGAAGTCGTCGATGAGACGGGTGACGAGCGCACGGGTGGGCTGCTCGTAGGGGGCGACGGCGGCCGGGGTGAAGTAGGCGTTGATCAGTCGCTTGTACACGCGGTGCAGCGGCGGGTCGACGTGCTCGGGAATTGCCTGCACCGTCATCTGGGTCTCGGGGACCGAGACGCCGAGCTCCGAGCTGAAGGTCTCCCAGTCCTGGGCGACCCGCAGGACGTCCTCGTACTTGGTGGCGATCCAGTAGCCGCGGTGCTGGTCGCTGTGCGCGACCGGGCACAGCGCGCGCATGCGGGCCAGTGTCGGGTGGAGCTCCCGGGCAAATTCGGGCGCCAGGTAGTCGAAGTGCTCGATGCACCACTCGTCGGTGATCGGGCCCGACGTCGATGAGGTCTCCATCACGTTGTCCTCATGAACACGCGGTCATGCGGATTGCCACGGTCCGCAGAGTAGCAGGGTGAATAGTCACTCTCTTGGGCCGAAACCGCAGGTGGCGCGGGGAATCCCCGCTCACAGCCCGTCCTTGCCGACCGTGGCGGGTCGCTACCCCGACGGCGGCTATCGGCCGCCGCTTCCGTTTCCGGCGGCCGCCAGCGCCGAGAGGAACCCGCGGTGCAGGTGCTGGGGCGCCGGCTCGTTTCTTCCGAACACCACCGTGTCGAGCAGACCGGTGCGGATCCCGGGCTCCGTCCGACCGGCGACCCAGAAGTCCTCCCCGTCGACCACCGTCTCGCAGATCCACGGAGCCATGTCGAGGGCCTTGGCTCGCTCCTCGTCGGAGATACCCGGCCGCAGGTAGGCCGTGTGGACGACCTCGGAGGTGCGCTCGTCGATCGGCAGAATCTGCCAGAGCTCGATGTGGCGCACGTCGAGGGTGAGACTCGTGTTGGGGAACAACTGGTACTGGTAGCTGAAGTACGGCATGACGTCCGCCCACTCCTCCTCGGGCACGTCACGGATCGCGTCGATCGTCCGGATCGCAGAGCAGTTCCGCAGGTGCCGTCCGAACACGTCGAAGGTGAGCACACCACCGTAGGCATACTCCCGAAGCGTCGTTCTGTGGAGGTGGTCGAAGTGATAGTTCTCCCGGAAGGTGTCGAGCGTCACCTTCCAGTTGGCGCCCACGTGGTGGATGTGCGGTTCCGCGCAGATCTCCCAGTCGCCGAAGTCGAGCGCCGCCAACTCTTCTGTCAGTCCGGGGCCCAGGTACTCGTCCATGTCGATCGGCGGCCCCGGCCGCAACCGGCCCACGATCAGGCCGTACTTCTCGGCGACCTCCAACTGCACGAGGCCCTTGTCCTCTCGGCGCATCCCCTCGAAGCCGGCGGCCACCGGGACGCCGACGAGCCGGCCCTCGATGTCATAGGACCACGCGTGGAAGGGACAGGTGAGCCGGCGGGTCTCCCCGCTGCCGTCCGCCACCCGGACCCCTCGGTGCCGGCACATGTTCACCATGGCGTGCGCCCGGCCCTCGGAGTCCCGGGTCACCAGCACGGGCGTGCCGCACAGGTCGACGGTCGTGTACGTCCCGGGCCGCGGCAGCGATCCGGAGAGGCACAGCACGAGCGGGGAACCGTTGAAGAGCACCTCGACCTCTCGTTCGAGGTGAGCCGGCGAGGTGTAGGCCGCGGCGGGAACTTCGTACACCGCATCGGCCATGTCGGTCGTGTGGTTCTCGATGTGGTCGAGCAGGCGACGAACGAGGCTGTGCTCGAGCGCTTCTCGGTCCATCGGACCCCCTTCGTCGGTGCGATGGTGTACTGAGCGTATGCTCACTCTCAGGATACCCTGCTGCACGAGCCTGGAGCGGTGGGGGGGACGGCACCCGAGATGCGACGACTGAACCCGAACCGACCAGCGCAAACACCCGGCCCCGGGCCCCGCTCCGAGCGTCGAGAGCCATGAAGGTCGCCGTGGACGCCGAGATCTGCCAGGGTCACGCCCGCTGCTGGCAGATCTGCCCCGACGTCTTCGTCCTCGACGACGAAGGCCATTCCAACGTCGCCACCCCCGAGGTCCCGGTCAAACTGGAAGCCAAGGTGCGCGAGGCGGTCAACAACTGCCCGGAGCGAGCGATCACGCTGACCTGACCGCTCACTCCTGGCAGTCCCTCGACCTGCTATCCACCTGCTGGCGAACCGCCTTGGCGGCCAGCAAAGACTGGATGTCGTCGCCAGAGAAGCCGAGTTCGGCGAGGACGGACCCGGTGTGCTCGCCGACCCCCGGAAGCATCAGGGGTGGCCCGCCGCCGGCTGACGGGCCGCACCGCAGCAGCGGACCGATCTGTTCGAAGCGACCCCACTCGGCCGTCGAGTAGGTCACCACGCGTCCGAGCTGCCGGTTCACCGGGTCGTCGAGGATCCCCCGCCGGAAGCGGTCCCGGTCCACCGACTCGACCGGTTCGACCGGAATACCGAGCCCCCGCAGCATCGCGACCCACTCGATGGCCGGCGCCGAAGAGAACGCGTGCTCGAGCACCGACTCGGCCTCCTTGGCCAAGGCGTCGTGTGGCCCGCCCCGCAGCGGGGCGTAGCGCTCCGGCAGTGACGCGAGCTGTGGAACCGACCGCAGGCGCCGCCAGCACTCCTGATCGGGAAGCACCATCGCAAACCAGTCGCCGTCACCCGAGCGGTAGATGCGGTAGCCGGGTCCGTAGCCGGTCTGGTCGGCGTCGAGCTCCGGTTGGCGAACGCAACGGCCGTCCCTCAGGTACACGCCGCTCTGGAGCAGCATGCCGGCGCCGAGCAAGCTGGTCGCCACCTCGTACCCGCGACCGGTCGCGGCCGCTCGGTACAACCCGGCGAGCACCCCGAGCGCGGCCACCCAGCCACCGCACATGTCGATCGGGATCCAGGTGGCCGCGATCGGATCGTTTCCCGGGCCCCCGACGGCCCGCTCGAACCCGGTCAACGCCTGCATCAGGGCGTCGTTCCCCGGGAGGGCGGCGCGCGAACCGGACGCCCCGAAGGCACTGGCGTGGCAGTACACGGCCCTCGGGTTGAGTCTTCCCACCTCCGCCGCGCCGATGCCGAGACGCTCGGCCACCCCGACCCGGAAGTTGTGCAGCACGACGTCGGCCCACCGGATCAGGCGCTCCACGACCTCGCGGGCCGCGGGTACCGTGATGTCGAGGGCGAGGCTGCGCTTGCCGCGTTGTGCCGCCGCCACGGCATAGGCGGCCGCCCGCATCGCCTCCCCCTCAAGCGGTTCGACCTTCACGACGTCCGCTCCGAGATCAGCGAGCACCTGGGCGGCCAGGGGGCCGGCCACGAACGCCGAGAAGTCGACCACTCGAACGCCGTCCAGCAGACCGCCGCCGGTTCCGACTGTCGATGCACGCGGCTCGGTGCCGGCATCGCCAGGCGCCTCAGTCGACGGGAGGACCGAGATGGCGGTGGCCACGAGGACGTCGCGGTGAGAGGCCGCCTCGCGCGAGATCGCGAACCCCGCCTCGGCCAAGTCGGGATCGGCGAGCGCCTCTCCGGGGCCGAGAACGGGCTCGCACGCAATTCCCACCGCTCGCAGCTGGTCGATCCAGAGGTCCCGGGCCTGGCGAACGAACACCGCACGCCACCGCGCCGCCCGCGTGGCAAGGGCTCCGGTCGCCTGGTCTCGGTAGTACCCCTCCACGCTCGGCTCATCGCCCAGGACCTCGATGAGCTTGGGGTACATACCCTTCCCGCCGAACCACACCTGGATGAGCTCGCCGTCGGCGCACCGGTAGAGGAAATTCGGGAAGGTGGAGCCCTTTTCCCAGTAGCTCTCGACCTCCACCGGTGCGCGCTCGGAGCGCCCGATCATGCAACCGAGGGTGGAGAGCAACCCGTCGTAGAGGGACGTCTCCGCCCATCCCCCTCCCCCGCCCCGGGCCCGGCGGCGCAACAGCGCCAGCACCGAGGTGCTGATGAGGAGCGCCGCCCCGCCGCCCGACGCCCGGACGTCCACGAAGATGGGGCCCGGGCGGTGACCCGCCAGCTGCGTGCAGAAACCGGCCCTCGCCTCCACGAGGAGGCCGAAGTCTTCGATGGTGCCGGTAGATATCCGGCTCGGCCTGCACCGTGCGTAGACCAAGGAGGGGTTGAGCACCGCGATGTCGGTGTAGCCGAGCCCCCGGCCCTCGACGAGCGCCTCGCTCCCGTATACGAGCGCGACATCGGCGTCGGAGAGCCAACCCCGAATCGCCGAAGCGTCACCGGCCTCGACGACGCGCTTGTCGCGGTGCCACGCCCGGCTCCACGCGAGCCCTTGGTCTATCGCCGGCTCGGGGCCCCCCACGACACGGACGACCGTCGCGCCGAGATCGGCCAGGATCATCCCCGGCACCCCGCCGGCCATGCCCAACCCAAGGGTGCTGCATCCGACGGCCACCTCGACGATCGAGAGCCCGGCCAAGGGCAGCCCGGTCGGGGCGGTCTCCGGCGCGTCAGCCATCATGGTTGGGGAGGGTCAGTCGCGGTAGCACCTCTTCGGCGGCGAGGGTGATCACCTCCAAGGTGTCGGCTGGCGTCGCCGGCGAGATGATGACGTGGCGAACACCGGCGTCGACATAGGCCTGGAGGTGATCGACCATCTCTTCGGGGGTTCCCGATGGCGCGATCCTGTCGAGCATGGCGCCGGGTCGATCGCCGTAGGCGCCACCGAGGAACGACGCCACCTCGTCGCGGGCTCGATCACCGTCGCGGCGGATCGACGTGTACAGGTAGATCATCCACTCGAACCCGTCGAGGTTGCGTCCGACGCGTTGGGCCTCCTGCCGAATCGTCTGCACCGAGCGCTCATAGGCAGTCGGCGACATGAGATAGGGCATCCAACCGTCGCCCAGCCGTGCCGCCCGACGCATCGCCGGTTCCTTGCGGCCGGACACGAGGACGGGTGGACCACCGGGCTGGACCGGTGACACCGTCTCGCCCGGGGGCACCACGGCCCGCATTTGGACGTCCTCGAAGTGGAAGAACCTGCCCTGATGGCTCACGGGCTCGCCCTTCCACAACTGTCGAAGGACCTCGATGCTCTCGTCGGTCCGCGCACCTCGCTCGGCCAACGGAACCCCGACGGCGTCGAATTCCTGACGAAACTCGCCCCCGACACCGACCCCCACCGAGACCCTCCCCCCGGAGCGGGCATCGAGATCGAGCAACTGCTTGGCTATCACCACCGGGTGGTACAAGGGGAGCAACAAGATCGCGGTGCCGACCCGGGCTCGTTGTGTCCAGGCGGTCATGAGGGCGAGTCGAGTGATGGCCTCGCCACTCGGTCCCGGCGGAAGCAGGTGACCGCCCTGCCACACCGATTCGATCGAGAGGCGCTCGACCGCGGCTAACCAGGCACGGTCGGGTTCCGGAAGCGCTGCTGCGCCGAGGACGATGCGATCGTCAGCTGCCAACGTGTGTCTCCTCGAGACCGCCGATTTGGGCAGGACAATCTGAGGTCCTGGGCGCGGAGATGGTGAACGCTCACATTCTGGCATCTCTTCGAAGATATGGTTTTGAGATGCGCCGGACGTTGTTCGCGGAGGAGCACGAGCTCTTTCGGGAGTCCTTCCGGCGGTTCCTCGCCAAGCACGTGGTCCCCCACCGGGCGGCCTGGGACCGATGCGGGGTCATGGACCGGGCCGTGTTCACCGAGGCCGGCGGGGCGGGCTTCCTGGGCTTCGCCATCCCGACCGAGTACGGCGGCGGGGGGGTGCGGGACTTCCGCTACAACCTGATCCTCAACGAGGAGGTCCAGGCGGCCGTCGTCGCCGGACCGGGACTGGGCATCACCCTGCACACCGACATCTGCCTGCCCTACCTGCTCGACCTCACAGACGAGGAGCAAAAAGCTCGGTGGCTACCGGGTGTGGCATCGGGAGAACTGGTGACCGCCATCGCCATGACCGAACCGGGCGCCGGGTCCGACCTGGCCGGCGTCAGCACGACAGCGCTGCGCGACGGGGACAGCTACGTCGTCAACGGCTCGAAGACGCTCATCACGAACGGCGTCAACGCCGATCTGGTCATCGTCGCCGTGAAGACGAATCCGACCGAGCGGCATCGGGGGATCTCCCTGCTGGTCGTGGAACGAGGCATGGAGGGCTTCGAGCGGGGCCGCAACCTGGCCAAGATCGGGATGCACGCCCAGGACACGGCGGAGCTGTTCTTCACCGACGTGCGGGTGCCCGTGGCCAACCGTCTCGGAAAGGAAGGCGAGGGATACCGCTACCTGGTGAAGAACCTGGCCCAGGAGCGTCTCGCTATGGCCGCGGCCGGATTCGCCGCTGCTCGCGCCGCGCTCGACATGACGGTCAGCTACTGCAAGGAACGCCGGGCCTTCGGACAGCAGATATCGGCGTTTCAGAACACGCGCTTTCGTCTGGCCGAACTCGCCACCGAGGTCGAGATCGCGCAGACGTTCGTCGACCGATGCACGATCGCGCTGAACGACGGCGAGCTCACGGTCGAGGAGGCTGCCATGGCGAAGTACTGGTGCACCGAGCTCCAGGGAAGAGCGGTCGACCTGGGAGTGCAGCTCCATGGCGGCTACGGGTACATCGCTGAATTTCCGATCAGCCGGGCCTACGTCGATGCCCGGATCACGCGGATCTATGGAGGCACGAACGAGATCATGCGCGAGATCATCGGACGGGCGATCGTCTGATCGACCCGAAGCACGCGCGTTCGGCTTGGTCAGGTTGCTGGCCAGGGCGTCTTTCTGAGCGCGCTCGGGGACTGGAGGCGGGGCGTGGCGGGTCCGTTGCGCGGAATTCGTGTGGTCGAACTGCAGGGTCGGGGGCCGGGCCCGTTCGGCGCCATGGTCCTGGCCGATCTGGGCGCCGAGGTCCTCCGGGTCGCCCGGCTTGAAGACATCGCAACCGGGGACGATGAGTCGGCGACGGAGCGGAATCTGAGCGGACACCGACGGATCGATCTGCTGGCCCGCGGTCGACACGTCGTGGCCATCGACCTCAAGCAGCACGATGGCGTGCAGGCGGTGCTCGGGCTCATCGACCGCGCCGACGTCCTGATCGAGCCCTTCCGGCCCGGGGTGGCCGAGCGACTGGGAATCGGTCCCGAGGTGTGCCTGGAGCGCAACCCACGCCTCGTCTACACCCGCATCACCGGGTGGGGTCAGACCGGCCCCTACGCCGCCACACCGGGGCACGACCTCAACTACCTCGCCTTGTCGGGTGCTCTCGATCCGCTGCGGCCCCGGGGGCAGGCACCCGCGCCCCCGCTCAACCTGGTCGGGGACTTCGGCGGCGGCGGGATGCTGCTGGCCGTCGGCGTGCTGGGCGCCCTGGTGGAGCGGTCCGTGTCGGGGCAGGGGCAGGTGATCGACGCGGCCATGGTGGACGGCGCGGCCCTCCTCACCACGATGTTCCACGGCATGCGGGCCGAGGGACTGTGGTCCGACGACTATGGCTCCAACGTCTTGGACCTCGGATCGCCCTTCTACAACGTTTACGAAACGGCGGACAGCCGCTACGTGACCATCGCCTGCGGGGAGCCGAAGTTCTACGCGGAGCTCGTGCGGATCCTCGGCCTGGAGGAGGACCTGCTCGAGCAGCAGGCAGATCCCGCCACGTGGCCGGAGGGGCGGGCACGGCTGGCCGCGGTGTTCAGGGCGAAGACCCGAGATGAGTGGTGCGAGCTCTTGGAGGGCACCGACACGTGCTTCGCGCCCGTGCTCGGGCTGTGGGAAGCGCCCGAGCATCCGCACAACCGCAGTCGCCAGACCTTCATCGGCGTCGACGGCGTCGTCCAGCCCGCCCCTGCACCCCGGTTCAGCCGCACACCGACCACGCTGCGATCGATCGACGGCTCGACAGAAGAGACGTCCGACTTCCTCGCCGGATGGGGATGCAGCCGGGAGGAGATCAATGCCCTCGGCCGAGCCGACGGGCGTTCAAATCCCTGACCTACGGGACCGCTACCGGTTCGTCGGAAAGCCGAGATCGACGCCGCTCTGACCACCATCCGGCCATCTCGACGTCACGACCTTGGGCCGGGTGTAGAAGCGAATTCCTTCGGGACCGTAGATGGCCGAATCACCGAACAGCGAGGACTTCCAACCACCGAAGGAATGGAACGCCACGGGGACGGGAATGGGCACGTTGATGCCGATCATGCCCACCGACACCTCCCGCTCGAACCGGCGGGCGGCACCCCCGTCTCGCGTGAACAGCGCGACGCCATTGCCGTAGGTGTTCGAGTTCACAATTTCCACGGCCTCGCCGAAGTTCGACGCCCGCACGACGCTCAACACCGGCCCGAAGATCTCATCGTCATAGACGCGCATGCCCGGCTTCACGTCATCAACGAGCGAGCAGCCGAGGAAGTAGCCCTCGCCGGCCGTCGCCTGCGAACCGTCGACAACGACCCGGGCGCCCTCGTCGGCCGCCGCCTCGACATACGAGCGCACCCGGTCGCGGTGCTCACGGGTGATGAGCGGGCCCATCATCGAGGTCGGCTCGTGACCCGGACCCACGACGACGGCCGGGATGCGATCGGCGATCGCAGCGACCAGGCGGTCGGCGACGTCGCCGACCGCGACCACGACGGAAACCGCCATGCACCGCTCGCCCGCCGATCCGTAGGCGGCTGATATCGCGGCATCCGCTGCCACGTCCACGTCGGCGTCGGGGAGAACGACCATGTGGTTCTTCGCGCCCCCTAATGCTTGGACCCGCTTTCCGTGCCGCGTCCCCGTCTCATAGATGTGCCGGGCCACCGGTGTGCTGCCGACGAAGGACACCGCGTTGACGTCGTGGTGGCCCAGCAGCGCGTCGACAGCTTCAGCGTCTCCTTGGACGACGTTCACGGTGCCGTCCGGGAATCCGGCCTTCTGCACGAGCTCGGCCAGCATCAGGGAGGCCGAGGGGTCCTTCTCCGATGGCTTCAGCACGAACGTGTTCCCGCACGCCACTGCGTTGGCGAGCATCCACAGAGGCACCATGACCGGGAAGTTGAACGGGGTAATGCCCGCGACGACCCCAACGGGGTACAGAACGGTGTGCACGTCCACCCCCGTGGCCACCTCGGAACTGAACGAGCCCTTGAGGAGGTGCGGGACGCCGCAGGCAAAGTCGACGCACTCGAGGCCCCGAGACACCTCTCCCTCGGCATCCGCGAGGACCTTGCCATGCTCGGTCGTTACCGTGGCCGCCAGGTCCTTGCGATGCTTGAGGACCAGCTCTCGCAGTCGGAACAGCAGGTCGGCCCGCCTCCCGAGCGGCGAAACCCCCCAGGGCCCGGACGCTTCCACGGCCGAACGGACCGCAGCGTCGACCTGGGCGGAGGACGAAAAACCGACCTCCGCTATCTGGACGCCCCGGGCGGGGTCATAGACGGGTCCACCTCGACCGGAATCTCCCGGCTCGGTCCGACCACCTACCCAGTTACCGATGGTCTTCACAGCGGGCAGCGCGCGAATCAGACGCGGTAGAGCTTCCGGGCGTTCTCGCCCAGAATCTTGCGGCGGGCTTCAGGTGACAACTTGGCCAGCTTTCCCTCGACGGACTCGAGCGGATTGGGATACAAGCACGTCGGGTGCGGGAAGTCCGTTTCGAACAAGATCTTATCCTCGCCCACCGCTTCCACCAGGTCCGCCAGCTTGTCGTGGTTGTTCTCGAACCAGAACGTCGCGTACAGGTTGCTCTTGAAATACTCGGAAGGCATCTTCTTCATCGCGGCGAACTCGTCGGGCGCGTTCTCTCTCATCTCGTAGTCGAGCGCTTCCAAGATGAACGGGATCCAGCCACACCCGCTCTCGACCGACACCATCTTGAGGTCCGGATGCCGGTCAAATATGCCCGAAACGATGAGGTTGCTGACAACTCGGGCGTTGCCGATGAAGAGCAGGGTGCCCCCGAGCGCGAGGCGCGTGTTTGGTGAGTGCGAAGGCCAGGAGTACTTGCCGAAAAACGACATGGCGGTCACGCTGGCCCCGATGTGGAAGTGCACGGGCATCTCAAGCTCGGTGCAGGCTTCCCAGAACGGGTCCCATGCCCGGTCGGCCAGGTCTGGAGCACCGAGATCCTGGGGATCCGAGGTCATGTTGACGCCCCGTGAGCCCAACGCCGCGACCCGTTTCACTTCAGCGACGCAGGTGCCGATATTCCATGCCGGCATCAGCGGGAGGGGAAGGAGGCGGTTGTCCGATTCCTCCTGGATCTCGGCCTGCGCGTCGTTGTAGATCTCCGTCGCCAACCGGCAGAGCGCCTCGTCATCCACCATTCCGAGGTCCTGGCCACCGAGGCCGATGGTGCTGGGATAGATGATCTGCGCGTCGATACCGCATTCGTCCATGACGCTCATGCGGACCTTCGGATTCCAGGCCCCCTCGTGGACTTGATCGAAGGTCCAGTGGTTCAACGCGATGTCGGCGGACTCCTTCGAGCCATCCCGGGCGATCACACCGCCAGCGCTGAATCGGCCCACGGGGTGGCCATCGAACACCCACATCAGTTGGCCGTCCACATCCTGGACGCTGGGCACCCGATCCTTCACCGCCGCCGGAGCCCGGCTCGTGAACAGGTCGGGTCGCTCGCACCAGTGCGAGTCGGCGTCAAAGACAAAAACCCCGTCCGCGGTCGCCATCAGTCCTCCTGCTCGGCCCGAACGTTCTCCGCCGGAGAACCGCCGGCCGAATGTACCACCCGAAGAAAGTAGTCACTCACCCAGTTCGGCCGCGACGAGCTGGGCGGTCCGGCCTACAGGACGACCGTTCTGACTCCTTCCGCCCGGTGCAGGGCGTCCAGCCCGTCGTTGATCTCATCGAGCCGTATGCGCCTCGACACCAGGGAACCGAGGTCCAGCCTCCCGGTCTCCGCGAGGGCGATGAAACGGGGGAAGTCCCGCAAGACCTGCGCGTCGCCCATCACCGAACCAAGGATCTTCTTCCCCGAGAACACCGTGCGAAAGGCTGGTAGGGACAACGTCGCATCCATGGGCGGCATGCCAACGAGCGTCACCGTGCCCCCTCGGCGCGCCATGTCCAAGGCCTGGAGCATGAGGTCCGCGCTGCCGACCACCTCGAAGCTGTAGTCGACGCCGCGCCCGTGGGTCAGGGCCCGGACCTGCTCGACAGGGTCAGCCTCGGCGGGATCGACCACGTGGGTCGCTCCGACGACAAGGCTGGCCTGGCGGCGGGACGCAGCGGGGTCGATGCCGACGATGACGGCCGCACCGGCGATTCGCGCTCCTTGGATCACCGATTGCCCGACACCCCCACAGCCGATGACTGCGACGTTCGAACCCGGCACGACACGAGCGGTGTTGAGTGCGGCCCCCAGGCCGGTGGTGACACCACACCCGAGAAGAGCGAGCTCCTCGTCGGCAAGGCTGGTCTCGACCGGAACCACGGAGGCTTCAT
Source organism: Acidimicrobiaceae bacterium (assembly GCA_003161255.1). GTDB lineage: Bacteria > Actinomycetota > Acidimicrobiia > Acidimicrobiales > RAAP-2 > Palsa-461. The sequence goes on along the minus strand of PMOQ01000019.1, from coordinate 57,607 downwards.
GGACCACCATCGCCTCCGCGAACGTTCCGCAACCGCACAGCGCAGTGGCCGACCCGCCGTCGCTGACGCTCCAGCGTTGCGTTGTTCTGACCGTGTTCCCCATTTCGCACATGTTGGACATCGAATTCACGCACCACCAGCACGAGCCGCAGGCCGGGGAGACGGACGCGAGCACGCGGCTGTCAACCTCGACCCGGTGAACGTCCGAACCGACCGCCTCGACCACGCCGCACCCTTCGTGGCCCGGCACGAAGGGAAAGGGCGTGGGCGTCATTCCTTCGATCGCGGCAAGATCCGTGTGGCAGATCCCGCTCGCTGACAACCTGACCAGCACGTCGTTAGGCCCGATCGCCGGAAGAACCAGGTCTTCGACGACCAACGGCTTGCCGAGCTCATAGGCAACGGCGGCCTTCATGGGCTCACCGATCCCAGGTCCCGGACCAGCCGGCGCTCTTCACCAACACGGCCACGAGGGAAGGCACCCGCGCATATTACGGCTCGTCAGTCGCGATCACGCTTCGATGGCTCCGGACACTTCGTCCGAGCAGGACTCCCCGCGTGCGGACGAGGAGGCACCCGGTTCCCCAGTGACGCCGCGGCCAGATGCCGTATTGTTCCGCTGATGCCTCGGTGGCGGAAGCAATGAGGAACGCCCATGCCTAAGCAGTCGACGCGATCTCGAGCGGGTGTCGGTAACACACCGCGGGCTCCCAGGCTCACCGCCGAAGCCCGGAAGAGCTCCATCCTCAAGGCTGCCCGAAAGGCGTTCAGTGAGACCGGCGATGTGAACGGGACCACGATAAAGGTCATCGCCGAGCACGGCGGCATCAGCGAGGGGATCATCTACCGGCACTTCGAGAGCAAGGACCAGCTTTTCTACGAGGCGGTCGTCGAGCCGCTACGGGAGGCCGTCGACAAGCTGGTGGCGGCAAGCGAGGTCGTCGACCGCGACGAGCCCCTCAGCCGCGAGCGTCAGTTGGAAACCCTGAACGGGCTCTACCGCCAGCTGATCTCCACCCTCGAGGAGCTCCTTCCTCTACTGGGCCTGGTGCTCTTCGGGGACCCCAAGGTGGCCAACCGCTTCTACAAGGAGAATTTCGCCGTGGCGATGGACCGATTGGCCGACGCCTGGCGTGACGTCGAGCGCCGGTACGGATTCGAGTTCGAATCGCCGGACATCTCAGCCAGGGCCGTGATGGGCATAGCCCTGACCCTGGCCTTGGAGAGCCATCACAACAATCGGTTCGACCGTGACCGAGCGGTGGCGTTGGCCACTCGGGGCACCATCGAGGGCTTCTTTCCCCCGCTCCCGCCAGCACAGCGGCCCCACTGAACCCGCTGCAGTGCCGTTCGCTTCAAGAGCGAGCGTTGACTCACTTGAGGTCCGATGCCACAGTACGGACGAGTTGTTCACTCCGTATCTATTCACGGGATGGAGGTGAGTCGTGAGTGGGCATGTCGAGCTCGTGGAGGAACTCGGCCGCCGATTCCGAGCGGGCGACATGGACGGAGCATTTCAGCTGTTCCATCCGAATTTCCGGATTGAGCAGCCCGAGTCGCTACCCCATGGCGGTTGGCACGACGGGCCAGAGGGCATGAAGCAGATGTCCGCTTCGTTTGCTCGCTACTGGACACGCACGATTACGGATCCCACCTTGCACGGCTGCCAGGATGCCGTCGTCCAGATCACGACACAAACGTGGTTGTCGACGCAAACAGGTCGATCAGCGACCGTCGACGTTGTCGAGCTGTTCTCCTTCGCCGACGGTCTCATCCGCGAGATCAGGGTGTTCCAGCAAGACACCCATCTGCTGCTCGGCACCCTCTCGTAGAACTGAACTTGGGATTGCACCGATGGGAGCATTGGGGACCCGGAAATCATGAAGACAAACGCGGCGATGCTCATGGAGCAACCTGGGAAGTGGGAGGTCGTCGAGGCTGATCTCGACCCACCCAGGGACCATGAGGTGCTGGTCCGGATGGTGGCTTCGGGCCTCTGCCACTCCGACGACCACGTGGCCAAGGCCGACGGGAAGGTCCCTCACTTTCCCTACTGCGGGGGCCATGAGGGCGCAGGTGTCGTGGAGCAACTTGGGACAGGTGTCCGGGGTCTCGAACCGGGCGACCACGTGGTGACGTCGTTCATTCCGGGTTGCGGACGGTGCCGGTGGTGCGCGCACGGCATGCAGAACCTTTGCGACAGCGGCGCTCTGCTTGCCGGCGGCGCTCAACTCGACGGTGGCTTCCGCTTGCACTACCAGGGAAGAGATGTCGCGCGATCGTCGCTGATCGGAGCATTCTCGGAGTGGAGCGTCATGTCGGAGTGGTCGTGCATCAAGGTCCCCAAGCGCGTCCCGCTTCGCTCAGCCGCCCTTCTCGGTTGCGCCGTTCCCACCGGATGGGGATCAGCGGTGAACGCAGCCCGGGTGCAGCCAGGTGACGTTGTGATCGTCATGGGTGTGGGCGGAATCGGCATCAACGCCGTTCAGGGGGCGGCGCACGCCGGCGCGATGTTGGTCATCGCGGCCGACCCCGTGCATCTCAAGCGTGATGCCGCCCTCCGGCTGGGGGCCACCCATGCCACGGCGTCCATTCAGGAGGCCACCGAGATCGCGCGTTCTGCGACCAATGGGCAGGGGGCCGATTCCACCATCATCTCGGTGGGCGTCCTCACCGGGGAGCACATCGCGGAGGGATTCGACTCAATCCGCAAGGGCGGAACCGTGGTCGTCACGGCGGTTGCGCCCATGGACAGTGTCGGCATCCCGATCAGCCCCTTCATGCTGGCCATGTTCCAAAAGCGGCTGCAGGGGTGCCTGTACGGGATGATGGCGCCCTCGGCCGATGTCCCGCGCTTACTCAGCCTGTACGAACACGGCACGCTGAAGCTCGACGAGTTGGTCTCCCGCACCTACACGCTCGAGGAGATCAACGTGGGCTACGAGGACATGCACGCCGGGACGAACATCCGGGGCCTCGTCGAGTTCAGCTCGTCGTAACCGGCCGCGGGCGAGGATCACTTGACAGGCTCGCACCGATGATGAAAACTGCTTGTAACTGGGCATTCACTAACTTTGACCACGGTTTTCACTGCGGTACCGCAACGTTCCGAGGGATTCTCGACGAGCGCCCCGTCACCGCATAGCTCTGATTCCAATCGCACCTCGAGGAGGCCCGATGTCGTTCAACTGGTTTGTCTCCGTCGATGACCACCTGATCGAGCCAGCTCGCCTATGGCAGGAGCGGGTGCCGGAGAAATGGAAGGGCGTGGCCCCGCGCATCGTGCGAGACGGTGCATCGGAGTTCTGGGTCTACGAGGATCGCGAAATCGTGACGACCGGTCTCAATGCCGTAGCAGGCAAGAGCCGTGAGGAGTTCTCTCCCGAGCCGATCACCTACGACGACATGCGCCCGGGCTGCTACGAGCCTTCGGCTCGAGTGGCCGACATGAATCAAGGCTTCGTGCTCTCGTCGCTCCTCTTTCCTTCCTTTCCTCGCTATTGCGGGCAGGTGTTCCACGAGGCGAAGGACAAAGAGCTGGCCCAGGTTTGTGTCCAGGCATGGAATGACTTCATCCTGGAAGAGTTCGCAGACGCATACCCCGGACGATTCATCCCAATGATGATCATCCCGTTGTGGGACCCGGCCGCTGCGGCCAAGGAGATCGAGCGCACCGCGGCACGAGGTGCCAAGTCGATCGCGTTCTCAGAGAACCCCACGAAGCTCGGACTCCCGTCCATCCACACCGACTACTGGCACCCGATGTTCCGAGCCGCCGAGGAGGCCGGACTTGTGCTGTCGATGCACGTCGGCTCCTCATCCAACTTGATCAGGACGTCGGACGACATGCCCACATTGGCGTTCATGGCGTATTCTGCCGCGGCGAACCAGGCCGGCACGCTGCTCGATTGGCTGTTCAGCGGAAACTTCGAGAAGTTTCCCGGGCTGAAGATCGCGCTGTCCGAGGGCTCCATCGGGTGGATGCCCTACTTCCTGGAACGGGCCGAACAGGTCGTGGACAAACAGCGCTTCTGGGCCTCCCGCTTCGACATCAACATGAATGCCGCCCACGACCGCGGAGAGGCGAAGGGCGCAGCAAGTTTTTCGCTGGACACAGACGTCCGTCGCCTCTTCCACGACCATGTCTTTGGGACCTTTATCGAAGACCAGGCGGGGATCCGGCTCCTCGACATCATCGGCGAGGACAACGTCATGCTCGAGTGCGACTATCCCCACTCGGACTCGACGTGGCCCGATTCGGTGAGCTTGGCACGCAAGTGGCTCTCGCACCTCCCCGACGACGTCCAGTACAAGATCGCCGTGGGCAACGCCGCACGGGTGTACAACTTCACCCCGGCCGAAATACCTGCATTGACGCCTTGACCTCGCGTGACAGATCAGAAAGGAGCGCGGGACAGTGACTGATACAGCCCGAGCCGAGCTGGCTCTGTGCGAGCGATACGCGGTTGCCGACGTCGACTCGCACATCATCGAGCCCGCAGACCTCTGGACGTCACGGGTGCCGGCAAAATGGGGCGAGCTGGTTCCTCATGTGAAGTTCGATGAGCGCCGCGGGGAGGAACGCTGGCACGTGGGGTCGAAGCGGCTCTTCGGCGTCGGCGCATTTGCCCAGGCCGGCTGGCGGGAGTACCCGCCCTCGCATCCCCCCAATCTGGACGAGGCCATCCCCGCCGCCATCGACGCCAAGGAGCGGCTGACCTACATGGACCAGGTCGGCGTCTACTACCAGTTGCTGTATCCGAACATCCTCGGCTTCCACAGTCACGTCTTCTTGAACCAGATGGATCACGCTCTCGCAGCAGAGTGTGTGCGCGCCTACAACGACTGGTTGAGCGAGTTCTGCTCGGCTGACTCCCGTCGACTCATCCCGATGATGATGCTTCCGTTCTGGGACATCGAGGCCTCACTCGTCGAGATGAAACGGGCCCACGCAATGGGCCACAAGGGGATTCTGTTCGCAGCCCAGTACGACAAGGTGGGTCTCCCGCGACTCATTGACGATCACTGGGAACCACTGCTTTCGCAGGCCCAGGAGATGGGGCTGAGCCTGAATTTCCATGTCGGCTTCCTCAACTCGGACGAAGAACTGAAGGGCGCTGTCGACCAATCGAAGAAGCTCGAGTTCACCCGCGCGAGCTCGCTCGTCCTTCTCGGCAATGCGGCGGGGATTGCCGAGGTGGTGTTGAGCGGCGTTTGCCACCGGTACCCAGACCTGAATTTCGTCTCGGTGGAGAATGGTGCGGGTTGGCTGCCGTTCCTGGCCGAGAGCATGGACTGGCAGTGGCTCAACGTCGGGGCACACAAGGACTACCCGGACCGACTGCTGCCGAGCGAGTACATGTGGCGCCAGATCTACGGCATGTACTGGTTCGAGCGGGACTCGATGCGCTCGGTGATCGACCAGTTGCGCGACAACCTCATGTTCGAGACCGACTTCCCCCACGCCACAAGTCTCTCCCCCGGTCCCGCTTCGGAGTCCCTGAGCCCGCGTGACGTGATGGAGATCTCGCTTCGAGGTCTGCCGGACGACACCGTCGGGAAGGTGCTCCAGCACACCGCAACCAAGCTCTACCACCTGGACCCACCGTCTCGGAATTGACGCTGACCGGGCCTGATCAGGCGATCATGCGAGATAGCGAGTATTCGCGCACAATGAAGTTCCCGACGACAGGCTGAGGGAGCCGTCTTGGACGACCGCTTGCTGCAACGGCGCCGCTTTTACGTCGGAGGAGAGTGGATCGAGCCGGCGAAGCCCGAATTCTTCGACGTCGTCTCACCATCGAGCGAAGAGGTGGTGGGCCAGGTCCCGTACGCGACACCAGCTGACATCGACCGCGCGGTGGCAGCCGCTCGCACGGCATTCGACGACGGACCCTGGCCCAAGATGAGCCCAGAGGAGCGGTCGGACGTGCTCGCTCGCGTCGCAGATTCCCTCCGGCAACGGACGGACGACATCGCGAATGTCACGACAGAGGAGATGGGCTGTGCGATCAGCCAGGCTCCGGCCGCCCAGACGGGCTTGGTCGCACCGGTCTTCGACTTCTACTCCACGCTGATTCGGACATTCGAGTTCGAGCGTCGCGTCGTCACGGGCGAACGAGCGAGCCTGGTCACATCGGAACCCATTGGTGTCGTGGCAGCTGTCATTCCGTGGAACGCCCCGGTCACGTTGTCCTCTTGGAAGACCGCTCCCGCATTGGCGGCGGGATGCACCGTCGTGATCAAGCCACCGCCCGAAGCCCCGCTCAGCAATTTCATCCTGGCCGAGGCCCTCGAGGAGGCGGGCGTGCCTCCGGGCGTCGTCAACGTCGTGCCGGCGGGCCGAGAGGTCGGCGAGCACCTCGTGACCCACCCGGGCACCGACAAGGTCGCCTTCACGGGTTCGACGGCCGCCGGGAAACGCATCATGAGCCTGTGCGGGGAACAGGTCAAGCGTGTCTCGCTGGAGCTGGGAGGCAAATCGGCAGCCGTCCTCCTCGATGACGTGGACCTGGCCGCCACCATCCCGAGACTGGTTGGCGGGGCGATGCACCTATCGGGGCAGGTCTGCGGGGCCCACACCCGGGTGTTGGTCCCCCGGGCGCGCTACGCAGAGGCCGTCGAAGCGGCCGCCAGCGCGGCCAGCGCGATCACCGTCGGGGACCCGCACGATCCGGCGACGATCGTTGGTCCGCTCGTTGCCGAGCGCCAGCGGGCGCGAGTCGAGGGATACATCGAAGGGGCGATCGCAGACGGCGCCCGCGTGGCGGCCGGTGGAACGCGTCCGTCACACCTTCCCAAGGGATGGTACGTCTCACCGACGATCTTGGCCGACGTTGACAACGGCATGCGGGTGGCGCGCGAGGAGATCTTCGGGCCGGTGCTCTGCTTCATCCCCCACGATGGCGATGAGGACGCGGTCCGTATCGCGAACGATTCGGCATACGGGCTATCTGGAGGGGTCTGGACCGAGGACCCGGCGCGGGGACTCGACGTCGCCCGGCGGATGAGAACGGGGAGCGTGGCCATAAACGGCCACTATCCACCGTTCCCCCTCGTTCCGTTTGGGGGCTTCAAAGAGTCCGGTATCGGGCGCGAGCTGGGACCCGAAGGTCTCCTCAACTTCCTCGAGCCCCGCAGTATCGGGCTGCCACCGACTCTCCTGGCCTCCTGAGGCGCGTGGAGCCCCCGCTATCCGGCGTCCGCGCCCTAGAAGTCGCGTCGCACGTCTTCGTGCCGATGGCGGGCTCTGTCCTGACCGAGTGGGGCGCGCAAGTCGTGAAGATTGAGCATCCGGTCTCCGGTGACCCGTACCGGGGGCTCGTGACCGTCGGCCTTCACAACGTGTACCGCGGGGTGGACACGTTCTTCCAATCAGCCAATCGCGGCAAACGATCGGTGGCGATCGATCTCACCACAAACGATGGCCGGGACCTCCTGTCGAAGATGGTGAAGGACGCGGACGTTTTCCTCACCAGCTTCCGCCCAGGAGCGCGTCAGCGCCTTCGGATCGACGTTGACGACATACGCAAGGACAATCCATCGACCATCTACGTGCTTGGCACGGCCTTTGGAGCACGGGGCCCGGACGCGAATCGGGGGGGCTATGACGTCGGCGCCTACTGGGCCCGGAGTGGCATGCAGCACCTGCTGACGCCCGCCGGTGCCACATGGCCCGAGACGGCGCGACCGTCGTTCGGCGATGTCGTCGGAGGGCTCACCATCGCGGGTGCCATCAGCGCGGCGCTGTATCGCCGCGCCGTGACCGAGGAAACGGCCGTGATCCACGCCTCCCTCCTCGCGTCGGGGATGTGGCAGGTTCAGCCCGAGATCGTCAACGCGGGACTCGAAGACGAAGAGACCCCGCGCCGAGCACCGGACCGTTACGCCGTCTGGAACCCCCTGATGCTCCCCTACCGGACTTCGGACGACCGATTCGTCGCCCTCTCGATGTTGGCCCCGGACCGCTCCTGGCCCGAGCTTTGCACGGCACTCGGTCGTGAAGAGATGGCCACGGACCCCAGGTACCTCGACATGGATGCCAGGCGCCAGAATGCCCGTTCGTGCGTCCAGGACCTCGAAGCCTTGTTCGTCCAACGGACGCTGGCCGAGTGGCGGGTCGTGCTGGCCGACATTGCGGGCGAATGGGCGCCCGTGCAGACGCCGCGCGAGCTGCACAGCGACCCGCAGGTGGTGGCCAATGGCTACATTGCGGCCGTGGACATAGGCAACGGCGCGTCATTGCCGCTCGTCACGTCTCCGGTGCAGTTCGACGGGAAGCCCGGAAACCCGACTCGTGCGCCCGAGCACGGCGAGCACACCGAGGAGGTGCTGCTCGAAATGGGTCTGACGTGGACCGAGATCAGCGAGTTGAAAGAGACGGGCGCGATCCTCTGAGCCAGCGTGAGGCACACCTGGAGCGGGCCGAGCCGGAAGGGGACGAACCATGGACGCGTCGATAGGCATACCCCCCGCGGTCACCGATGAGACCGAACAGTTCTGGACGAACGCCGCACAAGGGCGCCTGGTGATCGAGCACTGTCTGGCCTGCGGGGCCGAATCGTTCCCCCCGAGGGGCATGTGCCGAAAGTGCCGCGGCAGGTCGATGTCGGCGGTGGAGGTGGCTGGTCGCGGCCGGGTCTATAGCTTCACGGTGAACTACCAACGCTGGCTCCCCGACCTCGAGGTGCCATACACCATCGTCCTGGTCGAGTTCCCCGATCATCCAGGAGTGCGGGTGATCGGGCGTCTCCGAGACGGCGATCCGCAACGGGCCGCGATCGGGCTGGAGGTCGAGGTGGGTTTCGAACCCGGACCGGGCGGCTTCGCCATCCCAAGCTTCGCGGCGGTCGAAGGGGCCGGTTGATGGGCTCGGAACGCTTCGAGCAGCGGGCGGTGATCTCGGGGGTCGGCCAGTCGGCCATCGATCGGGTGGTCCCCCGTTCCGGGTTCCAGCTGACGCTCGATGCTGTGATGGCGGCCATAGCGGATGCCGGCCTCGGCGTCGACGACATCGACGGACTGGCGATGTTCCCCGGTGGCGGGGCGGCCAACCTTCCCGGCTACGCCAACGGCAACCTCTACGAGGTCCACGATGCTCTCGGTATCACCACCACATGGCGACAGGGCCAAGTCGAAGGCATGAGCCTGCCGTTCTACGCGGCGTCGCAGGCCGTAGCGACGGGACAAGCGCGCCACGTCGTGGTCTGGCGCACCGTGAAGGAGGGTAGCGCAGCCCGCCTGGCCGGCGGGCGGCCCGCCTACGGATCGACCCACCCCGAAGCCGAGGGGCCCCTGGCATGGCTGCTGCCCGTCGGGGCGCTGTCGCCGGTCTGTCAGGTGGCCCCCTACGCCACCCGCTACATGTACGAGTACGGCGTGACTCGAGAGCAGCTGGCCTGGATCCCCGTCACCCAGCGGTTGCATGCGTCGCTCAATCCCGACGCCGTGTACCGCGATCCGCTGACGGTCGACGACTACCTCGGCTCCCGCATGATCTCGTGGCCAATCTGCCTGTACGACTGCGACGTCCCAGCCGACGGTTCAACGGCCATCGTGATCTCCGCCGTCGAGACCGCCCACGACCTCCGGTCGCCGGTACGCATCGAGGCCATGGCCGGTGTGATCGACGGGCGCCCGTCGTGGGAGCAGTGGGAAGACATGGGCCGGGTCGGCTACGCGACAGCGGCCGCCATGTGGGCCAGGACCGACCTGACCCCACAGGACGTCGACGTGGCCCAGCTCTATGACGGCTTCACCATCGAGGCGGTGTGGTGGCTCGAGGCCATGGGATTCTGTGGCACCGGCGAGGCCGGCGCCTTTGTCGAGGGTGGCGCGCGTATCGCGCTCGACGGCCAGCTGCCACTCAACACCTGGGGCGGCCAGCTGTCGGGCGGCCGGCTCCATGCCGGGTTCGGTCACACCGCCGAGGCCGTGCGACAACTACGCGGAGAGGCCGGAGAGCGACAGGTGGTGGGCGCAGAGGTGGCCGCGGTGACCAACGTCGGTGGAATCGAGGCCGGCGCGGCACTCTTGACGCGCTGGTGAGAGTCAGCGATACGAGCGAGGAGAAGGGCACACGACGTGGTTGAGCGGGCTGGACGAGTCGAAGGCAAGGTCGCAATCGTCACCGGGGCGGGTTCCACGCCCGGGCCCGGCGTCGGCACCGGGAAGGCGAGTGCCGTCGTCCTCGCTCGAGAAGGAGCCAGCGTTCTCCTCGTCGACCTCCACGCCGAGCGAGCCCAGGAGACCATGGAGATGATCTCGGCCGAGGGGGGCAGGGCGGAGGTCTTCGCGGCTGACGTGACGAAGGCGGTCGAATGCGAGGCCATGGTCACGGCGGCGGTCGAGGCATTCGGGACCCTCGACATCCTCGTCAACAACATTGGGCTCGCCTCGCTCGGAACGGTTGTCGACACCACCGAGGAGGCCTGGGACCGGGCCCTCGACATCAACCTCAGGACGGCCTTCCTCGCCTCGAAGTACTCCGTTCCGGTCATGGTTGAGAAGGGCGGCGGCGCCATCGTCAATATCTCGTCGATCTCGGCATTGCGCGGGGACGGGACACTGGCCTACTCGGCGGCCAAGGGCGGGCTCATCGCAATGACCATCGACATGGCGTACTCGCACGGTCGTTCGGGCATTCGTGTCAATGCCATCGCCCCCGGGCACATCACCACCCCCATGGTGATCTCGGTTAGCGCTCCCGGTGCCCGGGCCGAGTACATGAACGCACTCCGTTCGGAGGCGGGGTTGCTCGGGACCCCCGGCACGGGCTGGGACGTCGGCTGGGCGGCCACGTTCTTGGCCAGCGACGAGGCCCGGTGGATAACGGGGGCGGTACTGCCCGTCGAATCCGGTGTCCTCAGCGTGACGCCACTGATGATGGCCCCGTATCTCCGCGCGATCCCTGAGCCCTGATCCCACTCGGCGGCACGGCGAGACCTCAAACGGTGCGACGAGCGCGCTTGGCCTGAGGCTCGATCGACGGCCGGCCACAGGGTCTGCGAGCTAGTCCAGCGCCGCCGCCGACAACCTCCCGCAGGCGGCCAGGGCCGACCGCTCGGAAGCGTCGAATCCGACCGAGGCGAGCACCTCGACTGTGTGCTCGCCGAGGCCCGGGATCGAGCGCCGACTGGCAGGACGAGGAGTGGGCCCGAATCGAAGTGCAAGGCCAGGCTGCTCCACTAGGCCCCTCGCTCCCCAAGGGAACCGTACGACCCGGCCGAGTTGCCGGTTGACCGGGTCATCGAGAATGCCCGCGATGAACCCGGCCCTGTCCTTCTCGACCACAAGCTCGACCGGCACCCCCGCTTGGCGCAACACAGACACCCAGACGGACGCCGGCCTGGACCGGAAGGCCTCTGCCAGCAGCTCTTCGGCCGGCTGTGGCGCTTCATCCAACTGGATTCGCAGCGGTGGCGGCGACGCCGGCAGGCCGTCGATCGAAACGACCTCACCGAGGCGCGTCCATGCGCTCTCATCGGGAACGGCCAGTGCGAACCACTCGCCGTCACCGCCCTGATAGAGGCGGTAGGCGGCCCCATACCCACATTGGTCGTGATCCAGCACCGGGCCGACCACCGGCTTGTCCTCGGCGAGAAAGGCACCGGACTTGAGGAGGAGGGCCGAACCGACGAGGGACGTCAAGACCGACTGGCCCGAACCGCTTCTCCGGCGAGCAAACAGCGCCGCAATGATCGAGGCCGCCGAGAGCCAACCACTGGCGACGTCGATGGCCCCCCAGACAAGGAAGGTGGGGGGCTGCCCGACGCCGCCCTGGGCGGCCTCGACTCCGGAGAGCGCCTGCATCAGATGGTCGTTTGCCGGCAGAGGGGCCCGGGGCCCGACGGTGCCGAATCCACTGGCGAAGCTGTAGATCACGTCGGGATTGACGGAACGGACGGTCATCTCGTCGTAGCCGAGTCGCTCCGCCAACCCCAGCCGGGCGTTGTGGTGGACGACGTCGCTCCATCCGAAGAGCCGCTCGAGGACGGCAGCGGCGTCGGATGCCTTCATGTCGAGAGCGATCGCCCGTTTGGCGCGCTGGCCAGCCGCGAACATGGGTTCCATGTTCCGGTGCACGTCGCCGGCCAGGGGCTCGACCTTGACCACGTCGGCGCCGAGCTCCGCGAGGACGAGGGTTGCGACGGGGCCGGCGAGGTAGGCCGACAGATCGAGCACCCGCACGTCGCTCAAGAGCCTCGGCGCACGGTCAGCCAACGGCTCGCGCTCAACGCGGGGACCTCCGGTCGACACCACTTGGGACACCGGGCCGACGACGGTGAGGGTCCCACGGTCGGGGTCATCGCACTCGAGGCTCAGACCGACCTCGCGTACATGTCCGTCTCGCAGAGCGTCGGCCGGACGCCACACCGGCTCACAGCGAAAGTCGTGTCCCGCGAGATCCTCCAACCACCACGATCGATCGCGGGTGGCAAACTTCTCGGCCCACCTGAGACTCCTCTCGGCCATGGCCCCGGCGACCAGGTCGGCCGTGTAACCGGCCTCACTCGGCGGTTCATCCATGTGGTCCAAGAACGCCTCGTAGGCACCCTTCGCTCCGAACCACAGCTGGATGTACTCACCGTCGGCGCACCGATACGAGAGGCTCTCCGACGGCCCTTGCTGCTCCCACAGGAGCACGGTGGCCGGGCTCGCGTGTTCAACACGCCCGATGATCATTGGGAGGATCGCCAACATCCCGTCGTAAAGAGATGTCTCGACCCAACCGCCCACGCCGGTGACCTCTCGCTCGTACAGGCAGGCCAGCGCTCCGACTGTCGCAGACAAGGCGGCGCCAGCGCCCGCCACGGTGAGGTCGCCGAAGATGGGCCCGGGACGGTGCCCTCGGATCTGGCTGAGCAGTCCCGCCCTGGCCTGGACCAGCAGCTCGAGGTCGGGCATCGGGCCTGCCGCGTTGTAGCTGGGTCGAATGCGGACGTTGACGAGGCGGGGATTGGAAGCGGCTAGCTCGGCGTTCACGAGACCGCGCCTCTCGAGCGATTCCTCCGGACCGGTCATGAACAACACGTCGGCGTCGCGGGCGAGGGCCGCTATGGAGTCGGTGGGATCGGCTTCTTCCCCGACCTCAACGATCTCCTTGCCCCGATCCCACACCCGCGAGAACTCGACGCTCGCATCCAAGATGGATCGGCGCGAAGACTGCACCCGCACCACGTCGGCCCCGAAGTCGCGAAAAAGTGCTCCGGGCAGGCTGGCCGCCATCCCAGCACCGACCTCGCTCATGCCGAGCGAGACCTCGACCACCCGGACCCCGGTCAGCGGGCCGCTGGTGGAGCTGGTCAACTGCGGATAAGTCGGCCGGGAGCCACACCTGCGAGCTCGTGGCCGTTCCGACGAGTCGCCACGCCGTTGACCCACATGTGTTCGATGCCGGTGCTGCCGACCACCAGGCGGTCGGCGTCGGCAGGCTGGTCGTGCACCCGCTTGGCCTCGGTGGTGCCCACCGTCGCGGGGTCGAAGGCCACGAGATCGGCGTAGAAGCCCTCTTTGACGAGCCCTCGCGCGGCCAGACGGAACGCCCGATGCGGGTGTCCGGTGAGCCTCCAGACGGCCTCTTCGAGGGAAAGAGCGTGGCGCTCCCGCACCCAATGCCCGAGGAGGTGCGTCGAGAAGCAGGCATCGCAGAGCTGGCTCGCGTGAGCGCCCGCGTCGGACAAGCCGAGAATCGCCCGCTCGTCAGCCAGAAGCTGACCCACTTCCTCGTCGCCGTCGTTCTCCAGCACAACGCGGAAACGGGTCCGCATGTCGTCGGAAAGGGCCAAGTCGAGCATGAGGTCAAACGGAGTTGTCGCCCGCGCGCTCGCCATCTCGTCGAGAGGAACGCCGACCACGTCGGGGTGGGCCTCGGTCTCTTGGACATCGATCTTGGACCACCGATGGCTCCAGGCCGCGAGGGTCGTCGGACGAGCCCGATCCCGCCACGCCGGATCCCGGTACAGGGTGGCCCGCTCCTCACGAGGACGGGCGAGCACTTCTTTCCACTCGTCAATCTCGCCAAGTGGGCCGGGATCCGTCATGGTGATCTGCATCACGATCGGTCGGCACGCGATCTGTGGGTACACCTCCCCGGGGAGAGAGGCGGCACGCTCCACGGTCCTCAGGGCCGCTCCCGGTTTGTCCGCCCGCGACACGAGAGCCGTCCAGGTCACGGGTATGCCGTACCGGACGGCCAAGTCCGAGAACTCGTTCAGGAACAATCCGGGACCGATCGAGACCTGCACGATGCCCTTGTCGAGTTCCCCGAGCACGGACGCCATTGCGAACACCTCGTCGACGTCCGCGAATCGGCTGGGGACCGGTCGCCCGTACGCGCCTTGGTGGGCTGGTTGCCTCGATGTGGAGAAGCCGATCGCGCCGGCCTCCATCGCCTCGCGGACAAGGGCGCGCATTGTTTCAATCTCGTCGGAGCGGGCCGGGCGCTCCTCTCCGCCAAGGACGTACAAGCGAAGCGGCGAGTGTCCGATGAACGCGCCGACATTGAGCCGTTTCGCCGTTCGTTCGAGCGTCGCAAAGTACTCCGGGAACGTGTGGAAAGACCAGTCGATTCCCGCATTGAGCGCCTCCATCGACATGCCTTCGACGTTCTCGAGAAGGCGCACGATGACATCTCGGTGCTCTTCGCGTGTAGGCGCAACGCCGAAACCGCAATTGCCCATGATCACGCTCGTCACGCCATGCCAACACGAGGGGGTCAGGTCGCGGTCCCAGAGAACCTGCGCGTCGTAGTGGGTGTGAATGTCGATGAAGCCCGGAGCCAGGGTCAATCCCTCGAGGTCCACGATCTCGGCGTCGGGCGTCGGGGGCAGTTGCCCCGGCAGCGCCACGGCAGCGATCCGATCTCCGACCACCGCGACATCGGCAGGCCGCGCTGGGCTACCCGATCCGTCGATTAGCGCGGCGTCGCGGAGCAACAGGTCCATCGATCCTCCTATCGGTCACCGGGAGGGGTCCCCAAAAAAGATAGCAAACACTCGCTTACTTTGAGGCAGGACCCCATCCAATCCCGGATTGCCCGGGGTTCTATTCGATGAGCTCGTACACCGTCACGACGGGCGGTGGCGACAGCTCGAGAGCGTCGGATCTGCCCATTCGACCGTCGGCGGACCGGGCGGCCAGCTCTTCGAGCGGCCGGCTGATGTCGTCGGCCTCGAGCTCGTAGATGGCCAGGTAACTGGCCTTCGTCGAGCGACCCCGATCGGCCTCGCTGGTCTTGTACCGCCGCGCCGACACGAACCCGGGAATCGAAGAGATCTCCGGAATGTGCGTCCCGCTATACCACTCGTTGTACTCGGCGTCGCGCTCGTCATCGGCGGGACCGGACTCCACGACCATGATGGCCTTGGCCACGAACCACCCTCCACAAAGTAAGTGAGCGTTCTTTGGCACAGTAATGTCGGCTCATGACGACCGCAAAGGTGAACGGGCTTTCAATCAGCTACGAAGTCTTCGGAGAGGGACAGCCTTGGGCCATTACGCCGGGCGGTCGGTTCAGTAAGGATTCCCCCGGCGTTCGCGAGCTGGCACAAGCGTTGGCTGAGCGTGGCAACCGGGTCCTCATCTGGGACCGACCCAACACGGGCGAGTCCGACGTCTGCTTTGAAGGGAGCTCGGAGTCGGCGATGCAGGCCGATGTGTTGGCCGGCCTTCTGGCGGAGCTGGACATGACGCCTGCGGTGATCGTCGGGGGCTCCGGGGGCGCTCGGGTGTCCCTCCTGACGGCCGCGCGACACCGCGAGATGGCGGCGGGCCTGGCCATGTGGTGGATCAGTGGCGGGGTCTACGGGTTGTTGAGCCTGGGCCACCATTACTGCGCCGGGTCAATCTCCGCCGCCTGGAAGTCAGGCATGGAGGCGGTGGTCGCGCTGCCCGAGTGGTCCGAGGTGCTGGAACGGAACCCGGGCAACAAGCAGCGGTTTTTGGACCACGACCCGAAGGAGTTCGTGGCGGCAATGGAGCGTTGGATGGCCGTGTACTGCCCCCGCGGCGACCAGCTCATTCCGGGGCTCCCCGACGCCGATGCCCGACGCCTCGACGTCCCAACGCTCGTCTTCCGTTCCGGGACGACAGACCTCAGTCATCGGAGGGAGACGTCGGAGCAGCTGGCCGCCCTGCTTCCGGCTGCTCAGCTTGTCGAGCCGCCGTGGTCCGACGACGAGTGGAACGAACGCTCCTCGGCCCGAGCGGGCGGACAAGGGGAAGGCCTGTTCGTCGGCTGGCCGCCACTGGCGCCGATCCTCGCCGACTGGGCCGACACGATCCTCGTCTGATCAGCTACGAGCGCGACCTGGTCCGTCCGATCAGCGGGCGCTGAACGCCACAAGTCGTCTATCAACACAACGAGACCAGGGAAGGCTCGATCGATCCGGTCCTGTCATCCCCGCTCACCCATCCACCGCTGAGGATCCGTGCCGATTCCTCTTTCGAGCACCTCGAGGCTGTCGGAGATCATCGTTGCCAATTCCCCTCCGGAAAAGAACCATTGGGTCTGCGTCGCCTCCAAAACACCTCCAACCGCGGCGGCCAACATCGTCGGGATCAGGGCATCGCTGGGCAGTCCCAGCCTCACACCGAAGAACCCCGCTATCACCAAACGAGTCTTCAAGTAGATGCCACCCATCACCCCGCGCAATACGCTTGGAGTGGCCGAGATGACGGTGATCCAGCGGCGGAGAAGCACCATGTCTTCAGCCGACACCGCCTCAACGAGTGCGATGCGAAGCGAGTGCAGCGGGGGTTCGTCCACGGGACGCGCCGACAGCGCGGCCCGGAGGGCTTCGGAGCGTTGATCGATCCGTAGCTGCAGCACGTCCTCCTTGGTCGGACAGTACCGGTAGAAGGTACGAACTGAGATCTGTGTCTCGTCAGCGATCTCCTGCACCGTTACATCATTGAACCCGCGTTCGTCGAAGAGTCTGAGAGCGACGGCCTCCAACTCTGAGAGCATCATCTCCGACCGCTTCTCCCTCAAACGCTCAGCCAGCGGTTCCGTCGGCAAGTACATCCCTTCCGATGGTCTCGTGTCCCTTACCGCCATCCGGTGGACACTCGTCAATCGAGTCGTCAGCCTAAAGCAGCGGGCGCTCGTGCCATATTGCAAAGCATTCTGCCGCGGAAGTGACAAAGGCGGATCGCGCACTTCAGCCCCAAGGGTGATAGCCCAAAGCCCCGCTGTTCACTTGGCGCGGTCCGACAACCACCCCGCCCCCGAAGATGCCGACGCATTCGCGCAACCAAAAATGCCGTCCGATGGTTTCATGTACACCCGGGTGCTCCGGCGCTCATAACGAGCCGTTCCTAGGCTGACTCCACAATTACCGGTACAGCCGAGTACCGCGTCATCCCGGTCACCGGGTCGATCATGTCTCGCGTGATGGTGACCGTGGGGATCGACACGACGCCTCGGCGGATCGCCGGGTCAACCGCCCGCAGTATTGAGCACCGGTGCGATCACCCAATCACAACACGAATGTTTTTCAGCGTATTGGTCACAACTGACTCGCAATATGCCATCTACAGCCATCACTGATGTGGCTCGATTCTCGGGGGAATGACCAAATGACAGGAGACCCGTGGTCCGCAATTACATCCTTACACTGCACCAACATCTGACCCGATACAGGCAGAATTTGCGCACTTGAATGATCGCCCATATACCGGGGGATCGGACATAGATAGGACCCCAACACCTTCTCTAATCGAGAGTCATAGTGCCAGATATTGTGATGGTCGATCTAGGAGTATGCTACTCATCTCTTGACTGACAAAGAATCTTCGTATGCAGCCGCCCCATATGGCGCAGAGTCCGATCCCAGAGGGGCGATTGTTGACGCCTTGGGCAGACCAATGCGAGAACTCCGCGTCTCTGTCACTGATCGCTGCAATCTTCGGTGTAGCTATTGCATGCCTGAAGACGAGTACAGGTGGCTCCCAAGAGAGGACGTCCTCACCTTTGATGAGTTGAGCCGGCTTGTAGACATTTTTTCATCCCTGGGTGTAGAGAAGGTTCGTCTCACGGGAGGCGAACCGCTTCTTCGTAAAGGCTTGGCCGAGCTTGTGCGTCTTATCTCGAGCAAGCCCGCGATTCATGAAGTCGCGTTGACGACAAACGGAATCCTCTTGGCCCCCCTAGCGTCGGCGCTACGAGACTCAGGCCTCGATCGAATCACTGTGAGCCTCGACTCCCTTCGACCTGGTCGTTTTGAAGAGATGACGAGGCGATCCGGCCATGAGAAGGTCATTGAGGGACTTCGCTCACTTTCTGCAGCCGGATTTGCGAATAGCAAGATTGACTCCGTCGTTGTCCGTGGAGTTAACGACGACGAACTCGTCGAGCTGGTGGAGTTCAGCAGAACGATTCCGGCCGAGGTGCGGTTCATCGAGTACATGGATGTGGGCGGAGCGACCGGGTGGGCACACGATCTGGTGGTGTCCCAAGACGAAATTCTGGCGATCCTGTCAAAGAGCTTTGACGACCTTGAGCCGGTACCTCGTGAGGATTCTGCTCCCGCGACCCGATACGCGCTGCCGGATGGCTGGACGTTTGGAATCGTTTCGTCGACTACCCATCCCTTTTGTGCGAACTGTGACCGCAGCCGGATAACTGCCGATGGCGTGTGGTACCAGTGTCTCTATGCACCGAAGGGGATCGATCTTCGGCGGCCGTTGCGGTCCGGCGCCTCAGATCACGAGATGCGTCAGATCGTCACCCAGGCTTGGCTCATTCGGCGAGATGCCGGTGCCTTGGAGCGTTTGGCTATGACTCGACGGGAAGCCATTCCAGTCACGATCCTCCGCCGTGATCCGCACCTCGAGATGCATACTCGCGGGGGTTAGGCGAAGTGGGCGGATCAAGGCGTGAACGTCGCACGACCACCACAACCGATCGGCCAGCTCGGCACGCGACTTTTGGTCAAACGCGTTCGGGCATCGGATCTCGCCTGGTCAGGCTCGTTCAACTCCGATCCCAACTATTACAGCCTCGAGTCCTATTTCGAGAGGCTCTTGGCGCTCACCGCGGGTGATCGTCAGCCCCCAGATACTGGCGGGATCACGGCGATCTCATCTGTGTCACTCACGCTGTCCGTACTGTCCGCGGCTTCGCCGTTCACCCAGACCTGCGAGACCGAAAGCAGATCGGCAAGCGCGGAGCCGTAGCGGTCGACAGCCGCCTTCAGAACCTCGCTGACGTTGCTTCCGTCCAGAGTGACCCGACGCTCCTTGGTTAGATCGCGGGCCGGTCCGAAGAACAGCACTTCAGGCAGCTTGACCTCCAATCAACCGAGTCGAGACAGACGACACCGACGAATTGGCCACCGCTACTCGCACCCCGGTATCAAGTCTGAAATCGGCACATCAAATCCCATAGGTTCCAACGGATCACCAGTGAAAAGGGCGTCGGCGTCGAGCAGAAACACGCTGACCCGTCCGCCAGTTGGCACCCCAGACCCATCCGGCAGCACCGCCAATGCATTCGCGTCTCCGAGTGAACTCAGCCGGTGTGACCCTTGGCGACCACAGGGCCGGATCTCCACAGTCTGATCCTTCGACATCCTGGCCACGGCCGTAACGAAATGCGTCTTGCCGTCGAGTGGACGCCGAAAATCTTCGGTTGCGATCCCGGCGGTTAGAGGTCGCCACAAGAACCGCCGCCCTGCCATGCGACGCAACGCCGGGCGTGCGAACAACTCGAAGCTCACCAGTGCAGAGACTGGATTCCCGGGCAATCCGAAGAGGGGAACTGTGCGAGGGGCCGCATCGAGGAGGGCAAACAAGAAAGGCTTCGCCGGCTTGATGGCGACCCGCATCCACTGGCTGGTCACGGTGGGGAGCCGATCAATCGTCAGGCGGACGACGTCTCGATCGCCAACGCTCACTCCCCCGGTGGTAATCACGGCGTCGCACCGCTCCGTCGCCTCGCCGAGTCGACGAATGATCTCGTCGGCATCGTCGCCGACGATACCGAGATCCACGGCCGGGAACTGCTCCCGTGCCAGGGCTGCGAGCAACATGGAACGGTTCGAGTCTCTGATGCCCGCCTCGCCGGCACCCATGAGCTCGTCGCCTGTCGTGAGCACCCCGACCCGCGGTGGCGGATAGGTCAGCACCTCCGAACAGCCGACCGACTCGAGCAATGCGATCTGGACGGGGCCGAGAGATGACCCCGATCTGACCACGACGTCCCCAGGGCTGATGTCATCGCCGGCGAGGCGCACGTAATCGCCGGGCTGCACCACTCCTTCGAGGACAACCGTGTCGCCGTCCAGTTCGGTACGTTCGACAGGGCAGACAGCCGTCGCTCCTGGCGGAATGGGTGCGCCGGTCATGATCCGTGCCGCCTGACCGGACTGCAGCTCTGTGCTCGCGGCCTCGCCGGCCATGATTGAGGCCACCACTTTGAGCCGCGTGGAGGAACTCGCGCAGTCTTCGGCCACGACCGCGAACCCATCCATCCCCGAGTTGTTGAACGGGGGTACTACGACAGAGCTCAGTACGTCATCAGCTGCGACGTGGGAGAGTGCATTGCGCAACAAAACGGCGCTCGGCTGGGCGGCCACACACGCCGCCATAACGATTCCGCAAGCCTCGTGAAGCGGAATCGTGGGCGTATGGTCGAGACGAACCGAACTCACCGCGTCGGTGTGACTCATGTGAAGCTCGAATCAGGGCCCGGTCTCGTTTTCCCTTCGGGCTCCCCTTCGTCGACCCTTTGCGTTGATGCGATCCCCTCATGCGAACAGTCTGTCCACTCGTGGCCCCCCGACCACCGCTCCTTCTTCCAAAGCGGAACCGAAACCTTGACGGTGTCGATGCAGAACTTAGCGGCCTCGAACGCCGTGTCTCGATGCGGGGAGGATACTGCCACGACGACTGCTACCTCGGACACAACCAACGTGCCGATTCGATGCATAATCGCAACGCGAGCCAGGTCCGGCCAGGATTGCCGAGCCGCATCCGCCACCGCACGCATTCGGCGAGTGGCAAACTCTTCGTAAGCCTCATACTCGAGCGACACCACCCCCTCCCGGCCTGGACTGTGATCGCGTACGCAGCCACAGAAGGTTACGACGGCCCCGCAATTTGGGACCGTCACCCATCGACTCAAGGCACTGACATCAAGTGGTGCAGTCGAAAGTTCGATCAATGTGTCCGAAGTGCTCAGTTCCACAACGGCCCCCTATCGGGTCGCCCAGTGTTCGGATCTTCGAGCCCAGCAGTGACCCCGAGCGCCATCAAGTCGGACCGTCTATCCGCGTCGCCAAAGGTCTTCTCGGTCCCAACATGACCCCAATCCTTCTCCGTCAGGAGGGTAGCCCCAGCCACGCCCGGAAGTCCCTTGAGCGAGCGCTTTCCCGACTCCAAACCCCGTTCCCCCGCCATCAGATCGGCTACGGCCCAGCGAGTGCAGAGCGGTTGGCCCATCCCTGCACAAGCGGGACCACCGCACCATCTCCCGGCCCAGTGGACTAGCAATTCGACAACTTCGCGGTTGATAAGCGGTAGGTCACACGCGAGCACGACTGCCGGCCCGATCGCTCCTACCCGGCGGAGTTCGCGCACCGCAGCACCCAGGGCAACTAACGGCCCCCGACCGGGTTCCGGTTCCTGAATCGAAGGCAGCCCTGGCCCCGGTCCCACTTCTAGCACCGGAGTTCCAAAAGCAGCCAGCACCGCACCGATGCGCTCGGCCATTGGCTGGGCATCAACCCCCAACGAAGCCTTGTCGACACCCATGCGCCGACTCGAGCCGCCCGTAAGCAGTATCCCGGCGACCGTTCGGGCGCTCATGTCGGATTGGCCAGGTGGTCCGGAACCGCCGGCGTGGCCTGTTCCTCCGGGCGGCGGTCCCACGTTCCCGAGCGCCCACCGGACTTGTGCCAAAGCGCGAGACCCTCGATCGTCGCGTCGGGGTCGAGCTCGCGCAGAGCCATGACGATCGCCAGTCCCGCGGTCGCGCACGCGACCAGGGCTTCCATCTCAACGCCCGTTCGGTCGACGACCTGGGTCCGAGCGACAATGTCCGCTGCTCCTTGACGCGCCGTAACAGCGACCTCGATATCGCTCAGCAAAATGGGGTGGCACAGAGGAATTAACTGTGAGGTCAGTTTGGCCGCCTGGATCCCTGCAACAACGGCGTCGACAGTTGGATCGTGTTCAACAGACGCAAACACCTTTTCCACGTCGACAGCGGTATGTACCACACACCGAGCAACAGCAACGCGCGCTGTCGGTGACTTGCCAGTCACGTCGACCATGCGGGCATGACCGTGCTCATCAAGGTGAGCGAGATCCGGAGTCTCCGGTGGTCCAGTACTCACGGCACAATCCGGGTGGGTGTCGGGGACGAACTCTGGAGAGGTCCATGCAACGCGAAGAGGTTGTGATCATCTCGCCGGCAACGCGACAAACGGGTTCCGAAATACCGGACGAGAGTCGAGCTCAAACTGGAATGATGGGCATTGACAACGGGTTCGCTTGCGTTGCCCACGCCAACCAGGATGCTCGGGCGTACCGACGTTTGCACAACCTCGAAGCTAACGCGCCCAATACGACCATCGGTGCCCAAAATGTGCGTTTTGCGACACCCTCCAGCATTGTGAGCGCTCTCCCCAGTTCGCGATGGCTACGAAGAGCTTTTCGGCATGCCACCTTCTGCTCTCGCTTTGAGTGCCGCCTCTTCCTCAAGCCGTAAGCGAAAGAACACCCGAAGCCCTTCAACGGTGCCATCCGGTGCCTCGACCGCATCACGAGCTCGGGTCTCCGGTTGAATCGGTTGGACCTCGCTGTCCTCGGGAGTACCGGTGGGACATCCCGTAGCTACGATCAGGAGACCACAACGGCCAATCGCCCTTGGGAGCTCCGATGTCCGCTATCGCCATGAACCTCGAAACCGCCGGCTACCGAGAGGGCTCTGCCGACCCCCTCCACTTCGACGTCCTAGTCGTCGGGGCGGGGATCTCCGGCATCGGGGCGGCGTATCACCTGAGCCAGCAGTGCCCAGACCGGAGCTTCACCGTGCTCGAAGCTCAAGAGACCTTCGGGGGCACCTGGTGGACGCACCGGTACCCGGGTGTCCGCTCCGACAGCGATCTCTTCACATTCGGGTACCGGTTCAAGCCGTGGCTCTCGGCGCCGATCGCCTCCGCCGACGAGATCCTCAAGTATCTCGACGAGGTGATCGAGGAGAACGACCTCGGGGTCCACATCCGGTATCGCCACCGGATCACCAAGGCGAGCTGGTCGACGGACCTGCGCCGCTGGACCTTGTCGGTGACCCGTGAGGACACGGGCGAGCAACTGACCTTCACCGCCAACTTCCTCTGGATGTGCCAGGGCTACTACCGCCACAACCAGGGCTACACCCCCGACTGGGAGGGTTTTGAGGACTTCCAGGGCACCGTGGTCCACCCCCAGGAGTGGCCGGAACACGTCGACTACGCCGACAAGAAGGTCGTCGTCATCGGATCGGGTGCTACCGCCGCGACGTTGATCCCGGCCATCGCTGCCGATACCGCGCACGTGACGATGCTGCAGCGCTCGCCGACCTTCTACTTCGTTCGACCGAACATCAACGAGCTCGCTGACATGCTTCGTCAGCTGGACATCCCCGACGAATGGACCCACGAGATCGTCCGGCGCAAGATCGCCCAGGACATGGATGCGATCACAAAGATGTCCTTCGAGACTCCGGATTTCTTGAGACAGTTCCTGCTCGACACCATCCGGCCGCTCCTGCCAGACGGCTTCGATGTCGAGCGGCATTTCTGCCCCACCTACCGGCCGTGGCAGCAGCGAATCGCCGTCCTTCCCGAAGGTGACCTGTTCACCTGCATCCGCGAGGGCAAGGTTTCGGTCGTGACCGACCAGATCGAGCGGTTCACCGAACGCGGGATCCGGCTCGTCTCAGGAGAGACCCTAGAAGCCGACATCGTCATCACGGCCACCGGCTTCGACATGAGCGTGCTCGGCGACATCGCGTTCTCGGTCGACGACGAACCGGTGGACTTCGCAGAGACGGTGACCTACCGCGGCATCATGTTCACCGGAATCCCGAACCTCGCCTACGTCTTCGGGTACTTCCGAGCGAGCTGGACCCTGCGAGCGGACCTGATCAGCGACTTTGTTTGTCGGCTGCTCGGCCATATGGACGAGTCGGGGGCGACCATGGTGACCCCCGATCTCGGAGGCGAAGAAGCCGACATGGCGCTCGTTCCGTGGGTGGATCCCGAAAACTTCAATCCCGGTTACCTCACTCGCTCACTGCATCTCATGCCGAAACAGGGAGCTCGGGATCCTTGGCGGCTCCCGCACGAGTATTCCGTGGAGAAGGAGCAACTCCCCCGAGCTGATCTCGACGACGGAGCGCTCGCCTTTAAGTAACGCGACTGCCAGGCGACGTCCGGAGGAACGCATGATGCTGTCACGGTGCCGACGCCTGTGATCAATGCGTTGGCGGTGTTCCACCACCACCTCGGGCGAAGTCTCGCTTCCATCGTCCTGCTGTCCTTGGTCAGCGCGGCCTCCTACGGGTTGGCCGCCGTGCTCCAACATGAGGCAGCCATCCAGGAACCACCGAACCTGTCCATGCAGGCCGGGCTGCTGATTCGTTTGGTAGCGCGGCCGAGGTGGCTCCTTGGCACGGCTCTCGACTGTGTTGCCTACGTATTCCAATTCCTTGCTCTGCGGAGAGGCTCCCTCGCTCTGGTCGAGCCGATCCTGGTGTTGAGCCTCGTCTTCGCATTGCCCGTTGCGGCGCGGCTGAACCACCAACGGGTGTCCCGATCAGAGCTGTCGTCGACAGGCGCCATCGCCGCCGGGCTCGCACTGTTCCTGGGGGTGGCCCATCCGGGCCTGGGTCATCCCCACGCGTCCTTAACGGGTTGGATGACCTTGACTTCCGTCGTTGTCGTGGGCTGTGGAGCCCTAGTGCTGGTGGCGCGACGAGCCTCGCGCCGCTGGGCTGCCGTCCTGCTGGCCGTTGGCTCGGGCGCGGCCTTCGGTTATGTGGCTGCACTCACCGAGCGGACCGGGCACCTCCTTAACAACGGTGTGGTGCACACCCTGTCCACGTGGGAGCCATACGCACTCGCCGTCGGGGCCGTCGGTGCCTTGCTACTCACCCAGAGCGCGTTTCACGCAGGGGCATTGCGCCTGTCGCTCCCCACCCTGACGGTGGCACAGCCCTTGGTGGCAGGGTGCATCGGCATCGGGCTCTTCGATGAACACATCAACTCTCGCGGGTTGGCACCCGCGCTTGAGGTATTCGGGTTGCTCCTGATCGTCTTCGGCGTGTTTGCTCTCACACGATCGTCGCCACTTGCGACGGACCCGGAGACGCCCACGGAGGTAGAGCCGAGCGCATGAGCCGACGCACTGGGCACGTTTCGGAGCCGGTTGTCGTAACGAGGAAATGAGCGCCGACAGACAAGTCAGCGCAGTTATTCGTCCTTGTGACTCACCATGTTGATGACATTGCCATCGGGGGCTCGAACGAAGAATCGTCGAACTCCCCACGGCTCGTCGGTGAGCGGGTGAACGATCTCGTAGCCTCGCCGCTCAGCTTCCGCGAACGCCTCGTCGATCTGCGGACCGACGTGCACAGAGATGACCGAGTCATGCGGGGCGGTGGCGTCCCCGGTGACGAGCTGGATAACGGCGGCGCCGTCGGGCGTTCTGAAGTTCGCCACCCAGCCAAGGTTGAAGCCCTCGATGCTCAATCCTAGGTAGCCCGAGTAGAAATCACGAGCGGCTGAGATGTCAGCCACCGGGAGATTCGCAGTGATACCGGTGACCCGCATTTGTCCTCCTCGTCCGGGTCGGAGTTACCGAATCGGCACCCGATCCGGCCGTCCTCACCATAGCTAGCTCAGGTCGGGCGGCCTGGGTAGACCGGATACATAACACCTGATCGCGCAGGCTCCCCACCTCGGCGTGGGTGAAGGACGTACCCGGCCCGCCGAACCCTCGGGTGCCCCGGTGCGCGACACGAACGACTACCGTCCGCCAACATGAGCCACAACATCGACGGGATGGTTGAAGCAGTAGACGCAGTGTTCGACGACATGGTCGACATGCGAAGAGAACTGCATCGCCGACCCGAGCTCGGTTTTGACGAGATCGAGGCGTCCGCGATGATCCGCCGCCGACTCGGCGGTTTCGGCCTCACCGAGCTGCCGGTGGCCACGCCGACTGGTGCGGCGTTCACGCTGACGGGGGGCCATCCGGGACGTTCGGTCGTGCTTCGAGCAGACATCGACGCCCTCCCGGTCGGTGAACAGGTCGACCTTTCCTACGCATCGGAGGTCGACGGAAGGATGCACGCCTGCGGCCACGACGCCCACACGGCCGCTCTGCTGGGGGTGGCCCAGGTGCTCCAAGGACGTGCCGAGGACCTGGCCGGGAGCTACACGTTCGTATTCCAGCCGGCAGAAGAGCTGCTGGACGGCGCCCGCCGAATGGTGGACGGTGGGGTGCTCGATGGCCTCGAGGGCGGCGTGGTGCTCGGGCATCACGTCACGTCGCTCGTGCCAACCGGTTTTGTGGCGATGCGTTCAGGGATCGCGATGGCCGAGGTGCACGTATTCACCCTGGTCGTCCGTGGCCCGGGGGGTCACGGGGCGATCTCGGGTCAAACGGGAGACGTGGTGCGTGCGATCTGCGACGCCGTGGGTCAGCTCGGCGGAGTGGTTGAGGGTCTCGAGTACGAACGCGTCTCGTGTGTCTGCAGCGCTGGCATGGTGAGCGCCGGCACCGCTCCGAACATCCTGCCCGACCACGCAGCGATCAGGGGGACGCTACGGACGTTCACGGCCGAACAGAGAGCGGACGCCCTCGACCGGCTGGCGGTTCTCTGCGACCGCGTGGCCGGTGAACACGGTGTCACCGTGCAGCTCGAGATCGCGGGGAACGCACCGGCAGTGACGAACGATCCCTCGATCACCGAGGCGGTGACAAACGTTGCCCGAGCCCAACTCGGTGACGAGAGGGTGCTCGAGCTACCGCCGGTCACTCCTAGCGACGACATGAGCATCTTCTTGGAGCGACTCCCCGGGTGTTACTTCTTTGTCGGTGCAGGTCTTGCCGACGGCACGAGCGGCATGCACCACAGTCCGACGTTTGCGATCGACGAAGAGGCGATGCGACTGGCGGCCCGGGTCATGGTGGGTGCCGCCGTGACCCTCGCTGATGTGACGGTGCAAACCACCTGAGCGCAACGCCAGAAGATCGGCGCTGACGAGCCGTTTGCCCGAGCCCAACGCCGTGACGATGCGGTCGGGCACACACATTCCGGTCGCGGTCTCGCCTTAAAGCTCCACCGTCGCACGGGACCTCATCGAGGGAGTTGCGATTTCTGTGATGCGCAGCGAGAGTCTGGGCAAAAGACGCGCCAGAATCGGAGCATGGACCGGGGCATCGCTCAGAGATTGGACCTGGCCGACCCTCTGGCGCTGTCCCGGAGTCAGTTCAACGTCGAAGAGAGCGGGCCGATCTACCTCGACGGCAACTCCTTAGGCCGACCCGCGAAAGTGGTAATTGAACGGCTCGCGGATGCCGTGCGCGACTGGTCCGAGAACCTGGTCGGCGGGTGGTCCCGGTGGATCGACTTGCCTGCCGCAGTTGGCGACAGGATCGGACGGCTGATCGGGGCCGGCCCTGGACAGGTTGTCGTATGTGACAGCACGACCGTGAACCTCTACAAGCTCGCCGCGTCGGCGCTTGCCGCCAGGGCTGACCGGCAGGTCATTCTGGCGGACGCACACGACTTCCCCACCGATCGTTACGTGTTGCAGGGACTCGCAGAGAGCACCGGCTTCGAGCTGCGTCTTTTGGAGGGCAGCGTGGTAGACGGCCTCGATACCGACGTCGTGGCTGGAGCCATCGGTGCCCAGACGGCACTGGTGTGTCTTTCTCACGTCAACTTCAGGTCGGGGGCGCGGCTCGATGTCGCGGCCATCACCGAGGCTGCCCACCGCCATGGCGCACTCGTACTGTGGGACCTGTGCCACAGCGCCGGGGCATTTCCGGTGGCCCTGGATGACAACGGAGTCGACCTCGCGGTCGGCTGCACCTACAAGTACCTGAATGGCGGCCCGGGTTCCCCCGCGTTCGCTTACGTGCGGCGTGACCTGCAGGCAGAGCTGCGCCAGCCGATATGGGGCTGGTTCGGCCAGCACGATCAGTTCTCGATGGCCCCGATCTATCAACCGGACGGCGGGATGAGCCGTTTCCTCACCGGGACGCCGCCGGTGCTCGGCCTGTTGGGCGTCGATGCGGCGGCTGAGATCCTGGAGTCAGCGGGGATCCGGGCGCTGTGGGCCAAGTCCGAACGATGCACAGAGATGCTGGTGGATCTCGTGCGCGCTCGAGCCGCTCGGTGCCACCTTGGCCAGTCCATCCGATCCGGAACGTCGCGGTGCACACGTGTCGGTGGCCCACGCCCAGGCCTGGCCGTGGTGCAACGCGCTCATCGATCGCCGTCCGGTGGTCGGAGATTTCCGACCACCGGACGTGATCAGACTGGGCCCGGCTCCGCTCTACTCGCGCTTCGTGGACATCTTCGACGCAGTCGAGCGCATGGCCGAAATCCTCGAAGCCGGTGTGCACGATGTCCGAGACCGGCCCGAGGTCACGTGAGGGACGCCCTCACACACAAATTGCCAACCCACGGCCGGCGCTCGCACGGGTCGAGGTTGAGGCGCCGCATGCTGACCGGGCTTCGGATCCAGGATCGTGAGTAGCCGCAGCTCTGCCGGGCGCTCAGGATCGTGCGCTCAGGGCGCCACGGCCGTTACGCTCGCCGCACAAGGGGGGTAGGTGACGATGGAAGAAGATCGGGCTCGTCCGCCAGGCGGGCACCGGGGCCAACGGGCGTGACCAACGTCGCGCTCGTGCTCGGTGCCGGTGGCCTCGTCGGTCAGGCGTACCATGCCGGGGTTCTAGCAGCGCTAGAAGCCGAGCTCGGTTGGGATCCGAGGCAGGCCGACCTGATCGTCGGCACCTCGGCGGGCTCGATCTCGGGCACCCTACTGCGCCTCGGTGTCGCCCCATCCGATCTCGCCGCACTGGCGACCCAATCCCCGTTGTCTCCCGAGGGGTTCTCCTTGGTCGAGCGGATCCAACCCAACTCGGCCGATCTCCCGTCTCCACCGCCCCGAGACTGGATCAGACCGTGGCGACCCCCGACCGCTGCCCTGCTGGCCCGGACGGCCCGCCGACCGTGGGGTTTCCGACCCGAGGTGGCAGCGATGACCATGCTGCCGAGGGGACGGATCGACATCACCGACCGGGCCGCTCCGCTGCACGCGATGGTCGGGATGAACTGGCCAGAGCGTCTGTGGATCTGTGCCGCTCGGAGGAGCGACGGGGGCCGCGTGGTGTTCGGCCGGCACGGGGCGCCCCCGGCGCCGCTGGCGGCGGCGGTGTTGGCGTCGTGTGCCATTCCGGCGTACTTCGCTCCCGTGACGATCGGCGGCGTCGAGTACTTCGACGGCGGCGTGTACTCGCCCACCAACGCCGATGCGGTTCGAGCCGAGCGGCCGGACATCGTGGTCGTGATATCACCGATGTCCTTCGACAGACCGGTGCTCGGCGCGCCCGATGGTCTCTTCCGGTGGTCTGCGCGCCGCCGTCTCGAGCACGAGACCCGGCGATTGGAGCGAGTCGGGTCGACCGTGATCCGCATCGAGCCGGATGCCTCCTCGAGAGCGGCCATGGGCCTCAACCCGATGAGCGACCGGCGTGCGCACCGGGTCGTGTCGGCAGCCATGAGGGAAACCGCCCGCATGGTGGCCGAAGGGCGCATCCCCAGCCTTGGCGTCCGCGCCGGGTCCCCTTCGGTCAAAATCCGACCTGCCCGAGGTGGCTGAAGCCCTCCGGTAGTACCGTCGGCGCCTAGGGACGAGACACACGGGCGGAGATCTCAGGGGGTATCCGACATGGGCGTTGACCGATTGAGCCCGATGGACGCATCGTTCCTCCACATCGAGGACAGCGTCAGCCACATGCACATCGCCTCGGTGGGGATTTTCGAAGGGCCAGAACCGGATTTCGACGACATCGTGGCGATGATCGACAGCAAGCTCGTCCTGGTCCCCCGCTACCGCCGCGTCGTGCGCCACGTCCCGCTCGAGCTCGGTCGGCCGGTCTGGGTGGACGATCCCCACTTCAACATCGAGTACCACCTCCGTCACACCGCGCTCCCCGCCCCCGGTGGTGAGGCCGAGCTCCGCAAGCTCGTGGGGCGGGTCATGTCCCAACAGCTCGACCGCTCCAAGCCGCTTTGGGAGATCTGGGTGGTCGGGGGGCTGGAAGACGGTCACTGGGCCGTCTTGTACAAGACCCACCACGCCATGGTCGACGGCATATCGGGGACCGACCTGATGGCGCTCATGATGGACGTCTCCCCGGAGCCGACCCCGATCGTGCCGGTCGAGTGGAAGGCAGAGGCGGCGCCGTCCGGCCTGGAGCTGGCCGCCCAGTCGTCGTTGGACCTTCTGCGCAGCCCGTATGAGCAGATGCGGGCCCTGCGGTCCGCGTTCAGGCTGCCGCGCCAGGCGATCGGCCAGACGCAGGAGGTCCTGCAGGGGCTCTCGACCATGACCGGGCTCGTGCGGCGGACTCCCCTGTCCACCCTGAACGGCCCGCTCGGACCCCATCGCCGGTATGGATGGGCCTCGACCTCGGTCGCCGAGATCAAGGCGATCCGCAAAGCGCTCGGTGGCGCGTTCAACGACGTCGTCCTCGCAGCGATCACCAACGGGTTCCGCGAGCTCCTCGTGCATCGTGGGGAGTCCGTGGACCGGGTCGTGCGCACGCTGGTTCCGGTATCGGTTCGTCCCCGCGACGAGAGGGGTCGCGCGGTGGGCGACGGGACGCTGCAGAACAAGGTATCGGCCATGTTCGCCGAACTCCCCGTCTCCATCAGCGACGCGGCGGAGCGCCTGCATGCCGTGACCCACCAGATGGAGGGACTGAAACAGTCCAAGCAGGCCCTGGCCGGCGAGGCCCTCACATCGATGTCGGGGTTCGCGCCGCCCATGCTCCTGGCCCTCGGGATGCGCGTCTCGTCGCGCCTGGCTCAGCGCAACGTGAACACGGTCACAACCAATGTGCCGGGCCCCCAGATCCCCCTCTACATCTGCGGTCGCCAGATGTTGAAGGCCTTCCCCTACGTTCCTCTGGCCGGCCAGGTGCGGATCGGGGTCGCCATCTTCTCGTACAACGGCGAGGTGAACTTCGGCGTCACGGGTGATTTCGATACGACACCAGACCTTGAAGTGCTCTGCCGGGGCATCGAGGACGGCGTCAAGCAGCTGCTGAAGCTCAGCGAGTGAGCCGGCAGGCGCGGCCGCGCTGATGGCCGCCTCTGTGATCGGCCGGGGCGAGGGAGCCGAGCGCTACAGCGCCCGAGGCAGCGTGATGTTCTTCAAGGCGCTGGCGCGAGAGGACGACGGCGACCTCTCGCTGATGGAGCGCACACTCCCGCCCGGTGGGCGTCGCCCGAATGCGCACCGTCATACGAACTGTTCCGAGGCGTACTTCGTGTTGGACGGGCTGGTCTCGGTGACCATCGAGGGCGAAGAGCTCACGGTCGGGCCAGAGGGCTTTGTCCTGGTCCCCCGGGGCACGGCGCACACCTTCGGCAACGACGGCGATTCCGAGGCCCGGCTGCTGGTGATCCATGCCCCGGCGATGGACGCGTACTTCGCGGGTCTCCATGACCTGTGGAATCGGGACGAGCCGCCGTCACCTGACGAGGAACGATCGCTCATGACCCGATTCGGAATGGAAACCCTGTAGCAACCGCGCCACCTGGGCCCGTCCGTTGGCGCCGTTGGTTCACGAGGCCTACCCGGAATTCTTGGGACGGGTGCACGCCTAACTATCTCGCCGACATGCCTAGAGGTGGTGCGGGCAGCGCCGAGGCGTCGGCCGTAACTCAATTCTCAAAGCGTTGCGGCTTCGACCCGACCGAGGAACTCGCCGACCACCTCCATGCACAGCGCGCGTTCTTCGGCGTGGCACATGTGCGAACTCTCCTCGAACAGGACCCACTCGGAGCCGGCGATCCCGTTGTGGACGGTCTCCGCGATCGTGGGCGTCGCCTCGTCGTGACGGCCCGACATGACGAGCGTCGGCAGCTCGATCTCGCCCAGCCTGCCGACGATGTCCCAGTCCTTCAACACGCCGGTCACGTGGAACTCACTAGGTCCGTTCATCACGTTGTAGACCTCTGAGTTGGCCGCGAGCTTGTCGAATGTCCGCTGCACGTAGTCGGGCCACGGAACGAGTCGGCACAGATGGCGCCGGTAGTAGACCATCATCGCTTCCTCGTACTCCGGGTCGTCGGTGGTCCCGTCGGCTTCGTGGCGACGCAGCGTCGCCTCGACATCAGCCGGGAGCAATGAGCGCAAACGGTTGGCCTCGGTCACCCATTGCGTCATGCTCGCGGGCGAGCTCTCGATCACCAGGCTGAGCACGCCGGCCGGCCGCGTCAGCGCGTATTGCATCGCCAGCATGCCGCCCCAGGACTGGCCGAGAAGGTGCACCCGCTCAAGACCGAGGGCCGTGCGGACGGCGTCGACCTCCTCGACGAAGAGGTCCGTCGTCCACATCGCCGGATCGTGGGGCGACGCGATCCCCGAGTTTCCGCACCCGAGCTGGTCGTAGAAGACGACCTCACGGCCCGTGCCAGCCAAGTCCCCGAAGGGTTCCAGATAGTCCGACGCGGCGCCGGGTCCACCGTGCAAACACAGCAGCGGCGGATCGCTCTTCGAGGCGTCTGCTCCAACGACGCGAAACCAAACCGGGAAGCCGTTGAAGTCGATAGTGCCCTCCTGGCCTGCTGGCGTCGACGCCATCACGTCGCGCGAGGTTCGCGACGCATCGTCCACAGCGGCGGGCCCTTCTTTACCGGGTGGAGCTCGTCGACAACCTCGTAGCCGAACCGGCGGTAATAGGCCAGGTTCTCGACCTTCTGCGTCTCGAGATAGCTCGGGAGCCGGTCTCGGTCGGCCATCCGGTAGACGTGATCCTGCAGCGCCGCCCCGACTCCCCCGCGTTGGGCGGTCGGCTCGACCACCAGCAACTGGAGGTACCAGAGCGGCTCGCGGGGATGGGCCTTATCGATCGCAACCAGGTATTTGGTCCCAGCCACCAGGGCGGGTGGGCGTGTGATCAGCGACCAGAACGCGAATCGAGCTTCCCTCATCTGCGCGAGCACAGGCAGCGGATACCCGCCGGGCTGCACAAAGGCGGCCACCCCAATGAGCTTTCCGTCATCGGCCCGAACCCCCAGAACGAGCCCTCGATCCCCGAGGGCACCGATCGCACCCCGCCAGTAGATCTTGAGGCCCCGAAGTCGGAGGCGTTCGTTCGGGCTGAGGAAGCAGAAGAACGCGTCGTCGGCGAAGGCCGCGGTCGCCACCCCCGCTGCCTCCTGCAACGTGGCCGCGTCGATCGTCAGGGTCTCGACGGTCAGCCCACCGGGAACCTGGGGAGAGTCCATCGGCACAGTGTGGTCGGCCCAGGGGGTCGCAACAACACCGGGTCTCCGGCAACCCGAGCGATCCGGGCGCTCGTCCCCTCCAGGTCGGCGCCCTCGCGGCCTGGTTCGGGGGGTGGCCGGTCAGGCGCCCCGAGTACGGATCCAGCCCAAATTGAGTAGGGCCGTACTCATGCGCCCTCGGTGGCCGGCCGTCACACTCGACTCACGGGCTCACGCCCAATCGAGGCGAGAAGTCACACTCACCAAGGAGACAAATGGGACTGTTTGACAAGATGAAGGACGCTCAGGCCCAGGCCAAGAGCGCCATGGCCAACCTGGGCACCATGCAGGGCGTGCCGGCCGGGGTGTCGACGGCGGCTCCGACCAACATGGACGAGATGCTGCGCTTCCGCGACCTCGCCCAGAAGCTGAAGGCTTCGGGCGTCGAGGCTCCGGCGGTCATCACGGCCATCAGGCGCGGCGAGGCGGACCCGATGAGCGGCTCGATCAAGACCGAGATCGACCTCAACATCAAGCCGGCCGATGGCGACCCCTACCCGGCGACGGTCAAGCAGTCGATCCTGCCGGCGTGGCTCGACACGCTGTCCGCCGGCGAGGCCGTCACTGTCAAGTTCGATCCCGACGACCGGACGTCGGCCCTGATCTATGGGGGTGTGTGACCTTGGGATTGTTCAAGGATTTGAAGAACATCAGGGAGACCGCCGCCGAAGCCGGCGGGATGCCGAGTTGGAAGGACTCCCGCCGAGACATCCACTCAACGTTCGACGACAACGGTGAGCGGGAGATCCTGAAGACCGGCATCGCCGCCAAGGGCATCGTGCGGGGATTCGTCTCACCCGTCCCGGGGAATCGGTTCCACATGCAGATCCCGATCGAGGTCCACCCCCCCGGGGGTGAGCCGTACACGATCGATTACGAATTCCCGACGGTGAGAATGCGGACCGCAATCACGGCCGGCATGGAGATCCCGCTCAAGATCAGCGCGCAGAACCCGCAGGCGATCGCCGTGCAATGGGACGCCCAGAAGGCGACAATCGCAGCAGCCGGTGGGTCACAGGCCGCTGTTGAGCAGGGACTCGCGCAAACCTACGGTGGCGCCGCGAACGCGGCCATGGAACAGGCCATGAAGAACCTGCGTGAGGGCAAGCCCGGCGTCGATCTCCCGATGACATATGCGGCCGACACGCAGTCCCGCATCCAAAAGCTCGACCAGCTGAAGGATTCGGGACTGATCGACGAGGCGCAATACCAGGCCAAGAAGCAAAAACTGATCGACGAGCTGTAATCGTGTGCGCCCTCAGCAGCAATCTCACAGCACATTTCACTGAGTCCCACGAGCAGCCCGACGCAGCAATGGCCCACTGGCGGACGAACCGACCGGCGTGGCTCCCGGACCATTACAAGGAGATCGACACCTCCTATAACTCGGTGACGTGGGAGTGGAGCCACGTCGGTTGGCCCATGCGGATCATCCCGTTCGCCGGTCTCTTCGGTGGCGCCACCTGCTACCGGATCACCGCGCTCTTCGAGAGCGACGGGGGCTTCGGCTCCAGCATCACGGTGAACGGCCAAGCGGACATGAAGACCCAGGAGGCCATCAGCTCGGCCGCGCAGCAGTACGAACCGGGCGGGGCGGTATAGCCAACCGCGCTAGCGGTCCGGTTGCACCGCCACGGAGTCGGCGCTCCCCCGGGTGCGGAGCACACCGCTCCCCTCGAGTGCCGTGATCTCTGCGTCGGTGAGGCCCACCTCTTCGAGGACCTCCCGGTTGTGCTGACCGATGAGCGGTGCATGGATGCGGACCGACGCCGGGCTCTTGCTGAAGCGGACCGGCGGGGGCACCAGCTTGTAGGGGCCTGCCACCGGATGCTCGGCTTCGGGCAGCGCGTCGATGATGTCGTCCAGGTCGGCCGACTTCGCCGCCGGGATGGACGCCCTGCGGCAGATCTCCAACCAGTCTTCGGTGGTGCGGGTGGCCATCACCGAGTCGAGGGTCGAGTACATGAACGAGCTGTGCTGGTACCGGCCCTCCCGTGTCAGGCGCGGGTCGCCGACCAGATCGTCCCGTCCGCCCGCTCGGAGCAACGCCGCCCAATGCGCATCCAGGTACGGGAACGTGGCGATCCAGCCGTCGATGGTCCGCTGCGGCCGGCGGTCGGGCGTCAGGATGCGTTGGTATCCCGTCTTGCGCTCCGCCCGGTCCTCGCCGCTCATCGCACCGGCGCCGTGCTCGACCAACATGAACGCACGCAAGGCGTCCACCATGGGGACCTCGATCTCCTGACCCTCGCCGGTGCGCTCCCGATGGAGGAGCGCCGCCAGGATTGCGTATGTCAGCACGAGGCCCGAAACCTTGTCGGCGACCAGCGTCGGAGCCATTGCCGGTGTGCCGGTCGCGCGTCGAACGACGTCGGCCACCCCGCCCGCAGCCTGGATGATGTCGTCGTACGCGGGCTCGTCGGCCTGAAGGCTGTCGGAAGGGAACCCGTGGGCCCGGCAAAAGACCACGTCCGGCCGAACGGCGGCGACGCTGTCGTAGCCGAGACCGAGCCGGTCGAGCGGCCCGGGGCGCAGGTTGGTCACGAACACGTCGCACGTGGCTGCGATCCGCAGCACGGCGGCCAATCCGGACGGCGCCTTCAGGTCGAGGGCGACGTTTCGCTTGTTGCGTAGCAGGTTGAGTGAGACGTCCGAAAGCTGACGCACCGGTCCTGGCCCCATGCCCCGGTTCGTGTCGCCACGTCCGCTTTCGATGGAGATCACGTCGGCTCCGAGATCACCCAGCACCTGAGTCGCAAGGGGGCCCATCACGACCGAGGTGAGGTCGAGCACCCTTATGCCGTCCAAGGGGCCAGCCCCAGTCCGGTTGCTCGTCACCATGTGCCCTCCAGTCGCGCCAGGCGCCGCTCAGCCGCGAGTCTGTCATCGGCCGCCACCCGACGAGTCACGACCTTCGGTTCCCGACAATCGGCTACCGTCCCCATACCCCTCCGGAGCTCGCCCACCGAGGAGCCTTCGATTGTCAGACAAACACACCGAACGATCCGGCGCCCGAGACGTCACGATCTTCCATAACCCGAGTTGTTCGAACAGCCGGGGCGCACTCGTTCTTTTGAAGGAGCAATCGGTCGACCACGAGGTCGTCGAATACCTGGTCACACCCCCAGACCGGGAAACTCTGGAGATGATCGTCGCGAAGCTCCTCAACCCGGTGACCGAGCTCGTCCGGACGTCCGACCCGAAATTCGTGGCGCTCGGCCTCGACCCCACCGCCTTCGTGACACCCGAGCAGATCATTGACCTGTTGCTCAAGCATCCCGATTTGATGCAGCGACCGGTCGTGATGAAGGGTGATCGCGCGGTGATCGCTCGCCCGAGCGATCGGGTGTCCGAGATCCTCGCATAGGCCTCCGCGTCGAACGCTCGGGTCACCATCTCGCGGTCCGAGGCCGGACCGCAGAACCGCGGTGGGTGGTTACAGGGTCGGAGGAAACGTCGGAGCGCGCCGGGCCTGCGCTGCGTGTTCAAAGGCGTGGGCCAGGCCGATGAGCACCCGTTCGCTCCAAGCCGGGCCTACAAACGAGAGGCCCATCGGAAGGCCGTGCGCAAAACCCGCAGGAACCGTGATGTGCGGGTAGCCGGCAACCGCCGCCGGACTGGAGAAGCCGGCGAGGTGGTGGTCGCCGTTCACGAGGTCGGTGCTCCACGCCGGCCCGCTCGTCGGCGCGATCAGCGCGTCGAGCTGGTTGGCTGAGATCGCGTCATCGATGTTCTGGCGAGATTGCCGGCGGCACCTGGACAACGCCTTCACATAGTCGTCGCTCGTCAACCCCCCGCAGTTCTCGGCCTGCTCGAACAACTCTTGCCCGAACCACGACATCTCCGCGTCGCGGTGCAGTTCGTTCCAGACGATCAAGTCCTTCAAGCTCGTCACCGGAGCGTCGGGAGCAAACTCGGCCAACCAGACGGGAAGTCCCGCCTTCAGCTCGTGGAGGAGAACGATGAGTTCGTCCTCCTCGGGGGCGTCGGCTAGCTCCACCGGATCGACGAGAACCGCCCCCGCCGTCCCGAGCGTCGACAGGGCCCGGCCGAATACCTCGCGGACATCCGGGTGGTCCGCCGTCGTTCGAACCACGCCCAGACGTGCCCCCTCAAGGCTGGCCGAATCCAGGAACTGGGTGAAGTCCATTGCCTGGGCACTGGCCGTGGAGCCGTCCTGGGGGTCCGGTCCGGCAATCGCGGACAGCAGGGCCGCCGCGTCGGCGACCGTCCGGGTCATCGGTCCCGCCGTGTCCTGCGTGCTCGAGATCGGGATGATCCCGTCCCGGCTGACCAGGCCCACGGTGGGCTTCATTCCGACCAGGCAGTTGACCGAGGAGGGTGAGACGATCGACCCGTCGGTCTCGGTGCCCACCGCGACGGCGGCCAGATTGGCCGCAATGGCGGCGGCCGAACCCGAGCTCGAGCCGCTCGTGTTCCGGTCGAGCGCGTACGGGTTGCGGGTCAGGCCGCCGCGGGCACTCCAGCCGCTGCTGGACCGGGTTGACCGGATGTTGGCCCATTCACTCAGGTTCGTCTTCCCGAGGATGACCGCCCCCGCCTCGCGCAAGCGCACGACAAGGTGTGCGTCGCGCAAAACTTTGACCCCCACGAGCGCCAGCGATCCGGCCGTCGTGTCCATGCGGTCGGCCGTGGCGATGTTGTCCTTCAGCAGGACCGGAATGCCGTGCAAGGGGCCCCGCAACCGGTTGGCCCGTCGTTCTTCGTCGAGCATGTCGGCGATCTCGAGCGAATCGGGGTTCACCTGAAGGACCGAACGGATGGTCGGCCCCTGCTCGTCGAGGGACCGAATGCGTTCGATGTAGGCACCCGCGAGCGATCGTGCGGTCAGCCGACCGGACTCCATCTCGGCCTGCAGGCCGGTGACCGTGGCTTCGAGATAGGGAAAGTCCGACCCTGGGACGGGCGGCTCGGCGGGGACCATGCTCACCGAACGTTCGGACCCTCGGTCAGGCGGGTCCACATGTGAGACCCGCTCGTTTCGTACATCGCTGGCCCATGATGGCCCACCAACCCACCTCCCGAAGTGGTGATCCGCCGATCATGGTAGTTATCGGTGTCTCACCGATCCTGACCGGGCGGACAGGAGCTCATCACTCTGGGGCCCGGCACCACCGAACGAGCCGATCAGCCGGTCATGACCCGCTCTGCGGACTGACGGTGCAGCATCTTGGCGTCCCACTTCGCCTCGACATTGGCCAAGCGCCAGTAGAGGAGGGCGACGACCCACGTCGCGACGAACGCCCCGACGATGGCAAACCCCGCCGTGTTGATGTTGAAGCCTTGGACGAACTTGAAGAAGGGGTCGTTCAGGTTCGCCTCCTGCCCGACCAGGCTGAGGATCTCGATGGTGCCGATGAAGAAGGCGACAAAGACCGAGAGGCCGGTGATGGTCAGGTTGTAGAAGACCTTCCGGATGGGTTTCGCGAACGCCCAGTCGTAGGCGAAGTTCATGAAGCAGCCGTCCAGCGCGTCGAACAGGCTCATCCCGGCGGCGAAGAGAATCGGCAGCGACAGGATCGCGTAGAACGGCAGGCCGCCGGCCACCGCGGTCCCGGCGAGGACGAGGAGGCCAACCTCGGTGGCGGTGTCGAACCCGAGGCCGAAAAGGATGCCGACCGGGTAGATCTTCCATGGCGCGTCGATCCGCTTCGCGTAGCCGCCGAAGAACCGGTTCATCAGGCCACGGTTGCTCAGTTGCCGCTCGAGCTCGTCGTTGTCGTATCGCCCCGATTTCATCTCCCGGTAGACCTTCACGATGCCGATCATCACGATGAGGTTGAGCGCAGCAATCAGGTAGAGAAAGCCGCCCGAAACCGAGGTCCCGATGACGTTGGTGGTCTTGTGGAGAGCGGACGAGTTGTCCCCCACCTGTGCGTCGAGGGCCCGGATGCCGAAGTTCAGGAACACGGCGAGCACGAACACGACGGTCGAGTGCCCAAGCGAAAAGAAGAACCCGACGCTCAGGGGTCGCTTGCCGTCGTTGACGAGCTTCCTCGTCGTGTTGTCGATGGCGGCTATGTGATCGGCGTCGAACGCGTGCCGCATGCCGAGTGTGTACGCCAGGACCCCCGTTCCGAACCCGAACAGTCCGGTTTTCGAGATGTGGAAGTGGTGGCCGACCGCTGCAGCCAACAGTCCCCAGCCGACGACGTTGAGCGAGACGATCGCGAGCGCCATCCCCCCGACCCGCAGCCACTCCTGCGGCGTGAGCCCATTGCGGAGCTTGGCCAGGCGGGATTGGGGGATCGTTTCGTAGACGATGGAGTCGGTCACTCGGGCTTTCCTTTGGAGTCGCTCCTTCATAGAAATCTAACCCAATTGCGACTGAGGCGCAGTAAGTCCCCACGCCGCTTGACGTGCATATATGCGCATGTAAACATGCCCACATGGGAGAGCCGAACCATCCCGAGGTCAGCAGCCCGCTCTCCCAGGAGGCGGCACAGGAAGTCGCCCGCGTGATGGCGGTTCTTTCGACGGCGAGTCGGGTTCGGATACTGGCCCGACTGCGCGCCGGGTCGTGCTCGGTTGGTGAACTCAGCGCCGAGGTTGAGATGGAACAACCCGCGGTCTCGCATCAGCTGCGGGTGCTCCGGGATCTCGGATTCGTCGTCGGGACCCGCACTGGCCGACACGTCGTTTACGGCCTCTATGACTCACACGTCGCTGCCCTGCTCGACGAAGCCCTTCGACACATGGATCACGTGGCAGGCGACGGCCGGGGCCACCGCCACGCCGGAACCATTTCTCGGATACCGACATGAAAGGAAAGCAAGTGAACACTGAGCACGATCACCAAGAACCACACGACCACGAGCACCCTCATCATGACCATGCGCACGCGCACCCCCATGACAGCCACGAGCATGAGCACGTCACCCACGAGCACCCTCACGGGGACGATGGCCACGCGCACGAGCACGTTCACGAGGTCAGCCTTGAGGATCACCACGAGCACGAGCACGCGTAGCAACCGGCCGGTCCCTCGACGGACCCCGCCAAGACACCACCGTCCGTCGAAAGACCGGTTGCACAGCTCGGACCCTTCCTCGGGGTGTCCGAATGATGCCGAATCCAGCCACGTCGTCACGCTGGTCGCGATGGCGTGCTCGGTACGATGACGCCGTGAGCACGCCACACGACCAGCCGGCCGTTGATCTGGCGGAGGACCCCAACACGGTGGAGGGTGCTCTAGCCCTGGTACGCAAACACGGCGGGCGAGTTACCTCGTCGCGCCGTTTCCTCCTGCGCGTCCTGTTCGAGGTCGAGGGCCATCACACGGCGGAGGAGCTTGCCACGGCTGTCCAGCTCCAGGCACCGGACATTCACATATCGACCATCTACCGAAACCTCGACGAACTGGAACGCCTCGGGGTGGTCGTCCATTCGCATCTCGGGCATGGCCCCGCGACGTACCACCTGGCAGCCGGGGCGCACGGACACCTGGTCTGTGAGGAGTGCGGCGCCACGATCGAGGCGCCCACCGAGCTCTTCGCGGGCCTGTCTCGGACCGCCCGGTCGCGTTTCGGGTTTGACGTCAACCCGCACCACTTCGCGGTGCTAGGTCGGTGTTCTGCTTGTCGCAGCGCAGGAACCCACACCACTCCGACCGCCTGAGGGCCGAGCGGGCGTCGCCCAGCCAGCATCCGGAAGGGTTTTGATCATCCGAACTGCTACGGCACCCTGGACGCTCCCCAGCCGAAGATGGCGGTGTCCACGCGAGCACCATCGGTGGGGGAACTCATGTCGTTATCCGAGCAACCAACCCGTTCTGTTCCACGGCCGCGCTCGACAGAATCTTCTGCTGAGCCGAGGTGATCGGTCGGTGGTGGTGCGAGCTAGTGGGCGACGCCGCGAGGATTTCCACCACCTCTAAGGTTCGGCCCCGCAGCCAATAGATCTCATAGACCGAGCTAGGTGTGGTTCGCTCGATGGCTGAAGAACCAAGTTGCTCCGGGGGACTGGCCGAGGTCGCCGAGGTCGCTGACTCCGCGCTCCTCAGAGTCGTGGCGGCGCCCTGGCTGGTGGTACAAGTGGCCGCTCCTGAGATCAGATCCAGCTTTCCCTGGGCGTTCTCAAACTCCTCTTCTGCATCGACGGGACAGGACTTTTTGCCCGTATTGAAGGTTGTGACATTTTCGGTCACCTTGGTGAAGCCGACCTTGTTCGCGTACGAAGCCGGAAGAAGGTCCTTTGCGA
The DNA here is from genome assembly GCA_003161255.1 of Acidimicrobiaceae bacterium. Lineage (GTDB taxonomy): Bacteria > Actinomycetota > Acidimicrobiia > Acidimicrobiales > RAAP-2 > Palsa-461. The sequence continues at coordinate 15,819 of PMOQ01000019.1, read as the reverse complement.
GCGAGCTAGCCGACGCGACAGTGCTCGCGCTGGCCGGGATTTGCGTCGCCACGGTCAGTGGTAGCGCGACAACTACGGCCAGAGCGCCAAAGAGTTTTCGGTGGATCATCAGAGTGGTTCGGGGCTCGGCGGGCTGGTGTGGTCCGCTCGACACCTGTCCGCGGACACCTCAGGGTAGTCCTGCATTGGACGATTCCAGCCTACCCGATCCAGGGTGATTGCCCTGCCGATCGGCGCTAAGCCGGTCGCCCCAGCGACAGCTGTCGATGACCCCCAGCCAGCCGCTTCATACGGCTAACCCACTCGGCGCTCGCGGCCTTCCCAGTACGGCTCGCGCAGTTCGCGCTTGAGGACCTTGCCGGACGGGTTCCGCGGCAGGACATCGATGAAGTCGACCGACGTTGGACACTTGAAGTGGGCGATCCGCTCCCGCACGAACGCGACGATCTCGTTGGGGTCGGCATTGGCCCCTGGCTTCAGCACCACCACCGCCTTGGCCGTCTCGCCCCACCTTGGATCGGGCACACCGATAACCGCGACATCGGCAATCGCTGGGTGGGCCGACAGGACGTTCTCGACCTCAGCGGGGTAGACGTTCTCCCCACCCGAGACGATCATGTCCGTCACCCGATCGGTGAGAAAGAGATAGCCATCGTCGTCGAGGTAACCGGCATCACCTGTTCTTAGCCAGCCGTCGTCCCGAACGGCTTCTACGGTGGCTTCGTCGTTGTTCCAGTAACCCTTCATGTTCTGCCTCGACCGGGTCCACAGCTCTCCGACCTCCCCGGTTGGCCGGTCCCCGCCGGTTTCGGGATCGACGAGGCGGATCTCGACCCAGTCGAACGGTTTGCCTGCCGACCTGAGCAGGTGTGACCGCGGGCCGTCGGGGTCGTGGTCTTCCGGCCGGAGTTGGGTGATCGCACCCGTGGTCTCGGTCAATCCGTATACCTGGAAGAAGTCACAGCCGAAGGTCCGCATGGCCGCCTTCAGGGTCTCGTCGGTGATCGGTGATGCTCCATAGATGATGGAGCGGAGCGACGAGTAGTCCCCGTCCGACGCCCCCGGCACCGCGGACATGAATGCCAGCATGGCGGGCACGAAGAACGTGTTCGTCACTCGGTGTTGGGACAGAGCCTCAAGGGCTCGGGCCGGATCGAAGTCGCGCAGGAGAATCGTGTTGCAGCCGAGCGCCATTCCGATCAGCGCGTAGCCGGCCCCCCCGATATGGAACGTCGGGAGCACCACCAGGTTGATCGAGGTCTCGTTGATCCCGAACATGGACTCACCGGCCGCGTTCAAGCTCTCGACGTTGGCATTGGAGAGCATTGCTCCCTTGGGCAACCCGGTGGTCCCGGACGTATACAGCTGGAACGCCACCTCGTCGGGCTCCGCCACATGACCCGGGTCCACCGGCTGGTGATCAGAGAGCCAGTCTTCGTAAGGCAAGGCCCCGGCCACCTCGGATGATCCGAGCACCATGTAGGTGCTCGGGGTCACGCGTGTCTCTCGTAGTTCGCCGACAACCCCTGTGAAATCCTCACCGACGACGAGCACCTTCGCTCCGGCGTCGTCAGCGATGAACTGGATCTCGGCCGACTTGAGCCGCCAGTTGATCGCCACCATGACCGCGCCGACCTTCGCGGCCCCGAAGAGCAGCTCGAAGTACTCGGGCGTGTTCTTTCCGACGAAGCCGATGCGGTCCCCCGCGCCTACGCCGAGCCCAATAAGGGCGTCGGCGACCAGGCTCGATCGCTCGTCAAGGCGACTCCACGTGGTGACCTCGCTGCCGTACGTGATGGCCGGTGACCCCGGCCGATCTCTCCCGTGCGTGCGGACCACCTCGGCCAGACCCCAGTGCGAGATCCCCATGTCCCCCCCAACGCTTCGCTCATCCGACGGCACTCCGAGCGCGAGGCGTCGCGGCACTTTTACCACAGGCGCTCGACACAAACTCGATCGATGTGCTGTCCTGACCGATCGGTGAGTGGCATGAGTAACGACAGTTCGCGACACGGTTGCAGGCGGTTGCCGGCACTTCCTCGGGGATGGGTTGAAAGCGATGTGGGATAGCGTCCGTCCGACCCCCGGGTCCCCCGACAGCACGGCTTTGCGCCGCAGCGTCGGGTCTCGGACGTAGCGAAGAGGGAGCCGGAAATGCCAGACGCGCCGAGCGACCCGCGGATCGACCGGGTCCTCACTCGGCTCGTCGAACAGGGCGTCGTCGGATCCGCCGACGGGGCGACCGTCGTCGAGCTGTCGGGCGGAGTCTCAGCCGACGTGTTCGCCCTCACCGTTGGCGGCCGCCGATTCGTCGTGAAGTGGGCGCTCCCACGACTCCGAGTCGCCCAAGAGTGGCTGTCGTCGCCGTCCCGGATCGTCGTCGAGGCGGACGCGACGAGCTACGCGCGCACCATCCGGCCCGAGAACGCGCCCAAGATCGTCGACGTTGACGACGTGAACCTCGTCATTGTGATGACCGCAGCGGCGCCCGAGATGGTCAATTGGAAGTCCGCGTTGCTGGACGGGAACATCGACCCGGATGTGGGTCGTTCCCTCGGCTCGGCCCTGGCGGACTGGCATTCGGCGAGCGGCTCCGATCCCGATGCGTTTCGCCGATTCGGCGACCGCCGCTACTTCGTCGAGCTGCGGGTCGCGCCGTTCTTCAAACGGGTCGGTGAGGTCCACCGAGACCTCGAGGCGTTGATCGACCGGATCGTCGATCGGATGATGCAGCGGGCGATCTGCCTCGTTCACGGAGACTTCTCTCCGAAGAACGTGCTGGTGAGCGAGGGCTCGTTCTGGGTTCTCGACTGGGAGATCGCCCACATCGGCGATCCCACCTTCGATCTGGCGTTCCTGGTATCGCACCTCGTGTGCAAGGCGATCCACCGACCCGGCGAGGCGCACCTCTACGAAACGTGCGCCCGGTTGTTTCTCGACGCGTACGCAGAGCGATCGATCCTCGGCGCTGACCACCACGACCTGGTGCCGCAGGCCGCGTGCCTGCTGCTCGCCCGAGTCGACGGCAAGTCCCCGGTCGACTACTTCGATCCCGAGCAGGCAAACCGTGCCCGCGCCCTCGGGAGGCGGTTGTTGGTCGAAGGTGCCACCGACCTCGCCCCCCTGTGGGACCACCCCTGAAGGTTGACTGTCAAGTTGATTGACTAACTGAAGGCCGGCGCCTAGCCTGCCCGCATGCCCCGCAATCCCCCGCCCGAGGATGTCGTGATCCCAGCCCTTCTTCGCGGCGCCCGGGGCAGCTACGCGCAATCGATCCGCGCCGAGCTCGTCGCAGCCGGGTTCGACGACCTGCCGCGCAATGGGGCCTTCGTTCTCGGCGGCATGGCCAACCACGACGGGCCGGCGGTCGACATGATCCGTGGACTCGGGGTGACCAAGCAGGCGGCCAGCCAGCTGATCGACACCCTCGTGCTGCGGGGATACCTCGTACGCGACGTCAACCCCGACGACCGCCGACGGATGACGATCGAGCTCACCGAGAGGGGGAGGGCCGCCGCCGTCGCGATCGAAGCGGGGACGCGGGCCATCGATGCCCAGCTGTCCGCGATGATCACGTCGGCACAGATGTCGGGCCTTCGGCTTGGGCTGGCCGCACTCGCCGAGATCAAAGAGAAGACCGAGGAGGACGCATGAGCCAGGTCCGATTCAAGAGCATCAGCCCGATCCTCCCGGTCAAGGACATCGGACGGGCGCTCGATCATTATGCGTCGCTCGGGTTCGAGGTCAACTCTTACGAGGGTGGCGAGCAGTACGGGTTCGCCGATCGCGACGAGGTCGGACTCCACTTCGTCGAGATTTCGAATCATGAACACGCGGACGGCGGTGCCCACGAGCACGGAGCGCACACTGCGATGACGTACCTCTATGTCGACGACGCCGATGCGCTAGCGACCGAATGGCGGGCCCCCGGAATCGCCGGGATGACGCGGCTCCCCGCCGACACACCGTACGGACTGCGCGAGGGCAGCCACGTCGACCCGGACGGCAATCTCATCCGATTCGGCTCACCGCTACCCGGCCGTTGAGGCGCGCACGCTGGCGTCGGCCTGCCGTCGATCCGTCTCATCGGAGACGAGCTGGAACGGCGCCGACGTCGCACCCAGGATCGGTGGGTGGCCAAACTGATTAGGCAATCGAATAGTTCGACCAACTACACTTCACGTCCGACATGCAATCGATTGCCGACGCCGTAACGGCTCCCGACCCGTCCGCGAACGGTTCGGGAGGTGCGGCCGGTGGCTCCGGCCACCGGGGCACCCAGACCCGCCCCCTCGGGGCCGAGGCGGGCGGTTGGATCCGCCGCCTTTCTCCCCTCTGGTGGGCCCACCGCAGGGTCGTCGCGATCGCGCTGATCGCATCGGTCGTGTCATCGGCCACGCTGGCGATCACCCCGTACCTGCAAAAGGTGGTCATCGACAGCGCCATCCTCCATCACCGATACCGGATCGAACCACTGCTCCTTCTCATGGGCGGTGTGTTTCTCATGCAGTTCATCTTCAGTGGCATCCGCCGTTTCAGTGCGGGCAGGGTGAGCTGGGACATCGATTACGACCTGCGCAACACCGTCTTCGGCCATCTGCAGGGTCTCGACTTCGCACGCCACGACCAGCTCCAGACCGGTCAACTCGTGTCGCGGACCAACTCGGACCTCGTCTTGATTCGGTCGTTGCTCACCCAGCTGCCCCTCGTGCTGGCCAACGTGCTGCAGTTCCTCCTCGCCGTTGTGATCATGGTCCACCTGTCGTTGATTCTGACGGCCGTCGTCGTGCCCCTGATGCCTCTGATGTTCCTGCTTGCGTTCCGCATGCGCCGGGTCGTCTACCCGTCGAGCTGGGAGATGCAGGCCCGCATGGCCGAGATGGTCGGGACCGTGGACGACTCGGTCAGCGGTGTCCGCGTGGTGAAGGGATTTGGCCAGGAGAGCCGGGAGCTTTCGCGGGTCGTTGGCGCCCTCGGTTCCCTGTACGGGTCGAGGATGCGCAACTGGCGCCTACGGTCCCGGCGGACGTCCACGCTGCAGACCATTCCAGCGCTCGGCCAGGTGGCGGTGCTGGCACTCGGGGGTTGGCTGGTCTTCGACGGGAGGGTCACCGTCGGCACGCTCGTGGCCTTCTTCAGCTACCTGACCCAGCTGATGTCGCCTTCACGCCAGATGGCCGGGGTGCTCGTGGTCGCACAGCAAGCCCGGGCGGGCGCAGAACGCGTGCTCGAGCTGCTCGACTCCCTGCCCGACGTCGTCGAGAGCCCCGATGCGATCGAGCTCACATCGCTCGACGGCCGGATCAGCTTCAACAACGTCTCGTTCGGCTACCTCCGTTCCGAGCCCGTCCTGGACGGGTTCGACCTCCAGGTCGGCGCGGGCGAGACCGTCGCGCTGGTCGGTTCGTCGGGCTCGGGCAAGTCGACCGTCGGCTTGCTCCTCCCCCGCTTCTACGACGTCCAGCAGGGCTCGGTGCAGGTCGACGGGATTGATGTCCGTGACGTCACGTTCGATTCACTGCGCCGACAGATCGGCGTCGTGTTCGAGGACAGCTTCTTGTTCTCCGACACCGTCCGGTCCAACATCGCCTACGGCCGCCCGGACGCGACCGACGCCCAGATCGAGGCCGCCGCCAGGGCGGCCGAGGCCCATCGTTTCGTCATGGATCTGCCCGACGGTTACGACACGATCGTGGGAGAACGGGGCCTGCTCTTGTCGGGCGGACAGCGGCAACGGATCACGCTGGCCAGAGCGCTGCTCACCGACCCGAGGATCTTGCTCCTCGACGATGCCACCTCGTCCATCGACAGCCGGGTCGAAGAGGAGATCCACGCGACCCTGCGCCGGCTGATGGTCGGCCGCACCACCATCCTCGTCGCCCACCGGCGATCGACGCTGCATCTGGCCGACCGGATCGTCGTCCTCGATGGGGGAAAGGTCGTCGACTCCGGGACCCACATCGAGCTCATGGACCGGTGCCCGCTGTACTCGGACCTCCTCGCGGGCCCGGGCGAGGACGCCGAAGGCGAGGGCGTCGAGCCGAGGGTGGCCGCCACCGAAGAGGACTCGATCGTCCCGATCACGCCGGCAGCGTGGGCAAGTGAGGAGGTTGGTGGCGCAGCCCTGTTCCAGACCACGACATCCCTCACCTCCTCCGCCAACGGAGGGACGCCGGGCGTCGCCACCATGGGCGGCACGGCCGGAATGGGCGGCGGTGGCCGGGGCATGGGTGGCGGCATGCGGGCCGGGCTGTCCGCGCCGCCCACTCCCGAGCTCCTCGCCGCCATCGAGGCACTGCCACCGGTGGTCGACGAGCCGGAGCCGCACCTCGCCCTTGACAGCCAAAAGCTCCGCCAGCCCTTCAGGTTCACGGCATTCCTGCGGCCGTTCCTGCCCCAACTCGCCGTCGGGGTCTTCCTGGTGATCTTGGACGCCGCCGCGGGTCTGGTCGGCCCGTCGTTCACCGGCACCGCGGTGAACAGCGTCCTGCTGCACCACGAGGAGTCGGTGCTCTGGCTCCTGTCCGGCCTCTTCTTCGGGGTCACCATGCTCGACTGGGCCGACATGTGGGCGGAGACGTTCTGGACCGGACGGACGTCCGAGCGGATGCTGTATTCCATGCGGGTGCGGATCTTCGCCCACCTCCAACGCCTCGGGATGGACTTCTACGACCACGAGATGACCGGTCGGATCCTGACCCGCATGACGTCGGATGTCGACACGCTGTCCCAGCTGCTCCAGTCGGGATTGCTGAACGCGCTCGTCTACGTGGTGCAGTTCGCCGGCGTCATCGTGATCCTCGCCACCAGGAACACCCACCTGATCCTGATCGTGCTGACCGTCGTTCCCCCGCTCGCGATCGGGACCGTGTGGTTCCGGATCCAGTCGACCCGCGCCTATGACCGCCAGCGGGACCGGATCTCGGCGGTCAACGCCGACCTCCAGGAGAACATCTCGGGGGTCCGGGTCACCCAGGCGTTCCGTCGAGAGACGCACAACAACCGGACGTTCCTCGGCCTGACCGCCGGGTACCGCGATGCCGGGCTGCGTTCGCTGAAGGTCTCGTCGATCTACTTCACCTTCGCGACGTTCATGGGGAACATCGCGATCCTGATCGTGCTCGGCGTGGGCAGCCAGGAGTTCAAGGCCGGGACCCTCAGCATCGGCAGCCTGACGGCGTTCCTGCTGTATCTGACCCTCCTGTTCGCCCCGGTCCAGCAGCTCTCCCAGGTCTTCGACACCTACCAGCAGGCCACGGCTGGCCTGCGCAAGATCGCCGGCGTCTTGAACACGCCGATCGACACGCCGGTGGCAGAGAACGCGATCACACCGCAGCGCCTGACCGGCCGGATCGCCTTCCACGGCGTCCGATTCCACTACTCGGGGACCACCAACGAGGCACTGGCCGGGGTCGACTTCGAGGTGGGCGCGGGTGAGACGGTGGCGCTCGTCGGGGAGACCGGCGCCGGGAAGTCGACCGTCGTGAAGCTCATCGCCCGCTTCTACGATCCGACAGAGGGCAGGGTGACGGTGGACGGGCTCGAGCTGACGGGCCTCGAGCTCGGGGCGTACCGGCGCCAGCTCGGCTACGTGCCCCAGGAGCCGTTCCTCTTCCGGGGCACGATCCGCGACAACATCGCCTACGGGCGATCGGAGGCCACCGACGCCGAGGTGGAAGCCGCCGCCCGCGACGTCGGTGCGCACGACTTCATCGTCGGGGTCGGGGGCTATCTGAAGTCGGTCTCCGAGCGGGGACGGTCGCTCTCGATCGGACAGCGCCAGCTCCTGTGTCTTGCCCGGGCCCAGCTCGTCGACCCCGCCATCTTGTTGCTCGACGAGGCCACCTCCAACCTCGACCTCAGCACCGAGGCCAAGGTCAACCGGGCCATGGGCGTCGTCGCGAGCGGGCGGACCACGATCCTCATCGCCCACCGGCTCCAGACGGCCCGACGGGCGGACCGGATCCTCGTCCTCGACGGCGGCCGGGTGATCGAGACGGGGTCCCACGACCAGCTGGTCTCGCTCGGCGGCAGTTACGCCAGCATGTGGCGGGCCTTCGACGTGCAGCCCGAGGTGGCCTGAGTCACCCTCGGTCAACGGATCGGTCACCCGAAACTGCGCCCGTCAAAGCGCGGCCCGATCAGCGCCGAGCGTTTGTGACGAGATCGACACCGCCGCGGGGAAGCTCCACCCGGTCACTGCGGATCTCGGAAAAGCCCCTGGAGGACAGCAACGCCCCCAGCTCCGACGTGCCCCAACAGGCGAAGAAGCGACCCCCGAAGTCGTCGCCGGGGCGTTCGTGGCCTTCGTAGGAGCCTTCGATCAGGGTGACCAGGAGCCTCCCTCCGGGTCGCAGCACGCGGAACGCCTCGGTCAGGGCGTCGCCCATTCGGGCCTTCGGTAGGTGGAGGTAGGAGTGGCAGGCGAACGCGCCGGCAAGGACCCCGTCGGCGAACGGGAGGGCCTCGAGATCCCCCCGGACGAGCGGGTGACCCTTCGCTCCGGCGAGGTCCAGCATCGCCGCTGTCGCGTCGACGCCGACCACCGGACCGCCGATCTCGCTCAGGTAGCGACCCGGTCCGCACCCGAGGTCGGCAATGAGGCCATCTCCGACCCGGCCACGGAAGCTCACGCCGAGGCCGTTAGTCGCCTCACCCCTGCGTGCCACCCACTCGAGCGCGTTGTCCTCGTAGATGGCGACGGTCGCAGCATCCATCGCTAACGGGCCAACCACGCCGGCTCGTGCGTCCCGCTCGGGGCGGGCGGCAGGTCCCACCGGGGCGGCGTCCCCGACATCGCGAGTGCCGGTGTCAGGAACCGGATGCGCCCGAAGCTCGGTGTGTCCATCTCCTCCATGAAGCGGCCCAACTCCCCCGGCTCCGCGTGGTCCTTGTCGTTGTCGTCCCCCAACCGCTGGTACCACATGCACGTCTGGGACAACGAGACCTGGACGTGCCATGACCCACCCTCGGTGGCTCGCCTGGCCAATGCCATCATCGCCCCGTAGGCGGCGAAGAACCCGGTCGTGTAGTCGTTGACCGCCGCCGGAGCGAGGCGTGGCACGCCGGCCGACGACGCGGTCCCCTCCCGGTAGGACATGCCGGTCGCGGCCTGACCCAGCTGTTCCCAACCCGGACGACCGCTCCACGGCCCGACCTGCCCGTAGCAGTTCTCCGACACGTACACGATGCCGGGGCGGAGCGCGGCGAGGGTCTCGGGTGCGAGCCCCCGTCGGGCCAGGGTGCCGAGCCGGTACCCCTGCGAAAAGACGTCCGCCTCCCCGATGAGGGACCGCATCGTCGCCGCGTGCTCGGGATCGTTCAGATCGAGGCTCGCCTGTCTCTTGCCGATGCCGGTCTCGATGTCGAAGGGCCCGGCACGGTCGAGGTGCGGCGCCGTCACGTGGAGGACGTCGGCACCGTGCTCGGCGATGGTCTTGGCGCAGGTCGGACCGGCAAGGACGCGCGTGAGGTCGACGACCCGCACGCCCGACGCCGGGCGGTCGCCGTCGGGAAGCGGCTCCGGGGGCGATTCGGCGATCTTCGTGATCCGCACGACCGGCCAATCCGCGATCGCCATGCCCTGGGGGTGCTTCGCCCACTCCTCCTTCGACATGACGACACCGCCGCACACCCTCCGGGCGATGAACGCGTCCTCGAGCTCGAACGCGTCCCGATCGGCGACGGCTGCGACCACTTCGTCGTGCGAGGCGTCCGGACCGAGTCCGAGGATGTCGAGGACCGTAGGGCCATCGTTGAAGGAGGAGTGCAACTGCACGTGTCGACCGTCGCGGGTGGCCGCGATGCCCCCGACGACGCGCTCGGCCAGCAACCGGTTGGCCGAAGGCCCTTGTTCGCGTTCTAGGAGCCGGAGGTGGGCGTAGGAGGTGAGCGCGGCCGCGGCGTGACGGGCGTCGACGGTCAGTTCCTGGGGCCGGCCGGTACGGGTACGCCACATCTCGCCTGCGGCGACGCCGGTGAGGAGGCGGGCGACCGCGGCGCCATTACCGAGATGGTGCGGCGATCGCAGGATCGGGTCCGCCCCGACGACCTCATAGTCGACGTCGGCGGCGAGCTCGAGGCCGGCCAGACGCACCGCTTGCTCGACGGCGGTGCGATCCATCTCGGCCCCAATCCTCGGTTTCGCGGAGGTTACCGCGACGATCCAAGCGCCCGACTGGCTCGGCATCGAGCCGTCACCAGGTCGCCGACATCTGGGTGGCGAACGGCTCAGCCGGCCGGGCCGTCGCGGCTGACCATCACCGCTTCGCCGCCGCCACCGTCCAGCAAGGACGCGCTCGCCCACCTGGACTCCACCTTGCCGATCCTCCAGTAGCAGAGCGCAACCGCCCAGACCGCGACGAAGAGGCCGGCGATCGCAAACCCGGCCCGATTGATGTCGAAGTTCGACATGAAGTCCCAGAAGCCACCGTGGATGTGGAGCTCATCGGAGATGAGGCCGAAGATCTCGATGGTGCCGATGAGGAATGCCACGGCGATCGAAAGACCGGTGATGACGAGGTTGTAATAGACCTTGCGGACCGGGCGGGCGAACGCCCACCCGTAGGCGAAGTTCATGAAGCACCCGTCGATGGTGTCGAAGAGGGTCATCCCGCCGGCGAACAACAACGGCAGCGACAGCACTGCGAACCACGGCAGGCCCTCGGTCGCGGCGGCGGCCGTCGCCGCCAGAAGCAGGACCTCGGTCGCGGTGTCGAAACCGATGCCGAACACGAGGCCGACGAAGTACATGTGCCAGGTCTTCGTGATCGAGCGCATGAACCGTCCGAAGAAACGCCACATCAGCCCGCGGGCCTGGAGCTGGCGTTCCAGCTCCTCCTCGTCGAACAGCCCCTGGCGCATCCCCCGGAACACCTTGAAGATCCCGGCCAGCACCACCAGGTTGAGCGCCGCGATCAGGTACAAGAAGGTGGCGGCGAGGGACGTGCCGACGACCCCCCCCAAGGTCTCGAAGCCGGACTCGGGCGTGACCACCGCGCCGAAGACCGCTCTCGCCGCCATGGACAGCCCGACGCCCACCACCATGATGATCGAGGAGTGCCCGAGGGCGAAGAAGAACCCGGTGCCGAGCGGCCGGCGCCCGTCCGACATCAGCTTTCGGGTCGTGTTGTCGATCGCAGAGATGTGATCGGCGTCGAAGGCGTGCCGGGCTCCGAGCGTCCATGCGGTGAGTGCGACGCCGACACCGAGCCCGAGGCCCTTGAACCTGAAGTGGTGGGGGGCGATCGCGAAGATGAAGATCCCCCATCCGGCGACGTTGAGCGAGAGGACCGCGAGGGCCATGGCCCCGAATCGGCCCCATTCACGCCGGGTGAGCGCCGACCGGACACGTCCGACCCGCCTGATCAGGCTTTCCATTGTTCATCCTCCTAGCAAGCGGAGGACGAAGAGTGTTCCTGCGAGGTCCGACGAGTCTCCTCACACGAACCGCCCTTCCTCCGAGGACTGGCTTCGCGGCACGGTTCAGGCGACCGGACTCGTCCCTTCGAAAGGGCTTCACCGTTGCGGGACAGCGCCGGGATCTCACCGGACTTCGCTGCAACTGCACCACCGCGACCCTTCGACCGCGGCCAGGCCAATGTACGCGTCTGGCCCCGGATGGTCAAATCTGACCAACTGCGCAGCTATAGAGCCTTGCGTGGCATGATCTGGCCGTGCATCTCGTGCCGGTTGAGCGCCGGAACCGACGGGTCCTCGACGACGAGCGGGTCTGCAGGGCCATCGCGGCTCTCGGGGAACCGGACAACGTCGCGACATGGGCCGCGCGGTTTGCAGTGGTCGGGGATCCCAGTCGGCTGACCCTCCTGATCTGCATCGCCCGCGCCGGTCCAATCAGCGTCACCGACCTGGCGATGGCGGCCGACATGAACGACACCGCGGTGTCCCAGGCCTTGCGACTGCTGCGTGCGAGCGGGATCGTGACCGCCCAACGCGACGGACGGATCGTCCGTTACGAGTTGGTCGACCGACGGATCGGTGACCTGTTGGACAACGTCGTGCCGCGTCGCATCCGTCGTCACGCCTGATCTCGGTACCCGCTGGCCGGGATCCCAGCCGAGGGCCTGGAGGCCCTCTTCGCCGCCTACGACGAGGCGGGAACGGAGACCGACGCGATCGTGCGAACGCTCGACCTTGGCGAACCCGTGCCGGTGCCGAAAAACGTGCCGTGGTTCCCCACCGACGTCGACGCCTGGTCGGTCCGCTGGGTGGTCCTCCGCCTCATCGAGCAGACGGCCCGCCACGCCGGCCACGCCGACATCGTCCGCGAGGCAATCGACGGCGCCACGGCGTTCCCGCTGATCGCGGCGGCCGAGGGCTGGCCGGCCTCGCCGTGGATCACGCCCTGGGAACCGGCCTCGGCCGCCATGGCCTAATGGGTCCAGCCGCGGCTCGGCCGGTCAGTGAGTCGTGTCCGGCGCCGACTCGCTGGCCGGCCGGCCAACCGCGAACCCGATTGCCACCACACCGACGATTGCAGCGGCGATCGCGATGACCGGCGTCACCGACACCTGGAGCAGTGCGGCCCCGATCGCCGCACCGGCGAACATCGTCACCACCGAGCCGAACCGCCGATACGGCTTCGCCCCCGGCCCGCCGGCGATGAAGCTGTCGGCGGCGAGCCCGGTGAGGGTGAGCGTCAACACCGTCGTCGTGAGGTCCGGGACGCTCAGGCGCCGCACGGTGCTGTTCTGGATCCCGAGCGCGGCCGCCAACACAGCGATCGTCGCGTACCGGGCGTCACCGTGGTACGCCGCGATCCCGAGGCCGGTGAATAGGGCGACCACCCCCAGGATCGTCGCCTCGAGGCCGAACGCGACGACCAGCCACCGGCGCGGCGGCCCGGCCAGCTGCACGGCCAAACGCCCCCCGGCGAGCGCGCCGGTCACGAAACCGACCAGGGCGGTGATGGATGCAAGCGCGGACAGCCCGGAGTGCGGGCTCAGGCTGAAGCCCAAGAACACCACGTTGCCGGTCATGTTGGCGACGAAGACGCGACCGAGGCGCAGATAACTGGCCGCGTCGACCAGGCCGGTCACAGCGGTGAGCGACAGCAACAGGGTGACCGTCCAACGACGGCTGATCGGGGACTCGGGCGTCACCGGTCGCACCTCCGTCCAGCAGCCGCACGCCAATGGTGCCCGTCATGAAGTGGCCAAGGTCTGACGGCCGCGAGCCTACGGGGCGCAGGTCGCCCCGGCCGCTCAGCCCGGGGCGAGGTGCGCGAAGCGCGTCAGGTCGACGATCCAACCTCCCATCGAACCGACCCCGTCGCGCATGCTCTGCCAACCGTCGCCGCGGCGGTCGAGGAGGCGGTGCTCGAGTTCGACCCGGATCCGCTCGGGGCCCTCGGCGACGAAACGCGGGGCCGACCGATCGGCCGCGGGGGCCGGGTCCGCCCACGGTCGCTACAGTCACGCCGGGCGCGGCATCAACCGGAGGCCGTCCAGGGGAGGCGGAGATGACAACCACCAGCCAAACGGTCTGGACAGAGCACTACTTCACGGTCGAGGACGGCACGAAGCTCCACTGGGTGGAGATGGGGTCGGGCACCCCCGTGATCCTCATCCACGGTGCCGGTGGCAGCGCAGTTGGCAACTGGTTCGTGAACAGCATCGCCCCCGCGCTCGCACCGACCAACCGGGTCATCGGGATCGACATGCGCGGCCACGGCTTGAGCGACCAGGGTCCCGATGACGGCCGCCAGAAGATGTCGGCCGATGTGGTCGAGTTCATGGACCAGCAGGGGATCGACAAGGCCCACATCGGCGGCTACTCGATGGGCGGCTTCGTGACCGCCGGCGTCCTGGCGACCAATCCGGAGCGGTTCTTGTCGGCGAGTTTCGGCGGGTCGGGGCTGACCGAGACCGAGGAGTGGGCGGCCAGCGTCCCCGCCGACAAGGAGGGGCCCGCCCCCGAGGAGGAGCAGGCGACGAGCCAGTTCCGCAACCGTGCCGAGGTGCCGGGCCAAGAGGTCGGCAACGCCGGCGCCCGGCCGGCCCGGGCCGCCTTGGCCGGCGTGGACCGGGAGGCGTTCGTGGCCCGCCAGCGGGCCCTGTCGGCCGCCATCGACCTGGCCAGCATCGAGTTCCCCATCATCGCGATCAACGGCGAGTACGACAGGCCGTACGCGAAGACGCATCGGATGTGGCGCGAGGCCCGGAACTTCACCAACGTCGTGCTGCCCGGCAAGGGCCATCTCTCGGCCATCATGCGAGGGTTCATCCCGCAGCAGTACATCGACTCGATGGTCGCGTTCATCACCACGAACAACCCCTGAGGAGACCGTGGCATCGAAGGACAAGGTCGAGGCGTTCCTCGCCGAGCGCCGCAACGTGGTCGTCGCGGGCGTCCGGAAGAACGGCCGACCGCAGCTCACCCCGAACTGGTTCACCTGGGACGGCGAGCGGTTCTACATCTCGACCACCCGACAACGGGCCAAGTTCAAGATCTTCACCCGCGACCCGCGCATCGAGCTCCTGATCGACGACCCGACCGGCTCTCGGTGCGCGCTCGTCTCGGGCACGGCCGAGATCAGGGAGGACCTGCCGGCCGAGCTCGACCGGTTCCGCGCCATCCGGGAGAAACACAACGTGCCGGTCCCCGACGACGACGAGCTCCTGCGGTCACTCGAGAAGGACCAGCGCGTCCTGCTCGCGATCACGCCGGACGGGCCGATCGAGTCCTGGACCGCCTGGGGGCTCGACTAGCGCCGACCCTCGCGGGTCAGAGCAGCGAGCCGAGCTTGGTGTAGGCCATCGCGTGGGCGTCGGCCACCGGCTCGTAGGTAACGTGACCTTCGACGACGTTGACCCCCTTGGCCAGGGCGGGGTCGGTCCTGGCGGCCTGGCGCCAGCCGTGCGAGGCCACCTCGAGCGTGTAGGGCAGCGTCGCGTTGGTGAGCGCGTAGGTGGAGCTGTGGGGAACGGCCCCGGGCATGTTGGCCACGCAATAGAAGAGCGTCTCGTGGACCTTGAAGGTCGGATTGGAGTGCGTCGTCGGGTGCGACGACTCGAAGCACCCGCCCTGGTCGACCGAGATGTCGACGAGCACCGACCCCGGGTTCATCTGCGCGACCAGGTCGTCGGTGACCAGCTTGGGCGCCCTGGCCCCGACCACCAGCACCGCGCCGATGACGATGTCGGCGTCGACGCAGTTCTCCTCGATCGCATGGGTGCTCGACGCGATGGTCTCCAGGGCCCCCCGAAAGTGATGGTCGACACTGCGGAGCCGCTCGAGGTCGCGGTCGAGGACATAGACGTCGCAATGCAGCCCGACCGCCAGCGTCGCCGCGGCCATGCCCGCGATGCCGGCCCCCAGGATGACCACCTTGGCCGAGCGGACCCCGGGAACCCCGCACACCAGCACGCCGCTGCCGCCGGCGGGCCGCATGAGGTGGTTGGCCCCGACGATCGGGGCCATCCGGCCCGCGACCTCGCTCATCGGGATGAGCAAGGGCAGCGAGTGGTCGGGGAGCTGCACCGTCTCGTACGCGATGGCGGTGTTGCCGGCCGCGACCAACGCGTCGGTGCAGGCGCGCGACGCGGCCAGGTGGAGGTAGGTGAACAGGACCTGGTTCCGGCGCAACCCGAGCCGCCGGTACTCCTCGGGAATCGGCTCCTTCACCCCGAGGACCATGTCCGACTCGGCCCAGACGTCATCGGGCTCGTCCAGGATCTTGGCGCCGGTGGCCATGAAGTCGGCATCGGGCATCGACGAGCCGTCCCCGGCGCCCTGCTCCACCAAGACGGTGTGGCCGGCCGAGGTGAGCTCACGCACCCCGGCCGGGGTGATGGCCAC
>PMOQ01000004.1:298-2943 GCA_003161255.1 Acidimicrobiaceae bacterium | reverse complement strand
CCCCCGGTCACGAAGAAGCGGCGCGCGGTGAGGCTCTCGGCGATGCCCACACCGGTTGTCTACCATTTGGTAGAGGATTTGTCTACCATGTGGTAGGTGAGCGGCACCACGGGGGATCGGATCCTTGACACGGCGCTGATCTCGTTCGGGACCCGTGGCTACGACGCCACCTCGCTCGACGCCCTGGCCGGGGCGCTGGACATCCGGAAGCAGACCATCCTCTACTGGTTTCCCAACAAGGAGGCGGTGCTTTCGGCGCTGATCGAACGGAGCGCCGCCGAGCTTTCGCTGGCGCTCGAGGCCGGCCTCGAGGGTTCGGGGGAGGGCTGGGACAAGGTGGCCGCCATTGTCCGGGCGGTGTTTCGCCTGGCCGCCCGCCGACCCGAGCTGCTCGGCCTGCTCCGCGAGGTGGCGCGGCTCGGGCCGCCGGCGGCGACCCAGATGGTCGCGGCACTCGACCCGCTGGTGCAGCGGGCCAACATCTTCCTCGAGGCCGAGATGGACGCGGGTCGGATGCGGCGCCACGACCCGAGGCTGTTACTTCTTGCGATCTATTCGACGGTGATCGGCATGGTGACCGAGGTCGAGGTGTTCCGGGCGATGGGGGAGGAGCCGACCGCCCGGTCGTTGGTTCGTCGGCGGGCCGATGTCCTCGGGCTGCTTCGCTCTGCTCTTATGACTCCGGTGGAGGGCTGACCGGCCGCTTCCGTTGCGGCGTCTTCGGGGTGTAGCGCTTGTTGGGCGCCGGTCCGGTCGGTGCAGACCCCTTTTTCTTCTTCTGCTTCTGCCGGGTCGGCCGTTCGGTCCTGGTCGGTGGTGGTCGCCTCTCACCGGTCGGGTTGGCCTTCGTGGCGGTCGGGGAGCCGTAGCGCTGCACGCGAAAGGCCCGGATGAGCAGCCAGCCGCCGGCGGCGATGAAGGGGAGACCGAGCACCCCGACCTGGGTCTCGTAGGCGAGGCCGGTCATGAGGGCGGTGAAACCGACCGGAGCGCGTCGACCGATGCGCACCGTCACGAACAGGGCGAGCGCGAACAAAAGGAGAAGGACCAGAGCGAACTCCCAGTGCGCTAGCGAGTAGACGACCTTGCCGTTGCACTTGTTCGTGGCCTTGTCGTAGGTGAAGGCCTTGTTGGAGCAAATGTGAGCCTTGACAGGAGCAAGGCTCTGGTTGACCGCGGTCTTGGGGTTCAAGACGAACGGGAGCGTCGTGGTGACCGCTATCAGCGCGGCCAGCCCGGCCCCGAGGAGTCCGATTTTGCGCTCGAGGGGATCCAGACCCACGATCGCCCGACGCTTGTCCTCGTCGGTCACCGCTACGGACGGTTCTACCGCTGAGTCGGGGGCAGCCTTGGGTTTGGCAGGCCTCAGGAACACCGGCGATAGACGGTTGACGGTGGCCCGCCAGCCGGTCTCAGGCTCTTCGTTGTTTTCAGTGTCGTTGGCCACGGCGGTCCCCACGGTAATGGCCCTGGCCAGGTCACCGAAATGCCTAGCCGACTACGTGGTTTCTGTGGCGGGTCGGGGGCATCGATGGAACGATCACCGTGGTGAGCCGACATCTTCGGATTCCAACGCCGTATACCCGAGAGCCCGCGCCGAAGTTGTGAAACCGACGCACGCTCGTGCGACCAGCAGGTCGAGCTCGGCTATCTCGAGCCGGCGACGTTTGGCCGCCCTCGGCCTAGTAGTCGCACTCGTTCTCGCAGTTGCCGGGTTGATTGCCGTAGTCGCCCGGAATAGACCCAAGTCAGTGGCTCACGACGCGCCGATATCCCGGACAGTGGCGACACCGCCGACGTCGACGACGACCTCGACCGCACCGCCGGCTACGACTACCACCGAGGATCCGGGGTCGCTCCCGCAGACTGACGAGCTGCCGTCGAGCTCGACTCCCATGTTTCAGACGGAGATGGCGGCTCTGTGGGAAGGCGTGGTCACGAACTCGGTGCAGACGGCGTTGCCGGCCTTCTTCCCGGAGGGCGCCTACGTCCAAGTCAAGGACATCTCATCCTCGGAGGCCGACTACTCGAACCGACTCGTCGCCGAGTTCGGGTTGGATCTGGGTGCCGCCCACCAGCTTCTTGGTTCGGATCCGGAATCGGCCAGCCTGGTCGAGGTCCTGGTGCCGCAGCAGTATGCGCACTGGATTCCCCCGGGCACCTGTGAGAACGGGATCGGGTACGACGAGGTGGCCAACTCGAGGGTCGTCTACGAACAGGGCGGACAGACTCGGTCCTTCGGGATCGCTTCGATGATCTCGTGGCGAGGTGTCTGGTACGTGGTGCACCTGGGTGCGATTGACCGGAGCACAGACCAAGGGGCTGTGGAGGATCCGGAGACTGGTGACGGGATCTCGGTACCGTCATCGACCTGTTAGGTCGCGGGTCCGAGCAGTACCAGCGGAAGATGGGGGTAGCGTCTCAAGTCCCAGATCTTGGCGCCGCTCGCCGGTCCAAGTGCCGGGCGCTTAGCTCAGTTGGTTNNGGACGGCCGGAAGGCGGACACGGAAGAGAAGAGAGAGGGGGGCGAGGGGGGGCCCGCTCGACGTGATCGACTAACCACAGGCTCCAAAGCGCGGGACACACGTCGTTGTCGTTGTTGTCGGTGGAACGGTCGTTGTCGTTGTAGCTGACGGAACCGTCGT
>PMOQ01000004.1:0-267 GCA_003161255.1 Acidimicrobiaceae bacterium | reverse complement strand
GTCGTCGTCGTCGTCGTAGTCGTGAGCGGTGTGTGCCCCTTACTGCCTTGGAGCGACACGACTGCACCGGCCACCCCGCCGAGGACGAGCAGAATTGCCGCAATGAGTAGCCACCAGCGTCGTGGTCGCTCGTCGACGACATCGCCCAATGGAGGCGGGCCAGTCGGCGCTCCAGTGGAGGCGGTTGGAGACACGGGTCCCCGTCCCCCGACTGCCCCGACAACAGCAGTCAGCAGCGGCAACACCTTCCCCGGTCGGCCCGACACG
>PMOQ01000078.1 GCA_003161255.1 Acidimicrobiaceae bacterium | reverse complement strand
ATCTCCGACTCACGACACTAGGAGACTGATGATTTATTCACATCCGTCGAAGGCCATGTTTTCCACAGTCCTCCACGATGGATGTAGAGGCGATAAAAGCGCCTTGGATGATGAATATGACCACATTTGAACGCGGTCACAGACGTGCCGGCGGTTAAATCAACAGTCTTCTAGCCGGCCCGCTCGGCGAAGTATCCGATCACCGCCGCGATCCCGGTCTCGAGCGGCGTCCAGGCCTGCCACCCGAGCTGCATTGCGGCCCGACCGGCGTCGAGGCTGCTGTACCGGACGTCGCCGGCGCGGGCCGGTCCGTAGTCGGCGGGGGCGTCGACCCCGGCCGCCTCGGCCACCAGGCGGTAGATCTCGTTCACCGAGGTCTGCGTGCCGGTGCCGATGTTGCAGGTCAACCCGCCCCCGCGCGACGACGCACGGACGAACGCGTCGACGACGTCGTCGACATAGACGTAGTCACGGGTGTACTCACCGTCACCGTTGATGACCACCGGCTCGCCGGCCACCAGGCGCTGGGCGAAGATCGCGACCACCCCCGCCTCGCCGTGGGGATCCTGGCGGGGGCCGTACACGTTGGCCAGGGCCAGCGCGGTGAACTCGACGGCGTACAGGTCGCGATAGGCGACGAGGTAGTCGATCGCCGACTTCTTCGACACCCCGTAGGGCGACAGCGGCCGGTGCGGCAGCGTCTCTGGGATCGGCAGCTTCGACGCGTCGGGCTCGCCGTACAGCGTCCCGCCGCTAGCGGCGTACACGACCCGGTCGGTGTGGCCCGCCCGGGCCCCCTCGAGGACGTTGAGCGTGCCGAGCACGTTCACGTCGGCGTCGAACATCGGCCGCTTCACCGAAACGGCCACCGAGGCCTGGGCGGCCAGGTGGAACACGACCTCGGGCCGGCGGCGGGCGACCAGCTCGACCATCTCGGGGAGCCGGATGTCCAGCTGGTGGATCCTCAGCGCCTTGCCTCCGGCCGTGCGGGCCTCGGCCAGGTTCGACAACGAGCCCGTCGAGAGGTCATCGACCACGTCCACCTCGTGGCCCTCGGCCAACAGCCGGTCCACCAGGTTCGACCCGATGAAGCCGGCCCCGCCCGTCACCAACGCCCTCATCGTCGCTCCACGCGTCCTCGGTGCCGGGTGCTAGCCCGGTACCTTCCCGTCCACCCGGCGGCCCGGTTCGAGCTCGACCCCGAACCCGATCACCGAGCCCGATCGCACATCGCACTCTGCCCCAATTCGTGCACCCTTCCCGAGGATGGCCCCGACAACGTTGGCGCCGTCCTCGAGCACAACACCGGGCATCACGACCGAGTCGCGCACCACGGCACGGGCCCGCACGATCGAACCCGCGCCGAGGACCGAGTGCTCCAAGACGGCTCCCGCTTCGACGACCGAGTCGCGACCGACCAGCGACGCCCCCCGGACCTCGCCGTCGATGGCGGCTCCCTCACCGTGCCAGGTCCCGTCGGCGACGAGGGTCACGCCCGGGCACGGCGGCCCCGGACGCTTGCCCTCGACCAGATCGAAGTGGGCCCGCATGTAGGCGGCGGGCGTCCCGGTGTCGAGCCAGTACGACGAGTCGCTCATGGCAAAGAGCTGACCGTCGGCGACCATCTGGGGGAACGTCTCCCGCTCGATCGACACCCGTGCTCCCAGCCGCACGCGTTCGAGGAACGAGGGTTCGAACACGTAGGCGCCTGCGTTGATGAGATTGGACCGGGTCTCGTCGGCCGGCGGCTTCTCGATGAACTCGCGGACAAGACCGTTCTCGTCGATGGTGACGACCCCGAACCGGGACGGGTCCTCGACGGGGTAGAGCCGAAGGGTCCCCTGCGCGCCATGGCTCCGGTGGAACGCCACCAGCGCGCCGAGGTCGAGGTCTGTGAGGACGTCGCCGTTGACCACGATGAACGTGTCATCGATTCCGACGGCGGCCGCGGCGAAGCGAACCGCTCCGGCGGTGTCGAGCGGCGCCGGCTCGGTGGCGTAGGAGAGCCGGACGCCTGCGGCCACGTTGTCGGGATAGGCATCCTTGAACGCGTCCGGCAGGTATTGGAGAGACAGCACGGCCTCGTCGACGCCGTACGCGCCGAGATGCTCAAGCACCCGCTCGATCATCGGCAGCTCGACGACCGGCAGCATCTGTTTCGGGGTGCTGAGGGTCAACGGTCGCAGGCGGGTGCCCTCGCCCCCGACCAGAACGACCGCTTTCACCCCGTTGTGGTCGTCGTTCCCGTCGGCGCCGTGGTGGTCGTCGAAGAACTGGGCGCCGTCGTGCTCGAAGTGGTGGGAAGGGTCGTGGTCGTCGTGCTCGTGGTCCCGTTGACCACCTGGCTCTGGAAGTCGAGCACCGCGTTGATCGTCGATTGCGCCGGCCTGAACAGCTTGGTCCCGGACGGAACGAAGCCGATCGTGATGAGCGAACGTGCGGTGATCTTGAACGCCCCGGGATTCCCGGTGAGCACGGTGCCCGAGGTGGTGACGACGTTCGGCCAGGTCTCGACCGTGATCACGCCCTTTTTGCCGGCATCGGGCGTTCCGGCCGGGCACGCCTGGCCCGCCTTGTAGGGCTTGTGGCCCGGCACGGTGAGGGAGGTCTCCGACAGCGCGAGCGCGGAGTCCTCGGCGAAGAACCGGCCGAGCGTGGCGTTGTTCCCCGCGTCGGCCGCGTTCTTGGGCGACACCTGGAGGACGCCCTCGCCGGGCGTGGTCAGGCCGGCGTCGTTGGATGCGAGGCTCTGGGACGGGGACGCCAGGCGATTCCCGCAGATATCGAACCCGAAACCTGCGTAGAGGGTGGTCCCGATGGCGGGCTGGATGGCCGAGGCGGCCTTGTGGTGCTGGTACTCGTAGCGGGCGAAAATGATCGAAACGAGGCCCAGGATCACGATCAGAACCAGCCCGGCGTACCAGTTGACGGGGCGCTGGCCCCGATAGCTACGCCCGCCTCCGGTGGAGGCGGCGCGTGTGACCCATTTTCCGGAGGAACTTCGCGGCATTGCGGGAAGGAACCCTACTGCCTGGTGGCCATGGCCCCCGCCTCGGGGCGCCGCCTCCGGCTGAGCGACCGGTACAACGACGCCGTCCGTGGATGCACCGCGGCCAGGTCGAACCGCTGGCCCGGGCGCCGAGATGGCGCCTCGTCGATCTGGGAGAGGAGCTCGGCCATCACCCGCTCGACACCGGCCGGATGGCCCTCTCGGTCGGCGCAGACGAGGAGCCGCCGGTAGAGGCGCTCGTCGTAGGGACTGGCGAGCAGCCCGCGCCGGGCCGCGGCCGCGGCGGGGCCGGGCCGCCCGGCGCGCAGATGCTCGTCGGCGCTCCGGCACGCGAGCGTCGCCACGCGCTCCTCGATGTCCGCGGCGACGCCCTCGAAGACCGTCCACTCCACATTGCGGAGTCCCTCGAACGGTTGCCCGCGCACGAGCTCGAGCGCTCGGGTCCAGCACGACGGATCATCGTTCGATGCCAGCACCATGAACCTCCGCCAGTCGGTGGTGACGCTTTGCGACAGCTGCAACCGGCCGTGGGACCGCGGCAGGTGGTCGCTTCCCGACGCCGACCTACCGAGCGCCCGGCGCGCCGCCGAGGCCGTCGAGTGGAGCGTGGCCGGAGCCATGAGCCGGTCGGGCCACAGTGCCGTGGCCCACGCCCCGTTCCCGACCCCGGCGGGATGCAGGGCCAGATAGACGACGAGCTCGATCGCCGAGGACCGAGAGAATCCCGTGCTGGCGCCCCGGATCTCGACCGACCCGAGGACCGATACCTCGACCTCGTGGACCTCGTCGTGGCGTTCCCGTCCTTCGATGGCTCGGACCGGGACCATCACCACGGTGCCCAGCCCGCCGATCGCACCGTTGGGTCATGGGTCAGTTGCAACCCTCCGCGTCCATTCGGCTTTACGTCGGCAGCTCCGTCGAGCAGTCTCACGCTCCCTCCGACCGGCGGACCGACGGTTTTCGCCGATCGAAACCACAGGTTTCGGCGCTGACGGCCCAAACCCAGCCACCACCGACCGTCGCGTCCCGCACCATGCGAAGAACGGTCGGGCGGTTGTCGCGCAATGGCCACCTAGATCCTGGCCACACGACCGTCCCTTCACGACGGGCGGGCGGATCGCCACCGGTAGGAGACGGACCGGCTCGTCTCACGCCCACGCCCGCCGTGTCGGGTGCACAAATCGCCGTATTCGGCTGTAACCGATGGTGCCGCAGCCACCTGGCGCGGACCTTGCCATCGACTTCGCGACACCCGTACCGGCCGCGGCCAATCCCCCATGTCAAGCTTGAGCCATGTCGGATGAGCCCGGAACGATCGTCGTCATCGAGGACGACCCCAATATCGCCGACCTCGTCGACATGTATCTCCGTCGTGACGGGTTCCGGGTGATCCAGGCCAGCACCGGAAAGGCGGGGCTCGAGGCCACGGCTCGCGAGCACCCCCGATTGGTCGTCCTCGACATCGGCCTGCCCGATCGGATGGACGGACTCGAGGTGTGCCGCACGCTCCGGGCGATGAGCGACGTCCCGGTCGTGATCCTGACCGCGCGGGACACCGAGGTCGACCGCATCCTCGGCCTCGAGCTCGGCGCGGACGACTACGTCACCAAGCCGTTCTCACCGAGAGAGCTGGTTGCCCGCATCCGGGCGATTCTCCGTCGATCCGAACCGTCGACCCGAAGCGGGGCCGGCACGCTTCGCATCGGGGAGGTCGAGGTGGATCTCGACCGACATGAGATTCGCTTGGCCGGCGACGTGGTCGCCCTCACGACCAGGGAATTCGACCTTCTCGCGTACTTGGCCGACAACGAGGGCCTGGTCCTCAGTCGGCGTCAACTGCTCGACGGGGTGTGGGGAGCGGATTGGGTCGGCGACGATCGGACGGTCGACGTCCACGTTCGTCAGCTGCGCAAGAAGCTCGGGGCGGCGCTGCCCTTGTCCACGGTGTGGGGCGTTGGCTACCGCCTCGGCTGATCGCGCTCGCCGCGACGGCCGGCCGGGATAAATCGTGCGACAGCGCCTGCTGCTGGTCATCGTCGGCGCGGCGATCGTGATCACCGTCGTCGCCGGCGCCGGCACGTGGATCCTGTCCCGCCAGTCCACGCGGACCGCAGCCACCAGCGAGGTGCGGGCGAGCGTCCAGGCGTTCGGAAAGACGCGCCTCGACTCGGACCTCGGGCCCAAGGAGCTGACGCTCCTCAGGCGGGCCATCGTCGCCACGGCGCGGCTCGACGGGGCCTACTTCCTCCCGGTCACCGACGGCGTCGTGGCGTCCACAACCGGAGTCACGTCGGTCGTCCCGCAGGCGACCTTGAACGCGATCGCACGGTCCGGCCCGATCGGATCTGCTTCGGCGGTGGCCGGGTCGACCGGTGCCGAGGCGTGGGCCGCCGAGTTGGTGCAGGGACGGGCGCCTCGGCGCTTCTCGACGGGGACGGTCATCCGCCGCTTCGTCCTGATCCTGACCCGCAAGATCGGCAATCCGCCACTGTCGGGAGACTTTCTGGTCTTGGGTTGCGCGGTGATCGCGTTCGCGATCTTGATGAGCCTGGCGTTGAGCACACGGATCACCAAACCGCTGCGGCGCGCGGTGTCGACCACCCAGCGGATCGCCGAAGGCGACCTCGACGCCCGCGTCGGCGTTCACCCCGGCGACTTTCCGGAGCTCTCGTCCCTCGCCAACTCCATCGATGCGATGGCCGAGGGGCTGGGCCGCCTGAGAACGGCCGAACGCCAGTTCCTCCTGTCGGTCTCCCACGAGCTCCGGACCCCGCTCACGTCGATCCGCGGGTACTCAGAAGCGATCCTCGACGGCACGGCAAGCGATCCGGCTCAGGCGGCGGCGGTGATCGGCAACGAGTCTCGACGTCTGGAGCGGCTGGTGGGCGACCTTTTGGATCTGGCCAAACTCGATACTCGTACGTTCTCGTTCCACTTCCGGACGCTCGACGTGTCCGAGGTGGTGGCGGAGGTCGCCGAGGAGCTGCGCCCGATCGTCGACAGTGCGGGACTACAGCTGGGCGTGTACCCGGCCCCGGGACCGCTGCTGGCCTGGGTCGACCCAGACCGGCTCGACCAGGTGCTGGCCAATCTTGTGGAGAACGCCGCCAAGTTCGCCCGGACCAAGGTCAACCTCGGCAGCACCCGGAACGGCACCGAGGGTTACCTCATCGTTGAGGACGACGGCCCCGGCATCGCGCCGGAGGAACTCGGGTTGATCTTCACCCGCCACTACAGCGCAGATCGCCACGTGCGTCCCGGGCGGCCTCGGGGCTCGGGTCTCGGTCTCGCGATCGCGGCCGAGTTGTCGGCGGCCATGGGTGCCACGATCCGGGCCGAGTCCCCGATCAGCCCCGACGGTGGGACTCGGATGATCGTCCGGTTGCCGGTGACGTCTTCGGCCCCGGCACAGAGCTGACGCCGTATTCGGTCCCGGCACATACCCGACGCCGCTCCCATCACAAAACCCTCACATCTCCAACACGGATTCCTGACGAGGGGGTGGCTTACTGGAGACAAGCCGGTCGGACCGGCGGGACGAGCAGCCAACCGACCCCCCAGATCGGCGCTCTTCCCAGGACAGGAGAAAATGCAATGAGAAACGGATTCAGCTCCAGGGCCAAGAAGACGGCCATCGGGGCCAGCGTGGTCCTCGGGTCACTTGGCATCGGCGGGGCGAGCTTCGCCCTCCTCGACGGTGGCAACGCCTCGGCAACCGGCACCCCCGCCGCGACCAGCACCCAGCCCAACGCCACCAAGGGCCAAAAGGTTGGCCAGTTCCTCCGCCGCCACACGGTCGAGTCCACCATCACGGTGAAGACCAAGAACGGCTACGAGACCTACAACCTCATCCGAGGAACGGTCGGGGCGATCTCGCCCACGTCGATCACGGTGAACTCGCCCGACGGGACGTCGCTGACCGCGACGATCAACTCGTCCACGAAGTTCCACAACACGACCGACGCGCAGCTGGCCACCGGTGCCAAGGTCGGCGTCCTCGCCGAAGCAGGCGTCGCCCGTTGGGTCAACGCCCCGAAGACCACCACGTCGGGCGCGACCAGCTAGATCCCCCCCACTCACCCAACGGTGAGCTCGATCTCGACCGCCCGGGGCTCCGGGTGTTCGGCAGGCCGGACCCCCGCCCAGCCGAACGCTCAGCCCCGGCGGTCGTTTTCGTTTGGGGCCGGCGCGCCACCGCGAGTCGGTTCAGACGGGTCGGGGCGTGCGAGACGAGCTACGCCGGTGCACGCCGCAGGGGCGCCGTGCTCGTCGTCGGCACCGGCAGCGACTGCTGAGCCCCGTACGCCGAGGACATGGTGATGAAGTCCCGCTCCCAGTACGGCTGGAAGTACCGGCTGGTGCCTCCGCTCATCGTCGAGAGGAGACTGGCCCCGTTGCTGGGGGCAGCCGGCTGGCCGGCCGCGGGGTTGAATGCGGCCATGTTCACCCAGTCCGTGTTGATGTCGAGCTCCATGGCCCGGACGCAACCGGCGGCGGCCAGGACGTCGGCCAGGCTGGTGATGTTGAGCGATGGGCCGCCGACGTAGACGAGGGCCCCGTCGGCGGTGACCCCCACGCCGGACCGCCACACGTAGACCTGGTTCCCGAGGGTGAATCCCCACCTCGACGTGTCGCTGGCGTCGAGCCCGGGCACCGGCTGGCCGTTGCTGACGAGCAGATCGAGATTCTGGCGGACCGACGCGACGTCGGGCGCCATCGAGACGTCGCTCCCCCACGCTCCGACGGTGGCAGTGCCGTTGTCGTAGATGACAAAGGAAGCGGCGCCCGCCCGGAGCGGGATCTCGGTCCGCCCGTCGGTGTAGTACCCCCCGTTGGCGTTGGCCATCAAGAACCCGGCGTTGAACACCGCCACGAGGGAGCTTGCCGCGTCGGAGTTGATGGGCGCCGTATGGGAGAAGGGTCCGCCTCCCGGGATGATGCTGCCCGAGTACAGCGTGGCGTTGAGCAGCGTGGTGTCCATCCACGCGACGCCGACCACCTGGCTGGTGTGGATGGGGTCGGGTCGCAGCTCGGTCTCGTAGACCGCCGGCACGCCGTCGACGAGCCGGCCGGCCGGCGACCACTGGCCCTCACCCGCGAGCGGCGGAGAGGCGAGCGGCGTGATCGGTTCGGGCGCCGCGAGGTGTGGTGGGGCCTCGGCGGGCGGGGCGGTGACCGCGGTGGTCGTCGGCACCTTGATCGCACCCTTGGGCGGCTTGCCTCCGACCGGGGGCTGGTGGTGGCTGTACCAGAAGTTTTCGATCCAGTTGACGGCGCTCTCGGCGCCGTGGTCGCGGAACCACTCGGCAGCCCGGGCGCCGATGGAGGAGCCGTTCGCGGGGTCGCTCAACGCCGAACCGAACGAGATGCCGACCGGGATCATCAAACCGGCCACGACGAGCGCGACGATGAGGAGGATCCGACGGCATCGACCCGAACGCGCACGCTTGTGCCGATCTGAACGGGACAATGGGGGCTCGGGACCCGCGGTACTCGGGACTTCGGTCCCGGGCGTCTCCGTCATGGTTTGCCAAGAATAGAGCCGGGTCGTGTTCTTGAATGGTGCAGTCCCGGGTAGTTGCGCAGTTTGCCGTCACAGCACCTCGGTACCGTCCGCGTGATGTCCGGTTTCCGCACCTACCGCTTCCTCCTCCAGCCGACCAGCCGCCAACGGATTGGCCTGGAGCGCCTGTGCCTCAACCAGTGCGAGCTGTACAACGCGGCCTTGGAAGAGCGTCGAGGCGCCTGGGCCTGGGAGCGCCGGTCGGTCTCCTACGTCGATCAATGCCGGACCCTGACCGAGACCCGCGAGGTCCGACCGGAGCTCTTCGAATGCGGGCTCACGGTGTGTCGGGGGACCCTCATGCGCCTCGATCGAGCCTTCTCAGCCTTCTACCGGCGCTGCCGAAGCGGGGAGACACCGGGCTACCCCCGTTTCAAAGCCGCGTCGCGCTTTGATTCGGTGCAGTGGGAGGACACCAAGGGCTGGGCCTGGATACCGAAGCCAAGCGATTGCGGCTGCTCGGGATTGGACACGTCAAGCTCCGCATGCATCGGGCGCTCCGGGGGACGCCCAAGGCGATCACGGTGTCGCGAGAGGGCCAGCGGTGGTGGGTGAGCATTCGCTGTGCCGAGGTCCCGGCCCAACCGCTGCCGGCGACCGGCCAGTCGGTCGGGATCGACCTCGGGGTGTGCGCCCTGGTGGCCACAAGCGACGGGGAGCTGGTCCGTGAAGGCCGGTTCGCCAAGAAGGCACAGGACCGATTGGTCGGTGCCCAGCGGGCCGTCTCCACCAAAGAGCGGGGCTCGATGCACCGGCGTCGGGCCTGCGAAGCGGTCGGACGAGCCCATCGGAAGGTGGCCAACCAACGGAAGGACCTGGCCCACCAGGTCTCCCGAAGGCTGGTGAACGACCACGACCTGATCGTCTGTGAGGCCCTCAGGGTTCCCCAGATGTCCCGTCGTCCGAAACCGAGACCCAATGGAAAAGGAGGCTTCGATCGAAATGGTGCCCGGGCCAAGGCCGGGCTGAACCGTTCCATCGCCGATGCGGGGTGGGGCATGCTGCGCTCGATGCTCGTCTACAAAGCGGAAGATGCTGGTCGCGAGCTGATTGCGGTGGACCCCCGCCACACCTCGACCCGGTGCGCCTCTTGTGGCCATACCGAGTCGGAGAACCGGGTCAGCCAGGCCGTCTTTCGATGTCGGGGTTGTGGCCATAGGGACCACGCCGATGTCAACGCGGCCAGGAACATCCTTCGGGCCGGTAGGGCCCAACGGGCTTCGGCCCGTGCAGGCTTGGGAAACTGAGCCACTACCCTGTCTAACCTGGGCGGTCGTGGTCCGACGCGTCGCTACCGAGTCCCCGGACGAGCCGACCGGTCCGTCCGCCCAGGGACCCGACACGCCCAGCCCGCTGGCCCCGGCGACGTCGCCGCCGGGCTCCGCCGGCCCGGCGCGGGTGGTCTTGCGCTCACTTCGGCCCAGGCAATGGGTCAAGAACCTGCTGGTCTTCGTCGCGCCGGCCGCCGCAGGCAAGCTGGGACACGCCGGCACAATCGGGCACTCGATCGCCGCATTCGCCATCTTCTCGGCCGTCGCCTCGGGGATGTACCTCGTGAACGACGTGCTCGACGCCGAGGCCGACCGCCACCACCCCGAGAAGCGTCACCGCCCGGTGGCCGCCGGTCGCATCGGGACGTCGCAGGCACTGACCATGGGGTCGGTGCTCGTCGCCGGCGGCTTCGTGGGCGCCTGGTTCACCGGTGGGTGGCGGCTGGGGTTGCTCATGGTGCTCTACGTCGCGATCAGTTCCGCCTACAGCATCTGGGTGAAGAACATCGCCGTCGTGGAACTCGCGTCGGTCGCTTCGGGTTTCGTCCTGCGGGCCGTCGCCGGAGGCATCGCCACCCACGTGCCGCTGTCGGACTGGTTCCTCGCCGTCACGTCCTTCGTGGCCATGTTCATCGTCACCGGGAAGCGCTTCGCCGAGTACCGCAACCTCGGGGAGGGCCGGGAGACCCACCGCCGGGTGCTCCGCGACTACACGCCGAGCTTCCTCCAGTCGACGCTCACCCTCACCGCCACCGGCGCCGTCACCGCCTACTGCCTGTGGGCGTTCGACCGCAGCGGGCTGGCGTCTCAAACGAGCCACCACCCCTTGTGGACCCAGCTCACGGTGGTCCCGTTCGCCATCTCGGTCCTCCACGTGTTGCGTGTCCTCGACGCCGGCGGTGGCGCGGCGCCCGAAGAGCTCGCCCTGCGGGACCGCTGGTTGCACGTGTTCGGAGCGGTGTGGCTGTTGTTCTTCCTGATCGGCATCTATGCCTAGGACCGCTCGGGCCGAGGCCGGCACCGACACCAAGACCGCCATCTCGAAAAACGCGCCGCCACCGCCGGCATCCGAGGAGCGCACGCTGTCGGGATGGGGCCGCACCGCGCCATCGGCGGCGCGCGTGGTGACGCCGGACGACGGCAACGGCGTCCTCGCATCGGCTCTGCTCGCAGCCGGCCCGGGCGACGGTTCGCGCAAGCCTGGCGTCATCGCCCGCGGCCTCGGACGCAGCTACGGGGACGCCGCCCAGAGCGCGGGGGGCGTCGTCGTCGACACACGGAACCTCGGCCGCATCGGTCAGATAGACCCCGAGTCCGGCGACGTCGAGGTCGATGCGGGGGTGAGCCTCGATGCCCTGCTGCGTGTCGGGCTTCAATCGGGTTGGTTCATCCCGGTGTCCCCCGGCACCCGCCAGGTCACGGTCGGCGGCGCCATCGCGACCGACATCCACGGCAAGAACCACCACGCCGATGGGAGCTTCTGCGGCCACGTCACCTCGGTCACCCTCGACACGCCGACCGGCGTGCACGAGGTGGGTCCCGATGCGGACCCCGAGCTCTTCTGGGCGACCGCCGGCGGGATGGGCCTCACCGGGATCATCACGCAGGCGCGTGTGAGCATGCGCAAGGTCGAGACATCGTGGATGCGCGTCGACACGGAGCGCCATACCGGCATCGACTCCCTCATGGACGGGCTCGTACGGGTCGACGGCGTCAACCGGTACTCGGTGGCCTGGGTCGACTGCGCGGCGACCGGGTCCCGGCTGGGGAGAGGCATCCTCGACGCCGGCGACCACGCGACGGCTGCCGAACTGCCGGCCAAGCGGGCCGCCGACCCGCTCGCACCACCCCGGCGCCGGGGTCTCAGGGTCCCGAACCTCGTTCCGCCGAGAATCATGAATGCGCTGACGGTGCGCGCGTTCAACGAGGCGTGGTTCCGAAAGGGGATCTCCCGGGCCGGGCAGATCCGTCACCTGGGCGGGTTCTTCCATCCGTTGGACGCGGTGGCCAACTGGAACCTCCTCTACGGGCGGCGGGGGTTCGTGCAGTACCAGTTCGTGGTCGGGGACGAGCACCGGGCCGTCATCCCCCAGGCCATCGAGATGCTGCAGCAGGCGGGGGCGCCATGCACCCTGGCCGTGCTCAAGCGCTTCGGCCCGGGTGACCCCGGGCCGCTCAGCTTCCCGATCCCCGGTTGGACGCTCGCCCTCGATCTGCCGGTGGGACCGGCCGGCCTGCGACCGGCGCTGCGGCGTCTCGACGACATCGTCGCGGGAGCGGGCGGGCGGGTCTATCTGGCCAAGGACGCTCGCCTCGAACCCGAGATGTTCGCCGTGATGTACCCGCGCCTCGGAGCGTTCCAAGCGGTGCGCCGACGGGTCGATCCAGAGGGCGTGCTGCAATCCGACCTCGGGCGGCGGGTCGGCATCTGCGAGCACGCCCCGTGAACGACGCGTTCGGACTCCCCAACTCCGTGCTCGTGCTGGGCGGCACCTCGGACATCGCCCGCGCCCTCGTACGCGAGCTCGTCGGCGGGGGCGCCAAGAAGATCGTGCTGGCCGGCCGGGACCCGACCGGGTTGGCCGCGGCGGCCGATGAGGCCAAGGAGGCCGGCGCGGCCTCCGTCGCGACGCTGCCCTTCGACGCCAACGACGTCGATCGGGCCGCCACGGTGGTCGATTCGGGCTTCTCGGCGGTCGGCCGGGTGGACCTCGTCGTGATCGCCGTCGGCGTGCTCTACGACGACGAGGCCGACGAGCGAGACCCGACCCGGGTCGCGAGGTGCGTCACGGTCAACTTCACGTGGCCGGCGGCGGCCCTGAGCCGGGTCGCCCATCACCTGCGCGAACAGGGTGCGGGCCGGGTTGTGGTGCTGTCGTCGGTCGCCGGGGTCCGGGTCCGGCGGTCCAACTACATCTACGGATCGTCGAAGGCCGGCCTCGACGCCTATGCCAGGTCGCTCAACCAGGCCCTCGCCGGTTCCGGCGCGAGCGTGACGGTGGTCCGGCCCGGTTTCGTGCGGTCGAAGATGACCGAGGGACGGCCGAAGGCACCGTTGGAGGTGACTCCCGAGGCGGTCGCGCGCGCCATCGTGAAGGGGATAGAGAACGGGTCCGAGGTGGTGTGGTCGCCGAGCGCGATGCGACCGATCTTCTTCGTGCTCGGCCTCCTGCCCGAACCCCTCTGGCGCCGCCTCCCCCTCTAGGCCGAGGCACCGACGGTCGAAGCCTTCGATCAGGGGGCTGGGGGCAACGACGCCGGGCTGGCTTTCGGGCCCGTCGAGCCACCTCGACCGTTCCCCATGGGCGTGGGCACCATGGCGACGGCCTGAGGCGCCAGGATGCGCTCGGTGCCGACCTGGCGCTCCGGGATCCCGACGATCTCAGCCAGTTCGGTTCCATCGATGGTCTCGCGTTCGAGCAGCAGGGCGATCACCCGATCGAGCGTGTCTCGGTGCCCGTGGAGCAAGGACGTCGCCCTGGCCTCGGCCTCCCGGAGCAGACGCGCCACCTCCCGGTCGATGGATCGCTGCGTTTCCTCGGCGTAGGGGCGGCCCGCGAAGGGATTGTCCCGGCTCGGTCCTTCGGGCCCGTAGCCGATCGGCCCGACCTCGGCGGAGAAGCCCCACTCGCGCACCATCCGGGTGGCGAGATCGGTCGCGCCCGACAGGTCGTTGGACGCGCCCGTCGACGGCTCGCCGAGGACTTCGATCTCAGCGGCTCGACCACCGAGGCGAACCGCCAACGAGTCGGTCAGGTAGCTCTCGGGATAGAGATGGCGTTCGGTCTCGGGCAGCTGTTCGGTGACGCCCAGCGCAGCCCCGCGCGGCAGGATCGTGATCTTTGCGACCGGGTCCGCATGCTGTGAAAGGACGGCCACCAGGGCGTGACCTGCCTCATGCACCGCGACTGCGTGTTTCTCCTCGGGGAGCAGAGCGTTTGATGCATCGCGTCGTCCGATGAGGAGACGATCACGAGCAGCGTCGAAGTCGGCCTGTGTGAGGGTGGCCCGCTTGTCGCGGACGGCGTTGATCGCCGCCTCGTTCATGAGGTTGGCGAGATCGGCACCGGAGAATCCCGGCGTCCCTCTGGACACCGCGTCGAGATCGACATCGGGGCGGAGCTTCTTGCCGCGTCCGTGGACCTTCAAAATGGCGGTCCGCTCCGTCTTGTTGGGGAGAGGGATCTCCACGGTTCGGTCGAAGCGTCCGGGCCGCAACAGGGCGGTGTCGAGGATCTCTGCCCTGTTCGTGGCTGCGATCACCACCACCCGGGCATCGAGCTCGAACCCGTCCATGTCCGACAGAAGCTGATTGAGGGTCTGCTCGCGTTCGTCGTTGGATCCGAAGCCCCCCGGGCCCCGCCGGCCACCGATGGCGTCGATCTCGTCGATGAAGATGATCGAGGGGGCCAGCCTTCGGGCGTCGTTGAACAGGTCGCGGACCCGTGACGCCCCGACACCCACGAACATCTCGACGAAGCTCGACCCACTGAGCGCGAGGAACGGGACCCCGGCCTCTCCGGCAACTGCCCGGGCCAGCAGCGTCTTGCCGGTCCCGGGCGGCCCGACCATGAGCACCCCCTTCGGGCCCACCGCGCCCGCCCGCGCGTAGCGCTCGGGGTGCTTCAGGAAGTCAACGACCTCCATGACCTCGGCCTTCGAACCCTCGTAGCCGGCGATGTCGGAGAACCGGGTCGTCGGGCGGTCCTCGTCGTAGACCTTCGCCTTTGACCGGCCCACGCCCATGATCCCGCCCAGCTGTTTGCCGCTGCGACGTCCGATCCAGATGAAGACCCCGACGATGAGCAACAGAGGCAGGAACGTGAACAGGATGCTCGACAGTGAAAATGAGCTCGGGGCGGTGCCGGTCACCTGGACCTTGTGCGCAAGCAAGAAAGAGGAGAGCGTGGTGTCGTCGAGCGCCGTCGGGATCTGCGAGGTGTAGGCGGCGCCGCTGTGGAGCTTCCCGGTCACCGAGCCCGTCGGGCTGATGGTGGCCGTCGAGACCTTGTTCGTCGTGACTTCGTTGACGAAACCGGTGTAGGTGAAACTCTTGCTCGTGCCCTGGGTGAACCCATGGAAGAACAAGAGAAGCGTGAGCAGGACCCCGACGGGCAGGAGCCACTTGCGCCAGGGTGGAACCGAGTTCGGAATGGGTGTCGGTGCCTGGACCGGGCTCTTTGTCGGCCCGGAGCGCGCTGAGGACGACCGATGGGAGGAGTTCACGCTTTTACCCATGCCACGTCGCGACCGGCCGGGGGCCGAAACAGCCGACCCCCAGATCTCGGTGTCGCGAGCGAAACAAGAGCGCTATATGGTCGCTTGCGGGTCGTCACGGCGGTCGAGCGTCTCGACTCGCTCCTTGCGACTGTTGGCAACGACGTAGCCGAGCCCCAAAGCCAGCACAACGATGGCCACGACCCATGCCACATGCACCGCAAACCCGACGAGGCCGGCGATGAAGGCGGTCGTCATCACCACGGTCATCACCACGCCCGAGACGGTGCGCTCGACAAGCAACGAAGAATTGCGCCGAGACTCCTGTGATCTCACTCGTGTTGAGCCCATTACCCTTTCACTTCCCTTCACTTGTCGTGCCTGAACAGGCATGAGGTTCATGTCCGACCGAGAGACTCATCGGGCGGCATCGATCCTGCGGCCACTCAGCGCTGTGACCGCGATGCAGAAGTAGGCATTTCGCCCAGCCCCGGCCCACGGTTCCACTCCCAGCGCCTCGACCCGGAGGAGCTCGGCCGGCTCACTGACACAATGGGAGGTGCCCGAAGCGAGCACGCTCCATCCTTCGCTCATTGCATCGTCGAACCGATCGACCTCGAAGCTCACAAGTTCCCCGGGGTCGATCTCGCCGATCGACCCATGTTCGGTCGAGCGAAAGACGATCGCCGTCTCCAGCATCTTGAAGTTCACCGGGATGGCGACGGGACGGTCCGGGGCGCGGAAGACCACTCGCCCTATCCCCCCCGCGCGCATCAGGTCCTCACACTGATCTCGACCAAGCTCCGTGAGAACCGGGGCACTCGCGGCACGCCCACGCCCACGCGCTCGGCCCTGCTGGCCCCCGGCGAGGTCTGACATCGAGATCTCGAGCGCGAACGCAAGTTTGGCCAGCCCCTCGATCGACGGGTTGGCGGTCGGGTCCTGCTCCAGGTATTCGATGTAGCCGCCTGCCATGGCGGCCCGCTCGGCCACTTGCTCGATCGTGAGGTTCAGCTGGATTCTCCGCGCGAAGATGCGGCGACCGAGGTCGCCCGCAGCGCTCATGTCCTCCGCGCCGGACACGCCTACCGAGCCGATCATGGTGACGACGCGAGCACGACTTTGAGGACCTGGGTCTCGGCGGCGTTCGAAAAGGCGTCGTAGGCCTCCATGAACCCCTCGAGTGGGTAGTGGTGGGTGGCGAAGCGCGCCGCGTCTATCTGGTGCGTTGCCAACAGCCGGCTCAGCGTCGGGGTCGAGTACGTATCGACGAGGCCCGTCGTGATGGTGACGTCCCGAGTCCACAGCGTCTCCAAATGCAGAGCTGCCGGCACCCCGTGCACGCCGATGTTGGCGATGCGCCCGCCTGGCCGCACGAGTCCCGTGGCCAGCTCGAACGTCGCCGGGGTACCGACGGCTTCGATTGCGACGTCGGCGCCGAGGCCGTCGGTGAGGCTCTGGACGATCGCTAGCGGGTCCTCACGGCTGTTGTTGACGGTGACGTCTGCCCCGAACTGCTTGGCCGCCTCCAGCCTGGAGTCGGCCAGGTCGATGGCGATCACGTGGCAGGGGCTGAACAGGAGCGATCCGCTGATCGCGGAGAGTCCGATGGGGCCGGCGCCGACGACCGCGACGACGTCACCAGGAGACACGCCTCCGTTCAAAACACCGACCTCGTAGCCCGTCGGCAAGATGTCGGCGAGCATCAAGAATTCGTCGTCGCTAACTCCGGCCGGGACCGGGTAGGTGGAGGTGTCGGCAAAGGGCACTCGCACCTTCTCGGCTTGGGTCCCGTCGATGTTGTGGCCGAGGATCCAGCCACCGGCGAGGCACTGGCCGAACCGCGCCTCGCGGCAGAACCGGCATCTTCCACACGCCGAGATGCACGAAACGAGGACCCGGTCCCCGGGGCGCACGCTCTGGACTCCGGCGCCAACCTGCTCGACGGTCCCGACGGCCTCGTGACCGAGGACCCGACCCGGTGTCACCTCGGGGAGATCTCCCTTCAAGATGTGCAGGTCGGTGCCGCAGATGGTGGTTGCGTCGACCCGAATGACGGCGTCGGTCCCATCGATCAGTTGCGGGTCGGGCACCTCGTCCCAACTCTTGTCGTTCGGTCCGTGGTAGACGAGCGCTTTCACTTCGACTCCTTCTTTGAAGGCCTTTGAGGGAACAAATCCTCGTGCGGGATTACAGGCCCTGGCGCTCTGGCGGCGACTTCGTAGTTGTCGCCGCCAGAGCCCACAGGCGCGGTTCAGCCCGGGACGGTCGCGACCCCCCGACGGGTGAGACGGCCAGAAATCTCGCCCAGATGATGCTGTGCCCGTTCACGGCCCACGATGAATCGGTCGAGACCGATCCACCCGGCGTTGCGCCACGCGAGGATCAAGAAGACGCTGGCGATGGCAAACATCGGGTTGACGCCCGCTGAGCCCGAGAACATGTACGTGAGGTTGAGCAACAGTCCGGCGAACGCCGCGACTCCGGTGAGCAAACCAAGGATGAGTGCGACACCGATCAGAAGCTCACCAAGTGCGACGAGCTTGCCAATCCACGAGGCGTTCGGGATGACGAAGTTGTGGAGGAATCCGGCCCACCAGCCGTAGCTGGCGCCACTCTTTCCCGATGCCGATCCGAGGACCCCTGCGGTGGCAAAGCCCTTGACGGCGACACCGTTTCCGAACCAGAACGCAGAGTGTTCACTGCCCCAGATCTTCTGATAGCCGGCGTTCAACCACTCGTAACCGAGCCACAGCCGCACCGCTAGCCACAGCACACTGGCCGCATGCGATCGATAGAGCCATGCCGGGACGCTGAGCGTTTCCACATCGTGTCCCCCGACCGGCGGCGGCTGCTGCGTTCCGCGATTCGCCGACCCGTTGGAGGCGGGCGCGGACCCATTGGAGGCGGGTACGGCATGGGTTGCTGAGCCGGTCTCTGCAGGCGCAATTTCGGACGCGGCAGCGTCACGGCTCTGAATGGTGGTGGATCCCATCGGGACCGCCGTTCTTCCCCTGGTAGCAGGGGAGCTATTGCCCGGGCGACCTGTCTTGCTCGAGTGATCCAGAAGCCAGTGTACTCGATCTCGCCATGTCCCGCCGGTAGAAACCCCCGATTAGCAGGGAATTCGCCGGCGAAACAGAACTCTCCCGTCTGTCGGACGAGATCCAAAACACCCGTACCGGCGACTGCCTACGCCTCAGCCAAGCCTCAGGAGGCCAGCGGAACCTGCGAGGACACCGTCTTGCCGGCTCCTTGAGCGTGGAGCCGGCCAACGTCCGTGCCGGGGTTGACTTCAGCACCGCGAGCGAACCGGTCCATCTCTTCTCCGAGCTTGGCCCTGCGCACACACACCAACGCGGCTATCGCCGCTGCGACTACCACACCAACCACGGGAACGAGTTCCATGGCCCTCCTTTTCTACAATGATTCTTTTGGGTAATCACGACGCATGCTCAAGACCCGAAGACGGCCTCGGCGCTCAGACGCGCTGCTCGTCCGCGTAGGGCACCGGGTGGTTCCCACCCAGCTCGACAAAGCGTTCGTTTAGTGCGTGTGCGATGAGATCGCGGTCGTGAAGGCTCGGCTGGAGGGCTTCGTAGAGGAACGCCTCGACCTCCAGGGCGGTACTCATGCCTCCGAGCTCGAAGTAGCGCAACCACAGCTCTCCATGGGAGAGCAGGGCGTCGCGGCGGAATTCGTCAAGGGTGTTCCCCGTTTGGTCAGTCATGGTGCTGTTCCGGAGGCTCGATCTCTGTGCCCGCGTCGGGCCGGTGGGTAGAGCCGAGGACGTCCATTGCTTCCTCGCGTAATGGCTTGCTGGACAAACGCGAGGAGCGACGCAGAACGTCGAACGCTTCCTTGTCTCCGATGTCTTCGCGCTCCATGATGACCCCTTGTGCTTCGGCGATGATCTCCCGGGTCCGAAGTGCTATTCGGAACCGACCGGCCACCTGATCGTCGGCGATGTCCACCCCGGCCGCCGCCAAGACGTTCGACGCTTCCGCGGCGAACACGCCGGCGAGCTTCTGGTCCTTGATCTCGAAAGCTGTCGCCGTGCGTGAGTAGATGTTGAGCGCTCCAACCGGGCGGTCCCGAACCAGGAGTGGTGAAGAGAGAATCGCGCTGATGCCCAGAGCACGGGCCTTTGGTGTAAACGCCGGCCACCGGGGCTCTTCGTTGAGCGACTCCGCGTGGAACCATCGTCCTTCAATGGCTGCGTCCACGCAGGGGCCTTCTCCGGTGGAGTACTGATCGGCATCCATGTCCAAGATGGTCTGATCGCTGGCGGCCACCGTGGCGAGACGGCCATGACGCCGAAGCGTCACGCTGGCTCCGTCGGCCCCGCCGACCGTGGCTCGAGCGAGCGCCACGACCAACCGCAACGCGCAGTCGACAACGTCTTCGTCGGCCGGGATGGCCGTGACGGTCATCGGATCCTCGGCCGACTCGGCCAGCCCGGCCCCGGGCGGCGCTAAACGGCGGCGCTCCTGCTCTGGACCCAGGCGATTTCGACCCGGGGAGAGCTCGATGCCGATCAGGTCGGAGAGCCAGGTGATATCAAGCACCCGTGCGGCATCGGTGGAAGAGGAGCGGATGGTCAACCCACCTCCTGCTCCGACGAGCGTGCCGGCAGCACTGGCGATCACGGCCAGCCCGGCCGCGTCCATCGAATCCAACTCAGCGACGTCCAAGACAACCGAGGGATATCCGCTGGCCGCCAGCGCCTCGAAGAAGGCGCCCAATACCCGGCCGCTGGCAGCATCGATCTCCCCCTGGAGGCCAAGGAGCGCGAGGTCTCCCTCGAAGCTGGCCGCGACGCCGAAGTGTGCCAGGGGTGCGTCGGACGGGGTCACTCCGTGCGTATTCACGGGGTCCCAAGGTCCAGCCGGACCCGGGCTGTCGGAGGCGGCCACTTGGCCCCGCAGGTGGGTCGGGGAGGCAGGTCGCTTGATCGACGGCGAGGATTTCGACACGAAGTCGCGCCCTCCGGGGCAACGGTCGGCACCAGCCGACCGGCGGAACCCTCACTGTCGAAAGCAGGGCCGACTGTACACCCTTCGGGGCGGCTCGGGCCACCTTCAATTCCCTGCCTGGCGACCCTTTTCGGCGGCGCGGCCTCACGAGACATCCATGAAGCCCGTGGTGCGACGCCAACCCGCGACTAGGCGATAATGCTCACAGGGAAAGTAGGTAACCATGGATTCCACGGACGATCTGACCCAGATCGACGACCAACTTGATCGCGGATCCGAGTTGGTCATCAACTTCTCCGATACGGCGAAGATCCTGTTCTCGGCGGGAACGGTCACCGCCACATTGGCCCAGGTGGTCGATCTGACGATTGCCACGATTGAGGGTTGCGATTATGCCGGCCTGTTTCTGGTCGAGAACGACGTGGTCACGGACCCGGTGCCGACCGAGCCGGTCGTGGACCAGCTTCACGCCCTGCAGCGCTCGACCGGCGAGGGCCCCTGCCTCGACGCGATCACGCACGGAACAATTTTCTACGCCGATGACATAACCGTTGACGCCCGTTGGCCGCGTTTTGGGGCCGAGGCAACGGAGACCGGCATGCGTAGTGTCCTTGCCCTCCCGCTGGCCGCCGAGGGCACGCTCGGGGCACTCAACCTGTATGCCCGTTACCCCGCCGCGTTCGGCGTCGTCGACCGGGCTCGAGGGGTGATCCTGGCCTCGCTGGCGAGCCTGGCCATCTCTGTCGCCCGCTCACACGAGGACGAGGAGCGCCGGGCCGAGAACTTGCAAGCGGCCCTCACGACGAGGGAAGTGATCGGCCAAGCGCAGGGCATCTTGATGGAGCGCGAGAGGATCTCGGCCACCCAGGCCTTCGACGTGCTGCGCCGGGCGTCACAGCACCTGAACCGCAAGCTTCGCGATGTCGCCCAGGATCTCGTTGACACCGGCGACGAGCCCGATATCGGCCCGAAACCGGCTACTACTTGAATTCGTTCAGGGCCTGAGGCCCTGCGCCCTCGAAGCCGTTCTGCGGGCGCGCCAGACAACAAGGCCCGCCGCCAACACCAAGAAGACCAGCAGGGAGACCGGGGCAGCGAACGCGCCAGACGAGGCGTGTGCCCGCGCAACACTGCCGGCCGTGGACAGCAACCTCGGATCGTCCGGGTCCGTCACCGCCCGGATCGCCTGACCCGAGGCCTTGAAGCTGGTGAGCCCGCCGATCGAGTCGTCGTATCTCTGTCCGTGCAGGGTGAAGGTCCCGGTGCACGTGTACCCCGCCGCGTTGCTAGCGCTGGCCGACAGCCCGCCTTGACAGCCCGTCACCGTCACGGTCACCGGCACGCCGTGGTGCTGCAAGAGCAATATCTCGGCATTCCTGTGGGCGGCGCCGGCGAAGAGGGAAGCGACGAGAATCGCCAGTCCGACGAGGCAGATACCGGTGACGACGCGACTGATTCGACCGGTATCGAACTCAACGGGCGGCCTACGAAGACGGCCGATCGGAACGTCCGAACCGGACGGCTCTCGGGGGCGGCTTGGCGGCTCTGGGGAGGTCATCAATCTGCCTGGGTGGCGGCGGGCCACGAACCAGCTTGGGTGGGTTGCCGCATGGTAATGGGCACGAGTTGACCGAAACCCAGCCGCGCCCACAGGACCGACATCAACGGGTCCGGCCTCGGCAAAGAGAGCGTCTGGCAATATCGACCCATGGTGACACTGCGAGCGATGACCGACGCCGACGTGCCCGACGTGGTCACCTTGTGGGACCACGCCTTCCAGGCGATGCACGCGAGGTTGGACCTGCCGTTGAGTCCGGCCACCCCGGTTGACGTCGGTCGGCTGCAGAACCGCATTCGTCACCTGCGCGGCATCGACCCCGAAGGTTCCTGGGTCGCCGAGGAGGACGGGGCGATCGTCGGCCTGTCCCA
This sequence comes from Acidimicrobiaceae bacterium, assembly GCA_003161255.1. Classification (GTDB taxonomy): domain Bacteria; phylum Actinomycetota; class Acidimicrobiia; order Acidimicrobiales; family RAAP-2; genus Palsa-461. Next base: position 7,283 of record PMOQ01000078.1, on the reverse strand, counting down.
GTCGCTGGTCCGCGACGGCTACTGGGTGTTGTCGCTGCTCGCTACCGCACCCGACTTCCAGGGACACGGCATCGGTCGGGAACTGATCGAACGGTCCTTGGCGATCGCCGATCGGGACGGACCCGGCACGATCCAGGCCTCGCGGGACCCGGCGGCCCTGGCGCTGTACACGTCGTCCGGCTTCGATCTCCATCCGGTCGTGCAAGCCGAGGGCATGGTGCGTCCCGGCAGCACGCGCCCCGATCCGAGGGTGCACGAGGCCGATTCCGACGCGATCGAGCTCGTCGACGCGATCGACCGGGCGGTCCGCAACTCCAGTCGCGGTGAAGACATTCGAGCGATGATGCGCGAACCGGGTCTCCGACTCCTCTTGGTGGACGACCGGGGCTACGCGGTGGTGACGGACGACCGGACCGTCACGCTCGGGGCGGTCGACGAGGAGGCCGCGACTGCGTTGCTCGAGACGTTCCTGGCCGGCGTACCGGTCGATCAACGGGTGCGGGTCATGTGGCTGACCGCGAAGCAACGGTGGGCGATCCGAACGCTCGTCGCGGCGGGAGTCACGTTGGATGTCCAGGGCGCGGTCATGGTGCGCGGGATGCCCGGTCTCCCGGTCACGTACGTCCCGAGCGGCGGCTACGGCTGAGTCGGCTTTTCCCGCTCATGGGCGCGGCCCACTGACGGCGTCTTAGCTGGCCGGTTGGTGCGTGGCGCTGGGTGGTCGGAACGGGACGCTCGCCGGTTGCCCGCACGATTCGCAGACCAGCCGGGTCATGAGCGGTTGGCCGCAGGTGTGCGTGAAGACCGCGGGCGGCCCATCCTGCTCGGACAGGTGGCGGTCGCCCCATTGCCGCAGCGTCACGATGACCGGGTAGAGGTCCTTGCCGGCGTCGGTCAGGAAGTACTCGAAGCGCGCCGGGTGGTCGGAGTACTGGCGACGCTCGAAGATTCCCGCGTCGACCAGGGTGCGCAGCCGGGCCGCCAGGGTGTCGCGCGGTGCGCCGATCCGGCGGACCATCTCGTCGAACCGGCGGTTCCCAAGGAACACCTCTCGCACGGCCAGAAGCGCCCACTTCTCCCCCACCACCTCGAGCGATCGGGCCACCGAGCAGACCCTCGGCTCTGTCTTTGTAGGAACCACGCAGGCACTTTAGCAGTAAGTCGGGATTTTGGATGCACTCGCCCGAATAGTCCGCTATCGTAAGTCCAGATTTCGGACGAACCGGGGAGAGACCACTGTGAGCTCCAGTCTCCAGACGATTGCGCCGACGGACGAGGGGCAGGCGCCCAGTCCACGCCGGATCACGGCGATCGTCATCGTCTTGTCCCTGGCCATATTCATGTCGAGCCTGGACCTGTTCATCGTCAATCTCGCGTTTCCCTACATCGGGAAGCAGTATCCGGGAACGAGCCTCGGCACCCTGTCATGGGTGCTGAACGGCTACACGATCGTGTTCGCCGCCGTGCTGGTGCCGGCGGGGCGGTGGGCGGACCGGGTCGGCCGGCGCCGGTTGTTCGTGGCCGGCCTGGCCGCGTTCACCTTCGGCTCCCTCTTGTGCGGGGTCGCGCCCGGAGTGGCCGCGCTGATCATCGCCCGGGTGGTGCAGGCCGTCGGGGCCGGCCTCATGGTGCCGGCCTCTCTCTCATTGCTCCTCGCCTCGGTTCCGGCCGCCGTTCGCGCCCAGGCCATCGGCACCTGGGCCGCGTTCGCGGCTCTGGGCGCGGCGTTCGGGCCGGTGGTCGGCGGTGCGCTCGTCGAGATCAACTGGCGCTGGGTCTTCTGGATCAACCTCCCGATCGGGGTGCTGGCGATCATCCTCGCGAAGAGAGTCGTGTCCGAGAGCAAGGATGAGCGCGTCCAGGGCCGGCCGGACATCCTGGGCGCCGGTTTGCTCGCAGCTGCGGTAGGGCTGCTCGCCCTCGCGCTCGTCGAGGCTCCCAATTGGGGCTGGGGTTCGGCGACCTTCGTCGGGGTCCTACTCGGTTCAATTGTGTGCGGCGCCGCGATGGTGGCCCGCTCCCGCCATCACCACGCACCGGTGATGGAGCTCGAGCTGCTGCGTTCCCGCAGTTTCACCGGCTCGTTCTTGGCGTCGATGCTGTACTACGCCGGTTTCGGTGCGTGGCTGTTGAGCCTGGTCGAGTTCCTGACCGGGGTCTGGCATTTCTCGGCGGTGCAGGCGGGTCTGGCCATCGCGCCCGGGCCGCTCATGGTGCTCCCGTTCGCACGGGCAGTCGCGCCCCGACTGGCCTCCCGGATCGGGGGCCCGGGCCGGGTGGCGATGATCGGGTGCGCCCTGAACCTCGGTGCTCAGGTGCTCTGGCTCACCCAGATTCGGGCCAACCCGGACTACGTCAGCCACCTGCTTCCGGTGCAGCTGTTGGGCGGGGCCGGCGTCGGCTTGTCCATTCCCTCACTGCTCGGTGCGGGGTCCCAATCGCTTCCACCGGCGCGCTTCGGCACCGGGAGCGGCATCCTCAACATGGCTCGCCAGATCGGCACGGTCTTCGGTGTCGCCGGACTGATCGCGGTCTTGTCGCACGTCACCCCGGGCGACCCGGTGGCCGCGTTTCGCCACAGCGTCTTCCTCGTCATGGGCTTCTTCGCCAGCGCGCTCATCGTGTCCGGCGTCCTGCTCAGTCCCCGCACCATCAACGCACCGGCACCCGAAACGGTGCCCCTCGCCGCAAGTCTCGCCGTCGATTCGGACCTAGGGAGGACACAGTGACAATGCTGTCGATCACCTTTTCTCGCCGCATGGACCAACCGTTCGAACGCAGCCTCGGCGCGCTCGCCCAGTGGCGGCCCGACGACACCCGACGGGTGGCCCTCGGCTGTGCCACCATCGATCTCGCCAGTGAGACGCAAACGACCCGGTACCGGCTCGCCCTGCGACTGCGGCGCTTCGGTCGCTCAATGCCGATGGAACTGCGGGTGACTCCGTGGTCGAGCAACTCGGGGACGCACATCGAACTGCTCCCGCTCCGGGCGGTTCGACCGAACGGGCGGTACTTCCGAAACGGCCGGGCGGTCCTGAACGACGTCGTCCACACTGTGGCCACGGGTCCGACGAACGCCGGAGACCTGCGCTACATCACACCGACGACGGGCTTCCGCGACTCGGCGTGAGCGTGATCCGCACGGCCTCACTCGCGGCAGTCGACGGCGACCTCGAGCGCATCGCCCACCAGGCGCATCTTCTCGTCGCTGAGCCGCCCCAGGCGCTCGACGAGGCAGCCACCGCCAGTATCGACATCCGACCAAGCCTGGCAGGGTAACCGTCGCCGGCAAGCCGAACCAGGACGTTGCGCCCGGTACGCTTGGGAGCATCCTGCGACAGGCCGGATTTACAAAGGAGGGTCGTTAAGCACCTGGACCGTGGTCTACGAAACAAACCACCACGGGGTGGAGCGCCTACGTCCCTTTCCCTGCCCGGCGTCGGCGTAACCAGCGCAACCCACGAGGAGGCCGAGCGACTCGTGAGCGAAGCCATCGCGCTACATCTGGAGGGGTTGGTCGCCGACGGGCTGCCCATCCCTGAGCCCGGAGGTGTCGACGTCGGACAGGTCGAGTTGCCGCTTCCGGCATAGGACGAGGGCATGATCTCGAATCTGGTTAGGCCCTTCAAAGGAAGCGCTACGGGTGTGACCGGGCGAAGAGCGCCCTGCAGGCACAGTTCGATAGCGACATGCGGTCGCCCGGCGAGTGGACCTTCTGGAACACCTTCCAACCATTCGTCAAGCCTGTTAGCCCTGCTCAACGAGGTGGAAGCGGCCGATTGGCCGGCTCGGGTGTCCAAACCAATTGTAAATCAGGGCCCCCACTTCACCACGCACAAAAGCGACTGGATCCCAGACAGGTTGCCCGGCTGATGGCCGACTACGAGGACGTCTCGATATCGTTCACGCCATGAGCCTGACGACGAGCAGCGACGTCCACTTCGACCCGGCCGATCCGCAAACGCACGCCGATCCGTACCCGGTCTACCGCCGGCTGCGCGAAGAGGCGCCGCTTTACCACAACGACGAGCGCGACTTCTACGTCGTGAGCCGCTTCGAGGACATCGACAGGGGCCTCGTCGACCACGGCACTTACAGCTCGGCGAAGGGGGGGATCCTCGAGCTCATCAAGGCGAACATCGACATCCCGTCGGGTGTGTTCATCTTCGAGGACCCGCCCCTGCACAGCGCGCACCGCGGCGTGCTCTCACGCGTCTTCACTCCTCGAAAGATGAATGCGCTGGAGGGCCTGGTCCGCGACTTTTGTGCGAGTGCGCTCGATCCGTTCGTCGGTGAGGACCGTTTCGACTTCGTGCTCGACCTCGGCAACATCATGCCGATCAAAGTGATCGGAATGCTGCTCGGCATCCCCGAAGCGGATCAGCAGGCCGTGCGCGAGCGCAAGGACCGTGGGATGCAGCAGTTGCCCGGGAAGCCTAGCGAGTACGAGAACCACACCTTCGCCGACGAGGCCTTCTTCGCCGAATACATCGCGTGGCGAGCCGACCACCCCTCCGACGACCTCATGACCGAGCTACTGCGCGTCGAGTTCGAGGACCCGTCGGGTGAGGTTCGCAACCTCACCCGTGAAGAGATCCTGATCTTCGTCAACATCCTCGCGACCGCGGGCAACGAGACGACGAACCGCCTCATCGGTTGGATCGGCAAGGTGCTCGGCGAGCACCCCGACCAGCGACGGGAGCTGGTGGATGACCGAGACCTCCTTCCGAACGCGGTCGAGGAGATCCTGCGCTTCGAGCCACCGGCGCACTCGCTGTGCCGCCTCATCACGCGCGATGTCGAGGTCCACGGCCAGAAGGTGGAGGCCGGCAATGTGATGATGTTCGTCACGGCGTCGGGCAACCGCGACCACCGTGCTTTCCCGCCCGACGGCGACGTGCTCGACATCCACCGCTCCATCGGCCACCACCTGAGCTTGGGCTACGGCATCCACTTCTGCCTTGGTGCCGCGCTCGCCCGAATGGAGACACGCGTCGCCCTCGACGAAGTGCTCAACCGCTTCCCCGACTGGGAGGTCGACCTCGACGCGGCGGAGCTCGACAAGACAGGGCTCCGCGGCTGGACGACGATGCCGGTGACCATCGGCTGACGTCGCACCCGCGCCAGGCCGCCGGACCAAGTCCGACTCCGATCATGTCCTGGTCCCGCGAGTTGAGGTATGAGGGCTGTCTTGTAGAAAGGAGGCGTTTCCCACCGCGTCGAGTTTGCTCTCGACTCACGAGTTCCTTGAGACGAGTCATCATGGTGGGGACGAAGGGATTCGAACCCTTACTGGAGGCGGTTTAAGCGCCTTGCCTCTGCCAATTGGGCTACGTCCCCCCGGGCGTTCGGCGCCCGACCCAACCGGATCGTACCGGGAGCACCCCGGCTCCCCCTGGTCCCCGGGCATCCCCAGGCACGGCAATCTCGGCCGTTAGTCTCGCTCGATGGCCTTGGCCAAGTGTCGGATGTTTAGTCGCGCTTTCCCTTTTTTCCTGTGCTGCGCTGCGATCGCGCTCGTTGGTGTCGCCGCGCCCGCGGCCGACGCCGCTCCTACGCACGGCCAGATCGCAAGTGCCGAGGCCCAGGTCGCGAGCCTGGAAACCAGCATCGCAAACGAACAGCATCAGAGCGCGGCGCTTGACGCCCAGTTCCTGACCGCCCAAGCGGCGGTCGCGCAGTACCAGAGCGCCCTCGCGGCGACCAAGGTGCAGCTGGTCAAGACCCGGGCCCACGTGCAGGTCGACAAGGTCCATCTGGCCACGGATGCGCTGTCCGCGTACGTGGATGACTCACAGGCCGCCGCGATCGACTCGCTGTTCGTGAACTCCCCCAACAGTTCGGTCGCCCGCGATCAGTACCAGGATGCGGCCGTTGGCAACATCACGGTGGCCGTCGACGCGCTGAAGAGCCAGCAAAGAGTCCTGGCCTACACCACCGCAACCGAGCAGACCCAGGAACAGCAGGCCACCGCCGCACTGGCCCGGGTGCAGGCCCTCCAGGCGGCCAACCAGCAGGCCGCCGCGGCCGCCCAGGCGACGCTGAACCAGGTCAAGGGAACCCTCGCGGTCGAGGTGGAGCAGTACGCGATCGCACAGGCCCAAGCCCAGGCGGCGTACGCGGCCGCACACCCGTCCAATGCCGGATCGGCGGCCCGGAACGCGGCCCAAGATGCCAATGTCGCGGTCGCCCTCGGCGGTCCAGGAGCTGCGCCCGCCGTCACGGCGGCCAACCAGGCTGCCGCTTCGGGAGGCGCAGCCGGGGTGTCGGGCAGTACGTCGGGCAGCGGTGCCGGGGCTGCAGCCGTCAGCGCCGCCGAATCCCAGCTCGGCGTTCCCTACGTGTGGGGAGGTGAATCCCCGGGCCAAGGGTTCGACTGCTCGGGCCTGACCCAGTGGTCGTGGGCGCAAGCCGGGGTGTCTATTCCCCGTGTCGCGGCGAGCCAGGCGGCGGCCATAGCCTCGGTGCCGCTCAACGCGCTCGAGCCGGGCGATCTCCTCTTCTATTACAACCTCGATGGCGACAGCACGATCGACCACGTGGTCATGTTCGTCGGCTCGGGGCCGTACGGGAGCCAGACGATCATCCAGGCGCCCTACACGGGGGCCGACGTCCAGTACGCACCGTTGTTCACCGAGGGCCTCGTCTCGGCCGGACGTCCCTGACCTGGGATCCCTCGGCCGAGAGGATCGCCAGCAGCGACTCGTTACCATGGTGGGGGTGGGTGACCACAAGCCTGCCGTGACGGATACCCGGTTGTCCGTCGACCCGGCGGCCGAAAACGGCAACCGTGCCAACGGTGCCGCTCAGGACGCGGACCCGATGGCACCCCACGCCAACTCGTCCCGGTTCTCCGACGTCGACGAGTGGGGCCGCTCCGAACGGATGCGCCGCCTGGCCCGGCAGCTCTATGACCCGATCTACCGGTCGTGGTTCCGGGTGGAATGGGAGGGGCTCGAGAAGATCCCAAGGGAGGGCGGCGCGCTCTTGGTGGCCAACCACGCCGGCGCCATCCCGCACGACGCGCCGGTGATCATGCACGGCATCGAGTCCGAGCTCGACCGGGCCGTCTACGGCATGGCCGACTACTTCTTCCGCACCGTGCCGGTGGTCGGCACGATGTGGTCCCGGACCGGAGGCGTGGTGGCCAACCCCCACAACGCCTACCGCCTGCTGCGCGAGCAGGGGCAGCTGGCCCTGGTGTTCCCGGAGGGGACGAAGGGGCCGTCCAAGACGTTCGCCGAGCGCTACCAGCTCCGTCGGTTCGGGCGGGGCGGGTTCGT
>PMOQ01000094.1 GCA_003161255.1 Acidimicrobiaceae bacterium | reverse complement strand
AGCTGGGACGGCCGGTCTACGGCCTGGCCGACTACTTCTTCCGCACCGTGCCGGTGGTCGGCACGATGTGGTCCCGGACCGGAGGCGTGGTGGCCAACCCCCACAACGCCTACCGCCTGCTGCGCGAGCAGGGGCAGCTGGCCCTGGTGTTCCCGGAGGGGACGAAGGGGCCGTCCAAGACGTTCGCCGAGCGCTACCAGCTCCGTCGGTTCGGGCGGGGCGGGTTCGTCGAGATCGCGATGCGCGCCGGCGTCCCGATCGTCCCCATCGCCGTCGTGGGCAGCGAAGAGGCGATGCCGATCCTGTTCCGCATCCCGGCCCTCGGCCGGCTGCTCCGTCTCCCGTACTTCCCCGTCACCGCCAACATGGTCGCCATGGGGCCGCTCGGGATCCTGGTGCCGTTCCCGGCCAAGCTCAAGCTGCGCGTGATGGACCCGGTCACCTTCGACGTCCCGCCCGACCTCGGGCGCTACTCGCGTTCCAAGGTGATGGAGGCCGCGGAGAAGATCCGCGCCGATCTGCAACAAACCGTCTACGACCTACTCTCGGAGCGCCGCAGTGTCTGGTTTGGCTGACCACGACCGGCGACGGATCCTCGTCACCGGCGCCGACACCTTCTGGGGCGGCCGGGTGGCCCAGGCGTTCGAGGCCGACGAGAAGATCGACGTCATCGTCGGGCTCGGTGCCACCGACCCCGCGGTGGCGCTCGATCGGACGGACTTCGTCAAGGTCTCCGACCACGCCTACTCGACGCTCAACCGCATCGTGTCGGCCATCGGTGTCGACACGATCGTGCACACCGGTCTCATGGTGGACTCCACGCTCGGGTCGTCCAACCGGCTCCAAGACACCAACGTCATCGGGACGCTGAACCTGCTCGCGGCGGCGGGCGCACCCGGCTCGACGGTGAGAACGCTGGTCGTCAAGTCCTCGGGCCTCGTCTACGGGGCCACCTCGCGAGACCCGTACGCGTTCACCGAGTCGATGACCCGGTCGGCACCCGCCCGCACCTCCGTCGAGCGGTCCCTCCTCGAGGCCGAGGCGCTCGTGCGGGACTTCGCTCAGGACAGCCCCGGTGTCAGCGTGACGGTGCTCCGGTTCGCCAACGTGCTCGGGGCGGACCTCAACACCCCGCTGTCGCGCAACCTGTCCCGCTCGGTCTGCCCGTCGCTGTTCGGGTACGACCCGCTCCTGCAGTTCATCGAGCAGGGTGACGTGGTGCGGGCGCTCGTACACGCGACCTTGCACGCCGAGGCCGGCACGTTCAACGTGGGCGGCGCGGGAAGGTTGCCGTTGAGCGAGGTCGCATCGATTTGCGGGACCCGCATCGTGGCGCTGCCGCCCTGGCAGGTCGAGATGTACGCCGGGATGCTGCGTCGCCTGGGCGTGTTCGATCTCCCGCCGGAGCTCGTCCCGCTCCTCCGCTACGGCCGCGGCATGGACACCAAGAGGTTCGCCGACACCGGGTTCGAGTACCGGTACTCGAGTGTCGAGGCGGTGCACGCGTTCGCGCGGGCCATCCGCCTCCGCAAGGGGGTCGGCCGGCCCGGCGAGCACTTCACCTACCAGGAGGACGTCGAGCACTTCTTGCGCCACGCCCGCTCGGTGGCCCGACCGCCGACCGAGCGCGCCGAACCGGAGCCGGCGGGACCAGAGGTCCCCTAGACGACCCCCGGCCGGGTCAGCCACGCCGCAAGCAGCGGGAGGCGGCGCTGCTGCCACTCCTCGGCCGTCATCGCGTAGCGGAGGTGGTCCTCCCATTCGCCGTCGATCTCCAAGAACCGTTCGGAGACCCCCTCGACGCGTAGGTCGAGCTTCTCGACAACCCGGCGGCTGGCCGCGTTGCGGGGGATGATCGAGATCTCCACCCGGTGCAGTCCGAGCATCTCGAAGGCGAAGCGCAGCGTCACCACGACCGCCTCGGGCACCAGCCCCTGGCCCGCCCAGGCCTGGTCGACCCAGTACCCGATCGACGCGCTCTGGAACGGGCCCCGCTGGATGGACGACAAGGTGAGCTCGCCGACGAAGCGGTCGGCGACGAAGATCCCGAACCCGTACCCGGATCCGATCTGGCGTTCCCGCTCTCGCAACGCGCAGCGAGCCGCGAAGCTGGCCCGATCCTCGGTCGGCGGCGGGGCGCCGGCCGGGCGGGGCTCCCACGGCACCAGCCAGTCTCGGCACCGTACGCGGACCTCGTGCCAGGGCTCGAAGTCCGACTCGCGCAGCGTCCGCAGCATGATGCGCTGCCCGGCCAGCTCGAGCGGCGCGCTGTGCTGGGTCCGGCCGGTCCTCACGGGCCCAGCCCGACGTGGGGGCGTTCGCCCATCGGCGCATCGTGGCAGGTCCGACCCGCCCACGCCAACGAGCCGGCCGGCCTCGACCTCAGGGGCGGGCCAGACTGGCTGCGATCCCGTCCAAGATGTCGGCCTCCGAGACGAGGCACCGGTCGAATCCGAAGCGGGCCATCGCCTCGCGGAGCACCAGCGCGCCGCCCACGATCACGTCCTCGCGCCCGGCGGCCATGCCGGGCCGTCGGCCCCGCTCGGCCGCCGTCTCCGCGGCCAGCCGGTCGCACCACTCGCTGACATCGGCCGCGCCGAGGACCGAGTGGTGGATCTTGTCCCGGTCGTAGTGGGTGAGGCCGTGGGTCAGCGCACCGAGCGTCGAGACGGTGCCGGCCAGCCCGACCAGGGTGAGGTCGGGCTGGGTGAGGCGGGGCAGCGCCCCGGCGGCCCGGTCGAGCTCGCTTCGAACGAAGCGGGAGGCTGCCTGGAGCTCGTCGCGGGTGGGTGGGTCGTGGTGCAGGTAGCGCTCGGTCAGCCGGACACAGCCGAGGTCGAGCGAGATCGCCCTGATCCCGCCGGCTCCGGTCACGAGCTCGGTCGAGCCTCCGCCGATGTCGATGACGGCGACGTCGGCGTCCGGGATCTCGAGCGAGGCCGTGGCCCCGGCGAAGGCCAGGGCGCCCTCGGCTCCGCCGTCCAGCAGCTCTGCGGGAAACCCGACCACCCGGGAGGCGGCGTCGAGGAACTCGTCACCGTTCTCGGCGTCGCGCACCGCCGAGGTGGCCACGAGCCGGGCCCGGCTGACGTGGTGATGGTCCATCTCGGCGCGGTACTCGGCGAGCACGTCGAGGGTCCTCGCGATCGCGTCGGGGTCGAGCTTCTTGGTGGCGTCGACGCCCTGGCCGAGGCGGGTGATGCGCATGAGCCGGAGCTCGGGGAGCCCCGGACCGGTGATCAGGAGGCGGGTGGAGTTGGTCCCGCAGTCGAGCGCCGCGACGGCATCACGGGGCGCCCGATCCATGACCCTCTCCTAGCACCTGACCCGGGTCCGGAGGCAAGAGCCCGACCTCGGCCAGCGCCGGGGCGATCTGCGGCGCGACCCACTCGCCCACCGGGTCGTCGCCACCCACGAGCCACCAGGCCAGATGGGCATGCAGACACTTCACGCCGGTGCGGGTGCCACCGACGCCGCCGCTCGGCCGCGGCCCGGGTTGGTCGGGCTCGATGGCGCCCTCCCGCTCGGCCGCGTACCGGTCGTGCGCGTCGGCCAGGGCGACCGGGTCGACCTCGGCTTCGGCCCGGCGGACACCACCGGCCGCCTCGAGCCGGCTCACCGCGTCGCGGAGCAACGGGTCGACCAACCAGTAACGGGTCGGCATGGGCTCGCCATCGCGAAGATGCGGATCGTTTGCGATCACCGCGGGCCGGCCGTCCTTGCGCCGCACCACGACGGTGAAGTTGCCGTTGGGCAC
>PMOQ01000098.1 GCA_003161255.1 Acidimicrobiaceae bacterium | reverse complement strand
CCGTCCACGTCCATCGCCTCGTGGAGGCAGTCTTCGATGACCTGGCGGACGATGACGTGGTCCGGCAGCTGGATCGGGCCGGGGGCGATGGCGGCCGCCTGGACCTTGTCGCCCGAGAGCAGGGTCGGCACCGTGGGCCCGATGGCAACGGCCCGCAACGGGTTTGCGCCGGTCTTGTCCATCCATCGTCCGAGCCACCCGGACCCCGAGGGATCCTCCGGCTGGGCGGTCTGCCAGATGTCCATCGACTCGAAGTGGCTGTAGTTGGGGTTGGCGAAACCCACCCCCTGCACGATGGCCAGATGCCCCTTGGTCCAGAGCTTGTGGAACTGCGGCATGGCCGCGTGGAGCCCGAAGCCGTTCCCGAGATCGAGCACGGTGCCCGGGTCGATGGCGAGGACCCCCCGTGACGCGGCGTAGCTCGGGTCCTTGTACGGGACCACCGTGTTCAGCCCGTCGTTGCCGCCGTACAGGGTGACGAGCACGAGGGTCCGGCCGCTCGACGAGCCGAGGCTGCCCGGCTTCGTTGTTGCCGCGGCGGCCCGTTCCAACTGGTCCCAGAGCACCGGTCCGAGCATGCCCGCGGCCCCTCCTGCGGCCACCCCGGCCGCGGCCAGCGACAGGAAGCGCCGGCGGCTGATGATCGCCCGTCGCTCCTCGTCACCCGAGAAGACCTCACCCATCGATTCGGCCTCCCTTTCCGGGACGAGCGGGCCCGTCCCCTTGCCACGGTCGTGCGGATTCATGCCGGGGCCGGTCACGGCTCAGTTGCTCACGAACTCGGGCGAGACCAGCGCGAGGGTGACGACCTGCTCGGGGTCCGACGAGGCCTGCGAGAGCGCCTTCGCGGTCGTCGCCGACCAGGTCGGGATCGACAGCAGCTGGCCGGCCGCGTCCGGGCGCGACCGCCGAGGGGCGTCGGCAACCATGGAGATGTCCGCGATCTCGGCCAGCCGCCGGGCGAACTGCCACCGAGCCAACGCCGCCGCGGTCGACAGCCAGTAGGTGTTCTGGCCCCACCCGCCGACGCTCGGCGGATCGAAGGGGACCTGGCCGAGCTCGGCCAGCACACCGAGCGTGCCGGCCGGGCGGGCCTGGACCTCCGCTGCGGTCACCGACAGGGCCCGCAGGGTGCCGACGACGTACTCGATGGGCTGCTTGATCAGCCCGGACCCCGTCGTGGAGGTGGCGAACGCGGGGTTGGTGACGATGCCGTGCAGCAGGTTGGCCACGTTGTGGTCGGCCCCGTACGAGGTGGCCAGGTCGTCCACAACGGCATCTGTCGGGGTGACGGGATAGGCCAGGTGGCTCCACATGGCCGACGGGACGTAGCGGGCCGAGGCCGCGGTGCCGGTCGCGATGTCGATCACCTGGGTCCCCGAGTTGATCCCCGAGTGGCCGAGGAAGGTCTGCGGCGCATCCGAGTGGTCGAGGGCCGAGATGGAGAACTGCCCGGTCCGCACGTCGAGCCGCCACCCGGTGAAGCAGAAGGCGGCCGCGCGGACGTCGTTCTCGGTGTAGTTGCCGATGCCCATCGTGAAGCGCTCGAGCAGCTCCCGGGCGAAGTTCTCGTTCGGGTCGGCGGCCTTGTCCGACGACGCGTCGAGCCAGATCAGCATGGCCGGGTCGACGGCCAGGGACTGGGTCAGCGCGGTGAAGTCGCCCGAGCCCTGCGTGCGGAACAGCTGGTTCTGCTGGTACATGAACTGGGCGAAGCGGACCTTGGATATGGCCGTCGGGAAGTGGCCGTGCAGGAGGAGGGTCAGCTTCTCCTGGGCCGGATTGGTGGATGCGATCATGCGGGCCATCCACCAGGTCACCAGCTCCCGGCTCTCGGTGCGCAGCGTCTGGAAGTAGGCCTGCCGGGCTGCGATGTCCGTTCGCAGCTGAGCCAGGTCGGTCGGGATGGGCGCGAAGGTCGGCGGGGTGATCGCGTCGCCCCCGGCGTCGGGTTGGCCCAGGCCCCCGAGCAGGTTGGACACGGTGGCCGAATAGCCCGCCGCGACCCCAGAGGAGAGCTCCTGGGCGGTCGCCCCGAAACCGAGGCGCCGATAGAGGAGGGCGATCGCGCTGGTCGGGTCGAGGCTCACCCGAACGCCCGTTCAACGCGATCCAGTTGCACCCGGCGCACCTCCGCCTTCTCCCTTGCCATCGTGAAGCCGGGCCGTTAGCGGGCCATGTCGAAATTGTTATGTAAGTGTGATGGCTTCCCGGCTCACGGCTCGGTCACCGCGCCCCGCTCGGCACCGGTCACGAGACGGGCGTACTTGGCCAGCACGCCGGTCGTGTACCGGGGCTCGAACGCCTTCAACTGGCCCCGCCGGCGTTCGAGCTCGGCGTCGTCGACGAGCAGATCCATCCGGTGGTGCGCCACGTCGATCACGATCCGGTCCCCGTCGGCCACCAGCGCGATCGGTCCCCCGTCGACGGCCTCGGGGGCCACATGGCCGATGCAGAACCCCCGCGTCCCACCCGAGAACCGGCCGTCGGTGATGAGGGCGCAGTCGCCCCCGCGCCCCGCTCCCTCGAGCGCCCCGGTCACCGCGAGCATCTCGCGCATCCCCGGTCCGCCCTTCGGCCCTTCGTAGCGGATGACCAGCACAGTGCCGGGCTTGATCGAGCCGCTGACGATCGCCTCCATGGCGGCGGCCTCGCCGTAGAACACCCGGGCCGGGCCGTCGAAGGACAGGTTCTCGAGCCCGGCCACCTTCACGACGGCCCCCTTCGGGGCGAGCGAGCCGGTGAGGACGGCGATCCCGCCGACCGAATGCAGCGGGCGCGACAGCGGGCGGATGACCTCGCCGTCCGGCGCCGGCGGGTCGATCACGTCCAGGTTCTCGGCCATCGTATTGCCGGTCACCGTGATGCAGTCGCCGTGCAGGATGCCGGCCTCGAGCAGGGCCCGGAGGACGACGGGTACGCCCCCGACACGGTCGATGTCGACCATGTGGAACCGACCCTTCGGCTTCGTGTCGGCGATGTGCGGCACCTTGGCTGCGATCCGGTTGAAGTCGTCGAGCTCCAGGTCGACCCGGGCTTCGTGGGCGATCGCCATGAGGTGGAGCACCGCGTTGGTGGAACCACCGAGCGCCATGACCACCGCGATCGCGTTCTCGAAGGCCTGCTTGGTCATGATCTGGCGGGGTCGGATGTTCGCCCGCAGAAGGTCGATGACGGCCACGCCCGAGGCATAGGCGAAGTCGTCTCGGCGCGGGTCCACGGCGGCAGGCGACGAGCTGCCGGGCAGCGCCATCCCGATCGCTTCGGCGGCCGACGCCATGGTGTTGGCGGTGAACATCCCGGCGCACGAACCCTCGGTCGGGCACGCGTTGCGCTCGATCAGGCTGAGCTCCGCGTCGCTCAGCGCGCCGACCGCGTTGGCACCGACGGCCTCGAAGACGCTGACGACGTCGAGCGCCGTGTTCCCCACCCGGCCGGGCAGGATCGACCCGCCGTAGAGGAACACGCTCGGCATGTTGACCCGCGCCGCGGCCATCAGCATCCCCGGGAGGGACTTGTCGCAGCCGGCGAAGGTCACGAGCGCGTCGAACCGTTCGGCGTGCATCATGGTCTCGACCGAGTCGGCGATGATCTCGCGACTGACGAGTGACGCCCGCATTCCCTCGTGCCCCATCGAGATGCCGTCGGAGACCGCTATGGTGACGAACTCGAAGGGGAACCCCCCGGCGTTGCGCACACCCTCCTTGGCCCGTTGGGCCAACCGGGCCAACGGGAGGTTGCACGGCGTGACCTCGTTCCAGCTCGACGCCACGCCCACCTGGGGCTTGTCCCAGTCCGCGTCGGTCATCCCGACCGCCCGCAGCATCGCCCGGGCCGGCGCCCGTGCGGCTCCCTCGGTGACCTCGTAGCTGCGCGGCTTCATGCCGGGCCGCTCCGCGTTCAGCGCGTCGGCGGTCTGCTCATCGCTCATGGGCCCGAGTGTACGGCCCGGTCGATCGACCCACCGTCGCCCGCCGCGACGGCGGGCGACCCCCGATCGGCGTCGCCGCGCGCGCCGTGCTCGATCCCGATCTGGGGAAGCGCCCGGTCGAGCCATTTCGGGATCCACCAGTTCCAACGGCCGATCAACTCCATGACCGATGGCACCAGCACCATCCGCACGATGGTCGAGTCGATCAGGATGGCCACGGCCAACCCGAGCCCGAACACCTTCAAGATGTGGAGGGGATCCTTCACCACGAAGGACCCGAAGACGAAGAACATGATCGCCGCCGCGGCGGTGATCACCCGGGCCGTCCTGGCCAGCCCGTCGGCCACCGATGTCGAGTTGTCGCCGGACTCACGCCACCGCTCGGCGATCCGCGACAGGAGAAACACCTCGTAGTCCATCGAGAGCCCGAAGAGGACCGTGAACATCACGAGCGGGATCCACGGGTCGATCGGCGAGGTCTTCCCGATCGCGAACAGGCCGCCCAGCCAGCCCCACTGGAACACCGCCACCATCACCCCGTATGCCGCGCCGATCGAGAGCAGGTTCATGATCGCCGCCTTGATCGGGATGGCGAGCGAACGGAACATGGAACAGAGCAAAACGAACGAGAGGGCGATGACTACGCCGAGAACGAGCGGGAGCCGGCTCGAGAGGAAGTCGGACCCGTCGATGCCGGCGGCAGTCTCGCCGCCGACCTGGGCGATCACGCCGGTGTGCCCGACGATCGGCGGGATGACATCGGTGCGGAGGTGCAGCACGAGGCGCTGGGTCGCGGCGGCCTGCGGAGAGGTCGTCGGGTAGCCAACGATCAGCGCCGCGTTACCCCCCCGGTCAAACAGCGCTGGAACCACCCTCGCGACCCCCGGGGTGCCGCCGATCCCCGCGGCCAGTCGATCGACGACCGAGGACTGGCCCGGCCGATCGAGCGCCACCGCGATCACGAGGGGTCCGTTGAACCCGGGCCCGAACCCCTGGGCCAGCAGGTCGTAGGCCTGCCGGGTCGTGAGCGTCGCCGGGTCGTTGCCGGCGTCGCTGAACGCGAGCCGCATGGAGAACAGCGGGACCGCCAGCAGCAGCAGCGTGGCCACGGAACCGACGGCGGCCCGCCAGGGGTGCCGCTGGATCATCCGGCTCCAGCGGTACCAGAAGCCTCGATCGGACCCGGCCACGGAACGCTTCCCTTTACGCCTGATCGAGAACCGCTCGATGGACCGCCCCGCGAACCCGAGCATCGCCGGCAGGAGCGTCAACGAGCCGATCAAGACGAGCAGCACCGACACGATCGCCCCGGCCGATAGCCCGATCATGTACGGCTGGCCGACCAGGAACAGGCCGAGCAGCGAGATGACCACGGTGGTCCCGGCGATGAGGACGGCGCGGCCCGACGTGGACAGCGAGGCCACCACCGCGTCCTCCGGCTCCAGGCCCTCGCTCAGGAACTGCCGGTACCGCGTGACGATGAGGAGCGAGTAGTCGATGCCGACCCCGAGGCCCATCATCGCGGCGAGCTCGGGTGAGAACGTCGGAATCACGAGGAGGTGGGTCAAGAGCTCTTCGAACGCGATGCCGATGGCGAGCCCGATGACGGCGATGAGGATCGGCAGTCCCATGGCGACCACCGAACCGAACGCGATCAACATGATCAAGATCGCCGCGGTGACGCCGATCCCCTCGGCCGGCCCCGGGTGTGCGCCGTCGACGGTCTCGATCGGCGACCCGCCCAGCGCCACCTTCAGCCCCGGATGGGCCGCGTCCTGCGTCACGTCGATGACCTGGTTCACCGCCGAGGCGGGCAGGCGATCGGACGTCGTGGTGAAGTTGACCGTGAGGTAGCCGATTCGGCCGTCCCTCGAGATCTGGTACGACCCGCCCGGCCCGAACGGGGACTGGACCGAGGCCACGTGGCGGCTCGTCCGGAGTTGTCGGGCCACCGACTCGATGGCGGCGCGGTTCGGCGTCGTCGTGAGCGGTTGGCTGCCCTGGAAGACGACCTGTGCGGGGTCGCCGGCCTCGGAGGGAAACCGGGACTGGAGGATGTCGAGGGCCTGCTGCGACGGGGTGTTCCCCGACGAGAACTTGTCCTCGAAGTGGGTGCCGACAACCTGGGCGACGACCGTCGCCCCGATGAACAGGATGACCCAGCCCAGGAGCACACGCCGGCGACGGCGGTAGCAGGCCGCGGCCAGGCGACCGAGGCAGCCCCGGCGTGCTACGGGCCGCGCCGCGTCCGACGTCATCGAGCGAAACCCACGATCGTCAGACCGTAGTGCTCAGGTGCCGGCGCCCGACCGGAGCCGGGCCAGCTCGGCCGCCACCGACTTGCCGTTCGCCTTGCCGCCGCTCGCCTTCATCACCTGACCGGTCAGAAAGCCCGCCACCTTCGGATCCCCCTCCACGAACTTCTCCCACTCGCCCGGGTGGGCCTCGATGACCCCGGCGACGACCGCCGCCAGGTCATCGGCCCGCATGGACTCGAACCCGAGCGCCCGCGCGATCTCGGCGGGGTCGCCCCCGTTGACCAGGAGCCCGGCGAGCACCTCCTTGGCCTGGGTGGCCGAAAGCTCGCCGCCGGCCTCGAGCGCCAGCAGCTTGGCGAAGCTCCCCGCGTCGAGCGAGGCCGCCCCTTCGGCGTTCGCCGCAACCTCGTTGGCCGTGCGGGCGAGGGCGAGGGCGGGCGGGGCTCCGAGCTCGCACGCCGAGGTGACGATGGCGTCGAGGTCGGATGCGACGACGGAGCGGATCTGGTCGATCTGGGCCGGCGACGGCTGGCCGCCGAGCAGGGCGACAAGCGTGGCCCGGCGCGCCGCGGGCAGCGGAGGGAGCGATGCGGTGACGTCGGCCCGCCAACGGTCATCGGGCACGAGTGCGACCAGGTCGGGTTCGGGGAAGTACCGGTAGTCGTTGGCCTCCTCCTTGGAGCGCATCGACAACGTCGT
>PMOQ01000091.1 GCA_003161255.1 Acidimicrobiaceae bacterium | reverse complement strand
GGTGGCGGCGCTCGGCGCGCTCGTCCTCGCCGCCTCGACCCTTGCCATCTGGGCGTCGTCGCCGGCCGGTGCCACCACCGTGAACGACGAGACCGGCTTTCGGGCCGCGTGGACGAACGACGCGACCACCTCGATCGATCTCGGCGCCGACATCACCTTGACCTGCGGCGGGGGTGGCAGCGCGGTGCGCTCCGTTACCGCGGGGCCGCTCACCCTCGACGGGCACGGGCACACGATCACCCAGACCTGCGCGAACAACCAGGTGCTCCTGGTCAACGGCACTGCGACCACCAACTTCGCGCACGTGACCATCACCGGCGGACAGGCCGACGTCGGCGGCGGCGGCGGGATCAAATCGCACGGGCCGCTGACCCTCACCAACACGGTGGTGACAGGCAACACCTCGCTCGGCACCGGCGGTGGGATCAGCGCCCTGGCCGTCGCGTCCAGCGTGTCGCTCACGAACTCGACGGTCACCAACAACAGCTCCACCGGCGGTGGAGGCGGGATCGAGACCGCCGGCTCGGCCACCCTGACCAACTCGACGGTCAGCGGGAACCGGAGCACCGCCGGCGGGGCGGGGATCAGCGCGGTGGCGGGGGTGACCCTCACCGGCTCGACGGTGAGTGGCAACACCGCGCTGACCGGCGCCGGGGGGGTCGCCTCGGCCAGCGTGACCGCCACCAACTCCACCATCAGCGCCAACACGGCCGACGCGGCGGGCGGCGGCGGGATCACGACCGGCACCGCGACGCTCGTCTACGCGACGCTGACCCAGAACTCGTCGTCGACCGGCGCCAACCTGGTCGCCACCGGCCTGACCTCGTTCGGGTCAGTGCTCGCCCTCCCCGCGGGCGGCGGGACGAACTGTGTCGTGACCACGCACACCTCGAACGGCTTCAACTTCTCCGACGACACCTCGTGCGGGTTGGCCACCAGCACCGACCGGCAGAACGGCAACCCCACCCTCGGCGCGCTCGGGAACAACGGTGGCCCGACCGCCACCCAGCTGCCCGGGACGGGCAGTCCCCTCATCGACGCCGTGCCGCTGTCGTCCTGCCAGGCCGACGGCGCGGCCGGGATCACCACCGACCAGCGCGGCGTGACCCGCCCGCAGGGGCCGGGCTGCGACATCGGCGCCGTCGAAGTCCAGGTGCTCGCCCCGACGCCGATCGTGGTCGCCCCCGCATTCACGGGCTGACCGACCGGCCCTCGGGGGCTGATGATCCTGGAGCGGTACCGACCATCGGTACGAGACTGCCCGCGTCAAGGGGAAAGGGGCTCAGCATGGGTCAGGTCCGCAACCAAGTCGACGATGCGCTGGCGGAGGTGGGATACGCCTGGCTCGACCCAACCGGTCCCGTCGACGTCTCCGCGATCCTGCCCCAGGAACTGCTCGACGGGCTGACCGCCGCGGTCCGTGCCCTGATGGTCTGTGTGCGGTTGCTCGCGGACGAGGTCGAGTTCCGGTAGGTCGAACACGATGACTCCCGGCGGTCGCAAGCGGCCACGCGGGCCGCATGATGGGAGTACCCCTCCCCGTCGTGGCGCTCCATCACCGTCCCCGCGCCCGAGCGGCGATGACCCCTACGTGCGGGGCAGGCCGAGCACCCGCTCGGCGATGATGTTGCGTTGGATCTCGCTGGTCCCGCCGGGGATGGTCCCGGAGAAGGACCGGAGGTACTGCACGATCCAGGATCCTTGCCGCCACATCGCGGGGCCGTGGACGTCGGTGTCGACGCCGACCGGGCCGAGCCATTCGCTGCCCGCGAGCAGGAGCCGTTGGAGGGTCTCGCTGCCGTAGAGCTTGAGCAGCGAGTGTTCGGGCGCCGAGCGGCCCCGCATGAACTTCGAGAAGCCCCGGTACCCCAGGAGCAGGAGCGCTTGGGCGTCGACGTAGAAGGCGGCGACCTCGTCGCGGTAACGGCCGTCGTCGCGCAGCGGACGGCCGTCGGCGCCGGGCTGGTCGGCGAGGCGGATCATGGCGTCGAGGGCCCGCTGGACGTCGTAGGCGTAGTCGACCCAGAGCATCGCCCGCTCGTGGGCCAGCGAGCCCTGGGTGAGCGCCCAGCCGTGGTTGAGCTCCCCGAGCAGATGCGCGCGGGGCACCTCGACGTCGGTGAAGAACACCTCGTTGAAGTCGACGTAGTCCTGCTCGGTCAGCTCGGCGATCGGCCGGGCGTCGATGCCCGGCGACGTCATGTCGATGATGAGGACGCTGATCCCTTTGTGCTTGGGCACGTCGGGGTCCGTCCGCACGAAGCACATGCACCAGTCGGCGTGGTGCGCGCCGGAGGTCCAGACCTTCTGGCCGTTCACGACGAAGTGGTCCCCGTCGAGCACCGCCCGGGTCCTCAGGCTGGCCAGGTCGCTGCCCGCGCCGGGCTCGCTCATCCCGAGGCACCAGGCGATCTCGGCCCGCAGAGTGGGGAGCAGCCATCGGTCCTGCTGTTCTGGAGTGCCGTAGTCGCGCAGCGACGGGGCGATGATCCCGAGCCCTTGGGGGTTGAGGCTGCGCGGGATCTCGCGCCGCTTCATCTCCTCGAAGTAGATCATCTGCTCGGCCGCGGAGGCGTTGCGGCCCCCCAGCTCGGGGGGCCAGCCGGGGACGAGCCAGCCGGCGTCGAACAGGGACCGCTGCCAGTCCCGAGCCCAGTCCGGCAGGTCGGCGCTCGAGCGCTTCGGTCGGGTGAGCAGCTCACGGGGCGGGGCGTGCTCCTCGAGCCAGCGGACCAGCTCAGCCCGGTAGATCTCTTCGGCGTCTCCGTAGCGCAGCCGCACCGCCGGGACGCTACCGTCCCTGGTCCGCCCGCCGACGACCGTGCGCACGCGGTCGGTCCTCGGGGATGGAGCGTCGGGTTGGACTTCGAGTTCTCCAGCGAGCAGGAGCAGGTACGCGAGTCGGTGCGGCGCTTCCTGGCCGACCAGGCGCCGATCGCGTACGTGCGGGCGATGTACGACGACGACCGCGGGTTCACCGACGAGGTGTGGCGGGGGATCGTCGATCTCGGGGTGGTGGGCCTGCTCGCCCCCGAGGATCGGGGTGGCGCGGGGCGAGGCATGGTCGACATGGCGGTGGTGGTCGAGGAGCTCGGACGGGCGGTGCATCCGGGGCCGTTCGCGTCGAGCGCGATCGGCGCGGTGAGCCTGGTCGACGCGCTCGACGGATGGGACGACCATCCCCTGCTGGGCGGCCTCGCAACCGGGGAGCGCATCGGGACCGTCGCGCTGTTCGAGCCGGGCCGGCGGGCTCACGTCGACGCGCCGGCGGTGAGCGCCACCGCGGTCGGCGAGGAGTGGCGGGTGTCGGGCACCAAGGTGCACGTGCCCGACGCGCGGGCCGCCGACGTGCTGCTGGTGGTCGGCGCGGTCGGCGAGGAGCTGGCCGTCTTCGCGGTCGCGGCCGAGGACGCCCAGGTCACGTCGACCCCGACCGTCGACGGCAGCCACCAGGAGGGAACGGTCACCCTGCACGGCGCGTCCGCGCGGCGGCTGGGAGTCGGTGATGCGACGGACGCGGTCGGGTCGACCCTCGACCGGCTTCACACCGCGGCGGTGGTCGACGGGGTCGGCGCCGCGGCCCGGGCCCTGGAGCTGTCGGTCGACTACGCGAAGGAACGCCGCCAGTTCGGGGCGCCGATCGGGTCGTTCCAGGCGGTCCAGCATCTCTGCGCCGACATGCTGCGGGCCGTCGAGCTGGCCCGAGCCGCGGGCTACTACGCGTGCTGGGCCGCGGATGGTGCCGACCCGGCGGAGCGGCACCGGGCCGCGACGTTGGCGTTGGCGTTCGCCGCCGACGAGCTGGCCGGGGTGGGTTCGGCGACCATCCAGGTCCACGGCGGGATCGGCTTCACCTGGGAGCACGACGCGCACCTGTTCTACAAGCGGCTCCTGACCCTCCAGCGTTGCGGCGGGGGCAGCGTCGACCAGCTCGGCGAGCTCGCCTCGATCCTGCTCGACTGACCCGGTCGCGTCGTCGTCTCGTCGCCCGGCGCGCGTCGGTCGCGTCGCCTCATGCACCTCGGACCGGCGTGGGAACTAGTGGACGGCGGGGTCGAGGGTGGCGGGGTCGGGTTCGGATCGCGGGGCGCGACGACTCGTCCAGTGTCGCCACCCGGCGTCGAGCGCGACCGCGGCGAGCACGACGAGTGACACCTCGGCCGGGGCGCGGAACCGGATGATCCCGTACGCGCCGGCGGCGAGGAGGGTGACCAGCACGACGGGCATCACCAGGGGCCAGCGAGTTTTTCGCTGGCGGCCGAGCACGATGAACCCGGCGATGGCCAGGGGTGCGAGGAGGTAGAAGGCGCCGATCCCGGCCCACGACGCCTCGACGGGGCGCCCTTCGCCTTGGTCGAAGCGTGCGGTCTGGAACGGCTCGTAGAGGTCCCAGATCCGACCGACCCGGGCCGCGACGACGACGGGGAGTCGGCTCAGGTGGTGTCGCATGTAGCTGAACGCGGCGTGGTCCTGGCGGGCGGACAGGACCGACGGGTCGTTGGACGGTGTGACGGCGGTCGAGCAGCCCAGGCTCCAGTAGCCGAGCTCGGCGCCGTGGTAGGTGGCGTCGCAGTTGGCGCCGAGTAGCAGACCGCCGTCGCCGGTCGACAAGGTGGTCGGTTTCTGGAACGTGACGAGGTTGCGGACCACCCAGGGCGACACGACCACGCCGGCGACGACGATCCCGAGCACGGCGAGCGCGACCCGCGCCCGCCCCGACAGCGTCCGGGCGACGACCACCGCCGGGACGAGGATCAGCAGCGCGAAGAAGGACAGCTCGGAGCGGGTCAGCGCGGCGAGGCCGCAGCCGACGCCGAGGAGGGTCGCGTTCACCCAGCCGGGCGAGCGCAGGAACCGGTAGGTGCCGATGAGGATGAGCGCGGTGAGCAGGATCGCCAGCGTCTCGGACATCACGATCCCGCTCGGGATCCACAGGTTCGGGTACAGGGCGGCGAGCACCGCGGCGACGATCCCGACCCGGTGACCGGCCACCACCTTGCCGAGCCAGCCGATGACACCGACCGCGACCGCGCCGAGGACCGCCATCGTCATCCGTTGGGGCACGGTGCCGCCGTGGATGCCGAACAGCCAGGTGGCCGGGACCTCGACCAGTGCGGTGAGGGGCGGGTGCAGGGCGCTGGCCCCACCCACCACCGGGGTTTGGAAGCCGTGGCCGGTGGCGAGGTCGCCGGCCTGACCGACGTAGTAGAAGGCGTCGTAGAAGTGGCTGTTGTCGTAGCGGGTGACGGTGAGGACGTAGACGACCCGCAGGATCAGGCCGAAGACACTGATGCCGACGAGCCCGGCGACGAAGCGGCGCGACCCCGCCTCCCGGGTCGGCGGCTCCTCGCCCGTCATCGCCCGCGGGTCAAGAGCAGCGCGCCGGCGAGCGGCCCGCCCCCGGCGCAGGCGACGCCGATCTCGGGGTCGCCGGGGACCTGGCGCTCCCCGCCTTCTCCCCACAGCTGCACGCACGCTTCGTGGAGGAACCCGAAGCCGTGGAGCCGGCCGGCCGAGAGCTGCCCGCCTGCGGTGTTGAGGGGCAGCTCACCGTCGCGGGCGATTCGCTGGCCGCCCTCGACGAACGGGCCGGACTCCCCCTTGCCGCAGAACTGCATCGCCTCGAGCCAGCACATGGTGATGAACGAGAAGCCGTCGTACATCTCGGCGACTTGGACGTCGCCGGGCCGCAGGTCGGTCCGTTCCCACAGCTGGGTGCCGGCGTCCTGCACGGCCATCGTGGTGAGGTCGTAGTACTGGTCCCACCCCGGGCGGCCGTGAAACGCGGTGCCGACCGCTTCGACCGCGAGGGGCGGCTTGCGCAGGTCGGCGACGGTGTCGCGCCGCGAGACGATCATTGCGGTGCCGCCGTCGCAGGGCACGTCGCAGTCGAAAAGGCACAGGGGCGACGAGATCATCCGGGCCGAGAGGTAGTCGTCCATCGTCATCGGGTCGCGGTAGATCGCCTTCGGGTTCACCTCGGCGTTGCGTCGGGCGTTGAGGGCGATCTGGGCGAGCTGCTCGCGGGTGGTGCCGTACTCGTGGAAGTGGCGGTTGGCGAACATCGCGATCCACACCGCGGCCGACGGGGCGGAGAACGGCAGGAGCCATTCCATGAAGCCGCTGGCGCGGAACCCGCCGCTGCGGTTCTCGCCGCCGGGCATCACCGCGGCCCGGCCCTTGGTGCCTTGCGCGCTGCCTTCGAACACGGTGCGGAAGCACAGGACGTGGCGGGCCAGCCCGGCCGACACGGCCAGCACCGCGTTGATCACCGCGCCGAGCTGGCTGGGCAGCTCGAGTCCGCCGGTGTACCAGCTGAGGTTGAGGCGCAGCGCCTCTTGGACGTCGGTGACGCCCGCCCCCGAGAACCCGGCCGGGCTGTCCGTGCCGCCCGGGTAGGTGGCGATGCCGTCGATGTCGGCGGTGGTGAGCCCCGCGTCGGCGATCGCGCCGAGGCAGGCGTCGACCGTGAGCTCGAGGGGGTCTCGGTAGAGGCGACGCCCGATGTCGGACTGTCCGATACCGCTCAGCACGGCGCGGCGCTCACCGATCAGCTCGTCGGACTCGCTCACGCAGGTGCTCCTCGGGTCGGGGGACGCCGGCTCGGGATGGCCCGGGTCGGGTGGGTGGTCACGGCGCGGGTTCGAAGAGCGGGATCCACACCTCGTCCTCGACGTGGGGTTCGAAGATGACCTGGACCGGCATGCCGATGCGGACGTCGTCGGGCGGGCAGTTCACGATGTTGGTGGTCAGGCGCAGGTCGTCTTGCTCGACGGGGTGGACGATGGCGAGCACGAACGGAAGCTCCGGCCCGGGCATCCACGGCTGGTAGTTGATCGAGAACGCCAGGACGTCGGCGCGCCCCGACACCGCCTCGACGCCGATGTCCTTGGACCAGCATTTCGGGCAGATCACCGCGGGGGGATGCAGGTAGTAGCCGCACTGGCGGCAGCGCTGGAAGCGCAGCTCGCCGTCGCGCCCGCCCTGCCAGAAATGGGCGTTGCGGTCGCCGATCTTGGGCAGGATCCGGAACGGGACGTCACCGGTGGTCGTCGTCATCAGGCTCCTCTTCGAAGTCACGTTCGGGGTCGCGGGCCGACTTGAAGCCCCGCCGGGCGTGGGGGATCGCCTCGACCGCGGGGAGCAACCCGAAGCCGGGACACGACAGCATGATCGAGCCGAGGATCTCGTCCCAGGTGGCGCCGACCTCGGCGGCGAGGCGGGCGTGGCGCTGGACCCCGGCCGCGTTGCGGAGCGCGACCGTGCACACCAGGCGGATGAGCTCGTGGGTCTTGCGGTCGGGTGCGGACAGCGAATCGATCTGGCTCATCCACGAGTTCTGGGCCTCGTGGAGGGCGGGGAACACCTGGTGGAGCGGCTCCTCGAAGGGAAACGTCCAGTCGTCGCGGGGCGCCATGATCAGGCGGGGACGAAGACGGGGACGGTGAACTCCTCGTCGAGCTCGCGGTAGGCGACCTGCAACGCCATGCCGACGGTGAGCGCGTCGGAGTCGCAGTCGACGACGTTGGTCATCATGCGGGGCCCTTCGGCGAGGTCTACGACCGCCGCCACATACGGGACCCGCTCCCCGAACGGCGGCAGGTCGTTCTGGTGCACCACGGACCAGGTGTACAGGGCGGCCTGGCCGCTGGCTTGCTCCCAGTCGACCGCGCGGCTCCAACACACCGGGCAGAACGGGCGGGGATAGAAGTGGGCGGCGCCGCAGTCGGCGCAGCGCTTGATCAGCAGACGCCCGTCGCGGGCCGCGTCCCAGAAGGGCTCGGTCTCGGAATCGGGCGCCGGGAGGTCGAAGCGCACGCCCGGTCGCTACCGGGTCGGCAGTGCGGCGACGGCCACGCCACTGACCTTGGCCTCGCCGTTCCCGTTCACCACCTCGCAGTCGAGGTCGACCCGGTGCTCACCGTGCTCGTCGTACTTCTTCTTCACCGTGATCTTGGTGGCGAGCTGCTCGCCGGGCCAGGTCTGCTTGGTGAAGCGCACCTTGTAGACCCGCAGGCTCCCCACCCCGACGTAGTCGGTGAGCGCCTTGCCGAGCATCCCCATCGTGAACATGCCGTGGCCGAACACGCTGGGCAGCCCGGCCGCTTGGGCCTGGACCTCGTCGTGGTGCATGGGGTTGAAGTCCCCCGAGGCGCCGGCGTACCGCACCAGATCGGTGCGGCTCAGCTCGTGGCTGAACTCGGGTGCCTGGTCGCCCTCTTTGACATCATCGAAGAACAACGCGGTGTCGGCCATGACGGCGCAGCGTGGCCGTCCCCTGACAGCGCTGTCAACTCGTGGGAGGCTCGTCGGGTGGTCCGGACGGGGGTCGACGTCGAGCCGATGCCCCCCCCCGGGCGGGCGGGCATCTGCCCTGGGCGGGGTCGGGCGTGGCACTGCTGCGGGACCCGACCCGGTTCTTCGCCCGGGCCCGCCAGCGCCTCGGTGACACGTTCGTCGCCGACGTGTTCGGATTCCGCCTGTTCTGCGTGTTCTCCCCCGCGGGGGTGCAGCGCGTCTATGACGTTCCGGTGCGGGAGGCGAGCTTCGGGCTCGCCACGTACCGGCTCATCGGGTTCAAGCTCCCGCCCGAGCTGCTCGCCGGACGCCGCACGACCCCCCATCAGCTGTTCGGGGCCCAACGGGTCGAGGGGTACCTCGCCGACCTGGAGGGGGCGGTCGACCTCGAGCTCGACGCGTTGGACGACCACGGGACCTTCGAGGTGTTCGCCGAGTGCCGCCGCCTCGGGCATCGCCTCGGGTTCGCGTCGTGGGCCGGGATCGAGGCCGCGTCCCCCCGCTACCTGGAGCGTCTGGTTCGCCTGTTCGACCGGGTCGACAGCAGCGAGGCGTTCGTGCGTCCCGCGCAGGCGTTCCGCACGTGGGCGACCCGCCGGGCCGGTGAGCGGCGCGCCATGCACGGCATCGAGGCGGTTGTCGCCGAGATCTGGGCGCAACGCCAGGCCCAGCACGTGACGCGGGGCGACTTCCTCGAGCAGCTCGTCGCGTCGTACGTCGACCTGCCGCCCGACGAGCAGTTGATCGGCGCGGCCCGCGACGTGATCATGTTGCACGTCGGCGCCCAGTCGAACCTGTACGCCGCGTTGGCGTGGACCCTCGTGCACGTCCTCGACGACCCGGCGGTGCTCGAACGGGTCCGACGCGGCGACGACGCCTACCTGGAGCGGTGTGCCAGCGAGTCGATCCGCCTCGCGCAACGGTCGATCACGCTGCGCGAGGTGCTGCGCCCGATCGAGGTCACCGACGAGGAGCGGACCTACCGACTCAGCCCGGGGACGTTCCTCACCACCATGCTGAGCGTCACGAACACCACCGCGGCGCCGGGCCTGGACCGCTTCGACCCGGCTCACTACGACGGGCGTCGCCTCGCCGCCGACGTCGCGGTGCCGACCAAGGAGGTGGTGAGCACGTTCGGGCACGGCCCGCACGCCTGCCCGGCGGCCCGGTTCTCGATCTCGGCGATCCGCATCGCGGTGCGGCGCCTGGTCGATGCGTACGACTTGACCTCCGACGGCGCCCCACCCGAGCCGCGCCGCCGTCAGCTCGGGGGGGTCTCCCGCGCGGAGCGGCCACTCTCGGTGCGGTACCGGGCTCGCGCGTAGCCTCCGGCTGTGCCCGTCGACCTCGCCGAGCTCCTCGACCCGTCACACACCGCGGTGCTGACCATGGAGCTCCAGCGCGGCGTGGTCGGCGACCGGGCCACGATCGCCGCGCTCGCCGAGGTGGTCGAGGCGGCCGGCGTGGTCCCGGCCGCGGCGCGGGTCGTCCGGGCCGCTCGGGCCGCCGGCGCCCAGGTCGTGCACTGCGTCGCTGAGTTCCGCCCCGACCGGGCGGGCTCCAACGACAACGCGCCGTTGCTGCGCGCCATCGCGAAGGGTCCGGCGCATCTGCTGGCCGGCAGCGACGAGACGGAGCTCGTTGCCGAGCTGGGTCCGGAGCCGTCCGACCTGATCGCGGCCCGCCGTCACGGGCTCACCCCGTTCCCGGGCACGAACCTCGACCAGCTGCTCCGCAACCTCGGGGTCCGCACGGTGGTCGCCACCGGGGTGTCGCTGAACATCGGCATCACCGGCCTGGTGATGGTGGCGGTCGACCTCGGGTACCGCTGCGTCGTCGTACGCGACGCGGTGGCGGGCGTCCCCGCCGACTACGCCGACGCCATGCTGCAGCACACGATCGCGCCGCTCGCCACTCTCGTCACCAGCGACCAAGTCACCGGCGCGTGGGCCCGATGACCGCCGCGACCGGCCGGGGCGGGCGTGGTGGGGGCCGACCGGCGGCACCGGACCGGCGTGGCGGTCAGACTTCGGGTCTCGCATGAGCACCGCCGCCGACCTCGACTTCGACCGGCTCCTCGCCGACCGGGTCGCGCTGATCACTGGCGCGGCGTCCGGCCAGGGCCGGGCCGCCGCGCTGCTGTTCGGCGCGCACGGCGCCAAGGTCGTCGTCGCCGATGTCAACGACGACGGCTCGGCCGAGACGGTCCGGCTGCTCGAGGAGCGCGGCGCGGAGGGCATCGCGGTGCACGCCGACGTGTCACAGCGGCCCGACATCGACCGCATGGTCGCGGCGACGGTGGAGCGCTTCGGGTACCTCAACGTCCTCTACAACAACGCCGCGGTGCAGATGAGCGGACGCCTGGTCGACTGCACCGAGGAGGACTGGGACCTCACGATCGCGACCAACCTCTCGGCGATCTTCTGGGCGTGTCGGGCGGCGCTGCCTGCCCTCCTCGACGGGGGTGGGAGCATCATCAACACCGCGTCGACGCTGGGCCTCATCGGCTCGGAGGGCTACGCGGCGTACGGCGCCGCGAAGGCCGGCCTGGTGCTGCTCACCAAGCAGCTCGCGGTCGAGTACGGCCCCGCGGTGCGGGCGAACGTCATCGCGCCCGGCTCGATCGACACCCCCCGCTTCCGCAGGGTGCTCGAGAAGACCCCGGGCGCGGCGCAGTTCGTCGAGGGCCTGGAGCGCACCATCCCGGTTCGTCGGCTCGGTGTCGCCGAGGACGTCGCCGCGATCGCCCTGTTCTTGGCGAGCGACCAGTCGGCCTACATCAGCGGCGCGGTGCTGCCAGCCGATGGTGGACTGGCGGCGCTGCGATGAGCGTCACCGGGGTGGCACTGGTCACCGGCGGCGCGGCGGGGCTGGGCGAGGCGATCGTGCACCGGCTGGCCGCCGAAGGGGCGACGGTGGTGGTCGCCGACGTCGACGGGCCCGGCGCGGAGCGGGTCGCGGCGGCGGTCACCAAGGCGGGCGGGCGGGCGGTCGCGGCCCGATGCGACGTCACGTCCCGGGCGCAGGTCGACGACGCGGTGCGGGTCGCCGCGGACCTCGGCCCGTTGCGGGTGCTGGTCCTCTCGGCGGCGATCGAGAGCCGCCAGAGCGTCCTGGACTGCTCCGACGAGGACTGGCAACAGGTCCTGGACGTGAACCTCAAGGGCCCGTTCCTGTGCATGCGGGCCGGGATCCCGCACCTGGTCGCCAACGGCGGCGGCTCGGTCATCGCGCTCGGCTCCACGCTGGGCCTCATCGTGGCGCCCGGCCACCCCGCCTACTGCGCCGCGAAGGGCGCGCTCGTGAATCTGTGCAAGCAGGCGGCCATCGAACATGCGCCGGACCAGGTGCGCGTGAACGTCGTCGCCCCCTCGGCGACCGACACCGGCCTTTTCATCCGCTTCTCCGAGCAGGCCCCGGACCCCGAGGGCCTGCGCCGCCGCATCGCGGAGCTGAACCCGATGCACCGGCTCGGCACGGCACGGGAGGTGTGCGACGCGGTCATGTTCCTGGCGTCCGACGCGTCGACCTACACCAGCGGTGCGGTGATCCCGATCGACGGGGCGCTGGCCGCCCGACGGATGTGACGCCGACCAGGGCCGGCTCGGAGGCGTCGGACGGTGCATGACGGGCTCCGCATCCTCGACGCCGACGCGCACGTCGTCGAACCCGGCGACCTGTTCAGCGCCTGGACGCCGCCCGGGCGGCCGGTCCTGGACCTGCCGGCGACCACCCCGATCGAGCTGTGCGGCGACTCGTCGCGGCTCGCCGACCTGCTCGAGCACGGCTTCGACGCCGCCTCGTACCTGCGCGCGATGGACGCGCAGCACATCGACGCCGCGGTGCTGTTCCCGTCGATGGGGCTGTTCGTGCCGTTCCTGCCCGAGCTGGATCCGCGGGCGTCAGCCGGCGCGTGCCGCGCGTACAACGAATGGGTCGCCGGGTACTGCGCCGCCGCCCCCGACCGGCTGAGCGCGAT
The DNA here is from genome assembly GCA_003161255.1 of Acidimicrobiaceae bacterium. GTDB lineage: Bacteria > Actinomycetota > Acidimicrobiia > Acidimicrobiales > RAAP-2 > Palsa-461. The sequence continues at coordinate 56,967 of PMOQ01000091.1, read as the reverse complement.
CGGGGTCGTACCCCAACGGTCACCCGCCGGGGCCGCCGACGAGGCCGCCCGAGCGGCCGAGGTCGGACTGGTCGGCGTCCTGGTGCGCCCCAACCATCTGGGCGACGTGTACCTCGACCACGCCGAGTTCGACCCGCTCTACGACATCCTCGAGGAGACCGGCCTCGTCCTCGGCGTCCACGAGGCGCTCGGGGTGCGAGGGCCGACGATCGGCCGGGACCGGTTCGAGACCTTCGCGGCCCGTCACGCCTGCTCGCATCCCCTCGAGCAGATGGCGGCCGCCGCGGCGCTGCTCCTCGGTGGGGTCTGCGAGCGCCACCCAGACTTGCGGATCGCGTTCCTGGAGTCGGGGACCGGCTGGCTGCCCTATTGGCTGGCGCGCCTCGACGAGCACCGCGAGTGGATGGAAACCACCGAGTGCTCGACGCTCTCGCTGGCGCCGAGCGAGTACTTCGCTCGGCAGTGCGTCATCTCCTCCGATCCCGAGGACACACTGGCCGGGTTCGTCATCGACCGGGTCGGCGCGGACCACGTCATGTGGGCCAGCGACTTCCCACACCCCGACGCGGCGTTCCCCGACGCGCTCGAGCAGTTCCTCGCCCGGCTGGTCGGCGTGGACCTCGACGTCGACGTCCGGCGGGTGCTCTGGGACACTCCACTCGCCTTCTACCGGCTCGCTGACCGTTTCCGACTCCAGGAGGACCGCCCGTGACGTCCGACCGCACCATCCGGGGGTGGCGCACCCGCCGCGCGGCGCGGTCGGCGCCCGGGCTCCGGCGGCCCGGCTGGCGGCGCGTCCCGCTGGTGTCCGCAGTCCCGCTCGTGGCGCTGGTCGCCGCGGGTGGGCTGCTCCCGGCCCACGTCCCGTCGAAGCAGACGCGCAGCCAGGCGACCGCGGTCTGCGCCCAGTCCAAGGCTGCGTTCACGGCCCTTCCCGCGCCGAGCACCCTGGCCGCCGCCGAGGCGGGGATCGCCAGCTGGCTCCACGGCAAGTTCTCCGACCGCATCGACCCGAACTCGTTCAGCCCGTTGCCGGTCGCGATCTTCAGCTTCGAGACCGACCTGAAAGATGCGAGCACCGCGATGACCGATGGCGACGGGCCGGGCGCGAGCCAGGCGATCCGCGTGGCCCGCGCCGACCTCGCCCGCATCGATTCGGCGGCCAAGCAGCGCAAGGTCCCCGGCTGCGCGAGCCCGTCGTTCGGCCGGGCGTACGTCGGGCAGCTCGGGACCCTCGTCACGTCGACGCTGGCCCTGACCGGGGACTTCCTGACCGACGCCAACGCGGCCTGCCGACGCTTCGACACCAAGGCCGTCCCGCTCCAGAACTCGTTGAAGCCCAGCAGCTCGTCGAGCGTCCAGTCCTATCTCGGATCACTCAAAGTTCTGTACGCCGCGCTGCAGATCGACCTGCGCGCGGTGAAGCCGCCGGCGGGCTCCGAGCAGAAGTTCTCGGCGTTCCAGGCGTCGATCAGCAAGGGCATCCAAGAGCTGCAAGCGGCCGGGTCCGCGCTCAGCTCCGGGGACCAGACCCAGCTGCGCACGCTCGGCCCCGAGCTGACCAGCCTCGGCACCACGGTGAACCGCGAGGCGAGCGCCCTCGGCCTCACCTGCTGAGGCGGCGTCGACCTGGCACTCGCCTGACCTGGCGACACCCGCACCGGCCCGGGATGCCGGTCACCGGCGGGCCGAGGGTCGAGCGCCGCCACCGGAAACCGGGGGGCCTCCGATACGGTGACCCCCGTGTCGAAGAAGACCAAGTCGCGCCAGACCCGGCGGTACTCGTCCCCGAACCGCCCGAAGGGCGGCGGTGCGAAGGGCGGCAACTGGCGCAAGATGAGCTCCCGGCGCCAGCGTTCGGCGACCTGGCCGTGGGCGCTGGCGCTGGCCATCGTCATCGCCGGCGGCGTGGCGCTCATCGCGCTCGGCGGCGGGTCAAACTCGTCCTCCTCAGGGGGCAGCGGCAGCGGGAGCAACGGGCCCCTGCTCGCCACGGTCACCAGCTTCGACAACGCCTCGCCCGGCCCGAACACGACCATCGACGGCATCAAGTGCGAGACCAGCGAGCAGCTGCTGTTCCACGTCCACTCGCACCTGGCGATCTTCGTCAACGGCCAGCAGCGCAGCATCCCGATGGGCATCGGGATCGCCCCGCCCCGCCAGACCGAGGCCGGCGCCACCGGCTCGTTCGTCGTCGCGGGCACCTGCTTCTACTGGCTGCACGCCCACACCTCGGACGGCATCATCCACATCGAGTCGCCGAGCGTGCGCATCTACACGCTCGGGGAGTTCTTCGACGTCTGGCGGCAGCCGCTCGGGCCCGGACGAGTGGGAGGCGAGACCGGTCCGCTCACGGTGTGGGTCAACGGCGGGCGCTTTTGGGGCAACCCACGCGCCATCGAGCTCGGTTCTCACGAGGATGTGCAGATCGACGTCGGTCGACCCGTCGTGCCGCCGAGCCGGGTGAACTGGTCCGTGACCGGGCTTTGAGCGCACCGTGCGGCGAATGGGACGCCCGGTCGGCCGGAACGCGAGAATCGGCTGGAGCCGAGTTCGACCAAGTACTCGAACAGGCGAAGGCGAACGCGAAATGAACAATCCGGTGAACGATTCCGGTCTGCCCGGACACTTTCCCGAGATCGAGCCGTACGAGCACGGCATGCTTGACGTCGGTGACGGCCAACACATCTACTGGGAAGCCTGCGGCAACCCCGATGGCAAGCCGGCGGTCGTGCTCCACGGCGGGCCCGGCTCGGGTTGCACTCCGAGGCAACGGCGCCGCTTCGACCCCGACCTCTACCGGGTCATCCTGTTCGACCAGCGCGGGTCGGGCCGAAGCACGCCGCACGCGAGCGATCCGGGCACCGACCTGTCGGCCAACACGACCCCGCATCTGGTCGCCGACATGGAGCGGCTGCGCGAGCGCCTCGGGATCGAGTCGTGGCTGGTCTTTGGCCTGTCGTGGGGGGTCACGCTCGGGCTCACCTATGCAGAGGCGCACCCGGAACGAGTGAGCGCGATGGTCCTGGTGTCGGTGACCATGACCCGACCCGCCGACATCCACTGGCTCTACCGCGGGTTGCGCAGCCAGCTTCCCGAGCAGTGGGCCCGGTTCCGCGCCGGGGCGCCCGACAACGGCGACGACCTCGACGTCGTCGCCGCATACAACCGCCTGCTCAACGTCGAGACGGACCTCGCGATGCGGCGGAAGGCGGCCCAGGATTGGTGTGACTGGGAGGCCGCCGTGCTCGACTCCGAGCCGGGGTCGATACCCAACCCGCGCTGGCAGGATCCGAGGTTCCGGATGGCGTTCGCGCGGATCGTGACGCACTACTTCGCGCATGCCGCATGGCTCACCGACGGCCAGTTGCTCCGCGACTCCGCCCGGTTGGCCGGGATCCCGGCGGTGCTGATCCATGGTCGATTCGACCGGGGCGGGCCTGCCGATACGGCAGAACAGTTGACATCGGCCTGGCCGGACGCCGAGTTGTTCCTCGTCCAGACAGGCCATGCCGGCGGCGAGGAGATGACCGGGCGCATGATCGAGGCCACCAACCGGTTTGCTCGCAAGGCCCGTGGGTCGTGAGTGGCGTCGGGTTATCGTGACGCCCGCCGTGCATCCCTTGATTCGCATCGGACTTGAGCTGCCGCCGCTGGGCGCCGAAGCGGGGCGCCGAAAGACCGGCGTCGACTCGATCGCACTCCCTGAAGTGGCCCGGCTGGCGGAGAACGCCGGCATCGGCGTGCTGTGGCTCGCCGAAGCACCGCCGGGCGGCATCGACCCGATGCCTCTGGCTGGATCCCTGGCCGGTTGCACATCGCGGATCGGCATCGGCATCGTCGTCCGACCCAGCCGCGGCCGGCATCCCTCGGTTGTCGCACGCGACGTGACGACCATCGACATGCTGACAGGGGGCCGAGCTGCCGTTGCCCTCGTCGAAGACGGGAGGAGACCGCTCGACGTGGACCGCCTCGCAGAGGCGACAGCGATCGTCCACGCCCTTTTGACGGAGGAGGAGGTGTCAATCGCCGGCCGCTTCTACGAGGTCGCCGAACTCACGACCCGGCCTCGGCCGGTGCACGACCGCGGCCCGCTCGTCATCGCCGGGTTCGTCGAGCCACCTCCGCATTCGGACAGCCCGGCCGAGTCGATCCTCGTCGGGGGGTCGGCAGACGCCTATGTCAGCGGAGGCGGCCCGCCCGAGGTGGCAGCGTGCCGGGCCCGTCTCGACGGCGCCACGCCCCCCGGGTCCGATCCAGTGCTCGTGTGGCGGGGCGGGTTCCCGGCCGGCGCGCCGGCGGAATTCGCCACTTCGATATTCGAGGCGGGCGCGGACGGCATGATCGCTGTCCTCGACGACGACGCTGCGGTCCGTGGTGCATTCCAACGCGGCGTGGTCGAGCGTGTGCTCGATGCGATGGCCCCATAGCCGACGCCTCTGGGTCTGATCCGATCGACGGGGAATCGAGTCTTCGGCTAGAGCCCGTCGGTCAATTGGGTAGTGCGAGACCTCACGAGGTCGAGCAGATCGACTTCGGCCGACAGATCCGCGGGGTCTCCCAGGGCCTCGCGTATCGCGAGCAGCGTTTGCACGACCGCGGACTCAGCGGTTTTTCTCGGCATGCCCCATGAGGCCCCCTCATCGACGAGGCGAGCGAGACTGACCCGATCGATCCGGCGGACGTTGTCGATGTACATGCCCATGGTCCGATCTACCGCTTCGCACAGGGTTGTCGACATGACGTCGTACGCGGGTGACAGCGCGACATCACCGGAGCGGTGGTGGAGGAACGAGAAGTTCTTTCCATGCGCGTCGGCATTCCCGACGGCGACGTTGAATGTGGCGAGCTTCAGGAGCTGACCGAGGTCGTCGTCCCGGCCAAAGCCCGACAGCACGGCAGCCAACCGGCGGAGTTGGGGACCACCCTGCTCTTCGTACTTGAGCGATGGCCGGATGCCCAACGCCTGGCACGAGTCTTCTTGGTGGATGCGCTGGACAAGCCCGTCGACCACCCGACGGTCGAACCGCTCGACAACGAGCACGCGCTGGCCTCCGAATTCCGCGACCTCGACCGTCGCTGCCGGGAGTCCCACCCGAGCGGCCAGGCGCATGCAGAAGGCCTCGTTCTCGACGCTCCGAGGAAGGCTCACGTCCGGGACCTGCGGCTTCAAGATGTGGGTGGAAGGGATGCCGTCCGCCGGATCCACCCAGCGTCCGTCGGCGCGCCGCGCCAACGGAAGCTTGCGTTGCACGCCCGCCAACGAAACCCGCACGCCCGTCCGGCCGTCCACCCCGAGCGGGGCCTGGGGGAGCCTGGCCAGCCGCTCGGCGACCTCGTCGTCCGACATGGGCAACGCCTCGCTGATCGGAGCGGCCGCCGGAGCGTTCTCGCTCGGGGTTGGATGACGAGAGCGCCGGCGCAATCCCGCCCCAGCTCGCGCAAGAGCCCGAAGGTGTCGCCACCATCGATCTGCGAGCCCCGTGGTCGATTTGCGTTGAGAGCCCTGACCACGCTGGTGCGGGCCGCGGCTTCGGGAAGGAGCCCTTCAAAGAAGTCTCTGGTGAGCGCGTTCGGATATGGCTCCATCCGAGTCGGCATCGACGTCGAGAGAATCGGGGAGTCCGGACCGAATCGGTCGAGGGCCTCCTCGGAGAACCGCAGCGACAGGCGTCCGTTGCGCCCCCGCTCGATGTCGGCGACCCGGCTCTCGTAGAGCCAGACCGACAGCGCCTCAGTCGGGCTCACCGCTCTCCTTTTGGAGGTACAGCTTCAGGTCGAGCGCCTTGAAGGCGGCGAACAGCCTGCGAAGCTGCTCGGTCTCCTTGCCCCCTTCAAGCTCGGAAAGGTACGGGCGATCCACTCCGATCATCGAGGAGAGCTGGACCTGGGTCAGACCGGCTGCGACGCGATAGTCGCGCAGTGCCCGCCCAAGTGACTTCGCGTCGCGGACTGGCCAGGCCCGCCGCGGTAGTTTCGACATGGCATCGGGTGTCTCCATATCCCGACATTGTATCTGTGTCGGGATATTCCGTCAGCGATCTACAGTCGGGATATCCCGACAGCGACTCCGATCGGAGAGATGAACACGACGCGGCACCAAGGCATCGGCGTGCGTCCGGTCGAGGGTCTTCCATGCGACGGATCGGAGGCCGGAGCGCCGTGAGGTACGGAGCTCATGTCCGGGCCGGCGCCACGTTGCTTCCGGCCATCGACCGAGCCGAGGAGATCGGTGCCGACGTCGTCCAGGTGTTCACCCAGAGTCCCCGGGCCTGGAAACCACGGCAGTACGACGCCGCAACCCTGGCCGCGTACCGCGACGCGGTCGAGCGGCACCCTGGCGGTCTGCCGACCTTCTGCCACGCGACCTATCTGATCAACCTGGCCTCCGACGATCCCGAGCGCTTCGGCCTGTCGACCGCATGCCTCGACGCCAATCTGTCGGTCGCCCGCGCGATCGGTGCCCGGGGGTTGGTGCTGCACGCCGGCAGCCACCTCGGGGCCGGGTTCGAGGCCCGCTTAAGCCAGGTCGCCGAGACGCTGGTGGCGGCGCTGGATGCGACCGGGGACGACCCGGCGACGGCGGCGGCGTGCCCGATCCTCATCGAGAACACCGCCGGTGCCGGAGGGACGGTCGGGCGCAACCTCGACGAGCTGGCCCGCATGCTGGAAGCGGCCGGGGACCGGCCCGACATCGGGATCTGCCTCGACACCCAGCACATGTGGGCCGCCGGTATCGCCTACGGGTCCTTGGAGGAGGCCGACGCGCTGGTCAGGGCGGTCGACGCCACGATCGGCCTCGACCGGTTGGGGTGCCTCCACGTCAACGATTCGCGCGTGGACTTCGGAGCCAATCGGGACCGGCACGCCAACATCGGCGAGGGCACGATCGGCGAGCACGCGTTGGGCTGCCTGCTCGGCCATCCCCGGCTCCAGGACCTCCCGGCCATCCTGGAGGTGCCCGGCTCGGGCCAGGGCGCCGGTGCCGGGGACGTGGCGGCGCTCCGCCGGGCCCATGAGCTCGGGCTGGCACTGCGCTGCTGACCCCGAGGCTCAGACGGGTGTCTTGCGTCGGGGGCCGGGGTCGCTAAAGCTCGGGGGTAGGCCAGGGGGCCAGGAGGACGTGGTGAGCACCACCCGCATCGAGACCGACAGCATGGGCGAGATCGAGGTCCCGGCCGACGTCTACTGGGGCGCCCAGACGGCGCGCTCGCTGCACCACTTCGACATCGGCGACGACACGATGCCGCTCCCGGTCATCCGGGGGTTCGGGATCTTGAAGGGGGCATCGGCCCGGGTCAACGCAGATCTCGGCAAGCTCGACCCGCACCTGGCCGACCTCATCGCACAAGCCTCGGCGGAGGTGGCCGACGGTCGCCTCGACGGGCAGTTCCCGCTCCGGGTCTGGCAGACCGGCAGCGGCACCCAGACCAACATGAACGCCAACGAGGTCATCTCCAACCGGGCCATCGAGCTCGAGGGCGGGGTGCTCGGCTCGAAGGTGCCGGTCCACCCGAACGACCACGTGAACATGTCGCAGTCGTCGAATGACACATTTCCGACGGCCATGCACATCGCCGCGGCCGAGGAGCTGACCCATCGGCTCGTCCCGTCGGTGCGAGCGTTGCGTGACGCGCTCGACGCCAAGGCGACCGAGTTCGCGGGCGTGACCAAGATCGGCCGAACCCACCTCATGGACGCGGTGCCGCTCACCCTCGGCCAGGAGATCTCCGGCTACGTGGCCCAGCTCGACGCGGACCTCGCTCGCGTGGAATCCGTCATGGGCGGGCTCTTCGAGCTGGCCGCCGGCGGGTCGGCCGTCGGCACCGGCCTCAACACCCACCCCGAGTTCGGCGAACGGGTGGCCAAGAAGATCGCCGAGATGACCAACCTCGCATTCGTCACGGCACCCAACAAGTTCGCCGCCCTGGCCGCCCACGACGCGCTCGTCTTCGCGAGCGGCGCGCTTCGGACGCTCGCGGTGTCACTGACCAAGATCGCCGACGACTTCCGGTGGCTCGGCTCGGGCCCGCGCACCGGGCTCGGTGAGCTCCGGCTTCCCGAGAACGAGCCGGGCTCGTCGATCATGCCTGGCAAGGTCAATCCGACCCAGTGCGAGGCGATGATCATGGTATGCATCCAGGTGCTCGGGAACGACGCCGCCATCGCGGTCGCCGGGTCGCGGGGCAACCTGGAGCTCAACGTGTGCAAGCCGGTGATCATCGCCAATTTCTTGCACTCGACGGCGCTACTCACCGACTCGTGCCGTACCTTTCGCGAGTTCCTGGTCGAGGGGTTCGAGCCCGACTACGCGCAGATCGACCGCCACCTGCACAATTCGCTCATGCTCGTCACCGCCCTCACCCCGGCCATCGGGTATGACCGCGCCGGCGAGGTGGCGAAGAAGGCCCACCACGAGGGCACGACGCTGAAGGAGGCCGCGCTCGAACTCGGGTACCTGAGCGCCGAGGAGTTCGACAAGGCGGTCCGGCCCGAGGACATGACCAAGCCGTGAGGGGGAACGATGCCTGAGGTCCTCGACGGAGATGCGGTCGACGCCGCGCTGGCCGATCGGGGCATCGCGTGGAGCCGCGAGGGGAGCGATCTGGTGAAGGTCGTCCGGCGCACGGGATTCGCCGGCGCACTCGAGTTCGTGAACCAGGTCGGCGCACTGGCCGAGACGGCCGACCACCACCCCGACATCGACATCCGCTGGGACACCGTCACGCTGCGGCTCTCGACCCATTCGGCCGGCGGGCTAACCGAAAAGGACCTGTCGTTGGCCGCCGAGATCGACGAGCTCGGCTAGCTATTCGAGCAGGCCGGCTCGCAGTGACTCGATCGCATCCGGCTTGAGGCCCGACGCGATCACGTAGTCCTCGATCGAGCCGTGGGCGGCCCGCAGCGCCGCGAACAGCGAGATGATGTTGGACGGCTTGGCCGAGAACACCTCAGCGGTCACCTCCTCGGACCGCTGTATCCGTCGCATCTCGCGCCCGGGCTCGGCCTCGGCGCGCTCGCGCAGCCGGCCCATGGCCAGGTTGCTCAGCGAATAGTCCTCGGCCGCCGTGTCGTCGTCGACACCGAGGAGCGAGAGCACCAACGCCACGACGATGCCGGTCCGGTCCTTGCCGGCGAGGCAGTGGACGACGATCGGGTGGGTGTCCGGGTCGGCGATGATCGAGATCGACTGGGCGATGAAGGGCGCCCCGATCTGGGCGATTTCCTGGTACCGGGCTGCCAACATTCCCTCGGGCACCGAGTATTTGGTCGGGTCGAGGATCTGTTCGACGAGCGGAAGGTGGTGGTGGGTCACCGGCATGTCGTCCACCGGGAATTTTCCCGACTCCAATTCGGCCGTGCTTCGCAGGTCGAGCACCGTCTTGATGCCGAGCTCATCGAGCACCACCAGGTCGGCTTCGCTCAGCTCCGAGAGCCCGCCGGCGCGGAACATGCGGCGCCAGCGGACGCTCCGCCCGTCGGCGGTGGGGTAGCCACCCACGTCGCGGAAGTTGAGCGCGTTCTCGAGGGTGACGTGGCGTTCGGGTCCGGGACCCGGTACGTCGGCGGCGGGGGAGGGGTCGACCATGGGTCGGAGTGTACCGAGAGGGCCCGCGAACGGGGAGTGAACGCCGGGTGTGCTTATCGAACCGGGCAGTCCCACAGGGGGAACCACCGGGACAGGTCGGCCTCGAAGGGGAGGTCCGGCCCGACGACCGCCTTCACCCGGAGCTCGAGCTCGTTGTCCCGGTGCTCGCCGGCCAGCGGGGCGAAGGGGTAGAAGGTGCCCCGCTTGAACAGGTAGACGAGGAAGAACGGCTTGGCGTCGGGGCTCGCGCCGTCGCCCGGCTTGAAACCGAACACGCTGCAGAGGAGCTGGGGCCCCCAGCCGGCGTCGGTGAGGGTCGAGTTGGCCAGGTGGACCCTCGTCACCAGGTCCTCGATGTCGGGGTCGTCGAGCAGCAGCCATCGGTAGCCGTAGGAGTCCTCGGCCTGGGTGAACTTGCCGACAGAGGTCGCCGACTGGAGGGTCGCCGTCTCGATCGCGGGGGTGGCCGATTCGGTCGCCGTGTCGGGGTCGTCGGGGAGGTCGAGGAGCTCGCCGATCTCCTTCTCCAGGTCCTCGGCCGGCTGGCCCGCCGGGGGCTTCCAGCACACCCCGGCGGCGCCCGAGGAGACCAGACCCGCCGCCGTCTGCAGCGTCACGGCCGCCGAGGGCAACGCGAACAGCGCGTCGAGGTTGGCCTTGACCGGTTTTGTTCGGCCGAGGAGCGTGTCGAAGAGGCCCACCCGGTGGGGGTCGGTACTAGCTGGTCTGGCCGAGCTGGGCTTCGAGCTCGGAAAGCTGGGCCAGCCGGCGCTCGAGCGTCGGGTGCGTGGAGAAGAGTGTCGAGAGGGAGATGCCGCCCTTGCCCTGGGTCAGCGCGGGGGTGAAGAAGAAGGCGTTGAACGCCTCGGCGCGCCGCAGGTCCCGGGTCGGGATCCGTGACATCTCACCGGTGACCTTGATGAGCGCCGCCGCCAGCACGGAGGGCCGTCCGATCAACAACGCCCCGGAGCGGTCGGCCGCCAGCTCGCGGTAGCGGGACAGCGCCCGGGTGAGCAGGAAGCTGATCGCGTACACCACGATCGAGACCGCCATGACCGCGAGCTCGATGAGGACCAGCTGCTGGCCGCCCTGGTTGCCCCGGCCGCCGCCACCGCGCCCCCCGAATCCACCGAAGAGGCCCGCGTACAGCATCATGCGCGTGGTCAGGCCTGCGACCACGCCGAGGGTGCTCGCGATCGTCATGATGGCGACGTCCCGGTGGGCGACGTGGGAGATCTCGTGGGCGAGGACCGCTTCGATCTCGGGTTCGTCGAGCCGGCGCATCAGACCGGTGGTCGCACAGACCACCGCCTTCTTTGGGCTCCGCCCGGTGGCGAACGCGTTCGGCATGTCGACGTCGGCGATGGCGACACGCGGTTTGGGCATGTCGGCAAGTGCACACAGGCGGTCGATGATCCCGTGAAGCTCGGGCTGTTGTTCCCTGGTCACCTCGTGGCCGTGCATCGACCAGAGCGCGATGCGGTCGGAGAACCAGTACTGCGCGAACAGGACGATCGCCATGATCACCACGATGACGGCGAACGAGAGCCCGACCCGCCACAGGATCCCGACGAACAGGCCGTAGAGCATGACCAGGAGCAGGCCGGTCACGAACATCCGGACAGTGAGCCCCCGGTCCGCGGGGACATTCCTGGCGCGTGTCATCAGGCTTCCTTCCCTGGCGTCGACACCGATGCGTCCGGTGCCGTTCCGTGATCCTCGGCACTCGGCACGGCCGGCTCGACGATCTCTGCATCGGCGGGCGTCTCGTCTTCGCCGTCCCCCAAGGCAGCCGGGGCGCCGGTGGCGAGCTCCGCCTTCAGGGCGGCCAGCTCGGTGTCGACCTGGGAACCCGCCGAGACCTTGTCGAGCTGCGCCTGGATGTCGTCGACCGGGTGATCGAGGTCGTTCAGCGCCCCGGACGCCAACAACTCGTCCATGGCGCCCGCACGCGCCTGCATGCTCGCGATCTTGTCCTGGGCCCGCTGCATAGCCCCGCCGGCGTCGCCCATCGACTTCGAGATCCCAGAGATGGCCTCGCCGACCTGGGTCTGGGCCTGGGCCGCCGTGTAGCTGGCCTTCAGGGTCTCCTTGCGCGTGCGGAACTGCTCGACCTGACCCTGGAGACGCTGGGAGGTCTCGACGAGCTTTTCCTGCTGCTCGGTGACCTGCGCGTGCTGGGTCTCGAGATCGGCCAGCTGCTCGCCGATGGCGGCCCGTCGGGCGAGCGCCTCCCGGGCCAGGTCCTCGTTCCCCTGGCTGAGGGCGGCCTTGGCCTGCTGCTGGAGCTTGTCGGCCTGCTTTTGGAGCTGGGCGGCCTGGAGCTCGATCCGCTTCCGCGCCGTCGCGACGTCGGCCACGCTGCGCCGGACCTTGGTCAGGCTCTCCATCTGCTTCTCGTACGAGAGGTCGAGCGTGTCTCGCGGGTCCTCGACCCTGTTCAGGACCTTGTTCGTCTTGGCCTGAAAGATCGTCGACATTCGACTGAACACACCCACTGATCTGCCCTCCTCGGCGGGGTTACCCGCGGGCTTTCGCCCAGGTCGAGCATAAGTCGTCGCGGCCGCATAGATGGCACGGCCCGTCCGGTATCGTCGCTCCCATGGTCGAACGAAGGTGCCTGCTGACCGTCCATGCCCATCCCGACGACGAGTCTTCGAAGGGCGCGGCCACGGTCGCCCGCTATCACGACCAGGGCGTCCACACCGTGCTCGTCTGCTGCACCGGGGGGGAGGAGGGCGACATCCTCAACCCGGCCATGGACAAGCCCGAGGTCAGGGAGGACATGGCCGAGACCCGGCGGGCCGAGCTGGCCGCCGCCACCTCGATCATCGGGTACGACGAGGTCGTCATGCTCGGGTACCGGGACTCGGGAATGCCCGACTCGGAGGCCAACAAGAACCCCGACAGCTTCGCCATGGCGCCGCTCGACGAGGCGGTGGGCCGACTGGTCGAGGTGATCCGGCGGGTCCGACCCCAGATCATGGTCACCTACCCCGACGAGCAGACCCGGTACCCGCACCCCGACCACCTCCGGGTGCACGAGATCTCGGCGATCGCCTTCGACGCGGCGGGCGACCCCGAGGCGTACCCGGATGCCGGAGCGCCGTACGCGCCGGCCAAGATGTACTTCACGGTCTGGTCGGTCGGCCGCATGCGGGCGATGCACGAGAAGTTCTTGGAGCTCGGCCTCGAGTCACCGTTCAGCGAGGAGCGCATCGCCAGGATGCCCACCGAGGTGTCCTACACGACATCGATCGACATCACCGGGTACGACCACATCCGGGCCGACGCCCTGCGGGCGCATGCGACCCAGGTGGATCCCACCTCGCGCATGTGGTTCGGGTTGCCTCCCGAGGTGGAGAAGGCCCTGCCGCACACCGACGAGTACCAGCTGGCCCGGAGCCGGTTGGGCTCCACCGACGTGGTCGAGGACGATATTTTTGCCGGGGTGCCCGAAGCCGGCTGAGCCGGCCCACCCGCTTACGCCGAGCGGGCCAGGTTCCGCAGCGGCCGGAAGCCGATGACGGTGACGCCCGCCGCGTCGGCCAGCCCGCGCAGGTTGAGCGAACCGCACAACAGCTCGTAGTCGGCGACGCGCTCCTCCCAGTCCGGGGTGAGGGCCCGCAGCTCGGACGAGTCGACCGCCGGGCGAAGGTGCAGCTCGGTCACCCCCGGCTCGAGCGCATCGAGCACCGCCTCGAACCCGGGCCGGGCCGGCCCTGCGGGAAGAGTCACCGTCCTGTCGCTGAACACGGCCCCGGCGCTGTCTGCCAACTCGGACGCCGGGAATCCCAGGAGCCCGCGCAGGTTGTCGCCCACCATGCGGATCGGAAGCCCGAAGTCGATCGCGAGGTCGAGGTAGATGTCGAAGAACTCCGGGCGCATCTGGAGCGTCGTCAGGTGCGCGTCGAGATGGCTCACGTCGAAACCCCAGAGAATCGCCCGTTCGATCTGGGCGCGGCACTCCCGGCGTGTCTCGTCGAGATCGGCGTGGTCCCACACGTCCTCGACGGTGGCCGGGAACCCAGCGTCGCCGCCGAGGAGCGATGGGGCATGGGTGATCGGTCCCCACCGGTACAGCTCCTGCTCCGCGTTCAAGGTGAGGTGCACCCCGATGTCCTCGCCGCGGTAGCGGGCCGCAGCCTCGCGACCCCAAGGACAGGGGACCATCAGGGACGCACTGGTGGCGCCGCCCGAACGGAGGGACTCGTAGACGCCGACGTTGGCGGCGTGACAGAAGCCGAGTTCGTCCGCGTTGACGATCAGCAGTCGGGCCTCGGGTCCGTACCCGAGTCGTTCGGTCAGCGTCGCCATCGCACTCTGTGTGGAGGGTAGTGGCCCTACCCGGGTCTCCCGCCAGGGAGCCCGGCGTCCTGCTGGCGCGCCTGGGCAGCCAGGTCGGACTGGAACGCCGCCATCGCCTCGGCGAGTTTCGGGTCGTGTGCGGCCAGGATCCGGACGGCCAGGAGGCCTGCGTTGCGCGCGCCATTCACTGCCACCGTGGCCACCGGGACGCCCTTCGGCATCTGGACAATGGAGAGCAGCGAGTCGATGCCGTTCAGCGTCCCGACGGCGACCGGCACCCCGATCACCGGAAGCGTGGTCACCGAAGCCAGCATCCCAGGGAGGTGGGCGGCACCTCCGGCGCCGGCGATGATCACCCGCAAACCGCGCTCGGCGGCGTCCTTCCCGAACGCCAGCATGTCCTCTGGTGTCCGGTGCGCCGAGAGGACCCGCGTCTCGTGGGCGATGCCGAACTCGGCCAATGCCTCCGATGCCGCCGCCATGACGGGGTGATCCGAAGAGCTCCCCATGACCACCGCCACGAGCGGGGTGGAGGCGCTCATTGGGCCGCGGCGGGCCGCAGGAGCTGTTCGGGGATCGGCGTCCCGAGCTCGCGGGCGGCGTGCCAAGCCCGGTTCTTCACGTCCACCTCGTCGTCTCCGTACACGGTGACGTGTCCGAGCTTGCGGCCCGGTCTCGACTCCTTGCCGTAGAGGTGCACATGCGCCCCGGGGACACCCAGCGCGGCCTCGAGTCGAGTCGCCGGATCCGAACCGTCGGCGGGTCCGAAGACGTTCACCGTTGCCACGTGCCGGGCGCGGGCGTCGGTCGCACCCAACGGGAGGTCGAGGATCGCCCGGAGGTGGTTCTCGAACTGCGAGGTGCTGGCGCCCTCGATCGTCCAGTGGCCGCTGTTGTGGGGGCGGAGCGCGACCTCGTTGACCAAGAGCGCATCGCGCGACGCGAACATCTCGACCGCCATGACGCCGACGGAATCGATCGTCTCGGCGATCTTGATCGCGATCGCCTGGGCCCGTGCGGCCAGCTCGGGTGTCACCCGGCCCGGCATCAACACCTCCCGGCAGACCCCGTCCAACTGGGCCGTCTCGACCACCGGCCACGCGAGGGTCTCACCCGGGCGCCGCACGACCAATGCCGACAGCTCGAAGTCGATGGCCACGTGGGTCTCGACCAGCAGGGGGACGCCGGTGGCCTCGGCGCCAGCGCAGACAGCGGCCGCCTCGGTGATGTCGGTGACCGGCCAGACCCCCTTGCCGTCGTAGCCGCCCCGGCAGGCCTTGAGCACGAGGGGCCAGCCGCGGGCGGTCCCGAACGCCTCGACCTGCTTGATCAACGGCGTCGCGCCGGATGTGTCGAGGATCGCATGGGTCGGCACCGGGATCCCGACCGCCGTGAGCGTCGAGCGCATGTGCGCCTTGTCGACGCCGAGGCGCATGGCCTTCACTCCCGGTCGCACGGCCACTCCCGCGTTCTCGAACGTCGAGAGCATCTCGAGATCGACGTGCTCATGGTCGAACGTCATGACATCGCAGCGTGCTGCGAGCGCCCACAGCTGACCGGCGTCGGTCGCGGCACCGAGCAGGACTCTCGAGGTGAGCTCGGTGGCCGACTCGGTCGGGTCCTCGGCGAGCAGCACCACCGGAATGGCCAGAGCCGCCGCCGCCTCGATGGTCATGCGCGCGAGCTGGCCCGCCCCCACGATGCCGACGGCCCTGGGTCGATTTTTGTCCGCTCCGCTACCATCGACCGTCTCGGTCATCAGCGAAGGTTACCGGCGCCGCCCGCCGGCGACCGGAACCGAGTCGAAGTCGTGCGGCCCGGGGGTCAGGTCGCAAGAGAGGATGGCCGTGCGCATCGGAGCCCTGTTCAACGTCTTCCAATCGATCGACGACGCGACCGCCGAGGTCCAGGGATACGCCGACGCCGGATTCGCCAGTGCTTGGGGTAGCCAGATCTTCGGCCACGACACCCTCACGCTGCTCGCCCTCGTCGGGTCGCGTGTTCCCGGCATCGAGCTCGGGACGGCGGTGGTGCCCGTCCATCCGAGGCACCCGGCGATGTTGGCCCAGCAAGCCACGACGGTGCAGGCGGCGTTGGGCGGCCGGCTTGCGCTTGGTATCGGGCTGTCCCACAAGATCGTCGTCGAGGGGATGTGGGGCTACCACTTCGACAGGCCAGCCAGCTACATGCGCGAGTACCTGAGCGTGCTGGTCCCCCTGCTCCGAGGCGAGCCGGCCAACTTCCACGGAGAGCTCATCACCGGAGTGAGCGGTGGTCCGCTCGTGCACTTCACCCAGCCGACGCCGGTCTATGTAGCCGCGCTCGGTCCGGCGATGCTGAAGATGGCCGGCGAGCTGGCCGATGGCACGGTCACCTGGATGACGGGGACGAAGACGATCGGGTCCCATATCGCCCCCAAGATCACCGCAGCCGCCTCCGCGGCCGGCCGTCCGGACCCGCGCATCGTGGTCGGTCTCCCGGTCTGCGTCACCGCCGACTCGACGGCGGCGAAGGAACGGATCGACAAGGAGCTCTCGATCTACCCCAATCTGCCGTCCTATCGGGCCATGCTCGACCTGGAAGGCGCCACCACCGCCTCGGACCTCGCGTTCGTCGGCTCGGCGGAGGACGTCACGGCCGCGGTGGACCGCCTGGCCGACGCCGGGGCGACCGATTTCACGGCGTCGGTCATCGGCGACGCCGGGGAGCGGGACCGGACCTGGAGTCTCCTGGCGGAGCTCGCCTCGCGTTGAAGGCGGGCTGAGTGGCTTCCGTGGCTGTGGTTGCCGCCACGAGTGAGGACGTTCCGGGCTGGCTCGAGCTGGCCGCCGAGGTCGAGCAGCTCTTCGGCCCGATGGTGGACGATCCCGAGTTCCATCGAGCGCTCGCCCGGAGCATCTCGAGGACAACGGCGCTCTGTGCCCGGGTCGACGACGGACCGCCCGGCGCTCAGCTCGCTGGGGCGTTGATCTTCTCGCCCCACCATCCTCGCTGCGTCATCCGGTGGCTGGCCGTCCGTGCTTCATGGAGAGGCCAAGGATGCGGGACCGCCCTCGTCCGAGAGGCGTTTCGGCGTTTTGCCACATATCCATGCACCATCGAGGTGGACACCTTCGGAGCGGGTCACCCGGGCGAGGGGGCGCGGCACTTCTACGAGCACCTCGGTTTCGTTGCCGGTCGGGTGCTCCCACCCGGTCCGGAAGGAGGGCCGCGCCAGCTGTTTTGGCTTCGTCTCGACGGACCGCTCGCCGCGTCCGGCTAACGCACGGTCCTCCGACGGCCCTTGGTTACCAGCCGGTCTATCGGTGGACGCTCGTGTACTTGAACTCGTTGATCCACGGGCGTTCGTCGATGAGCCGGACGACGTGTTCGATCGTGCTGTGGGCGCGCTCGGCGTCCCCCTTCGGCCGCGTCATCAGCCGCACGAACACCGCCCGGTCGGCGACGATAAAGGTCGGTACTCCGAACATGTGGTGGGTGGAGACCTCCCACTCGTGGGTCTTGCGCACCTCGTCGTCGGGCCACGACTGTTCGAGCTCGGCGAAGACGGCCTCGGCGTCGACCCCGACCGACTCGAGCGCCTTGCGGACGACGGCCGTGTCGCGGATGTCACCGCTCTCGTCATGTCGGGCCGCGAACAAAGCCTCATGCGCGTCGAGGAACTTGTCGGGGAACTTGTCCCGCACGACGATGCCGGCGTTCAGCGCCAAAAGATCGGGCGCCTTGTCGGGGGTGTCCCAGACAGACGGCTCGCCCTCGGCGACGTGGCTCTGGGTCAAGGAGAACGGGGCGAAGGTGACGTCCCAGTCGGCACCGGCCTTCAGTGCCGTGACCAGGTGCTCATGGGCGTTGCGGGCGAAGGGACAGCGGTAGTCCCAGCTGACGGTGAACGGAGGAAGGGGCATGCTTCGGGCAACGCCGGGGCGGCCCGGTCGATTCCCGACCGCTCGGCAGCCCGGGCAGATTCGCCGGACTCTCGGCGACCCTCAGGAGGCGGCGGCGGTGAGCGAGGCGAAGGCGGGGCAGAGGTGCTGGAAGTTGCAGTACCGGCACAGGCCCGAGGGGTGCGGGCGGAAGTCCTCGTTCTCGCAGGCCCGCTCGATGGCGGACCACACCGCGATGGTGCGCTTGCCGTGACCCCGCACCGACTGCTCGGTCGGGGTGGCGATGATCGAGACCGGGTCACGTAGGTAGAGAAGCTTCACCTGGCTCGGGAACCGGCCCAGCATGCGCTCGCAGAGCAGCGCGTAGGTGTGCACGCCGTGCAGGCGCGACTTCTCGAACTGGCTCGATGGGGCGCGGCCGGTCTTGTAGTCGATGACCACTAGCTCGCCGTCGTCGGTCAGGTCGAGGCGGTCGATGATGCCCCGAAGCACCATGTCGCCGATCTTGGTCTCGAGGCCGAGCTCCACGCCTACCGTGCGCACCGTGTTCGGGTCCTCGATGCGGAAGTAGTTGTGGACGAGCACCTCGGCATCGGCCCGGAACTCGGCGGCCTCGTCGATGTCGAGGTCGAGCCCGACGAACTCAGGGTCGTCTTGGATGGCCTCCCAGGCCAACTCGAGCGAGTCGAGCCCCGCCTCGATCGTCCGCTCTCCCGGGACGTGGTCCCAGAACAGGCGCTCAAGGGCGGCATGCACCAAGGTGCCCTTCACCGCCGGGGGGGAGGGGGGCTCGGGGACGTGGTCGATGATCGCGAGCCGGAACGCCAGCGGGCAGTTCGTGAACGCGGAGGCCTTGGAGGGGGACAGCGTCCGGGGAACTTCGAGGGCCATGCGGCGTAGGTTACGACCAGGTTGTGACGCGACGTATGACCCTGTCGGGGCCAATCGCCCGTCTCCGTCCGGGTCGGGTAGAAAGGCGCGGTGGAACACTTCCTTCAGAGCTGGGGCTACACCGCGATCTTCGTTCTGGCCCTGGTCGAGGCGATCTGCATCCCGTTCCCCTCGGAGATCACGTTCGGGTTCGCGGGCGCGCTGGCGGCCGAGGGCCACTTCAGCCTGGCCGGGGTGATCCTGGTCGGGGTGGCGGGGGAGTTCGTCGGGTCGATGATCGGGTACACCATCGGCCGGACCGGTGGCAGGGCACTCGTGGACCGCTACGGGAAGTACGTCCTCATCTCGAGCGCCGACATCGATCGGGCCCACGGGTTCTTGACGAAGCGCGGCGACGGGGCCGTGGTGGTCGGCCGCATCCTGCCGCTCGTCCGCACGTTCGTCTCGCTCGTGGCCGGCATCGGCGACATGGCGGCCGTGCCGTTCGCGATCTTCACGCTCATCGGCACGGCGGTGTACTCGGCCGCGATCGCCTCGGCCGGGTACGGGCTCGGGTCGGGCTGGCACAAGCTGGTCAAGGGCTTCACGGCGGCCTCGTTCGTGGTCCTCGGGCTGGTGGTCGTCGCGATAGCGGTGTTCCTCTGGCACCGCTGGCGCGTGCTCAAGCGATCCCGGTGAGCACGTCTGGTGAGCATCGGGCGCGTCGTCGATGACGGGTTGGGTGCGCGCCGTCGGGTTCGCGGTCGGTCTCGCGACCGTGCTGCTCACCGCGATGAGCGTGTTCACCACGCTCGTCATCCCGAGGACCACCTCGTCGCGGCTCTTGCGGTCGGTCTCGCGGTTCTTGGCCAAGGCGGTCAAGCCGATCCTTCGACGCCTCGACACCTACGAGGCCAAGGACCGGGTCATGGGCACCGTGGGGCCGCTCGCCATGATCGTGCTCTTCGGGGCGTGGCTGGCCCTGCTCCTCGTCGGGTTCGGCCTGATGGTGTGGTGGGTGAGCGGCGGCACGCTGACCAGCTCGCTCGGTGTCTCGGGGTCGTCGATCTTCACGCTCGGGATACTGAGTGGCAGGACCGGGGCCAACAAGGCGATCGACATCATCGAGGCGGGCTCGGGCTTCCTCGTCATCGCGCTCGAGATCGCGTACCTGCCCACCCTCTACGCGGCGTTCTCGGCGCGAGAGACCGAGGTGACCATGCTCGCCGCGCGTGGCGGGGTGCCCGCGTGGGGACCCGAGGTGCTGTCCCGGCACCACCGCTTCGCCAACATGGACGAGCTGCCGGGGCTCTATGCGACGTGGGAGCGGTGGGCCGCCGCGGTCCTCGAGAGTCACACCGGGTACCCGTCGCTCATATGGTTCCGGTCGCCCGACCCGACGCGTTCGTGGCTGCTCGCCCTCGTGGCCATGCTCGACGCCGCGGCGCTGCACACGAGCCTCACCCCGAGCACCGCGCCCCGCCAGGCCAGGCTGTGCCTCCAGATGGGGACGAATTGCCTGCGGTCGCTCGCCCAGGCCCTTCACATCCCCTTTGACCCCGACCCGCTCCCGGACGCCCCGATCCGGCTGACCGAGGAGGAGTTCTTCGAGGGCTTCGACCTCCTCGAGGGGGTCGGGTTCCCGATCGAGCGGGACCGAGAGGACGCGTGGCGGCACTTCGCCGGCTGGCGGGTCAACTACGAGTCGGTTGCCGACTCCCTCACCCGGCTCGTCCTGCCCCCGCCGGCGCCGTGGCTGCTCCCCCGGCCCGACGTCGGGGTGGCCAACTTCCCGAGGATCGTCAACCGCACCCCGGACGCCCCCGAGGGCGGCACCTTTCCCGGGGCCAAGGGCTCCTGAAGGCCGCTAACGGACCGCGCGCATCACCTTGCGCAGGACCTCCTGATACGCCTCGAGCCCCTCGCGGTAGATCCGGCTGGCCGGGCCCGACGCGATCGCGACCCGCTCGGGGATGACGCCCCAGACCGGCACCTTGGCGTTCGACCAGTCCTCGACCGTCGCCTCGAGGTCGTTGGTGCCGAGCCGGGCCGCGCACACGACGATCCCGCAGGCGATGTCCGCCGGGGTCATCTCGAGCGTGGCCAGGACCCGGGACGGCTCGACGCCGCCGGCCCGGGTCGGGATGATCACCGCGTCGGCTCGCCGGAGCGCCGCCCGCACGATCCGCTCGTCCCCCGGCGGGGTGTCGACAATCACGATTCCGTCCGAGTCGGCGAGGGCCCGCACGACGGTGCGCTCGGAGGGCGCCTCGATGAGCTCGACCCCCTCCACCGGGTTCTGCTCGAACCACTCGGCGGCCGAGCCCTGCGGATCCGAGTCCACCAGGAAGACCGCCTCGCGTCCTCGGGCGGCCGCAGCGGCGGCCAGGTAGACGGCGCTGGTCGTCTTCCCGACGCCGCCCTTCACGTTGCTGACCACGATGTTCATCGCCGACCCTCCCGACTGATCGGTCTGCGCCCAACGGGCCCGTGGACCGTCCCGCGGAATCTATCTCCGGGAGAAACGGCCGGGATCAGCCCACATTTCCGGGCGGGGGCCACTCCGGGTCGAGCTGGCGGAGGAAGACGGCGCACCGCTCCTCCTCGTCGGACTCGCCGATGACCTCGGCCGCCGCTCGCAGGGCTTCGAGGCAGCGCAGGAACCCCCGGTTGGAGGGGTGGCTCCACCGCACGTACCCCGAGCCCCGCCAGCCGGCCGCCCGGAGCGTGTCGAGGCCCCGGTGGTAGCCGACCCTCGCGAACGCGTACTGGTCCACCGGGTCCTCGGCGCACTCGGCGAGGCCCGCCCATGCATCCAGGCAGCGAGGCCAGTTCGAGGCGACCCGCGCGATTGCCGCCCGGCGCTCGGCCACGGGCCGGCCGGTCGCTTCCTCCAGGGCCACCCGCACCTCGGGGGACAGTGGGGGCAGGACGGTCTCGGGGGTCCCGGCGGTGAAGCTGACCGACGATGGGCTCATTGTCAGCCCCCGCTCTGCGGGTGCTGCTTGATGTCGGCGATCGCCTTCGCGACGAACGACCTGAGCTGGCTGACCTGCGGTCTGGGCGCGTCGGCCAGTCCCACCTCGACGATCTCGTCGCCGACGCGCACCAAGACCACGTCGATGCCGACGTCCTGGCTTCTGCCCACTGACGCGTTCTTCACGACGAATGACAACGTATACGCAGCCGTGAGGCGGCCACCGCGGTAGGCCAGCCTGGCCACGTGGATC
The DNA here is from genome assembly GCA_003161255.1 of Acidimicrobiaceae bacterium. Taxonomy (GTDB): domain Bacteria; phylum Actinomycetota; class Acidimicrobiia; order Acidimicrobiales; family RAAP-2; genus Palsa-461. Next base: position 35,086 of record PMOQ01000091.1, on the reverse strand, counting down.
TTGAGCGGGGCGCCGCTCTGGCTGATCGACACGTTGTGGCAACGGTTGAGATCGCGGACTCCCTTGGCGAACACCGTGGACGGGGAGTTGTAGTCCGAGATCTGCTCGAAGAGGTCCGGGAGGCCTGAGGGGTCCTGGAAGCTCGCCTGGATCTGGGCGATCCGCTGCGACGCACCGAACGGCCTGCCCACGCAGCCCGAGGTGGCGCCGCTGGAGGACGCGGACGCGGTGGCCTTCCAACCCTGTGGGAGGTCGGACAGCGTGAGCGTTTGGGTCTGGAGCGCCGCCTGGTCGGACGAGGCCGATGCGGCGGCCCCGAAGACCGGCGGGGCCAGCGAGAGGGAGAACAGCGTGGAGCCGATGGCGGCGGCCAGCCCGATGGCCAGCGAGGCTCGGGGCGGGCGCGCAGCGCGGGCTCCGGAGCGCACGGGCACAATGAGGAACTATTGCCGCTTCAGCCGGTTGCGCCGACCGCCTCGCGATTCGGGCGGCGCTTCCCGGCCCGGTTCCGGTCCCGCTCGTCGGCCAATCGCACGGTCTCTTCGGACACCGGGGCGGCGAGCACCGAGCTGACCAGGTCGATCAGGTGACCCACGAAGAGGCGGTCGTCGGTGTGCGGCCCCGACGCGGCCCGCCGGCCCAGCTCGGCCGCGGCCAGGCGGATGGCGGTGAAGCGCCGGTGTAGGCGGACCGCCTCGGGATGGAGGAGCGGGGCGACCTCGGCCCGCCAGCGGTCGAGACTTGTTCGACCCTCACCGACGGCCAGCGTCTCCTCGCCACGCGGCCGGTTAAGCAGCTCGGCGTAGATCTGCAGAAAATCGGGCCCGCCGTCGGGATCGGACAGCTTCGCCGCTGACGGCATCACCAGGGCCGCCGTGATCGCGCGCAGGTCACCGCCCCCGTCGTCCCGGCACTGGTCGAGGAGGGCGTCGCGGCGAGCGTCAACGTCGATCAGGTGTTTGGCCAGGATCGCCCGCAGCACGCCGTTGCGGTCCTTGAAGTGGTACTGGAGCCCGACGGTATTGCGGGTCCCCGAGACGCGGGTGATCTCGCGCAGGCTGACCCCGTCGACGCCGTGGGCTGCGAACAGCCCCTCGGCCGCCGCCAGGATGCGCTCGCGCGTCGGCTCGGTGGTCCGCTCCATCCGTGGCAGGCTAGCCGCGCGGCTGGGCGAATAAGGCGCCTGCCTGGTATTGTCAGGCAGCCGCTTTAGTCAGCTCGCAGCGATCGCGACACCCCGACGACGGCGCATACGAGGCGCCGAGACGCAAGGAGAATTGGTATGGCCTGGGACTTCTCGACTGAACCCGAGTTCCAAGAAAAGCTCGACTGGGTCGAGAAGTTCTGCAAGGAGGAGATCGAGCCGCTCGACCTCGTGTTCCCCGGCGCCGTCCGGTCGCGTCACCCGAAGGTGAAGGCGATCGTCGATCCGCTGAAGCAGCAGGTGAAGGACCAGGGCCTGTGGGCGCTGTTCTTGGACGAGGAGCTCGGTGGCCCGGGCTTCGGGCAGCTGAAGCTGGCCCTCGTCAACGAGATCCTCGGTCGCTACGGCTCCGCCCCGGCCATCTTCGGCACCGCCGCACCCGACACCGGGAACATGGAACTGCTGGCTGCCTACGGGACCGACGAGCAAAAGGAGCGCTGGCTCTTCCCCCTGCTTCGCCAGGAGATCTTCTCGGCCTACTCGATGACCGAGCCCCACGGCGGCTCGGACCCCAGCATGTTCAAGACCGTGGCCGTGCGCGACGGCGAGGAGTGGGTCATCAACGGCGAGAAGTGGTTCACCTCCGCAGGGCGGGCCGCCGACATCTTGTTCGTCATGGCCACCAACGGGATCTTCATCGTTCCCCGCGAGACCCCAGGCGTCGAGATCATGCCGTACCCGTCGACGCACAACCACATCCGCTACACCGACGTCCGGGTGCCGCTCGACCACCTGCTCGGCCCCGAGGACGGCGCGAAGGTCCTGGCGCAGCGGCGCCTCGGCGGCGGACGAATCCACCACGCCATGCGCACGATCGCCCAGTGCAAGCGGGCCTTCGACATGATGTGCGAGCGGGCCCTCAGCCGGGAGTCGCATGGCAAGGTGATCGCCGACCACCAGATGGTCCAGGAGGCGATCGCGAACTCCTACGCCGAGATCAACATGCTCCGGCTGCTTGTGCTCTGGACCGCCTGGACCATCGACAATTCGAGCACCCAGGCGGCCCGGACCCAGATCGCGGCGTGCAAGTACACCTGCGCGAAGGTGCTGAAGGACGTGTCCTTCCGGGCCCTGCACATCTACGGCTCCCTCGGCACGACCAACCTCACCCCGCTCCAGGCCATGTACGCGGGTGCGCCGACGATGGGCATCGCCGACGGCGTGGACGAGGTGCACAAGGTCACGGTGGCCCGCAACGTCTTGAAGGACTACAAGCCCCACCCGGGCCTGTGGCCGACCGAGTACCTGCCGGCCAAGCGCGAGGAGGCCCGCAAGAAGTACGCCGACCTCCTGGCCACCGAGCCCGACCTCGCTGCGTACTCCGAGGCCGCAGAGCGCCGGATGATGCGCTAGGTCAACGCCGATCCGAGTGTCGGGCCCGCCGCCCGCTCGCGCGGGCACCGACCTCAATGTCATCCGCCCCTACTGGGGTTCCATGGTGGCTTGAATGAGGCGGCTGTGGAAGCGCCGCACCGCGGCCGCCGCCTCGTCCTTCGGCCGGATGGCCACGACGGCCTTGCCGGTTCGGTGGACCCGGTCGGCGAGCTGCTCGGCCCGCGTCTGGGTGTGGTTGAGGATCTCGATCAGCGCCTTGATCACGTGAGCGAACGTGTTGATGTCGTCGTTCCAGACGAGCACCGCCCACAGGTCGTCGTCATCGACAAGCTTCTCGACGTCTTCCTCGCTGATGACCATCGAATCGAGCGTCTGGGTCATGGAGAGCTCCGCGCGCTGATCGGACCGGGCCATTCACCCTATCGGTTGGCATCTCTGCGCCCCTGCTTCACTCGCCGTTCCCGGGTCGGCCGCTAAGGTCGGCCGATGCCTGATCACCCTGGTCAGCGGCCCGCCGAAGCGGTCTCGGGCCCGACGCTCCACGCGGTCGAGCGGGGCAGCGGTCCACGATTGGTGCTCCTCCACGGCGTCGCAGGGAGCCACATGGTGTGGGACGAGATCTCGCCCGAACTCGAGCCGCACTTCACTCTCACCAGCGTCGATCTCCTCGGCTATGGGCACTCGCCCAAGCCGCGGACCACCTACACGCCCGCGGCGCACGTCGAAACGATCAGGCGCACCCTGCAAAAGGCGGGGATAGAGCCGCCCCACGTCTTCGTCGGGCTCTCGATGGGATCCAACCTCATGCTCGAGTTCGCCCGTCGCTGGCCCGCCGAGGTGAGCGGGCTCATCGGCATCGGGTTTCCCTATTACTCCTCGGAGCCCGAGGCACGGAAGGCGCTTGCGCACAACATGTGGATCCGCCTGACCCTGCGGCACCCGATCGTCGCCGCGATCGTCACCCCCGTCACGTGGGGGATCGGCCGCCATGTGGCCGGACTCTTCGGCGGCAACTCGGCTCTGTACTCACGGCCCGTGGCAGCGGACGCCCTCCGGGCCCGCTATGGCGCCTTCAAGTCCAGTCTCTTCAATTGCATGGTCCACTTCCGCCAGGACGACGTGCTCGAGGCGAGCGCCGGGGTGCGGCGGCTGTTCATCCACGGCAATGACGACCAGTGGGCTGCTTCCGAGGTGATCGAGGCCCGGTTGGCCGGCTACCCGAGGACCGCCGTGCATGTGATCGACGGCCCCCACAACCTCGTTGTGGCCCAGCCGAAGCTGACCGCCCAATTGATCACCGAGCACGTCGGCGCGCGGTAGTCGCTCGCCGACCCCGGCGCCCCCCTGGAGCAGGGCCATCGGCGTCGCGGGTCCCCGGTTCCGGGCGGGCCACCCCCTAGCATTGCGCGCGATTTCAGACCCAGGTCGGTGGTGATGAAGACACAGACGAGCCCGGACTCGTGGCGCCGGTGGGCCACCCCCATCCCGGTCGCAAGCTCCGCGACCAGCGCCCCCCTCGGGTCGCGCGCACCGGTCCGCAACCGCCTGTTCCCAAAGACGCGGTCGTGGTTCGCCCTCGACTCACCGCTCGCGCTGCTGAGCCCGCTCGCGGTGCTCCGCCTGATGTACGGGCTCGCCGTCGTCTCCTGGACGGTCGCATCCGTGCTGTGGCCGTCCGACGCCCACCGGAGCTGGGTGCTCGCCATCAGCGGGTCCGCCCTGATCGTGTGGGTCGGCCTCTTGGAGGTCCGACGGGTCAAGGTCGTGTGGTGCGGGGCCCTCGGGGTGTTGTGGATCGGCCAGGTCTCCATGCTCGTGTGGTCGGGCCGGGGCACCGGCCTCTCGTTGGCCGCGGCGGCGTTCTACGTGCCCGTGGGTGTTTTCGCAGCCGTGTTCTTCCGCCTCCGTACCGTCGTCATCTGCCAGATTGCGATCGGCCTGTGCCTGTGGCTGACCCGGATGGGCACCTTCGGCGTCGGCCGGGCCGCGTTCGCCGCGATCACCGGGTCGATCTGCCTCTCGACCGCCCCGTTCACCGTGATGCTGTTCAACCGGTCGATCCGTCGCCTCGGCGCGGTCGACCCCGAGACCGGGCTTCCAAACGGCATCGGGATGGCCAGGCGGATCCGCGAGCGCGACCAGACGAGGCCGCTCGCGGTGGTGTCGGTGCTCGTGCGTGGCATCGACAGCGCGATCGAGGCACTCGGCTATCAGGCCGGCACCGAGCTGCTCCGCCGGGTCGTCGAAGACATCGGCCAGGTGTTGCCATCCGAGGCCACCATCGGCCGAATCGAGGGCGCCGAGCTGGTGGTGGCACAGTCACTCGGGGGGAGGACGCTCGAGGGAGAGGACGGTTCGACCGAGATCCCTCAATGGGCCATCCACTCGACCGACGAGCTTGTGCAGACCATCGAGCGCGCGATCGCGGCCGGCCGCTACCGGGTCGACGGTGTCGAGGTGGCGCTTCGGGCCCACGCGGGAATCTCGATCGCGCCGTGGGACGGGACCGACGCCCCCGAGCTTCTCCGCCGGGCGTCTCTCAGCGCAAAGAGGGCCGTTGCCGACGGCGCAACATCGGTCATGTGGCTCGCCGACGACCGCACGCTCACGGCCGACGACCTCGCGATGTTGGCCGACCTCGGCGCAGCGATCGAAAAGGGAGAGCTCAGCCTCGTTTTCCAGCCCCAGATCGACGCTCGGACCGCCAAGACGATCGGCGCCGAAGCCCTGCTCCGGTGGCACAGCACGGCGCGGGGTGACGTCCCTCCGGGCGTCTTCATTCCCCTGGCCGAGCGGATCGGCCTGATCAACCGGCTCACCGAGTGGATCCTTCCCCAGGCGCTCGACGCCCAGGTGGGGTGGCGACGGGCCGGCCTCACGATCTCGGTTTCGGTGAACCTCTCCCCGGTGACGCTGACCCGGCCCGGCCTGACCGACTGGGTCATGGACGAGATCCGATCCCGCCGGCTCCCTGCGGCCTGTCTGACCCTCGAGATCACCGAGACGGCCGCAGCCGATCTCACCAGCGCGGTCAAACGCCTGAGGCCGCTGCAGTCGCTGGGCATCCGGATCTCGGTGGACGACTTCGGGAGCGGCTACACCTCGCTGTCGGCGCTGCCCGAGATGCCGCTCGACGAGATCAAGGTGGATCAGCAGTTCGTCCGCCGCTCCCGGGAGTCCCACAACGACCTCGCGATCGTCCGAACCGTCTCGGACCTGGCCAAGCGCCTCGGGCTCGTCGCGGTCGCAGAGGGGGTCGAGACCCAGGAGCTGGCCCGCGACATGGCCGGGCTCGGATACGGCGTGCTCCAGGGCTACTTCGCGGCGAGGCCGATGCCGGCCGACGAGCTGTTCGGGTTCGCCCGGGGCGAGACGAACGAGAGGACGTCGGGGGTCCCGGATTTCATCAACCCCTAGATCCGAGGTCCGCCCGGTCACTACGGGTCATTCCGTCCGTGACCGACCGGTGAACCTGTCCCGTCGACCCCGCCACATCGCCTACGGTCCCGGTTAGCCGATGATGACCACCGACACCCTGAGCGTCCAGCGGGCCCCGCGCATCGAGGCGCCCGTCGCGGCCAAGACCGAATCAATTGGCGGGTCCTGGAAGCTGGGCGTCCCCTTCCTCCTCGTCCACCTGTCCTGCATCGCGGTCATCTGGGTGGGGTGGAGCCCCGTCGCCGTCGCCGTCTGCGTGGGCATGTACCTCGTCCGGATGTTCGGGATCACCGCGTTCTACCACCGCTGCTTCTCACATCGGGCGTTCAAGGTCTCGCGCTCGGTCCAGTTCGTGGGCGCCTGTGTCGCCGCGTCGGCGGCCCAGCGCGGCCCGCTCTGGTGGTCGGCCCACCACCGCCGCCACCACCGGGCGACGGACCGCCCCGGCGACCCGCACTCGCCGGTCCAAGACGGTCTCGCCTACAGCCACGTCTTTTGGATGTTCGCGCCGGCCAACCAGGCCACCGACGCAGAGCTCGTGGCCGACCTGGCTGCGTACCGCGAGATGCGGCTTCTCGACCGGTATCACCACGTCGTCCCCGCGGTGACCCTCCTCGCAATGCTCGGCACGGGCTACCTGCTCGGGTGGCTGTGGCCGGGCCTGCACACCTCGGGCCCCCAGATGCTCGTGTGGGGCTTCTGCATCTCGACGGTCCTCGTCTACCAGTTGACGTTCGCCGTGAACTCACTCGGTCACCGCATCGGGCAGCGGCGGTTCGAGACGAACGACGCCAGCCACAACAACTGGTGGCTTGCGCTCGCGACACTCGGGGAGGGGTGGCACAACAATCACCATCGCTTCCCGGCCGGCGCGCGGGCGGGCTTCAACGTCTGGGAGCTGGATCCGACGTGGTTGATCCTCCGAGGGCTCCAGCGGATCGGGGTCGTCCACGATCTGCGGCCGGTCCCGCCGACGATCCTTGCCGATTCCCGCCGCCGCGCAAAGGCGGCGTGAACTCGCCGTCGCCCCTTTCGGAGGCAACGGCTTCGTGCTTCGAAATGCCATCGTCGCCCTGAAAGCGACGACGCTCGTTCACCGCAAGGGCCAGGCGTCCTTCGGCCGTCCTCCCGCTCGATCGGGCCGGCCCGTTCGCCGCGCCCGGCCGCTATCGTCCCGAGACCGGTGATCGACGAGCGGGCGAGATGACATTGGCCGGATCCTGGCCCGGCGACGGCACGCTGGCCCGTCTCCAGGACCAGCTCCGGCGATCCCAGGGCGCGGCGGCCGACGAGGCGCGTCTCGTGGGCCCGGGCTGGGTCGCGCGGACCCCGTCGCTTCCCTGGGTCTGGTCACTCAACCATCTGAAGGTCTACGAGCCGATCTCGTTTCCGGACCTGCTCGTCGTCGTCGACGAGGTCCTGTCCGGACTCCCGTACCGGCACGTCATGATCGAGCACGAGCCGACGGCCGACGAGCTCGAAGGGTCGTTGCGCGACGCGGGCTGGACCGTCGATACCGAGGTGATCATGGTGATCGCCCAACCACCCGACCGCGAGGTCGACACGAGCGCGATCACCGAGATCATCGAGGACCAGATGCTCGTCCTCATGCGGGAGTGGCTCATCGAGGAGCGGCCCAGCAGCTCGGAGGAGGCGCTCGATCAGATCGACGAGTACAACCGCCGAGAGGGTCGACTGCTCGGCGAGCGACGCTTTGGGTTCGTCGACGAGCAGGGTTCTCCGCTCGCGATCACCAAGCTCCGGATCGACGGGCCGATCGCGTGGGTCGAAGACGTCTACACAACGCCCGAGGCACGCGGTCGAGGATATGCCCGGGCGCTCGTCACAAACGCCGTCGCGCTCTCGACGGGTTCGGAGTTGATCTTCATCGTGGCCGACGACAACGACTGGCCCAAGACGCTGTACCAGAAGATCGGCTTCCAACCGGTCGGGAGGTGCAAGACCTTCCACCTGGACATGCGCCAGGCAACTTGAACGCACCCGGTGGAGGTGCATAGATCGGGCCCGGCCACCGACGTGGGTGGCCAGCCGTCTCACCGGCCGCCGCGACCCCAAATTCGACGCCCCGACCGGTACCGTGGCTCGTCCACCGGCGGGAGCCTCGCAAGAGCGAATTCGGTCGCCGTGACTCCCGGACCCATGTAATCGGAGGACCCATCGGATGGTCGAGCTCATCGGGATCGGCTTCGTAGCCGGGATCGTCTGCGGCATCTCGCCCTGCATCCTCCCGGTGCTTCCGGTGATCCTGGTGGCCGGTGCGACCACTCCGGGCACCGCGCCATCGCTCAAGTCCCGAGCCCGGCCGTTGGCCGTGGTCGGCGGGCTGGTCCTGAGCTTCAGCCTGCTGATCCTGGCCGGTTCCGAGATCATCTCCCTCTTCCACCTGCCCCAGGACTTCCTCCGCGACGCCGGCATCGCCCTGCTGATCCTCGTCGGCCTCGGGTTCATCTTCCCGCCGTTGGCCGCACTTTTGGAGCGCCCGTTCGCGAGGATCGGCTCTCGCCAGCCCAGTGGGAAGGCGGGCGGGTTCGTCCTCGGCCTGGGCCTCGGGGTGCTGTTCGTCCCGTGTGCGGGCCCGGTCCTGGCCGCGATCACCGTCGTCGGCGCGACCCACCGGGTCGGCCTGACCGCAGTGTTCCTCACCGTCGCGTTCGGGGCCGGTGCCGCGGTCCCGCTGCTCGCGGTCGCGCTGGCTGGCAACGAGCTCACCAGACGGGTGAAGACGCTGCGGGAGAGCGGGCCGCGGCTACGGCAGGTGAGCGGGGTCGTCCTCATCGGCATGGCCCTGGCCATCGGGCTGAACGTGTTCGCCGGGTTGCAACGCGATCTTCCGGGGTATACGAGCGCGTTGCAGAACCGTATCGAGGGCTCGGCCGCCGTTCGCCAGGAGCTCGGGAACCTCACCGGCAACGGCCACACCTCGCTCGCAAAGTGCAAGCCGGCCACGTCCGGACTGGTGAGCTGCGGGAAGGCACCGGCGTTCAAGGGGATCACCGCGTGGCTGAACACCCCGGGCGGCAAGCCGCTCACCCTCGCCGGGTTGCGGGGCAAGGTGGTCCTGGTCGACTTTTGGACCTACTCGTGCATCAACTGCCAGCGCGCGCTTCCCCACGTCGAGTCCTGGTACAAGACCTACGCGAGAGACGGGTTCGTGGTGGTGGGGGTGCACACGCCCGAATTCGCGTTCGAGCACGTGCTGTCGAACGTGCGCACCGAGTCCGTGCAGCTGGGCGTGCACTACCCGATCGCCATCGATAACAACTACGACACGTGGAACGCCTATGACAACGAGGCATGGCCCGCCGACTACCTGATCGACGCCAGCGGCGACGTCCGTCACATCGGGTTCGGTGAGGGCGACTATTCGGGGACCGAGTCGCTGATCCGCCAGCTGCTCACCGCCGCCCACCCGGGCATCGCCCTCCCGCGGCCGACCGACGTCGCAGACAAGACGCCGACCGCCGCCATCAGCCCGGAGACCTACGTCGGGTACGCACGGCTCCAATACCTGCTCCCCGACGACAACGTCGCCCCCGACACCCCCGCCGTCTACCAGTTCCCGCCGAGCCTCCCGGGGGGCGGCCTCGGCCTGTCGGGTACGTGGACGGACCACGCCCAGGAGGCGACGGCCGGGCCGAACGCGCAACTCGAGCTCGGATTTCAGGCCGACGACGTCTACCTCGTGCTCGGGGGAACCGGGACCCTCGAGGTTTCGATCAACGGCGCCCACACTCAGACGATCGATGTGAGCGGCATCCCGAAGCTCTATACGTTGTTCCACGGGTCCCTGTCCGATGCGACCCTGTTGCTCAAGGCGTCACCCGGCATCAAGGCGTACGACTTCACCTTCGGATAGAACCGCGCGGCGGTCCGGCGAGGAGAGATGGGGGAGGGGCATGCTGGAGATGCGGGAGCGGTGCGAACGTTGTGAGGTCGCGCTCGACGTGGCCGGGGACGCCAGGATCTGCAGCTACGAGTGCACCTTTTGCTCCGAGTGCTCGGCGGAGATGGACGGCGTCTGCCCGAACTGCTCGGGTGGCCTCGTTGTGCGACCTACCCGCATCCCCAGGTCATGAAGCAGGTGCTATCGGAGGCAGTGGGCGACACCACCTTCGTCCTACCCTGACCGGCGGTCGACTTATTCACACCACCGTCGTAGGGTACGGCTGACTCATCGGGCCAACGCCCACGGAGGATGGAGCCAGAAAATGCGCTTTCTGCGTTTGGCAGCACTCGTCATGTTCATCTTCGCCCTGATCGCCGCGGCGAGGTCGGTCGGAACGTTCATCACCGTGGCTTGGCCGGTCTGGATCGCAGCGGGGTTCGTTGCCTGGTCCGCCGACCAGGTCTTTGGCGACCGACTCGCGAAATCCCGATAGAGCGACTCGCACGCTCCTGGTCGGGGAGGGGTCATGTCGCCGGAGGCACGGCCGCGCACGTTCCTAATCGAGTAACCGGCGCCACTGCGATCCGGGACGTTCGCCTGCAGTGGGCCCGTCCTGGTGGCTAGGTTCATGACCAGTCGAAGGGGTTTGGGATGGCGCGAGTAACGGCACCGGTCGGTGATTGGTCACAGGATTTTGAGGTCCTCGATGCGGGTTACATCGAGGATCCGTACCCGATCTGGGATGACTTGCGGCAGTCCTGTCCCGTCGCCCACACCGAGCGCCGCGGCCGAGCGTGGATGCTCACTCGGTACGCAGACGTCGTCGAGGCAGCCCACGACATCGAGCGGTTCAGCTCTCTCGAGATCGGCGTCGTCAACTCCGAGGTGCAACCGGAGGGCTACGACGAGGCCGACGCGCAGTATGGCCTCCCGCCCATCTCCGCGGATCCGCCGCTGCATACCTGGACAAGGCGACTCATTCTGCCGTGGTTCTCCCACACGCGGGTCGCCGGCTACGAGGAGCTGACCCGTGACCTCTGCCGACGCCATATCGACGGGTTCCTCGAGGCCGGCCACGCCGACGCGGCCATTGACTACGCGCAGCAGATCCCGGTCAGAGTCGTCGCGCAGATCCTGGGGGTGCCCGAGACGCTCTCGGACACCTTCACCGGCTGGGTTCGCGACATGCTCGAGTTCGGAGACGACCCGGAACGGAACCTCCGAGGCCAAGAGGGCTTTGGTACGTACCTGATGTCGGAACTCGAACGCCGCAAGACTGATCCCGGCGACGATCTCATGAGCGAGCTCCTGGCGACGAGCCACGACGGTGAGCCCCTCGATGATCGCCTCGTGCTCGGGATGGCTGCGCTCGTGATGATCGCCGGCATCGACACGACCTGGAGCAGCATCGGCTCCTCGTTGTGGCACCTCGCCACCCACCCCGACCACGTGGCGCGCCTGGTCGCTGAACCGGGGCTGATGTCCTCGGCGGTCGAGGAGTTCCTTCGGGCCTACTCACCCGTGACAATGGCGCGGTTGGTCACCACCGACACCGAGTTCGGCGGGTGCCCGATGCGCGAGGGTGACAAGCTGCTCATGAACTTCCCGGCAGCGAACCGTGACCCCGAGGTCTTCGAGCGGGCCGACGAGGTCGTCCTCGATCGAGCGATCAACCGTCACGTCGCCTTCGGAACGGGCATCCACCGCTGTGCGGGATCCAACCTGGCCCGCATGGAACTAACCGTGGCCCTGGAGGAGTGGCTGGCGCGGATCCCGACGTTTCGCCTCGCCGAGGGTGCCGAGGTGACCTGGGCAGGAGGTCAGGTTCGTGGCCCGCGGGTCCTGCCGGTGGCGTTCCCGTGAAGATCCGAGTCGACCCCGACAGGTGCCAGGGCCACGCACGATGCTACGCACTTGCACCCGAGCTGTTCTCAGTGGACGACTATGGCCAGAGCTCGGTAGTCGGCGATGGCACCGTGCCCGCCAAGCTTGAGGAGAAGGCGCATCTCGCCATTGCCAATTGCCCCGAGTCCGCAATCGAGGCGTTGGCGGGCTGAGGTTGGTGGCTCCGCCGCCGGAGGTTCGCGAACGAATCCCCATTGGCCAACTTCGCCGGGGCTGATCCCGCTGTTGGGACGGCGGCGGAGTGCAGAGCGGCTCGCCGTGGCAAGCGACGTTGGACGGGGCCGGCATTCGGGGCACGGTCGTAGGTGACCCGGTGACGGCAGCGTCCGGCAGCCATCGGCGGTGCGCTCGCTACTTCCCTTATCTCCCCTGGCTCGTCGCATCCGCCTTCATACTCAGCGGGGTGATCCACCTGGCCCACCCGGGTACCTTCACCCCGATCGTCCCCCACTTCTTGCCCGTGCCGACCGAGTTGGTCTATGCCAGCGGGGTGGCCGAGCTCATCTGCGCCGTTGGGTTGTGGCGACGGGACCGCTGGGCGGGGATCGCCGCCGCCGTGCTGCTGGCATTCATCTGGCCGGCCAACCTGCAGGCCGCCATAACCGCTCAGCAGGGCCACGACCTGACGGCCAAGGTGGTCGATTGGATTCGATTCCCTTTGCAGATTCCCCTCATCTGGTTCGCCCTTCAGTCGGGCCGAGGCCCAGCCAAGGAAGTTGTACCGGATCGGACTTGACGCAGGGGCCGTGGAACGAGGCGCACCGAGGGAGGGGTGCGGTTCGGTCGAGGTGGACGGTCGCGGAGACGGCTTGGCCATTGTGAGTGATGGTCACCGGCGCGGTGACGGTGTTCGGGGCCACGCTGGAGATGGCACCAGGTGCGGCGTACGTGTGATCCGCCTCGATACGGACCGTCAGCCAGTAGGCACGAACGGCGGCACACCGGTGCAGCCCGTGCAGGGCGGTGCCGTCTGGAAGAAGGTCGGGATCGACGGCGAGTCGGTGGGGGGATTGGTTGGCAACAGAACGGGCGGCCGCGGCGCCTGGGAAAAGTCAAAATCGTTCACCAGGTTCCCGAGTATCGGTTCGTCCTCTCGGACGTCCGGGCGCGGGTCCGGGCGTTTGTCCGTTTTCGGGTTGAGCCGGGAACCCCCTAAGAAGTCGTCCTCGATGAACTTCAGGTATGCGTCGCTACTCAGGGTCTGATGGTCGATGTAGCCGCGCTTGGCGTACGGGGAAATGACTATGGACGGTATCCGCAGCCCATAACCGTTCTCGTCAACCGTGGGCGGGGTCACGTTGTCATAGAAGCCACCCCAGTCGTCCCAGGACAGAAAGATGGCCGTCGAGCCCCAGTCCGGACTCTTCATGGCAGCATTGATGATCGCCGTCACGTAAGCCTGCCCCTGGTGCACACTTGCAGGCGGGTGCTCGCTGTCCTGTGCCGATGGCGTTATCCAACTCACCGCCGGCAACTTGCCAGCCCTTGCGGCGGAGAAATATCTATTGAGTGACTGGATGTTGTGGAGTTGGTGGTCCTGCTTCACGTCGCCGAAGAGCGGCAGCGGATTCCAGATCCCCGGGGTGGAGTAGCGCTGGGGGATCGGCGCGCAGGTTTCGGCCCCATCGTCATCGCAGTCGGGTTGTGTTCCGGTCTGGATGTAGTACGCCCAGCTGACATGCTTGGCGTAGAGCAGCCAGGTGATGTCCGTCCATGCGAAGTCGTACTCCGCCACGCCGGACTCGAGCTCCTCCGTGACCGCTTGCTCCATTTGAGCGACCCCGTAGGGGCCAACGATCTCGTTGGTACAGCTGCCCGGTGACGAGTTGGTGCAGCGCGCCGACCAGGCCGAGACCATATACAGGTGGTCTGGCAGCGACCAGCTGGACACCGGTTCGAACATGTGGTCGTCGAGCACGAAGTCACTGGCATACGTCCAGTAGTTCGGGATTTCGGCCGCAGTGTGGTAACCCATCACGTCGGGCACGGTGCTCGGGCCAACCGCGCATGCGGGATCCTCCGCGTTGGTACACGTCTTGACTGCCTTCTCACGCTGGTTGATGAAGCCGTCCATCTTGCCGCCGTCGATGTCCGCCACTGCGCTGGCGTGTCCGTGCGGTCCTCCTCCGTTGACGTCGGCCGTGTCGTGATACGGACTGGTGCACCCGTGCGTGGCGGGGTTGGGCACGCAGGGGGTTGGTACGCCACCGCTCATCGGAATGCCGTCGGCGCCGGGAAACGTGCCGAAGTAGCTGTCGAATGAACGGTTCTCCTGCATGACCACGATCACGTGTTTGATCTTGTGGATGCCGCTCTCGACGACGTACGTTCCGGTCGGCCCTCCGGCGACCCGCTCGATTGTGGAGGCAGTCGGCGAGGGGGCGGCGCCTCCGCCTCCGCCGCAAGCGGTAAGTGTGGCAGCCGCCAGGAACATGGCGATTGCAGCGGATACTCGTGATCTAGCTGTGGAAGGGCGCGTTTGCCTAGCTTGCCGCAAACATTCAGGGCTTTCGACCCGGGCCTCCGCGCTGGCAATGAACCCGTGGTCCGGACCGCCCTCGCGTCATCGGGAACCCAACGCCCCTTCGCACGTCCTCAGGCAGGGAACGATTCGCCAGGTGCTCTCGCCACGAGTGATCGGCGGCAAACAGTGCCTGCGGTTATCCGATGGGCGATCTTGGGTATGGAGCCTGCCAGTTCGCTCCTATGTGCGTTCGGGAGCGCCGATTTAGCAGCCTCGCCGATCCCCCACTTGGTGGACCCAGTACGCTGGCTGGGATCGATGAGGCGTGAAGAGCAAGGGGGCGAGACCGTGCGGCGGATCATTGTGGCAGGGGCGATTGCCGCCACCAGCATCCTGGGTGTAGCCGTGGCAGCTTCGACCGTCATGTCGGCGCCGGCGGTGGCGGCAAAACACAAGGCGAAGCCGAAGCCGAAGAAGAAGGGTTCGGCCAAGGTCACCGCGAATTTCAGCTCCTGCTCGGTGGTCACCCAAGCCGAAGCGGCGAGCGCCATCGGAACGTCCGTGACCGCCGGGGTCCTTGGCAACGCCACCGTCGAAGGGGGCCTCGCCTGCGTGTTCTACGGGCCTTCGGCGCCCACTCCCACCACCCCGAACGTAGGACAGCCCGACACCGTCCGGGTCGTCGTGGTCACGGGCTCCGATGCCTTGAAGTGGTACAACGACTACAAGTCCAAGGTCAACGCCCAGCCGATCGCCGGCTACGGCAACCAGGCCTACTACGACGGCGACGCCTCCCTGAGTGTGCTCAAGGGGAACTACTACCTCCGAGTCGCCGTCATCCCTGCTGGCGCTCCACCGTCGCTGCCCGACGAGGAGAAGCTTGCCACCGCCATTCTGCCGAAGTTGTAACGGGAGCAATCCCCGGTCGCCGCCTCGAGCTGTCAAGACTCCCGAGTCTTGAAACCGGCCCCACGCGTTTGGGTGGTCGCCCCGACCACTCGTAAGGTGGGTTCGAACTGTGCCGGACCGCAACGAGAGGATTCCCATGGAGTATCGGAAGCTGGGTTCGACTGGGCTCGACGTGTCAAAGATCTGCCTGGGCTGCATGAGTTTCGGTGATCCACAGCGGGGCGGGCACCCATGGAGCCTGAGTGAGGACGCCGCCCGACCGATCATCCGCCAGGCGCTCGAAGGGGGCATCAACTTCTTCGACACGGCCAACGTCTACTCGGACGGGAGCAGCGAGGAGATCGTCGGCCGAACGTTGGCCGAACACTCCAAGCGCGAAGAGATCGTGCTAGCAACCAAGGTGCACGGGCGCATGTTCAGGGGGCCGAACGGCAGCGGGCTGTCCCGCAAGGCGATCTTGAGCGAGATCGACAACAGTCTTCGCCGACTGGGTACCGACTACGTCGATCTGTACCAGATCCATCGTTTCGACAATCTGACCCCGGTCGAAGAGACCGTCGAGGCTCTGCACGACGTGGTGCAGATGGGCAAGGCCCGCTACGTGGGTGCCTCGTCGATGTACGCCTGGCAGTTCGCCAAGATGCTTCACGCCGCCGAGCGCCACGGTTGGACCCGATTCGTTTCCATGCAGGACCACTACAACCTCCTCTACCGCGAAGAGGAGCGGGAGATGCTGCCACTCTGCGTCGACGAGGGGATTGGCGTCATCCCCTGGAGCCCCCTCGCCCGTGGTCGGCTCACCCGGGACTGGGACGAGGTCACCGAGCGAACGCAGACCGACGAGTTCGGCAAGCGGCTCTACTCGGACAACGACCGGGCCGTCGTGCAGGCCGTGGCGGATCTGGCCGACAAGCGCGGGTTCAAGCGGGCCCAGGTGGCGTTGGCCTGGCTGCAGGCAAAATCGGTGGTCAGCGCCCCGATCGTCGGGGTCACAAACGCCACCCAACTCGAGGACGCACTCGGCTCGATCTCAATCGAGCTGAGCTCCGAAGAGGTCGAGCACCTCGAGCAGCCCTACGAGCCACACGCCATCGCCGGGCACTGACAGGCGGTGCCCAAGCGGCGCCGGACCCGAGGATCGTGGCTACAGGGGCACTGCTAGCGGGCCCACCGGGTGGCGTCGCTCAGGCGCTTCACCACGGCCGGGTCAAGCTGCAGGTCGAAGCCCTCCATGTTCTGCTCGAACTGGTCGAAGGTCCGTGGACCGATGATGACCGAGGTGACGCCTCGGCGACTAAGCACCCAGGCAACGGCGACGGCGGTCGGGGTGGTGCCGAGCTCGGCAGCCACCTTGCCGACCTCGTCCGCGGCGTCGAGGCTCTGATCGTTGAGCCCTCGGCGCCACATGCCACCCCGCCCGAAACGACTGTCGGCCGGGGGCTCCTCGCCCCGCTTGTACTTCCCGGTGAGAACCCCGCCGCCGAGCGGGCTGTAGATCATGGTCCCAAGGCCTTGGCGCTGACAGGTGGGCAGCACGTCCTCTTCGATCCCGCGCGAGACGAGCGAGTAGCGAGGCTGCAGGCTGACGAGCGGCGAGCCGGCGATCCTTTCCGCAGCCCACTGGGCTTCGACGATCTGAGAGCCGGTCCAGTTGGAACAGCCGATGTAACGCACCTTGCCCGACTGGACGAATCCATGCAGCGTCGCCATGGTCTCCTCGATCGGCGTGTCGGCGTCGGCTCCGTGACACTGGTAGACGTCGATGTAGTCGGTTCTGAGCCGGCGAAGACTGTCCTCCAACGCTCGGGTCAGGTACTTGCGGCCGAGCCCCCGGTCGTTTGGGCCGTCGCCGATTGGCATGAAACCCTTGGTGGCCAGCACGACCTCGTCGCGCTTGGCTTTGATGGCCCGGCCGACCACCTCCTCGGACTCACCGCCGGTGTAGCGATTGGCGGTGTCGATAAAGTTGCCCCCGTCACCGAGGAACCCGTCGACGATTCGACGAGCCTCGTCTTCGTTGCACGGGGCGGTGTCGCTGTGGCCAAACATCATGGTTCCCAGGCAGGCCCGAGAGACGTGCAGACCGGAGCGGCCAAGGGTCAGGTACTTCATAGTTGGTCATCCTTTGCATCTGGGATGTGCTTCGATCCGGCAACTGACGCCGAAGCTAAACCCGCCCGTTGCCCGCCGCAACTGGTTGGCGGCATGTCGACCGTTGCGTTGAAGCCGACCGCTCGCCACATGGGGCCGTTGGCGTCAGGTCGCCTCATTGCTACCTATCCTGAAGTCCTCGTTGCTTCACGCTCAAGCACCCGCTCACTAGCAGAGAGAGGCAGCATCTCGATTCGGTGTCCGTCTGGATCGGAGATAAAGACCGTATTACGTGGTGTCCTGTCGGAGGTCTCGA
This sequence comes from Acidimicrobiaceae bacterium, assembly GCA_003161255.1. Classification (GTDB taxonomy): domain Bacteria; phylum Actinomycetota; class Acidimicrobiia; order Acidimicrobiales; family RAAP-2; genus Palsa-461. The sequence goes on along the minus strand of PMOQ01000091.1, from coordinate 17,517 downwards.
TGCCATTCTTCGAGAGCGCTGCGACAATCTCGTCGAGATCGTCGGCGGTGACGCACAACGCCATGTGGTTCATCTCCTCGCCACCGTGGGCGTCGCCACTGGGAACCTCGAACAGGTCCAAGCCCTGATAGCCACATCGGAGGAAGCTCGCCTTCAGGCTCGGCCCTGCGGACATGTTGCGGTCTTCGAAACCGAGCACCTCGATGTAGAACCTCTTGGACCGCTCCACGTCCGCAACGTGCAGGACCACGTGATTGATTCCGGTCACCTTTAGCCTTGTCGTACTCATTGACGCCCTCCTTTGCGACGGCTCGTGTCTGTCGAGCCTACGGTGCTGCTGCGCCGACGTGCCTCTTGGCGAATTGACGGTGGCGGTGCCACTTGCACGCCTGTCGCCTGACCCTGACCAATCGGTGGAAGGGGTCGGCAGATCCGTGGCAGTTCGAAGGTCCCGTAGCTGGCCGTACCATTTGCGGATGAGCTGGGACGAGGCGTTCGGGAGCCGCTACGAAGAGTGGTCGGCTCACATGACGGCCGACGTCGCCTTCTACGTCGATCTCGCCCAAAGAGCGGACGGGCCGCTGGTCGAGCTTGCGATCGGGAACGGACGGGTGGCGATCCCGGTCGCACAGCCGACCGGCCGCCGGGTTGCCGGCATCGACTCCTCTCCGGCGATGCTCGAGCAAGCCCGTGTTCGTGCGGCCGAGGCGGGCGTGGAGCTCGACCTGCGCCAGAGCGACATGCGGGCTCTCGCCCTCGACGAGCCGGCCGCGCTGATCTACTGCCCATTCCGGGCACTGCTGCGTCTGCCGACCTGGTCCGACCGACGCCGCACCTTCGAGCGCGTGGCCGCGTCCATCCGTCCGGACGGCTGTTTTGTGTGGAATGCCTTTGCGTTCGACCACCGGATCGCTGCGCGTCTCGACGGCGAACATCAGGAGGAGCTGGTACCGCACACGGTCCGGTACTCAGTGGGCGCCAATCGGATCGACATATCACTCGACGACGGCGCGCAGAGCTCCCTCTGGTGGGCGACGAAGAACGAGTGGCTCGGGCTCCTCGATGTCGCCGGACTCGAGCTGCAGGCGCTCTATTCCGGGTTTTCCGGAGCCGTATGCCGATAACAGCCCGGAATATGTGTTCGTCGCCCGCCGGTGACACAGCTATCGAGCGACGGACTTGAGGATTTGGCCACGCGGATGGGCCACTTAGTAGCGGCGTGACCGTCGGTTGAGCGCCTGGCTACTGGTCGGGCGGGGCTGATTGCGTACCACCCCCCGCTGCATTCTTTAAGGACGTGGCGAAACCCACCCCAAGCCGCGAAAACTTCTGGGGACGTCTAGAGATGGACAATCGTCGGCGCTGCACCGCCAAAGTGAATCGAAGCGCTTGGCAGTAACGTTCACGTATGGACCATGTGCGCCTTGGACGGACCGGCCTTCAGGTGTCGAGGCTCTGTCTTGGAACGATGACCTTTGGGCTCCAGTGCGACGAGTCGACTTCGGTTGCGATTCTCGATCATGCTGCCGACGGAGACATCGATTTCATCGACACCTCCGATGTCTACCCACTGGGTGGTGACCTCACGACCCAAGGTCAAACCGAAGACATTCTCGGACGATGGCTCACGGGCAAGCGCGATCGCTTCGTGATCGCGACAAAGTGCTTCGGACGCACCGGGCCAGCTCCTTTCGACAGCGGCAACTCTCGAAGACACATATTCGACGCGATCGAAGCTTCCCTTCGTCGTCTGCAGACTGACTACATCGACCTCTACCAGCTTCACGGCTTCGATCGCGATACCCCGATCGACGAGACTCTCGGGGCACTCGACGACCTCGTTCGTCAGGGCAAGGTTCGCTATATCGGTTGCTCAAACTTCCTCACCTACCAGCTCGTTCGAGCGATCGGAAGAAGTGAGACCCTCGGGCTAGCGCGCTTTGAATCGGTCCAACCCCGTTACAACCTCCTCTTTCGCCAGATCGAGCGCGAGATGCTTCCCTTCTGTAGCGAAGAGGGCGTGGGCGTCATCTCCTACAACCCGATTGCCGGAGGTTTGCTCTCGGGCAAGTACGACCGCCAGAACCCACCTCCCGATGGCTCGCGTTTCACACTCGGCAACGCTGGGCAGACGTACCAGAGCCGCTACTGGCACGACCGAGAGTTCGACACGGTTGAGCAGCTCATCTCACTTGCGAATGAGGCCAGCGTCAGTCTTGTCACTCTCTCCGTCGCCTGGGTACTTGCAAATGGAGCAATCACAGCTCCGATTGTCGGCGCCAGTCGGCCGGACCAACTCGATTCGAGCCTCGAAGCTGCGCAGTACGTGATAACCGACGAACTCAAAATCCGCCTCGATGAGCTCACCCATGACTACCGCATGGGTGACGCACCACGTTGAGCAGGTGAGCCGGGACATCAGGGGTCGATCCGTGGGCGAGCGTCTGGCCCCAAATCCCACACCGGCCGACAGTGTCACGGCCCGCCTCGCACAACTATAAGGAGCGCTCCTCGACCTCCCCGGCACTGGCTGCCCACACGGCGAAGAGCGGATCACCGAGGTGCATCGGCGGTGTGCGACGCTCGATTACCGCAGGGTTCCATCCCCCCGACTGCTCGAAGTAGCCGTTAACGATCGAGCAGTGCTCGGCGTCGCTGGTGCGAAGCCAGCCTCGCACCGCCTTGGTCGGAAAGCAGCGATTCGAGAACGTGCAAACGAACAACCCAGTTGGTCGCAGCACCCTGACAAGGTCGGTGAACACCTCGATCGGGCGCACCAGGTAGTCGACCGACACGCAGCAAACGGCGGCATCGAAGGAGCCGGAGGCAAAGGGCAGGCACGGATCGGCGTTTAGATCGTGAACCACGACGTCGGTCGCCTGGGAATTCGCCTCGAGCTCCTGAGCGTTCATTCCGAGGACCGTCAGACCGCTGGGTTTGCGCCGAAAATGGGAAACCCAGGAGGCCATCAGGTCGAGCACGTCCCCGTCGATCGCCAGCTCCTCGTAGAGTTGTCCGACCGCGGCGATGGCATGGTCGTCGATGTGGGTAACCAGCCTGGGCCAAGAGTAGAAGGCTGCGTCCGGCGATTGGTCCGCACGATCGAAGAAGCCTGGCTGATCGAACGAGTGAATCACCCCGTGAGCTTTACATCCAAAAGTCACCGGCACCTTGAGCCGCACCGCACCGGATCAAGGAACTGGGCCGAGACCACGACACCAGAGGACACCGGTAGTCTCCACCGTGGGCACTCCATCCGGGGCGCTCGGAGTGGTGGGCGGCCATGCTCACCGTACGGCCCGAGAGGAGCCCAGTTGATAGGTGAGAAGGTTTTGCAGTTCCAGGGTAAGCATGTCGACCTGGCGTCCCTGCAATCGAAGATCGAGGAGTACCTGAAGTCTGACGGCTTCACCGTTCAGACGTCCACCCCGAGCGCCCACGGGACCGTTCTCCAGGCCAAAAAGGGAAAATTCTTGTCCCACGTGATCGACGCCGACAGAGCCTTGACGATCACTGTGTCGGGAACCTCGGATGACTGCCTGGTGCGCGTCGGCATCGGCAAGTGGCTTCAGCACCTCGCAACTGCGGCCATCGAGACGCTGCTGCTCTCCGACCTGTTCCTCCTGGTTGACGTGGGCGAGACCGCATGGAACCTTGAGATCGAGGACAAGCTCGTCAAGCAGATTCACACCTTCGTCGGCTAACCCAATAGACGATGTTCGGGCCGGAACCAGCCCACGCTGTACACGCCTTCGACTGACGTCAAGGCGGAGGTCAGCGTGCAGGTGGAGGTGTCACGGGAAGGAAGGCGGGACCGATTCGATACGGGCCCCTCAGGACGCGAACCGCTCACGGCGATCGGGCCGTTCTTCCGCGAGGATCTAGAGTGGTGCGAACACCTGACAGCGGGGGTTTGTCGCATGGAGGACCACAAGCGATTCGAGTTCGGGGGTGTCCACCACCTGGCCCTCGTGTGTCGGGATATGGGCCGAACGGTCGACTTCTATACGAACGTGCTCGGCATGCGATTGGTAAAAACGATCCAGTTACCCGACGGCATGGGCCAGCACTTCTTCTTCGATTGCGGGGGAGGCGACTGTCTCGCCTTCTTCTGGTTCCCGGGGGCCCCCGAGGGGATCCCGGGCATATCGGCACCTGCCGCCCGCCCTGACAAGGGTGATCTCACGAGTGCCATCGGCTCCATGAACCACGTGGCTTTCACCGTCGCGCCGGAGCGGATCGACGAGTACAAACGGCGCCTTTTGGCCGCTGGGGTCGAGTGCAGTGAGGTCATCAATCACGACGACAGCGAGTTCGGCGTCAGCGACACCGTGCATCCGGGAGTGTTCGTACGGTCCGTCTACTTCCAGGACCCCGACGGGATCCTTCTCGAACTTGCCTCCTGGAGCCGGGTCCTCAGGGATGATGACGTGGCGCATGACCCTGCTCCGCTCGTTGATCGCGTCGGCTCCTGAGAGGGATAGGTGCCCCGACTCCGTCAGGTGCCGAGGGCCCAGGTCGACGCACCCATCGTCACGCAAATGTACGACTTCCTCTTCGAGGGGCGCGATCCGGTTGCCCAGCCTGGCACTTGGACAGGCTCGCCGGGTGACTGGTGGACCGTGTTTGCTCTCGTTCCCGACGTCTTCGAGCACGCCGTTTCGGGTTTCGCCCTGTACCAGAGCCCGAAACGACGACTGGATCCGTTACTGCGCGAGTTAGGCCAGATCCGCGCTGGATGGGCGGCGGGGAGCCAGTTCGTCTTCTCCCAGCACTGCAAGTCCATGCGGGACCTCGGTGTGGCCGAGGAGAAGATCCGGTCGATCCCCAACTGGTCGGTGGCAACCTGCTACGACGAGATGGAGCGCCTGGTCCTCGCGTACACCGACTGCCTCGTCTATGACCATGGCCGTGTCCCGGACGCGCTGTTTGGCGCGCTTCAAGCGCAGCTGAGCGACGAGGAGATCCTCGAGCTGACCTACATCACCGCCCTATATCTGCAGCACGCCGTGATGTCACGGGCCCTGAGGACAGAATTCGATGATCGCGGGGATCCGGTGGTCGAAGTTCCCGGGCCGGAGGGAGCTTCGGCGTTGCACCCTGGGCGATCGACGCAATCCCCGACCTAGCCACCAAAGTTCCCGATTCCGATTGCTGGCTGTCAGAGTTTGGGACCGCTCAGATCCCTATGGCGGATCAGGACAGAACCTTTCGGCGGAAGTTGTGCAATCCGATGCTCAGAAACAATGCACAGAATCCAACCAACACGGGATAGATGATGTAGAGATGCATGTGCGACGCCTGAGTAAAGGCAGCTCGCATGCCCTCGTTCATATAGATAAGCGGATTTATCAGCACGATCGTCTGAAGCCAGTGCCACCCGCCAAGCTTCACAGGGTTGAGCCTCGTCCATTGGTAGTACGTACCGCCGAGGAATGTGATCGGGAGTATCACGAAGCCGAACATCAGACCGATATTTCGCGCCTCGAAAGACGTTCCGAGAACAAGGCCGAGTGACCCCATCGCGACACACGACAGCGGCACGAGCGTAAGGATGATCCACCAGTGAAGGGAAATGTCCGCCTCTGCACCTGCCGCATGAACAACGGAGGCGATCGGCAAGACGAGCGCAGCCGAAATGAGACCCTGCACCGTCCCAGACAGGACCTTCTCGACCGCCACCAACCAGATGGGGCACGGCGCCTGGACGCGATCCTCGATCTCGCGGGTGAAGCCGAACTCCTGAGACATGGTCAGGGCGATGGACTGCACGCCCTGGAACATGATGGAGAGGCCGACGACGCCAGGCACAAGCACGGTCGCGAATCCGGATTCCGCCGCCGCCCCATGCCCTCCGATACCCTGGCCGATCTTCGGGAAGATGAACAAGAAAACGAAGCACAGAAGGAACGGCTGGACCAGGGTCCGAATCACGAACTCTGCGAGATTCTTCTTCAGTACAACGAGGTCGCGAAGCAGTAGGGCCGCGAGCGTGACTCTGCTCGCCCCGAAAGCTGAGCGTGGGGGGCGTAGCTCGATGCTGCGTGGCGTCGCAGAAACGTCGGTCATCATCAGTCGCGCAACTCTTTGCCGGTAAGGCCAATGAACACCGTCTCGAGGCTGGGTTCAGCGACCGAAATCTCAACCACGTCGAAGCCGGCGCCTTCGGCACTGTTGACAATGCGAGGAACAATTCGATCGGAACCTTTCACGCCGATCTCGACACCGCCGTCGACTTCTCGAGTTCGGGTCACTCCCTCGATGTCGTTCACCAGTAACCCGGCCAGAAGGTGAGGGTCGCCGGTCGTCTTTATGTTGATAATCGTGTCGGCGCCAACGGTTCGCTTTAATTCCGCCGGAGTATCGAGGGCCAGGACCCGTCCGTGATCCATGATCGCCACGCGTCCGCAGAGCTGATCGGCTTCCTCCATGTAGTGGGTCGTGAGAAGGATGGTCTGTCCTTCGGCATTGAGCTCACGGAGGAGGTCCCAGAGTGCCAGGCGACCCTGTGGGTCGAGGCCGGCTGTTGGTTCATCGAGGAAGAGAACCGCTGGGCGGTGGAATATTGCTCTCGCGACCATGAGGCGCTGCGCCATCCCACCCGAGAGGGCGTAGACAGAAGCCTTCGCAAAATTGGAGAGCTGGAACTGTTCCAGTAGTCGGTCTGCCTCTCGACGCGATTCACGCGCGCCCATGTCGAAGAGCCGCCCGTGAAAGTAGAGGTTTTCCCACACCGACAACTGGCGGTCAAGAGTGTTTTCCTGGCTAACGATCCCCAGGATCTGTTTGGCGAGTGTTGGGTGTGCCACGACGTCGATTCCACCGACGAATGCTTGCCCGGAAGTCGGGATGACGCGGGTCGTGAGGATGCCGGCAGTCGTTGTTTTCCCCGCACCATTGGGTCCGAGGAGGCCGAAGATCTCGCCAGCGCCAACGGTGAGACTTAGCTCGTCGACAGCCCGAAAGTCCGTGCCCTCGTAAACCTTGGTCAGATCGACGGTGCGGATGGCGTAGTCGCGAGCGCCCGCCGAGCTGGCGACGGGACCAACGGCAGTATCGGTCATGGCTCGGTTCAAGCTACTCCAACGGATGAATCCCAAGAGATACCCCGATCGGGGTCGTTGCCTTTGTTGAAGCCCCCTTTGCCGACGATGTGCATCGTTTGGCTTCGGGCCGAAGCTGCGGGGACGTGAAGGCCCGATCTGAGCCAGGGGCCTGACTCATCGGCGATGGGTTCTTGCACGATTGACAGCGGCTTCGCCGCCGCTTTTGCGGACTGATTCGCATTGCCGGTCCTGCCCTCTTTTGTTCTGCGCGGTCTGGCGGCACTTGCCGTCTTCGGCCGCCTGGTGTGGCGGGGAGTTCGCCGGCGAACTCTGAGCCGGCGGCGCAAACGGGGGCACCACCGAGTAGAGGAAGCCACCGAGATTGCATCGAACTGCCGTCAAAAGACGAGATGAATCGGCACGGGTTTCATGGAGACTCCCTTCCCGGAAGGAGTCGCTCGAGGATCGCGTCGACTTCGTCCACCCGAGCCCCGTGCCGGATGAAGTCGAGTTCGCGTTCATAAAAGCTGACCCCTGGCGCAACCATCGCGGCTGCCGGCATTGTCGCAAGCGACTCTGGTTCTGGGTGGTTGAGCCAGCGTTGCACGATCGAGTCCGGACGGAGCTGACTCACAAAACACTTGAGAGCGGCGGCCTTGCGGTCGAGTTCCTGCGGCCGCTCACCGAGCACTTCCACGTCGGGGAAACCCCTAGGGTCGAGGTGGCCAAAGTGCAGACTCTCATCGGGGGCGTAGCCGTACAAGCTGTATACCCGCCAGCGAAGTGCTCGATTGCTCAATTCGGAGCGGACACGCAGCGCGGCGACGTAGGCGGCATCATGGTCCGGATGGCCCCGCTGGTAGGCGGGGACGTGAACGGTCGCTGACTCAATCGTTCCAAGGAAGTCACATAGCGCCACTGTGAGATCCGGCACGGATCGCCATACCGAGAGGTCGCGCAAGCCCATTTCGACGACGTCCTTCACGCGAGCACCGAGGGTCTCCCACGCAGCTTCGCACTCATCGTGCCGTCGCTGGCGCAGCGCGTTGACATCGTAACCCGGTGTCCACGGAGGCACTCCGTCGCTGAGGAGGACAACCGTCGTCGCACTCTGACGAAGCACAGATGCGCAACCGAGAACCTCGTCATCGGGGTGCGGCGCAATGACTATTGACTCAGTCACCCCAGTGCTTGGGCCAGCTCGTCGCCTAGGGCGTGAACATAGGCCTCAGCGTCAGCAAGATCTGGCCGAACTTGACTGCGACGAGTGGAGGCATGGGCGAAGAATGGTTCAACCAGATTTTCCACCGCGGCATTGACCGATGCTCCCTGTTCTACGGCGCGAACGGCGCCAGCGAGCTCGGCGCACCACGCCGTCTGGGCGACGCTGTCGTCAGCGCTGGGCCCCCGGGTATCTGGTGCCGTTCGGCCTGGCAGCCGACCCGCCTCGTCGGTTTCGTTCATTGACGGCTCGAGATCCGAAGGCCATTGCAGCTCCTGCCAGTATTGCTCGGGCCACGTAACGTCACTCCGGTCAGATCGGGGTGCTTTGGAGACTCGCGTGAGCATCGCTGCCGCTACGTCTCTCATGATCGCCTCACTATTGCTTCGGCGCTCGGTGTGCGAGACCCCAGGTAAGGGGATCTGACCGATTCGCCGGCCCCCGTCAAGCGCCGACATCGTGAGGGCAATGTCGATGCCGTAGTCGTCCGGAAGGGCATCGATGTTGAGTGCCTGGAGCAGCGAGTGACCGATGAACATCTGGCCGGCGAGGGGCTGGCGGACCCGAGCGCCGTACAGGGCGTGCAGCAAGGGCGACGCGAGGTAATTGGTGCTGTTTGCATGCCCCCATTGTCTGCTCCACAGCGGCAATACGAAGTCGAGGTTGTTTCGGTACGCCACGGATACGAATCGCGCCACGTTGGACGGTTCGTAGTGACGAAGGTCGGCATCGACAAGCAATAGGTCTGCTTCGTGCTCGACACAGTGGCGTGCAATTAGCTTGACGTTCCGCCCCTTGCCCGTGGCACCAGGCTCGCATTCGAGCACTCGTTGACGGATGCGGTGGGTTCGGTCGCGCCATTGAGCGAGTGTCTCGTCCTCGCTGGTCTGGTAGGCGAGCACGAGTTCGGTGACCGCCATTTCCCCAACGAGAGCAGCACCTTGCTCGAGGGAGTCACCCATCCGGGCGACCGTGGACGCCTCGTTACGAGCAGGGACGCCTAGGACGAGGTACGGCATTTGAGGTGGAGTTGCAGCTGCGCAAGCATTTGTCGAGTTCGAACCGTACTACCCTCAAAGCGTGGCAAGGACTCCACGTTGACAATCGCTCCTCAACGACGTTTGCCTGTGGGATGAATGTCGAAGTCGTCCATCCGGATGAGCTCGGTCCTGATGACCTCGAAGTCTGGCGCCGTTTTCAGAGCGAGGACCAGCGTCTGGCGAGCCCGTTCCTCGCGCCAGAGTTTGCGCAGGCAGTCGGTCGCGCCAGGCACGACGCCCGCGTCGCTGTCATCCAGGATGGTGGCGTGGCAGGCTATTTCGCCTTCCAGGTGAATGAGACGCTTGGTGTACCGATCGGCGCCACAATCTGTGACACCCAAGCGGTCGTATGCCACAGGGACTTGTGTTGGGACGCTCGCTGGCTCGTCCAAAGCTGCGGTCTAGAGGTGTGGCAGTTCGACCATCTGGCTGTCCACCAGGACCCGTTCGTACCGTTCCACGCGGTTCGTCACAGCTCGCCCACAATTGACCTGTCGGGCGGACACGACAACTTTCTCGAATCCGTCCGTGCCAGATCCAAGAATGTCATCGCCCAGGTGGCTCGCCGTCGTCGCAAACTCACGCGGGAGGTTGGCCCCGTGAAGACATCCTGGGACAGTGCCGACGCCGACGGGATCGCCGCGCTGGTCAGATGGAAGTCGGATCAATACCAGCGCACGGGGACGTGGAACCGCTTTGAGCTTGACTGGATTCGCGACGTGGTGACTGAATTGCTCAGGTCCAAATCGGTCGGGTGTTCCGGGTTGATGGCCACGACCCACGCCGGAGACCGCCTTGCCGCGGTACACATCGGTCTGCTCGGCGGCGCCGGCCTGTCCTGGTGGTTCCCAGCCTACGACCCGGACCTGAGCCAGTATTCGCCAGGTCTTGTCATGCTGCTCGACCTTGCCGCACAGGCCGCCGAGCGCGGCGTGCGCACAATCGATCTCGGACGTGGCGAGCATGCCTACAAGCTGCGGGTGGCGACCGGGGCATACGACTTGGCTGAAGGGCAGGTGCCAGCGGCGTGAGCCAGATGGGAGAGCTCACCCTGATGGCGGTGCACGCTCACCCCGATGACGAGGCCATCTCGACGCCTGGCGTGCTGGCAAGATACTCACTCGAAGGTGTTCGCACGGTGCTCGTGACCTGCACCGACGGCGCCCTCGGCTTCGGCCCGGGCCGCAGTAATCCGGGCGATCCAGCCCACGATCCGGTGTCCCTGGCTGTGCTGCGTAGAGCAGAGCTTGAGCGTTCGTGTGCGCACCTGGGCGTCCGTCACCTCGAGGTGCTCGGCTATCACGACTCCGGGATGGCAGGTTGGGATGCGAATCGCCATCCTGATGCCTTCTGCAATGCACCGATCGAAGAGGTCGCCGATCGACTCGCGTCCCTCATCGAGCGGTATCGTCCGCATGTTCTTGTAACTTACGATTCAGATGGTGGTTACGGTCATCCCGACCACATCCGGACTCACAGCGTCACGATGGCCGCGCTCGAGCGCACCGAGGTGGTTTCGAAGGTCTACCTGACCGCTCGCACGGAAGGATTTCGGCGACGCATGCACGCAGCACGTGCCGCCTTCACGCCCGGTCGCGTTGGCGTAAGCGCCCCCCCAGTCATGGGTATGAGCGACGATCGAATCACGACACGCGTTGACACATCGATGGTGGCGGACCGTCATCGTGCGGCGCTTGCCGCGCATGACAGCCAGCTGTCGGGCACTCACTGGCTGCGCATGCCTGCCGATATCTTCAATACGCTTTTCGATGAGGAGACTTTCATCCGCTGTGCCGACTGCACCGGGTCGCCGGTTCCCGAGGACGACCTGTTTGCCGGTCTGCGCGGCTGAACCCGACCGGTGGCGACTTCTTGGCCTGCCTCACTCCGCCGGCCACTCGACAGGACGTCGCCGACCTCAAAGGCGGAGGATCCCGGCGAGCACCTCCGCTCCGCCGATCCCCGGCAGCTTGGTCGCAGTGAGCAATGTCACGCTTCCGTACTGCACCATTCCAGCAAGTCAGCCAGAGCCGCCAGGTGGGTGCAAAGGACGGTTGCGTCCGATTGGGATATCTGTCACGGGGGGAATAGTGGTCAAGTACGACTACGAGAACTGTGGGTCGAACCCCAAAATGGCGCAGTTCCGACGGTATGTCCGGAGAATTAGTGGGCGTAACCAGATGACTGGCTTTGGAAACGCGCTCAAGAAGTTCTCCGACTCCGGGGGCGTCATTGCGTAGGTCACGCCACCCATCATCCAAGCGATGCCCTTCCTGGGGGCATTCTTGGCTGCCCGAGCCGCCATGACATGGGCTTCGGCGTCGGAGATGTATTGCGCGAGTAGTGGAAAGATGACCGGCTCCTCTTCATCGAGGTGATTGCGAACATGATCCCGAAACTGAGTCATGAGGTCAGCGACCGTTGACATAGCAGCGGTGTCCGTTGGTGATGCTGCCAAGCGTTGGGCCGCCGACTCCAGCTGGTCAAGCATCAAGTCAAGGTCGCGGTGCGATGCACTGAGAGGCTGGAGCAAACTTGCATCGGCTCCCTTAGCGACAAGTGCCGGCCAGTACTCGTCATCTTCGACCTGATGGTGAAAACGCAATCCGGTTACTCCGAAAAGGATTAGACCGGCCAACGTCTTGGTCCATGCAGCGTCGTCGCGTGGATTCTTGGCCGCAGCGTCGAGCTTGGTGATGTAGCCACGGATCATCCGGTGGACTCCGGAAAAGTCGAGGACCGCGGAATTGGCAGGTTCGGACCCCGACGAATCACTTGATGCCTGGTCGGGATCAGGGTTGGTCATTGGCGCAGGTTATCTCCGTTGGAGTTGGCAATGCGAAGAACCTTTGGTGTGGTCATCTCGATGCACACCGGAACCCTGCGAACGGCTGATTTGGCAACAGCCGGGCTCGGGTCGGGTTGCCAGCGGCTTCTAACGAGCCTCGATGCGTTCGAGAATGTCGGCTTCGGAGAGGCTCGCCGGCGGCCACTTCTCGTGCGCGGCCTGATTCGCCAACCGTTGGAGGCGTTCGTTTGCTGGCGTAGAGACGCCGGTCAGTCGACCCAGCAGCACGATCTCACCGTTCAGGTAGTCGGCTTCAATGGAACCCGTTGATCGAGCGAGGCTCTGACTGGACGAACTCCCGACTCTTGGGTGTCCGGGAACATCTCCGATCTGGAGCAGGTTCCCTCGACGCTCGCGGTCCTCTTCCTCAGACGCAAAATCGACACCGGCTGCACGGAGAACCCCGATGCCCTCCTCCCGGACCATTCTCCCGACCGCTCCGCCCCGTGCTATGGGACCACATAGAGCGTCGACCGAGTTGGTCAAGTTCATGAGGAGCTTGGCGTACTTCCATCGCATGATGTCCGACCGCACCACGGACTCCATCGTTGATGAATTGAACGCTTCCGAGATGGCTGCCGCCGTCTCATCTTGACCCGCCGGGTAACGGCCGATATCCAAGAGCGCAGCGATCGGAGACGAATATGCCACCACGGTCCCGGGCTCGAGGTGCCCCGCAGGACACATCACCGTCACTCCGTACACGTTCGGGAACCGGCGAAAAGCTATCCGCTCGTTGTTCACACCGTTCTGGAGGCATACCACTGGCACCGACGCGGGAGCCCAAAGTGCGAGGTTAGACAGGGCACCGGTGGTGTCTTGGCTCTTCATGGCCAGCAGCACGATGTCATCGGAGCGCCAGTCGACCTCCTCGGGCCGATCGACCACAAAACTCGGACGCAGCGTGACCGAGCCGTCTGGGGACTCAACCTTCAGTCCAGAAGCCGCGATGGCGCGCCCGTGCTCACCTCGAGCGATGAGGCCGACCTCATGCCCGTGTTGGAGCAATCGTCCACCGACCACTCCGCCGATCGCGCCTACTCCGAAAACGACGAATCTCACCCGGTCATCTTGGCAAAGTGCGACTGGGCCGGCCATCGGTTCATCAACCCCAATGCATCGACCAGGCCCAACTGGGCTCCAGGAGTACCCTCAACGGCCCAATCATGCTCGGGTTGGCTCGGAGGCCGGGTGCGCAGCGATCTGTTCCGTGCCTCGTGAGCGCGACACCTCTCGACGCCCAACCCGATGTGCATCCTTGAGGCGGCTGACTGGCTGCAATCACCCCAAGACCTCCCCCGAACCGGCTCTTGGCCCGCCTCGACCATCACTCGGTTGGGCGGCACCTTGGGGACGCGGTGGCGGGAACGCAGCAATGGGAGTAGTACCCGTGGGTCATGTTCCCCTCGAGCCGTACGAGCCGCCATGCTCTCCGGGCCAAGGATGACCTCGGGGAGAAGGACTAGCAACGTGACAGACAATCAGCGCGACGCGAGCGATCCCCCCATATCGCCGAAACCGAAGCTACGGGGTTGGCTGCATGCTGGCGTCGCCCCGTTGGTTGTGGCTGGCGGCATCGTGCTGGCCTGTCTGGCACCGGGGGGCCGGGCGCGGGACAGCGTGATCATTTACGCCATTGCCGGCCTGCTTCTGTTCACGACCAGCGCCGTCTATCACCGGGGTTCCTGGACGCCGCTGATAGATGACGTCCTCCGACGGGCCGATCACGCCAACGTCTACCTGCTCATAGCCGGTAGCTACACGCCCGTAGCCGTTCTCGGCCTCCGCGCCCCGACCGACGGGCGGCTGCTGTTGGTGATCTGGATCGCCACGTTTGTCGGCGTCGTCTTCCGCTGCACATGGCCCGGTGCGCCCCGGGCCCTCTACACGGCTCTCTACGTCGGCTTGGGCTGGTCTCTTTTGCCCGTGCTCAATCAACTCCTCGATCGGGCCGGTGTAACCGTGTTCGTCCTCGTCCTCATCGGCGGGCTGTTCTATTCGGCCGGCGGGGCCGTCTACGCGTTGAAGCGTCCCAATCCGTCACCGGGTTGGTTCGGGTTTCACGAGGTGTTCCACAGCCTCACCATCGCCGGGTGGGGCACCCAGTACGCAGCTATCAGCATCCTGGTGTATCGGCTCAGGTAGCACGACCTGCCGGCGTCCTAACGGGCCCCTTGGCGTGCCAGCTACCAACACCCCTCGTCGCGCCGCCTCGGTTTCGTTGCTGCCGTCAGGTTTGGGCAACTGAGCGTGCTCGTCGTTCTCCATTCGCCCTTCCGGCCTGGCGCGTTGTCGCAGAGGGGTTCTACCTCGCCGTGCGCGACGTGGCTGCGTAAGCCGCCCGGTGACATTGGGATAACTGTCGTCAAGCCGGCGACAGGCGGCATCGAAGGGTGTGGCCAGGCAGAATTGGTGGCATGCGTCTCGGGATCGCCCATCACTTCGGTTGGGCTGTGGCCGTCACGGCCTCGGCGGACCACAAGGTCGTGGACCGTCGGAGGATCGAGTTGATCGAGCCGGGCGTGCCGGCGGCACCGATCCATAACGAGGGCGGTCCACACCTCCTCCACCGGTCGGCGGGGCCCCTCGACGACAACGCTCTCACGGCGCTCGTGGCGGACGTGCGAGCGTCGGTGGTCCGGGCAGCGTCGGCGGCACTGGACGAGCTCACGACCGCGTTGCCCGAACCGATCGTCTCGATGTCGCTTCGAGCGTGGCCGGCCGACTTCCCCGAGGACATCGCCGTCCAACCGCGCGTGCCATACGAGAGCCGCGCCGACTCCGTCATGTACTGCCACGTGCTGGCCGAGCTCGCACGCGAAATCGGCTGGGTGGTCCACCTCTACAACTCCAAGGACGTCGAGGCTGACGCGATCCGCGTCCTGGGCGAGCGGGCAGACGCGGTACTTCACGAGCCGCGGGCAACGTTGGGACCACCGTGGTCGATGGACCATCGGATTGCGCTCGCGGCAACGGTCGTGGCCACCTGATTAGCCCCGAGACTGATGTGCTCAACTCCCTTGTGGCCGCCCGGTGGGCCACCGACGGGCCTAAAGCGAGTGCGCCGTG
Organism: Acidimicrobiaceae bacterium; assembly: GCA_003161255.1. Classification (GTDB taxonomy): domain Bacteria; phylum Actinomycetota; class Acidimicrobiia; order Acidimicrobiales; family RAAP-2; genus Palsa-461. The sequence goes on along the minus strand of PMOQ01000091.1, from coordinate 2,292 downwards.
GTTCCCGGTTGGCTAACCAATCTCTCCGCGAAGCTTACGGTCCCAGCGCGTCGCGACCCCGGCGATCGCGGCGGATCCGCTCGCTAGTCCCGCTCGACCCTTCGTAATCCTCGCTCAGGCGTCCATGACTCAACGACGAGTTTGGTCGCCTCGGCGTTGAGTCCGGTGATGACGACCTCGGTGATGTCGGCGATGAGCATCTCCCCGTCAGGTTGCTCGCCCGTCTCGTCCGCGGTCACTGGGCCGGCGGGGATGGCTCGTCCCGCAATCTTCGCCTCGCCCGGCCAGTCGTTCTCTTTGCCCTCCTCAGGGTGGAAGGTTGGGCCGTGCAACGCGAAACGGGGATCCCGCTTGAGATCCGCCCCCTTGCGCGAGCCGGTCATCGAACCGAAACGGAGATCGTCGTCCGTGAACTCGCACTCGATGCCCGAGATGCGTGGTGAGCCGTCGGTGCGCAGCGTCGCGATCGTCTTGTGGCGACCGGCGTCGAACAGCCTCCGCACCCGCCTGGCGAACTCCGGTTCCGCCTGCTCGATGGCCTTCCACGCTGGCACGGCCGAGCAGCGTACACGGATGTCCAACCGGTGTAATGGAACCACCAGGAGGGCCTCCTCCGAGCCCTTGCGGCCCTAACTCTCTTCTATTCACGCCTGCGTGATCACATTCGGAGCGGCCCACCATGAGCGCCGTGACACGCGTCGCGCACGAGAACGAAGCTGAGCGGTAGCGAGAGCGGGTGACGGGAATCGAACCCGCATTACCAGCTTGGAAGGCTGGGACTCTGCCATTGAGCTACACCCGCGGGGTCCGACTTGAGTGTACGAGGCTCCTAGTGCCGCGTCATGGAACGTTTGCCCTGTTAGCGGAGAGGAGTCGCGGGGCGGTCGCGAATTCCCTGAACCAGGACGCGGTTGCGCCTGACTTACGAAGAAGCGAAGCCGATACCGCAGGCCACGTAACGGCCGCGTGACGCCTAGTGTCTCCGGGCATGACGTCGATTTGGGTCGAAAGCCTCGGCCGCAACTTCCAAGAGGCCTTGGATCTCATGCAGGCAGCCGTGCAGGACTGCACCGACAAGCTGTGGGAAGAGAGCATGTGGCTGGTCCCGCGAGACGAGGTGTGGTGGGGATCGCTCCGCGGTTCCGACGGGACAGTCAACACTGATCCAGCCGTCCAGGACGAGCTGATCCAGAGATTCGGAGCGCCGTGGTTCCGCGCCTGGCATGCCCTCGAAGTCCTGGACTACGACCTGGCCGGGGAGATGGAGCCGTGGAAGCCCCCCGCGCCGTTCCACCTAGGTCAGACCGGGGACGTCCATCGGGTTTGGGCTCGAACCGAGATCCTCGGGTACGTGCAGTGGTGCCGCGACCGTGTGCGCAAGACGCTTGAGCACATGACGGACGAGAAAATGGCCACCCCGCTGCCGCCTTCGCACCGCTACCGGGGCCAGCCGTACGCATGGAACCTCACGAGCCTCCCCGGCCACACAATCGAGCACGCCTCCCAGATCAAACAGTTCATCAACGACTGCCAGCGTGGAGCCTGACGCCGAAGGGCCCGCCGCGTGAGGGCAGGCCGAAGCGCTGGGGATGCTGGCAAGCCGCTCTCCAAATTCCGTACAGGACGGTTCGGCGACTCTCGACCCAAAGTGTCCGGCCTCCCTGCTCAACCTCGTCAACCTGGTCAAGCACCACATAGGACTCGCAGTTGGCCACTTCGCGAGGTACTGAAACGTGCAAACGTTGCCTCACGCGGCACTAGGCGGGACCCGGCGATCGTACGAATGGGCGTCTCACACCGTCTACCGTCATCTGGGTGAGCACGTTGTACGAACGGGTCGGCGGCCAGCCGTTCTTTGATCAGCTGGTCGAGCGCTTCTACCAGGGCGTTGCTCATGATCCGGTCCTCGCGCACATGTATCCGGACGACCTCAGCGATCCAACGAAGCATCTGGCGCTCTTTCTCGGTCAGTACTGGGGTGGGCCTCCCACATACAGCGAAGAGCGGGGCCATCCGCGGCTCCGCATGCGCCACGTCAGGTTCGTCATCGGGCTGGCCGAACGGGACGCCTGGCTGGCCCACATGGTCGGCTCGGTCAGGGCTTCCGACGCTTCGCCCGACGACCAAGCCGAGCTGGTCGACTATCTCGAGATGGCGTCCCGGAACCTCATCAACTCGGTCTGACGAGTCGGCCCGGTGCGATCGGATCGGTCACCGGCTCGCCTCGATCGTCACTGCGGGCCTCCCTCCCGGCCCCGAGGGGACCAAAAGACGGTGTCCCCAACGTTGTTG
>PMOQ01000033.1 GCA_003161255.1 Acidimicrobiaceae bacterium | reverse complement strand
TTTTTCAGGGGGAAGTAGCTAGGTCAGCTCGGTCCTTCAGCGGGCGGGACGATCACCTCGAGTCCGTCACCGGGATCCGATGGAGTCGCGGCCCTCGATGATTCCAGCCGTCTGAAGAGCGAACGACCTCTCCTGAGCGTCGTCTCGATCGGCGGCAAGGTACGGGTCGCAGTGGTTGAGGCCGACGACGTCGGTGTCGGGCTCGCTCATCCACTGGATGTCGTCGAGGAGTTGTCGATTTTGCCCCTGCGGAGCGATCAAGCCCTGTCATCTCCGCGAGCGGGTGTTCGATCGACTTCGAGAGCGGTCCGTGGTGCTGCTATCCCCGAAAGCCACCATTTCCACCGATAAGGTGCCTTACCTGCCAATTTGCCCGTTGAAGATCGTCGGTAACGCGACAGGCCCCGAAGGAACCGCCAGTGCTCGGGCTCGAATTCATCGCCGAGGGTGTCGAGATCGATGGCCAGTGAAGGCAGTTGAGGTTTGGTCACGCTCGACGCCGCACAGGAACAGCGGTCTCGCCCGTTCCTCCTCGCCCCGAAGACCTTGAGCCCGTGAAGAAACCATACGAATTCGGAGTCCCGGAGCAATCCCCTTCATGGCGACCTTCGTAGCCCAAAGGGTGAAGAAGATGTCTCTCCGTCGAAATGGACCACTGCTCGCGGCCGCGCTGACCATGTCGGTGATGCTCGTCGGCGTTGCCGGAGGCCCGGCCGCCGCCGTGGCTCCCCCGATCAAGATCATCACCTACGGCGACATCACCGGCCTTGCTCCCTTTCCCGAGCACGAGTTCCAAGACGGCGTGGTCGCGGCGGTCGACGCGTTCAACGCGTCGGGGGGCGTGCAGGGTCGCAAGATCGACCTCATCACCTGTGACACGAAGTTCGCCGCCGCCGCCGCCGCCTCCTGCGTCGCCAACGCCAAGTCCGAGGGCGTGGTCGCCGCCATCCCCTCGGTCAGCCTGGTCGACAACGTGACCACGCCGCTCCTCGAGCAGCAGGGGATCCCGATCCTCGGTTCGGATCCGTCCTCACCGCAGGCGGAGTACTCCAAGACGTCGGCATGCTTCCTCCCTGGGCCCTACGTGGACTACCCCGCCCTCGTGCAGTTCATGGCCAAGGCCGGTTCAAAGTCGCTCTCGGCCACCCTGCCGTCCGGTGTTGCCGGTGAGAACGTCCTCGAAGGGGCCACCGCCATTCAGGCCAAGGCCGTCGGGGCCAAGGTTCACATCTGGCTGCAGGCGTCTCCGACTACGACGGACTTCGCCCCGATCGGGGAGCAGGCCGTTGAAGCGGGCGAGGACGGCTTCATGGGCGGGGTCGGCGGCCCGGCGCTCAACGCTCTCTTCTCTGCGGTCCTGAGTGCGAAGCCAGGGGTGAAGCTGGGTGGCCCGGGCTACATCCTCCAAGGTGGCCCGTCCGTTGATGAGGCGCTGGTCTCCCTCGGCGGGAAGGGGACGATCATCAGCGGGTACACCGCCTTCCCGACCGAGACGAACATCCCAGCGGTCAGATTGTTCGACAAGGAGATCGCCAAGGTCGACCCGACCGACAAGTTCGTCGAGGTCTCGTTCATGACCTGGCTGGACGGCTACGGGGCCACCCAGATCCTGAAGTCCATGACGTCGGGGCCGATCAATGCCCGGACGATCACGACGGCGATGCAGCACACGAAGAACCTCAACATGCTGGGTGCGGTTCCCAACTGGAGTTACAGCTACGACTCGCTCGGCCTCGGGTGCACGAGCGACTCCAGCGAGTACGAGGGGATCCTGACGAGCGCCAACGGCGCGACCCCGAGCAACGGGAACAAGCCCGTCTATACGTTGCCGACGGCCGTGATCAACTACTACAAGGCCCACGAGTCCTCGCTCGCACGGTGAGCTGAGTCGACGGCCCAAAGACCGGGGCCGTTGTGGCTGGTGGAGGCGCCGAAACGCCGAGAACCGCCGAAGTGCGGTGCGCGAGACTCCTGCCTATGACGGCCCCTGACCCCCGAGAGAGGGACGTCCAACCCGTCCGGGTCTCTTCGGCCGAGCGCAACGAGGCCGTGGAACGCCTGAATGTGGCCTTCAGCGAGGGCCGTCTCACGCTCGACGAGTTCTCGACTCGCGTCGATCAGGTGTTCGCGTCGACCACCGACGTCGAGCTCAACGGCACCTTGGCCGGGTTGCCCGAGCCCGCCCCCGCCCCGATCCCGGTCGCTCGGTCAGACGGGCGGGACTTCTTCCGGCGTCGGGCGAATCACATCGTCCGGGGAGCCACCCCCGCCATCGTGTGCACCGCGGTGTGGGCGATGACCGGCCACGGGTCCTTCTGGCCGGAATGGGTCTGGCTCGGGACCGGGGTCATCACCCTGCGCGAGCTGCGACCACGCAACCGCAACCACGACGCCCAGCAGGCGATCGAGCGTGGCCACGGAACTCCGGGGACAGCGGCCGTGACCCCCGAAGTCCGTCGCATGGTGCTCACGGCCGTCTTCATGGACATCGTGGGATCGACCGAGAAGGCGACCGCGCTCGGCGACCGGGCATGGGGGGACGTGGTCCATCGCTTCGAACAGCTCGTCGCCCGCGAGCTTGAGGCGCACAAGGGTCGGAAGCTCTTCTCGAAGGGGGACGAGATCGTCGCGACCTTTCGCTCACCCGCCGACGGAATCCGTTACGCGTGTGCCGTGCGCGAGGCGATCCTCCCGCTGCAGATCGAGCTCCGGGTCGGCATCCATACCGGTGAGGTGGAGGGCCGACACCGTGACCTGCGGGGGATCGCCCTTCACATCGGCCAACGCGTTTCGGCCGCCGCCGCGCCCGGCGAGATCCTGGTTTCCTCGACGGTGCGCGACCTGGCCCGGGGCTCGGGTATCGAGTTCGTCGATCGTGGCGACCATGAGCTCCGCGGCCTCCCGGACACCTGGCGCCTGTACGCGGTCGAGACCGGAGCCGGACCTTCGTAGCGGACCCGTTGCCGGCCGGCCGGCCCGGAGGTCAGCCGGTCAGACCGGTGCGCCCAGGCTGAGTCGCGGCTTTCTCGGCTCGGGCCGGTGGTCCTCAAGGGCACCGATGAGATCGTCGCGACGGGCCCGCCAGGCCGGGTCGGCCCACCGGTTCACCATCTGGGTGGGATCGTCGCTCAGCGAGTACAGCTCCCCTTCCGTCCCGTCGTGGACGGTCCCGGGGAGGTACGCGGTGCAGAGCACGTCGTCCCGCACGACCGTGCGCAGGTGGACGTCGACGCCGAAGAGCTCGCTGTCCCAGTCGGTGAACACAGCGTCGAAGCCTCGCGAGTCGGCGTCGGGGTCATCGGACGGCAGGCGCGTGCCCTGGAGCCACGACGGAGGCTCGATGCCCGCGATCGAACAGAAGGTCGGGGCCAGGTCGACCAGCCCGACCGGTCGGGTCACGACAGAGGGTGTGACCCCGCTCGCCTGCGCCGGTCTCCAGATGAGCGGGACCCGCATCAAGGCGTCGACGTGGTACGGGCCCTTGAACAGGAAGCCGAAGTCGCCCTGGAGCTCGCCGTGGTCGCTCGTGAACACGACGTCGACGTCACCGGCCCACCCCCGTTCGGCGATCCTCGCGAGGACCCGGCCGAGGGCTTCGTCGATCAGCTCACACTCGACGGCGTTGCGCGCGTTCACCTCCCGCACCTGCGCGGCCTTCAATGTGGCCGGCACCCACGATGCCGGCGCCTCGTAGTTGGACACGAGCGCCCCGTCGTACCAGAGGCGCCAGTGCCGGGGCTTGTCGTCGATGACCCGCTCCCGTTCGGAGGCGTTTTCCGTGTACCCGGCCGGCAGCGGCACCTCTCGCCAGTCGATGCGGTCGACCTCGGACTGCGGGGGGTCCCACGGGTGATGCGGGTCCGGAAAGCTCATCCAGCAGAACCAGTCCTCGTTCGCGCCCAGCGAATCGAGCCAGCCGATCGTCCGATCGGCCACCCAGTCGGTGTGGTAAAGGTCGCGGTCGATCGGGTTCACCTTCACCTGGGGAGCGTCGGTGGCCCCGCCACCTGCGCCGTTCACCTGCATCGAAGAATCGAGGACGCGGTAGAAGCCGCCGACCACCTCGGGGTGCTCCCGGGCCAGCCATTGCGGATAGTGCAGTGGTCCGAGGCTTCCATGGCCGGCCAGCTCCAGGTGCTCGAAACCCCGGTGTGATCCCCCCGGGGGGGTGGTGCCGACGCGGGACTGGGCGTTCTCGGCGAACCGCAGGAACGGATCGAGGAGCGGTTCGAAATGGGCCTTGCCGACGAGCGCGGTGCGGTACCCGTCCAGTCGAAGCACCTCGGCGACCGACGGCGCGTCGAGGGGGAGCGGCACCCCGTTCATCCAGACACCGTGTGTCGCCGGGTACTGACCGGTGAGCATGGTCGCACGCGACGGCATGCAGACGACCGACTGTGGGTGGGCGCGCTCGTAGCGGATGCCCTCAGCGGCCAGCGCGTCGACCACCGGAGTGCGAGCCAGGGTTCCGCCGTTGCAACCGAGCGTGTCGTAGCGCTGTTGATCGGTCGTGACGAAGAGGATCTTCCGACGTGCCACCTCAGTCGCCACCTTCCAGGATGTCTCTCAGGTTCTCGAGTGCCGCACCGGTCGCTCCGCCGATGGTCAGGGCCATCGTCGCGGGGTCTGCGTCGGTGCCGTAGACGACCAGGCAGCTCTGCTCGTCGAGCTCGATGACGTCGAGCGTCCCGAGATGCTCCCGGCAGAGTGGGAAGTTCATGACGTACTGAAAGCGGCGCTGAAGCGGGTCCAGAGTGATGATCTTCTCGGCGACGGCCTGTCCCGAACCGAGCGCCACCACGCGCTCGTCGCCGTCAACCGAGCACGACCCGATGCCGGGGAACCACTCGTGGACTCTGGCCGGATCACCCGCCAACTCCCACACCGCGCCGGCTGACCTGCGGATCAGGACCTCTCGGCGGATGGACGCCCGGTGGGTGATCAAGTGCACGATTCGACCATAGGTGCCCATCGGTGCCCTTTGGCACGCAACCGTGGTTGACGACCTGGCGCAGGGAAGGTTGACTTGCCATGCCGGTTGACAGGCACCAATCGGGGCCGGACGACACGATCGCAGGGGAGTGCATGCATTCCGAACTCATCCTCGACTCGCTTCAGCGACGCATGCGAGCGCTCCACTCGCTGTATACGGATGCCCTGGCCACCATGGACATCGACCAGGTCAATCACTTCGAGAGGGAGGGAGTCGTCCCGATCGCGTTCAGCCTGTTCCACATCGTCAACATGATCGACGCCTCGTTCATGGTGATGACCGGGACGCCGCCCATCTGGGACGAGAAGTGGGAAGCCCGGGTAAAGCCGGCGATCGCCGATCACGGCAAACACCGCACCGTCGCCGAGATGGTCCACCAGCGGATCGGCGACTACGACGCCTTCGCCGAATACCTGCACGCCGTCTTCATCCGCGTCGAGGACTGGCTCGACGGCCTCGATCCGGCGGAGCTCACGAGGGTGGTGATCCCCCGGCCGTTTCCGGACCGGATCGCCAGCACATACAGCGCCCGGGTCGCAGGGTCCGATGGCATCACCCTGCTGGATGCGACGGAGTGCTGGATCTACCAGCACGGGCTGCGTCACATGGGGGAGATCGAGCTGGCCCGCGGCCTCGTCGGGTTGGGTGGCATGACGTCGTGACGGGCCGGTTGACCCGACCTTGGCCGGGGAGCCCGACCGTCTAGAAATCCCCGGCCAGGTCCCGCTTGTTGGATCGGCTGGCCAGCGCCGCGTGGCGCAGGATGTTGCGGGCCATCGACGACTCCTGGGCGCCCGCCCGTTCCTCGTAGATGTGGGCCCGCGCCGCGTGGGCCCCGACCGAGGCCGGCTCGGCCAAGACGGCCGCTTCGACCAGGTGGCAGGCCAGTCGGTGGTTGCCCTCGTCGGCGAATGCCATCGCACGAGCGATGACCGCGTCGACCCCACCCGCCAGTGCAACCCATGCCGCGGCCTGTTCGGCTCGCGGGGCAGGCAGGAGGTTGTCCGGTTCGCCGTCGTACCAGCCCCCGTAACGGCGCCAGACGTTGCGCACCAGGAACTGGGGATGGTCGTAGACGGGTCGAAGGTACGGCTTGTCCGAGAGGTGTCGAGGGACAGCAACCTCGTGGATCGCCCGGTCGAGCGAGCAACCCTGGTTCATGAGGGCAAGCGTCTGGTCCTCGATCGAGTCCAGAAGCTCGGCCGTGTCGCCGAGTGCCGTCTTGATCCGGTCGGCTCCGAAGATCGGCAGGCCGTGGCCCGACACCATGACCTCTGCCCCGAGGCCCGCCATGGCCCGGAGCGCCACGGCCCAATCGCTCAGGTAGCGCTGCACCTTCTGGGGGTTGCCCGCGTTGGGGAGGCAGTAGACGAACAGGTCGCCGGGATGCAGGAGACCCAGCTCGGGGACCCATGACCAGGTGGCATCGTCGGTCTCGCCGCGCCCGTGGTGCAGCTCGACGGTCAGGCCGCCTTGCGAGACGGTCGTCGTGTCGTCGTAGGTGACGTCCGGCCGCCGAAAGTCGGCCGGCCAGGTGAGAGCGTCGACGGCCAGGCCGAACTGCCGCTGGTTGATGGCCGAGTTCCAGCCGCGCGTCCGCTCGTACCGGTCGAAGTGCGCCGCCATGGCCGCGTGCCCGTAGACGCGTGGCGCCTCCCAGTTCCGCTCGTGAGCCTCGGCCTCGAATCGCATGGTCCCGAACACATGGTCTATGTGATGGTGTGAGAACACCGCCATCGCGAGGCGCTGTTCCGATCGCCATGCCCGGATCCCCTCGTAGACGATTTGGCTGTCGAAGGGCCCGCCGGTGTCGAGGAGCAACAAGCCGTCGCCGGTGTCGATCGCCGTCACCGAAGCGATGCTCTTGAGGTAAAGGACGCCGTCGAGGATCTCCTCGGTCTGCCGCCCGGCAACCGGCGACACCGGGTGATGTTCGTGTACGAGGTCCCCATCGCCTCGCCAGTGGCGTTCGGCTAGCTCGCGGATGGTCGGCTGCGGCACGGCTTTCCTCGCTTTGGTTGCCGGCGGACCGTCGAAGAGCGCTGTGCGGCGCCGGACCGTCACTGATCGAAGTGTCCATACAGGTTGCTACACAAGGGAACCGACCGCCATCGTGGTCGTGCCTGCGACATGGCTCCGGCGCCCTCCGTTTTCGGCCCATTCGGGTCGCTCCCGGTTTCCGACCGCAAGGTGCCGTCGGCGCCGTTCCTCTCTCGATGGGACGGATCGTTCGAGCTCTCGTAGTCGGCCGTTGGGCTGTCCGAGTGCACGGGTCGGAATCGTTATGGACTCACCCTTCCAGCCGACCGGCTCTCAACCCCTCGGCACCGCCTTTGCGAGCGCGTCGGCCAGGTTGCCGTGGGCGGCCACCTCGATGCTCTCGAGCCCGAGCCAGCTTCCGAGCCCGGCGAGCTCGCTCGCGGCAGCCTCGGCCACCGTGTCCCTGGATGTCCCGGGCTCCAGGTACGAGCCGCTCACCCGCAGCGTCCCGCCTCGGCGGTCGGCCTTCAGACTGAACCGTGCCACCAGCTCGTCGCCGACCAGCAACGGCAGCACGTAGTACCCGTAGGTCCGCAAGTGCTCCGGGACGTAGATCTCGATCCGGTAGTGGAAGCCGAACAGGCGCATCGTCCGGTCTCGGTTCCAGACCAGGGAGTCGAAGGGCGACAACAAGGTGGCGTGCGCCCGCTTCGGGGCCCGTAGTCGCGCGCCGGGCGTGACGTACGCCGGTTTGTTCCACCCCTCCACGCTCGCCGGCAGCAGTCGTCCATCCTCCACAAGCTCGGCGACCCGCAGCGCCGCCGGCTTCGGCCGGATCCAGAAGTAGTCGGCGAGGTCGGGGGCGGTCGCGACTCCCAAGCACCGGGCGGCGATCACGATCAGCTCGCGCTGGGCCTCCTCGATCGTCGGCACCGGTCGGGCAAGGGCTTCGGTCGGGATGACTCGCTCGGTGAGGTCGTAGACCCGCTCGAAGCCGGCACTGCGCCAGGCGGCCAGCTCGCCGTCTCCGAACAGGACCTCCATGGCCCGTCGGCCGTCGCTGCGCCGATCCCACCACTCCCCGTCGCGGCGGCGGGGGTCGGAGAGTTGACCCGCCGTCAGCGGGCCGTTCTCGGTCACGTCGCGCAGCACGGCTCGGAGGTAGTCGGCGTGATCGTTGCGCCACGCCGCCCGCCGCCGCCCGGCGGCGTCGTTTTCGACCTGGTCCCACGACCGCAGCTTCATGCTCGGACGGAACAGCGGGTAGAGGTCGGTGGACATCAGCGAGGCCGCGTGGCCCCAGTACTCGAACCATGGGGCTCCCGGGCCGGTGAGGCTGCGCAGGTGTGCCGGGTCGTACGCACCGACCCGGCTGAACGGCACCAGGAACTGGGTGCGCGCCACCACGTTGACGGCGTCGAGTTGGATGGTGCCCAGCTCGTCGACCAGTCGCCGCAGTCGTGCCACCCCGGGCCGTTTCGCAGCCGCTGGCCGGGGGATCGCCAATCCTTGGGCCGCCAGTGCGAGCCACCGGGCCTCGCGATTGGAGAGCCGGTCAGGTCCTCGCATCGGAACCGGCCACGCCCGGAGCCTATGGTCCCAAAGAAGACCTCGATTGGGCGCCTGGAGCAGAGGAGGACGAGTGGCCGATCACCGATGGTTGATCGAACGGTTCGGTGTGACCACGCGGGTGGTCGGTGCCCCGATGGCGGGCGTCGGGCACGGGCGGCTCGCGGCGGCGGTATCGGCCGCCGGCGGCATCGGCACGATCGGAGTCGGCCCATTCGCTTCGGGAGAGTGGATCGCGACGGAGTGCGCAGTCGCTTCGGAACCGGGCCGGGCGTTCGGGGTGGGCCTGATGGGGTGGTCCCTGCCCGGGAACATGGACCAGCTGCAGGCGACCATCGAAGCCCGCCCGGCCCTGGTCTCGGTCAGCTTCGGCCCCTACGAACCCCACGTCGGCCCGCTTCAAGAAGCCGGCATCGCCGTGACGACCCAGATCGCCACCGTGGACGAGGCACGGGCGGCCGAACAGGCCGGCGTCGACTTCATCGTCTCCCGGGGCGGCGAAGGGGGAGGGCACGGGCGCGACGATGTCGGCACCCTGGTCCTCCTCCAGGCGGTGCTCGACGCCGTGGCACTTCCGGTGCTGGCGGCCGGCGGCATCGCCCGAGCGGGCGGTCTGGCCGCAGTGCTGGCGGCCGGTGCGTGCGGGGCCTGGGTCGGCACAGCTTTCTTGGCTTGCAGTGAGGCCGAATCCTCTGCGGCCGCGAGGGCACGCATCTTCGCAGCGAGCGAGACGGATACCGCCTATGGGCGGGTCTTCGACGTCGCGCAACGACTCGATTGGCCACCGCAATACGGGGGTCGAGCTCTTCGCAACCCGTTCTTCGACCGCTGGGTCGACCACTACGAGGCCCTTCAGGCCGACCAGAGCGCGGCCGACGAGCTCAGCACGGCCCGACGAGCCGAGGACTTCGACACCGCGTACATCTATGGCGGCCAGGGTGTGGGGCTGGTGTCCAAGGAACAGACGGCCGCAGAGGTCGTGGCAGAGTTCGCCCGGGCCGACGAACTGCTCCGCCGAGCCGCGTCCTCGGGCTGAGCCAGACCGCGGCATGCCCCCGCGGGTCGGTTAGCCAGGCGGGAGACTCGGGCTTACCAACGGCGGCTCATCGGAAAGTTGACCGTGGCAAACCGGCTCGGCTCCCGAGATTGGCATACTTCCCGGAGGTGACAAGCAATCTGACCCTTGGGAGGAACCCGCAATGCGGCGCAAGCGGCGGTCATCGCCGTGTCGCCCTCCTAGTCTCTACAGCAAGTGCAAGTTCGCCACAACAATCGACATTGACGCCAAACTCCGTGCGAACGGGACAGGCGGGTCCCGTGGCACCGGGATCGTCGAACTCCAGCGTGCAGCCAGCCTCGTCGTGCGTCTACACCCCGGCCGTGCCGGCGGACCGCTTCCAGGGGCTTCCGGTCTTCAATCCGGTAGAAGCGGCCGCGCCCTACACAGCGACCCTGTACACCAGCCAGGGGTCCATTGCGTTCCAGGCCCTGACCGCCCACCGTCTGGGACGTCGTGACCGGCCGCGCGGTGTTCCCGGTGCCGGGCGGCACAGGTCGGAGCGACCGGTCTCGCTGGCCGACCCGTTCCGGTCGAGCAAACGGGCGTGAGCCCGGGCCACGTCGCCACCCTGCTGGCCCAATGGGCCGACCCGTTCACGGCCATCCCCGGCCGCCGGTCCCGGTTGGCGGTCGCCGATGGGGGTCAAGAGACCGCGGTGGGCCGACCCGAGCCGCTCGACGTTTCGAGGTAGGCGAACCGCCGGGGGAAGGGCGCGTCGGCGCCCCGAATGGCTCCGGGATCAACCGGGACACCGAGGCTCCGACTGGCTACACTCCCGTCTGGCGAAGAGGGGGGCCCCAACGTGAACTGCTCGTCCTGCGGTCGAGAACTCAGCGCGTCCGATGTGTCGTGCCCGAACTGTGGGCAGGCGGTGGCAACGGCGACTCCGCCCCCCACCGCCGCAGCCCCGGCTGCGGCTCCTGCGTCGTCCCTGCCTCCGTTTAAGTTCGACAGGACCCGGTGGTCGCCGACCGACCTCGTATCCGGGGTGGCCAGCCTGGTGCTGTTCATCTCGCTCTTCCTGGCCTGGTACGGCGTCTCGATCGGCCCGATCAGCGTGACCGGCGACGCCCTCGTCCACGGCTACATGTACATCCCGCTGATCCTGTGCCTGGTCGAGCTGGCCTATCTGGTCGGCATTGCGGGCATGCCCGAGCTGCGGAGCCGGTTGCCGGTCCCGCACGAGATGTTCCTGACGGTGATCAACATCATCAACCTCGTCATGGTGGTGATCGGATTCCTCGACAAGAGCGGTGCAGGGTGGCGCTTCGGTGCGTTTATCGGCCTGATTGCGGCAATCGTGGCGGCGGCGCCGAAGTTGGCCCTGTCGCTCTCCGCGAGGGTCCGCAAGAGCTAGCACGCGACCCCTGGCGGGGACCGCGCCGGTCCTTGCACATCGTGGTGGTGCGGTGATCCTCGCTAACCGCGCGCCGGCAGGATGGCCTCGACCAAGCTCGGCCCGGGCGTGCTCAGCGCGGTCGCGAGATGGCGTGAGAACTCCTCGGCGGTCCGAGACCGCCACGCGGTCAGACCCAGGCCTCGGGCAAGGGACGCGAAGTCGATGTCGGGGTTGGACAGGTCGAGCATCTCGCGGGCCCGGTCCCCGGCCCCCTCTGTCCCGACGCGCTGGAGCTCCATGTTCAAGATCGCGTAGGAGTGGTTGTTGAACAGGACCGTGGTGACGTCGAGGCCGTAGCGGGCCATGGTCCACCAGGACTGCAGGGTGTAGAGGGCACTCCCGTCGGCCTGGAGCGAGACAACCCGTCGGCCTGGGCACGCCGTGGCCGCGCCCACCGCCACCGGAAGGCCCTGGCCGATCGCCCCGCCGGTCAAGAAGAGCCAGTCGTGGGGCGGGCAGCCGGCGGTCATCGGCGAGGCGAAGAGCCCCGAGGTGTTGCCCTCGTCCGAGACGATGGCTCCCTCGGGCAGCAACGCGCCCACTGCGGCTGCGACGGCGCGGATGTTGAGTTCGCCCGTCGGGAGGTCCGGTCGGGAGCTGCCGGCCAATCGGGCCGCGTCCGGCCGGGCGCCCACTTCCGCGGCCAGCGCCTCGAGGGTCGTCGTCGCGTCATCGACCGGGCCCGCCAGCACGTGGATCTCGCAGCTCTCGGGCACCAGCCAACTGGGCCGCTCGGGGTAGGCGAAGAAGCTGACGGGAGCCTTGGCGTCGACCAGGACGAGGTGCCGGATGCCTTCGAGCTGCGCGACCGCCATCTCGCCCAGGTACGCGATTCGTTCGATCTCGGGGATCCCGGCCCCTCGCGCGACCCGTGGCGGGAAGGTCTCGCAGAAGAGCTTGGCGTCGACCGTGTTGGCGATGCTGCTGGCGGCCACCAGCGCAGCCGTCCCGAGGGCGGCGTTGCCGAGGAGGAGCGCGGTGGGCTCACCGCTGCGGAGGACGTCCGCGACCATCGCCACCCTCGGCGCGTCGAGTGCCTCGTGCCTCGGTGGCGGGGGCGGCGCTGCGACGATGCCGCCCGGACCCCAGGACACGTCGGCCGGCACGACCAGCGTGGCGACCTGCCCCGGGGGTCCGAGTGCGGCCCGGACCGCGTCGGCCGCGTCGACTCCGAGCGTCTCGGGATATGAGCCCCACCGCACGAAACCCGGCGAGACGTTGCGGGCCACCCCCTCGATGTCCGATTCGAGAGGGGCATCGAACTTCTTGTGATAGGTGGCGTGATCGCCCACGACATTGACGATGGGCGTCCTGGCGCGGCGTGCGTTGTGCAGGTTGGCCAGCCCGTTGCCCAGGCCGGGCCCGAGGTGCAAGAGGGTGGCGGCGGGGGCTCCGGCCATGCGCCCATAGCCGTCCGCGGCTCCCGTGACGACTCCTTCGAACAGGGCCAACATGCCTCGCATCTCGGGCACCGCATCCAGCGTGGCCACGAAATGCATCTCGGAGGTGCCCGGGTTCATGAAGCACACGTCGACCCCGCAGTCGACGAGTGTCCGAACGAGTGACTGGGCTCCGTTCATCGCCGATCGACCTCCTGGGTGCGGACTCCGAACCGGGTTGGCGGTCGGCGTGTCCGGCGACGGGCTGAGCCCGTTCGAAGATCGATCATATGAGGCCGGAACGGCCCGACTCCGACGGCCCAGGCGAGGTTGTCCGGACTGGCGGGGGTTGCGACTGGTGGTCAATGCTCGGAGAAACCCGAGAAGGAGACAGTGAATGGCGATCGCGGTCGGTGACAGCATCCCCGATGTCCAGCTCATGACCATGACGAAGGACGGCCCGAGGCCGATCTCCTCGACTGATGCGTTGGGCAAGGGCAAGGTCGTGGTCTTCGCGGTCCCGGGGGCGTTCACTCCCACCTGTTCGGACCACCACCTCCCCGGTTTCGTGATGCGGGCCGACGACATCCGGGCGAAGGGCGTCGACTCCATCGCCTGCCTGTCGGTGAACGACCCGTTCGTGATGGGTGCGTGGGGACGGGATCAAGAGGTGGGTGACCGGGTGATGATGCTGGCCGACGGCAACGGGGACTTCACACGCGCCGTCGGGCTCGAGCTCGACGGGAGCGGATTCGGCCTCGGGACGCGCTCGCAGCGCTACGCGGCGATCCTCGAGGATGGCGTTGTCACGTCGATCTTCGTCGAACAGAAGCCGGGGCTCGATGTGAGCTCGGCGGAGTCGGTGCTCGCCGCCCTCTGAGGCAAGGGCGGGTCAGGTGCCCCGACGCCCGTCGGCTCCGCCGCCGCGCCCCGACGACCCGAGAAGCAGTTCGATCGCGCGGACGTCCTCGGAACGGATGGACATCGACGACCCACTCTCTTTTCGCTGGGCCTGGATCATCCGAATGAATCGGCGGAGAAGCTCTCGCTCGGGCCCACCGATCGACTCGATCTGTGCGTCCAGGGCCGCCGCGGCGGCACCCGGATTGGAGGAGGCGCCATCCACGTCGGCGACGTGCTTGCGTTCGGGTTCGGGCAACAGGAGGTCGACGGGTACGTCGTAGAGGATCGCCAGCCGCTGGAGCCGCGGCACCGAGATGGAGCGCTCGCCCCGCTCGTAGGCGCCGAGAACGGATGCCTTGAACTCCTGTCGTGACATCGTCTCGACCGCTTGGAGTGACAGCCGGAGCTGTTGACGGGCTCGGCGAAGGCATAGGCCGACGGCACGTGCGTAGGAGGAGGAGTCCACCTCGTCTTGGTCTTCTGTCTCGATGCGTTCGGTCACTGGAGACCTCGTCGTAGCCACAGGGGACATTGTTGCGCGCGAAGGGTGGTCATGTCACCCGGCACTGGTGTGGGAGGTGGGTGGGACCCGCCCCCACCTGTGGAGGCGGGTCCCACCGACGCGCCGTGCTGGCAGCGCGTCTCCCTATCGATCAGCTGACGCTGGTCACGACACCGCGGAGGTGCCGGGCGTTGCAATCGGCCCGCTGGTGGGAGCAGAAGCGGTGTTGATGCTCACCAACGAACCCGTGCCGGAGGCGCCGCTCAAGGGAGCGGTGTCCTGGCCGATGTTGATCAACGGAATGGAGCTGACTCCTGTCGCGACCGGGGTGCCGGCCGTGGCGCCATTCGCGTTCACAGGGGTGTTCACGTCGACCAACGAACCCGTGCCTGAGGCGCCGCTCATAGGAGCGGAGTCCTGGCCGACGTTGATCAGCGGAAGGGACGTCAGTCCGCTGCCGGTCGTGCCGACTGTGCTGGCATCCGCGTTCACAGGCGTGTTCACGTCGACCAACGAACCTCCGGCGTTGGAGTTGGTGCCCTGGCCTACGACGACGTCCAGCGGAGATGTCGCTGTGGTGTCCGTGGCCGGGGTGCCGGTCACGGCGTCGCCGTTGATTGGAGCCGTGACGGTCACCAGCGGCCTGGTTCCGGTCGAGGGCAGCGATGACCCTGATCCCTGGTCGACCGTGATCGCGATCGGCAGGGTGGATGTCATCGAGCCAGTCGACGTTCCGGTGCTGTTGGCGTCAATGGGGGCGGTGATGCTCACCAGCGATCCGGTCTCGGTGCCGGTCGTGCCGGTGCCGGTCGTGCCGGTGC
>PMOQ01000077.1 GCA_003161255.1 Acidimicrobiaceae bacterium | reverse complement strand
TGTACTACGACGGCGCCAACCTCAACGCGATCCTGGGGGTGGTCCGGCCCGGCGACATGGGCTTCGACATCGTGCACCTGAACCTGCACAAGACCTTCGCCACCCCCCACGGCGGCGGGGGCCCCGGTGCCGGCCCGGTCGCGGTGGGGCCGCATCTGGCCGAGTTCCTCCCCGGTCCCCGCCCGGTCCGGCTCGGCGACGCCGACGGCCCCTCGTTCGGGTGGGCGACCCCGGCCCGCTCGATCGGCCGCGTGCACGGCTGGCACGGTAATGCGCTGGTGCTCGCCCGCGCCCTCGCCTACATCGAGGTCCACGGCGGCGACGGGCTGCTGCGGGTGGCCGAGCGGGCGGTGCTCAATGCCAACTGGATCCGCACCCGGCTGCACGGGACCTTCGATGTCCCCTTCGACCGCCCGTGCATGCACGAGGTGGTGTTCTCTGCCGCCGCGCTGCACAAGCGCACCGGCGCATCGGCCCACGACGTGGCCAAGGGCCTCATCGAGGAGGGCTTCCACCCGCCGACCGTCGCCTTCCCGCTCATCGTCGACGACGCGCTGATGGTCGAACCGACCGAGACCGAGAGCTACGAGACCCTGGTCGCGCTGGCCGATGCGTTGGAGCGGGTGGCCGCGAGGGCCGAGGGCGGCCGGCTCTCCGAGAGCCCGCGCACGACCCCGGTGCGGCGGGTCGACGAGGCGCGCGCGGCGCGCACGCTCATCCCGACGTTCGACGCCCGGCGCTGAGCCGCGCCCAGGGCGAACCGGCCGTGCCCGAGCAGACCCCCACCGCCCGTCGGGTCAGCCGTGAGGCCCGACGCGACCTGCTGATCGACGCCGTGGTCGCGCTCATCGAGGCCGGGCGCCTGGACGAGGTCACGATGGAGTCGGTGGCCGAGGGGGCCGGGGTGAGCAGGGCCCTCGTCTACCAGCACTTCGCCAACCGCAACGACCTGCTCGCGGCGGCCTACCGCCGGGAGGCCGGCACCCTGCATGACGAGCTGGCCGCCGAGGTGGCCGCGGCGACGTCGGTCGTCGGGATGTACCGGGCCCTCGTCCGGGCCTCATTGCGGGCCACCACCGCGAGCCGCGACGACGTGTTCGCAGCGCTCCGCTCGGCCGGCACCAACAACCGCGACCTTCGAAGAGAGCAGCGCAACCGCGACGTGACGACGGTGCGTGCCTTCGCGGCCCGCGCCGTGCGCGAGCTCGGTGTCGAACCGGCGCAGGCCACTGCAGCGACGGTGCTCCTGCTCGGGGCGATCGACCCCCTGGTGGCCCAGTGGCGCCGCCGCCCGACCGAGGCGAACGCCGTGCTGCTCGAAGAGGTCTACGTCCGCATGGTCTCGGGCGGCCTCGGCATCGACGCCCCGACCTAGTCGGCCTTGTGCCCGGCGCAGAGGCGTGGCAATCTGCTGGAAGCAAGTGACAAAGCGTCACTAAGAGCCCGAGGGGGGTCCATGACGACCTATGTGGGGGACCGCCGAGTCCTCGATGCCGACAGCCACGTGATGGAGCTCGCCGACTTCCTCGACGACTTCATCGACCCGGCCTACCGGGACCGACTGCGGCGGCGGGGGATGGACGCCCTCGCGCCGGTGCTCGCGAACGCAGTCTCCCGGGCCGAGACGCGGCGGGGCGATGCCGCCGTGGCGACGCTGGCCGAGGAGCGGCTCTTGGAGGACAAGGGCTGGACCGCCATGGGGGCGTTCGACCCCGCGGAGCGCAGCCGCGTGCTCGACCTGCTGGGGGTCCAGGGCCAGCTCGTGTTCGCGACCTTCGCCACGTCGATGTTCGCCGGCCGGGACACCGATCGGCTCTACGCCGGCAGCGCGGCACAGAATCGGGCCATGGTGGACTTCTGCTCGGGCGACCCGCGCCTCCTGCCGGTCGGCTACGTCCCCCTGGTCGATCCCGAGCGGGCCCGGGAACTGGTGACCGAGGCGGTCGATGGGGGGTGCGCGGCGGTGATGGTCCCGTCGACCGCCGCCGGCGAGCGTTCGCCGACCCATCCGGACCTCGACGGGTTCTGGGACGTCCTCAACGAGTCCGGGGTGCCCTTCGTGCTCCACGTGGGCGGGGGAGGGCGCCTGCTCGACCCGGCGTTCCACAACAACGACATGCCGGTCACCGACCACCTGGGCGGCGGCGAGAACATCCGATCCAAGGACTTCCTCGCCATCCATCACTCGCCCGAGATGTTCCTCGGCGCGCTCATCTTCGACGGCCTGTTCGACCGGTTCTCGAAGCTCCGGGGCGGCTGCATCGAGCAGGGTGCCGGATGGGTGGTGTCGTGGATGCGGCACCTCGACTACGGCCAACGCGCCTTCCGCCGGACCGAAGAGCCGTTGCGCCGGCTCGAGAACCTCCCATCGGACTACGTCCGAGCGCACCTCAAGTTCACGCCGTTTCCCGGCGAGCCGCTGGGCTGGATGATCGAGCAGGCCGGTGCCGAGCTGTTCATGTTCTCGACCGACTATCCACATCCAGAGGGGGGCAAGAACCCGCTGGCCAAGTTCGAGGAGGCCCTCGTCACCACCTCTGCGGCCGACCAGGAGCGCTTCTACTTCGCCAACATGGATGAGTTGGTGCACGCCCCGGGCTGACCCCGTCTTCTCGCAGGGGTCGGGGCCGTTGGCCGCGATCTTGACCCGGTACACCCGGAGCTCTTCGACCACCACCTTGGCCTCGCTGCCCGCTCCCGGGAGCCTGACCCGGCGCCGCTTTCGGGCGAGAGCATCCGCGTCCGGCGAAGTGCTCGGTCATACCATGTCCGGGCGGGTCGGGAGCACCAGATTGTCGAACGGGTCCATGGCCAAGGGGCGTGGGCGGGGGTGCGCAGCAGCCACTCGCCTTCCCACTGAGCCATCGATGGTCGGCCCCTCGTAAGGCGGCGGCATGCCAGACAGCGGGCGATACGGCGGCAGGGAGTTCGCGGGGACCTACGTCGGTCTCTTGATCGCGTACCTGCGCGACCGGGCGCCGGCGGGCACGCTGGACCAGGTGTTGGCAATAGCCGGCGAGACCCGGCCGGTCGGCCAGATCGTCGACCCGAGCGTCTGGAGCACCTATCGGCAGCTCCGCCGACTGCTCGAGGCGACCAACCAGGTGCTTGGCCTCGAGGCGCTCGAGGCGGCCGGACGCCAGGCGGTCGACGTGGCCGACTATCCGGGTGCCGCCGACATGATCCTGTCGTTCGGCTCGCCGGGGGTCGCGATGGCGGAGATGGGGAACATGTCCTCGGCCTTCGCCCCCGTCGTGCGTATGGACATAACGGAAACGGGTCCGACCGAGTGGACCGCCACGATGAGCCTGGAGGACGGCTACGAACCGTTCCCCGAGTTCTGTCGGTTTTCCCTGGCCATGCTGCCGGCGGTGCCGCGGATCTTCGGCTATCGGTCGACGTTCACCGTGGATGAAAGCTGTCAGTGCCACGGGGCCGACGCCTGCGTGCGCCGGATCCGCTGGGAAGAGCAGGACGAGAAAGACGGTTCGGCCGACCAAGACCGGTACCGGGCCCAGTTGGCCGAGGCTCGCCTCGAGGGACTGCAGACCACACTGCAGGATCTCGTCTTCGGGCAGGGGATCGAGTACGTGCTGCCTCGGATCGTGGCCGCGGCGGCCCGGGCGGTGCAGGCCTCCTCATACGTCTTGGCCATCGTCGACCCGACGACGACGCAGCGCCACATGTACTGCGACGGCATCGATCAGGAGAACGCGGCCTCGTACATCGATCTGGTGGAGGGTCAGACGGATCTCGGTCCGAACGTCCTCGCGGTCATGGTGTCGTCCGACCGGTGCGACTATGGCCATCTGGTCGCGATCCGCCCACCCGACGTGGCCTTCTATCCCCAGGACATTCCGAGCCTGGAGGCGTATTCGAAGTTGGCCGCGGTCGCGCTCGATTCGGCGTCGGCCGTCGATGACGCTCGCCGTCAGGCCACCACGGCGACGGCTCTCTTGGACCTGTCGAATTCTCTCGTCCATGCGCAGGGGATCGAAGACCTGGCCGAAGAGTTGGTGCGAGCGGTGCCATTGGTGGTCGATTGCGACCGCGCGGTCGTGACCTTGGTCGAGGAAACGGGAGTGACCGCTCGGCCGGCCGCAGTGTTCGGCTACGAACCCGAGATCGAAGCCGGGTTTCGCGAGCTGACGCTGTCGATCCCCGAGCTGAGCGATCGGACGGCCGACCTCTCGTTTCGATCGCAAACCAGCGACGGCTACGATCCGACGGCCGCCCTGCGCCGGGAGAGCGGATCGCTCCTCGGCGCCAGCTTTCCCATCAAGATGGACGACCAGTTCTTGGGGTGGATCAACGTCGACGTGACCGAGCGGCCCGAACGCCTGCAGTCCTCGGCCGATCTCGAGTTGCGGCTCCGGGGCTTGGCCGGTCAGGCCGCGATCGCCATCACCAACGTAAACCTGGTTGGCGAGATCCGTCACCAAGCCCTCCACGATCACCTGACGGGATTGCCAAATCGCCTCTTGGTCTTGGACCGGGCCGAGCAGATGTTGGCCCGGGCGCACCGCAACTCGACCGATATCGCTCTCATGTTCGTCGACCTCGACGGGTTCAAGGATGTGAACGACACCCTCGGCCACCAGGTGGGCGACCAGATCCTGCGAGCGGTGGCCACTCGCTTCACCGCCGTCGTCCGGGAAACCGACACGGTGGGCAGACTCGGGGGGGACGAGTTCGTCGTGTTGACGGACTGTGCGGCGCTGTCGGCCGGCCCCGAGATGGTGGCAGAACGACTCATCGGTTGCCTTTCGCTGCCGTTCTACGTAAGCGGAGAGGGCAAGTTGCCCATCTCGATCTCGGCGAGCATCGGCATTGCGATCGGTCGAAGCGAGAGCGCGCCGGACCTCCTGCGTGATGCGGACATTGCCCTCTACGCGGCGAAGGCGGCGGGCAAGAAGTGTTCGATCGTGTTCGAGCCGAGCATGAGAGAGGCGATCCAGACCCACCATGAGCTGGAAACCGATATCCGACTGGCTCTGGCCGATTCGCAATATTTCCTCGTGTACCAGCCCATATTCGATCTCGAAACGATGGATCTCCTGGGAGTGGAGGCCCTGATCCGGTGGAACCATCCCACCAAGGGAATCATTGTCCCCGACGATTTCATTCCGGTTCTCGAGGAGACCGGCTTGATCCACGAGGTCGGGGCCTGGGTGCTCGACGAAGCCTGTCGCCAGAGTCGCGTCTGGCTGGATCGAAACCAGGGCATCAACGTCTCGGTCAACGTCTCGGCCCGCCAGCTCGAGGGACGAACCCTTATTGGTCACGTCGCCGCTGCCCTCGCTCACTATTCCATCGATCCGGACCTCATCACGATCGAGATCACCGAGACCGTTCTGATGCGAGACACCGACGAGGCGCTCCGGCAACTGCAAGAGCTGAAGAACATCGGTGTTCGCATAGCCATCGACGACTTCGGCACCGGACACTCTTCGCTCGCCTACCTGAGGCAATTCCCGGTGGACGCCATCAAGATCGACCGAGCATTCATCACCGATGTCTCTCAATCCCTGGAGGGAAGGGCACTGATTCAGACGTTTGTCCAACTCGGCAAGGCGTTGAAGATCGAAACCATCGCCGAGGGAATCGAGGACAACTCACAGCTCTCGGTGATTCGGGCAGAACAATGCGATAGCGGCCAAGGCTTCTTGTTCGCCCGCCCGATGTCCGCCGATGCGATCGAAGAGCTCTTCGAGGCGAAGGACCGGGCGCAGCCGATCAGCTGACCCCCAATCGGCGGGTTGGGCTGGGCCAAGGGGCGTCTGAAGCGCACCCCTCCGCAACCGGGATTGCGACGGTGGATTCGTTGGAACGAACGGCCACCATCACGGGACGAGGCGGTCAGGCGGGGAGGAGCGGGGGACTCCGCAAGCCCAGAGTGAACCGGCCCCTCGGCCGGTTCAGTCCAACAGGTCGGGCTGGGCCCGGACGATCCGGTCGAACAGCGGCTTGAAGTTGAACCGCCCGGCCAAGGGGTGGCCGACCTGGGAGTGGGTGAGCTTGGCCTGGTCGGGGTCGATGTGCACGGTCTTGCCGGCCGCCGACGCCAGCAGCTGGGCCTGGCAGGACCGCTCCATGGTGATGAACCACCA
>PMOQ01000076.1 GCA_003161255.1 Acidimicrobiaceae bacterium | reverse complement strand
CACCGAGCCCGGGCTCGGGAGCGGTTCGCCGTTCAAGGTGTTGGAGGTTGCTCCGACACCGAGAAACTGGTCGATGACGTCGAAGTCCTGGGGCTCGGTCGGGAACTCCACGTTGCCGTACGCGCCGCCCTCGTAGTCGTACTGGTTGATGTCGCTCTCCATGACCGGCACCGTCAGCTCGGGCGCGTCGAACGGGTTGATGCCGTGGTACGTGATCACGAGGTTGGCCATGTTGGGCGTGGAAAGCGTGCTGTCGACGGTCAGGTCGGGGGCGACGCTCGAGACGATCTCGAGATCGGTGATCGGGTTGCCGAGGCCCTGGGCGGCGACAGCCGAGGCCAGTACCCGCAGGAACTCGTGGTCTCGCCGGATGCGCGCGAGGTCGCTCTCGCCCTCCTGGGGCCAGTAGTAGGGGTCCGATGTGGTGATCCCAGGGGCCCGGTACTGGAGGTGTCGGGCGCGGACGACCTGGAGCGCCTCGACCCCG
This sequence comes from Acidimicrobiaceae bacterium, assembly GCA_003161255.1. GTDB lineage: Bacteria > Actinomycetota > Acidimicrobiia > Acidimicrobiales > RAAP-2 > Palsa-461. The sequence goes on along the minus strand of PMOQ01000076.1, from coordinate 27,713 downwards.
TTCAGGTGGATGCAGCCGGTGGAAGTGACGTCGAGGCCCGAGTAGGCGTCGAACACCGGCTCGGGGAAGTACATGCTCACGCCGCCCAACGCGTTGACCACGTCCGCGAACGTGTCGAAGTTGAGCTCGACGTAGTGCTGGATCGGGATGCCGAAGTCCTCCTGGATGGCGGCGACGAGCTGGCTCGGCCCCTCGTAGAGCGCCGCATCGATCTTGTTGGCACCCGTCTCGCGTGCGTTCGGGATGAAGAGGTCGCGCGGGATGGACAGCACGCTTACGGTGCGCATCGACGGGTTGAGGTGCAGAACCATGATCACGTCGCTGTTCACCCCGGTGACCCCCTCCGAGCACAGCCCGTAGGCCGGGTTCTGGACGGTGAGCGCGCACCGGGACGTGGACCCGACCATGAGGATGTTCTCGGTCCCGACGTCGGCCCCCTTCTTCGGGGCCGGCTTGAAGTGCAACACGGTGATCCGGTGCACCCGGCCGTTCAGGTAATAGGCGTAGCCCCCGACGGCAGCGACCAACACGACGAGGACGAGCGAGAGCGTGAGCAGCACCCGGCGGAGCCACGGGTGCTTCCGGGCCCGCGCCCGCGCCCGCCGCCGGGAGCGCCGCGTGCTCGCGTGCTTGGGGCCGCGCCGGGGCGCGATCGGGGCGTCGGCGGTTGTCCCCGGGAGATCGGACCCGCCGGCGTCGGGATCGTCGGTGCTCACGACGTGGCTCGGTCCTCGACCGCGGTGGCCTCACGGTGCTCGGCCCTGGCACTGCCAAACTCGCGCCGGGCGGCCGCCTTCGGGACGTCGCGGAACGGCACGTCGCGATCGGTGGCGGCGTCCTTCGGCAGGCCCAAGATGCGCTCGCCGATGATGTTGCGTTGGATCTGGTCCGAGCCTCCGCCGATCGAGTTCATGAACGCCATCATGAGGCTGGTGTTGGACGAGTAGGCATCCGGCTCGGTGGGGCCATAGAGGGTTCCGCCCGGCCCGAGCAGCGCTGACGCCACCCCGGCCGACCGATGCAGGACCTCCGACATGGCCAGCTTCCCGAGCGAGGCCGCAGGCGAGAAGCTCCCCTGCCCGGCCGCCACCGCGGCACGCTCGGCGTTCCAGGTGATGACACGGCGGAGCGCATAGAGCTCGGCGAGGGCCTGGCGCACCAGGGGGTCGCCGTTCTTCCCGACCCGGCGGGCCAGCTCGATCAGGTCGACCGTGGCCCCAACCGGCAGCCGGCGGTCGTCGACGCCCGGCCCGCGGGCGGACCCCATGACCACCCGCTCGTGCGCAAGCGCGGTTCGGAGCACCCGCCACCCGTCGTTGAGCTCGCCGATGAGGTGGTCGGCCGGGGTCCGAGCGTCGGTCAGGAAGACCTCGTTGAAGTGCGCCTCCCCGGTCATCTGCTTGATCGGGCGGACCTCCACCCCGGGCTGGTGCATGGGGAGGATGAAGTAGCTGATGCCGCTGTGCTTGGGCTGGTCCCAGTCCGTCCGCGCGATCAGCAGGCCGAAGTCGGCCCCGAAGCCCGCAGTGGTCCAGACCTTCTGCCCGTTGACCACCCACTCGTCGCCGTCGCGCTCGGCCCGGGTCTGGAGCGCCGCCAGGTCGGAGCCGGCGCCGGGCTCGCTATAGAGAAGACAGCCTCGAAGCTCTCCCATCAGGATGGGGCGGAGCATCCTCCGCTTCAGGCTGTCGCGGGCCAGGGTCACGATCACGTTGCCGCCGATGTGGAGCTCGATCGGCAGATGCGAGGGGGTCGCGTCCAGACCGCCCGCCGGTGCACCGACCCTGGTGAACTCCTCGACGACCACGCTCGACAGCGCCCGATCGAGGCCCCGGCCGTACCAGGCCTCGGGCCAGCTCGGGCAGGCCCACCCGGCGTCGACGCTCAATCCCCGCCATTCCCGGGCGTCGATGCCGGGATCCCAGTGCTCGGCCAACCACGCGCGGACCTCGGCCCTCACCTCGTCTCGGTTCTGGTCGGGTGCGACGGTCACGGCAACTCCTCGTCGCGGGCGCCGGCCGACCTTACCGAACGGCTCTCCCGTTGTGCCTGCGCCGGGTGCACCGGGGCACCGCCTCATCCGGGACGACCGCCACCCACCGGTACGATGGCTGGACCGTGACCTCCGCATCGCAACACGGATCGGTCGCGACGGAGCGAATCCGAAACTTCTCGATCATCAGCCACGTCGATCACGGGAAGTCCACCCTCTCGGACCGCATCCTCGAGCTGACCGGTGCCGTCGACCCCCGATTCATGCGCGAGCAGTACCTCGACTCGATGGACATCGAGCGCGAACGAGGCATCACCATCAAGGCCCAGAACGTGCGCGTCTACTACCGCGACCACGTCCTGCACCTGATCGACACGCCCGGCCACGTCGACTTCGGATACGAGGTGAGCCGGTCGCTGGCCGCCTGCGAGGGCGCCGTCCTGCTGGTCGACGCCTCCCAGGGCATCCAGGCCCAGACCCTCGCGACCTGTTACCAGGCCATGGAGCACGACCTCGAGATCGTTGCCGCGCTCAACAAGATCGACCTGCCGGCGGCCGACCCGGAGCGCTGCGCCGCCGAGATCGAACAGGTGCTCGGGATCGCGGCCGATGAGATCCTGCGGATCTCGGCCAAGACCGGCGAAGGGGTAGCGGAGCTGCTCGACGCGGTGGTCGACCGGGTGCCGGCGCCCGTCGGGGTGCGCGACGCGCCGACGCGAGCGCTCATCTTCGATTCCTCCTACGACCAGTACCGGGGGGTGGTGAGCTCGATCCGGGTCGTCGACGGGGTGATCAAGACCGGGTCCCGGCTGTCGTTCATGAACGTCGGCGCGACCCACGACGTCGAAGAGATCGGGATCCGGACCCCGGCCATCCTCCCAGTGGCCGAGCTCGGGCCCGGCGAGGTCGGCTATCTGATCGCCGGCATCAAGGACGTGGGCAGCGCCCGGTCGGGTGAGACCGTCACCTCGGCGGAACGGCCGGCGCCCGAGGCCCTGCCGGGGTACCGGGACCCGAAGCCCATGGTGTTCTGCGGCCTGTACCCGATCGACGGCGACCAGCTGCCCGACCTTCGCGACGCCCTCGACCGGCTGAAGCTCAACGACGCCAGCTTCACCTTCGAGCCCGAATCGTCGCACGCGCTCGGCTTCGGGTTCCGGTGCGGGTTCCTCGGCCTGTTGCACATGGAGATCGTCCGGGAACGCCTCGAGCGCGAGTTCAACCTGTCGCTCATCGCCACCGCGCCGTCGGTCGCCTACCGCGTGTCGCTCACCGACGGTTCGGTCATGGACATCGACAACCCGACCGAGCTGCCGGACGCGAGCCGCCTCGACCACATCGAAGAGCCGATCCTGAGCGCCACCATCCTCACCCCGAGCGAGTACACGGGGACGGTGATGGAGCTGTGCCAGCTCCGCCGGGGCGAGCTGTTGAAGATGGAGTACCTGTCTCCGGAGCGTGTCGAGCTTGTCTACCGGATCCCGCTGGCCGAGGTGGTTGTCGACTTCTTCGACCAGCTGAAGAGCCGGACCAAGGGGTACGCGAGCCTCGACTACGAGCCGTCGGACTACATGACCGCCAACCTGGTCCGGGTCGAGGTGCTGATCAACCACGTCCCGGTCGATGCGTTCTCGACCATCGTCCATCGCTCGGCGGCCGACAACTACGGGCGCCGGATGACCGAGAAGCTGCGCGAGATGATCCCGCGCCAGCTCTTCGACGTCCCCATCCAGGCCGCCGTCGGCGGACGGGTCATCGCCCGGGAAACGGTCAAGGCCAAGCGCAAGGACGTGCTGGCCAAGTGCTACGGCGGCGACATCACCCGGAAGCGCAAGCTGCTCGAACGCCAGAAGGAGGGGAAGAAGCGGATGAAGAACATCGGCCGCGTGGAGATCCCTCAGGAGGCCTTCATCTCGGCGTTGCGCATGGAGGACTGACCGCTTTCCGCGATCAGCGCTCCGGTGATCGCCCCCTGTGCACCCGTGCGCAAGGTTGGGCGTAGCGGCGCAACGCGATAGCGGACCAGACGATCTCGACGGCCCCGAACGGCCACGCCCCGGAAAGGAACCCGTAGGCGCTGGAGAGGAGGCAACCGAGCGCGAATGCGAGGACGAAATGCCGGCTCCGACCCTCGAGCGCGTACATGGCCATCATGAACGTGACGGCGCAGACGCCGTACAGGGTGACGGCGAGGCTCGACATCGGGTCAGTTCGGCGATCCGTCCGTCACGAACCGGGTGACTCGACGACCGCCTTGATCCGCTCGAGCGTGGTCCGCATGCCGCGCACATTGGCGGGCCCTCGGAGCCACCCGGCCGTCATCCAGTAGATGCGCAGGAGCGGGTTGTCGTCGAGCCGGAACGACTCAGTGACGTCGGTGCCGTCGCCTTTCCGCTCCAACGCATACGACCAGCTGTTGACCACCCGGTCGCCGGGCCCGCTGACGGCGAAGGTGAACTCCTTGCCCGGGTCACAGGCGGTGATCTTGCAGTTCGTCCAGTAGACCGGGCCCCGCCCGTTGCGCTTCACATGCCCCTTGAACCGGGCGCCGACCGCCGGGCCCGTCGCGCCGTCGAGCCACTCCGCCTCGAAGGTCTCGGGGCTGAACTCGCCGATCCTCGTGACGTCGCTCACCAGCTCGAAGATGCGATCGGCGGGAGCCTGCATGTGGACGGTCACCGAGTCGTGCATGGGCCCGAGGCTAGACACTGCTGCCGGCCCGGGTCGGCCGGCGCTCGGCCACAGGCAGGGGAATTGGCCCTCCGTCCAAAGAAACTGGCAGTCACTAGAATCAACTGCCAGATCAATGCCCTCGAAATTTCCCTCTCCCTCGGCCGCCGAGCAGCGTCCACCTCGGGCGGAGCTCGAGGCTCGCCGCGCCGCCATCTTGGAGGCCGTGGTGACCGAGTACATCGGCACCGCCACCCCGGTCGGGTCGGCGTACGTCGCGGGAGCGCCGGGGGTCAATGTGTCGTCTGCGACGGTCCGCTCCGACATGGTGGCCCTCGAGCGCGACGGGTACCTCGTCCAGCCCCACACCAGTGCCGGCCGCATCCCGACCGACAAGGGCTACCGGTTCTTCGTCGACCACCTGGCCCCCCCGGGGGTGCTCGGGTCGGGACAGCGCCAACGGGTCCATCGGTTCTTCGACCGGGTCCACGGCGAGATGGAGGAGATGCTGGAAGTCGCGTCCACCCTGCTCTCGGAGCTGACCCCGTACGCGGCGGTCGTGATCAGTCCGTCGCACGAATCGGCCGCGGTGCGCTCTGTCCAGCTGGTCGGCCTGGCGCCGCGCCACGTCCTGTTGGTGGTGGTCCTCTCCGACGGTTCCGTCGAGAAGCGGACCCTCGAGTCCGCCGAGGAGATTGACGAGGACGGCCTCACCGATGCGAGCGCTCGGCTCCATCGGGCGCTGGTCGGGGGCGAGCTCTCGGCCGCGGCGGACCGGGTGAAGATCGACGGGCCGCGGTCGCCCCTGCTCGGCGCGGTGTCGAAGGCGCTCGGTGAGATGGCGGTGTCAGAAGAGGGCGACCACGTTTTCATGGGCGGGCCGTCCCGGCTCACCGAGTCGTTCGACGCGGTCGAGACCGTGCGATCGGTGTTGAGCATCCTCGAACAGCAGTTGGTCGTCGTCACGTTGCTGCGGGACGTGCTCGATCGAGGTCTGTCGGTGGCCATCGGCACCGAGCACGGGTTCGAGCCGTTGGCCACGTGTGCGGTGGTGGTCGCGCCGGTGTCGATCGGGGACAACGAGACCGGTGCCGTGGGCCTGCTCGGTCCGACCCGCATGAACTACCCCCAGGCATTGGCGGCGGCGCACCTGGTGAGCTCGGAGCTGAGCGACCGGATGAACGAGACGTGGGGGCACAGCCCCCGCGACGGCGAGCGGAGGCCCCCCCGTGGCGGCGACTGACGGGCTCGACCTCTATGCGCTGCTCGGCGTCCCGCACGATGCGACCGACGACGACATCAAGCGGGCCTATCGGGCCAAGGCACGCGAGCTGCATCCCGACGCGAACGGCGGCGACGCCGCCGCAGAGTCGCGGTTCAAGGAGGTGAGCCTCGCCTACGAGGTCCTGCGCGACCCGGAACGGCGGGCCCGCTACGACCGCTATGGGCCCGAGGGTGTGTTCGGCCAGGGCCCCGGCGGCATGAACTTCGACTTCGAAGCCGGGCTGAGCGACATCTTCGAGGCGTTCTTCGGCTCGATGGGCGCCCGCGGCGGCCGTCGGGGCCCGATGCCCGGGTCCGACGCCGAGATCGGATTGCGCCTGAGCTTCATCGAGTCGGTGTTCGGTGCCGAGAAGGAGATCTCGGTCCGGCTCCCGGTCGGGTGCGAGGTCTGCGGTGGATCGGGCGCGCGGCCCGGGACCCAGGCCGTCACCTGCCCGGATTGCCAGGGTGCCGGAGAGACGCGCCGGATCCGCCAGTCACTGCTCGGCCAGGTCGTCACGTCGGTCGCGTGCGGCCGCTGCCAGGGCCTGGGCGAACTCACCCCGTCGCCGTGCGAGAGCTGCGGCGGCGAGGGTCGACGGATGGACCACCGGACCTTCACGGTCGACGTCCCCGCGGGCGTCGAGGACGGCTCCACCCTGCGGCTGGCCGACCGGGGGCCGGCGGGGCCCCGTGGCGGACCGAACGGGTCGCTCTTCGTCCAGCTGGAGGTCGAAACCGACGAGCGGTTCCAGCGGATGGGCGACGACGTGCACGCCCAGGTGCACGTGGCGATGGTCCAGGCCTCGCTCGGGGCCAAGGTGAGCATCGACACCCTCGACGAGCCGACCGACATCGCGGTCGACGCCGGGACGCAGAGCGGCCACGTCATCCGGCTGAAGGGGGGCGGTGTCCCGCATCTGCGTGGCCGCGGTCGGGGGGACCTCTACGTGCATGTGGTGGTCGACACCCCGACCGAGCTCACCGCCAAGCAGCAGGAGCTGCTGGTCCAGCTGGCCGCCGAGCGGGGTGAGGAGCTCGGCTCCCTCGAGGGCACCGACGGCGTGTTCTCCCGCATCCGTTCGGTCTTCGGCTGAGCGTGGGCGCGGCGGTCCCGCCGCGGGCGGCCGCACAGGTGTTCGTCGCCGATCCGACCGCGCCGGAGCTGACCCCCGAAGACCGTCACCACCTGGCCCGCGTGTTGCGGCTGACCCCCGGCGAGGTCGTGATCGCGTCGGACGGGCACGGCGCGTCGACGGTCTGCACGTTCACCGGGGACGGCCCGCTCCTCGAGCCCACGTCCGCGGTGACCCGGCACCCGCGACCGGTGCCGGCGCTCACGGTCGGCTTCGCGCCGGCGAAGGGGGATCGGCCCGAGTGGGTGGTCCAGAAGCTGACCGAGCTCGGGGTGGACCGGATCGTGCCGCTCGCGACGGACCGCTCGGTGGTGCGGTGGTCGGGCGACCGAGCCGAGCACGCGCTCGAGCGGTTGCGCCGGGTGGCCCGGGAGGCGGCCGCGCAGAGCCGTCGGACCTGGCTCCCCGAGGTGGCCGAGCCACTCGGCCTCGGGGCGTTCGCGCAGGAGGTGGGGGCTGGTGGCGGCCAACTCGTCCTGGCCGATCAGGACGGCGACCCCCCGACGCTCGAACGCCCGTCGGTGGCCGTCGGCCCCGAGGGGGGCTGGAGCGACGCCGAGCGGGCCATGGGTCTGGCTAGGGTCACGCTCGGTGACGGGGTCCTGCGGGCCGAGACGGCGGCGGTGGCGGCGGGGACCTTGTTGGGCGGGTTGCGGGCGTCGCTCGTCGCCGACGCGGCCGACCACCACAGGTGACGGTCCGCCGGCCGGTTCTCGTAGGCTTGAACCGAATGGACGGTGGATCTTGATGCCCCAGGGCGTCCGATGGATGAGTACCAAGGAGGCCTCGACCCGGCTCGGGGTGACGCTGCGCAGCCTGTACCGGTTCATCGACGAGGGTGAGCTCACCGCCTACCGGTTCGGGCGGGTGATCCGGTTGATGGAGAGCGACGTCGACGGGTTCATCGAGTCCAGGCGCATCGAGCCCGGGACGCTCGAGCACCTCTATCCCTCGCGCAAGGGGGTGGCAGCCGATGGATGACTGCCTCTTTTGCGGGATCGTGGCCGGTCGGGTCCCGTCCGAGATCGTGCACGAGAGCGAGCGGACCGTGGCCTTCCGCGACATCGCGCCGGCGGCCCCGGTGCACGTCCTCGTCGTGCCGCGCCAGCACGTCGAGGACGCGTCGAGCGTCGGCCCGGAACACGCAGAGGATCTCGCGGCCATGGTCGTGGCGGCCCGGGAGATCGCGGAGGCCGAGGGAATCGGCGGCGAAGAGCGCGGATACCGGCTGGTCTTCAACGTCGGTCGCGACAGCGCGAACTCGGTGCCGCACCTGCACCTGCACGTCATCGGCGGTCGGCAGATGAGCTGGCCCCCCGGGTGAGCACGACCGGGCGCACCTCGAGCGGCGAGGTCGGGGCCATCATCGAAGCCGTCGACGGCGCCGACCACGCCGAGCTGTTGGTCGCCCACAACCACCTGATGTCGGGGTTGCTGGGTCAGCAGGACGAGCTGCTCCGGGTCATCGAGACCGCGTTCGGCGGCACCCGCATCGCCGTGCAGGGCAACCGCATCTCGGCCGACGGGCCCGACGCGACCCGGGTGGTGCGGCTCTTCGACGAGCTGGTTCGGGTGCTCCAGTCCGGCCAGGGCCTCGACGCCGAGAAGGTGGCCCGCACCGTCGACATGGTGCGGGAGGACCTGTCCCCGTCCGAGGTGCTCAATGCGGAGCTGCTCCGCTCGGCCAAGGGTCGGATGATCCGCCCGCGCTCGGCCGGCCAGAAGCGCTACACCGACGCGATCGCGCGGAACGTCGTGACGGTCGGGATCGGCCCGGCCGGGACCGGCAAGTCGTACCTGGCCGTCGCCCTGGCCGTCCAGGCGCTCCAGTCCCGCCAGGTGAAGCGCATCATCCTCACCCGGCCGGCCGTCGAGGCGGGCGAGCGGCTCGGGTTCCTTCCCGGCGATCTCATGGCCAAGGTCGACCCGTACCTGCGGCCCCTCTACGACGCCCTCTACGACCTGCTCGACCCCGAGGGGGCCCAGCGGTTGCTGGACCGGGGAACGGTCGAGGTCGCGCCGCTCGCGTTCATGCGCGGCCGCACGCTCAACTCCTCGTTCATCATCTTGGACGAGGCTCAGAACACGACGCCCGAGCAGATGAAGATGTTCTTGACCAGGATCGGCTTCGGGTCCAAGTGCGTCGTGACCGGCGACGTGACCCAGATCGACGTGCCCGGCGGGCGCTCGGGGCTGGTCGGGCTGGAGCAGGTGCTCGGCTCGGTCGAGAACTTCGAGTTCGTGCACCTCACCCGGGGCGACGTGGTGCGCCACAAGATCGTGGCCGACATCATCGACGCGTACGAGCACGCGGAGCGCAGCCCGAAGCCTGCCCCCGATGGCGATTGACGTCTTCGCGGCCGACGAACAGTCAGCGGTCCCGGTCGACCTCGAGCGCTGGAGCTCGCTCGCCCGCGCGGTCCTCGAGTCCCGCGGCATCAAGGGGAACGCCGAGGTATCGGTGCTGTTCGTCGACGAGGTCGCGATCGCAGCGTTGAACGAGCGTTTCCTCGACAAGTCGGGCCCGACCGATGTCCTCGCCTTCCCGGTCGAGGACGACCCCCTGCCGCCGGGCCGCTTCCCCGACATGGGCGGCACCGGCCCCGGCTCGGACGTGGACGACGAGCCGCCGCTTCTCCTGGGCGACGTGGTGGTCTGCCCCTCGGTGGCCGAGCGCAACGCCAAGGACCGGTCGATCCGTTACGACGACGAGATCGCGCTCCTGGTCGTGCACGGGCTGCTGCACCTGCTCGGCATGGACCATCAGGTGGACGCGGAGGCCGAGGCGATGGAGGCCTTGGAGCGCCAGCTCCTCACCTCCTTCTACACGAGCGCGCCATGATCCTCGCCGCGTCGGGTTGGAAGCCGATCGACGGGGTCCTGCTGGCGGTGATCGTCCTGCTGCTCGCCGGCTCGGGCGTCCTCGCCCTCGCCGAGACGAGCCTGGTCCGGACGAGCCGGGTGAAGGCGAGGTCGCTCGCCGACCAGCACCGTCGCGGCTCGCGACCCCTGGTCCGCCTGGTCGAGCGGCCCGAGCGGTTCTTGAACCCGATCCTCCTGCTCGTCCTGGTCTGCCAACTGGTCTCGGCGACGCTCGTCGGCGTGCTGGCCGAGCAGTGGTTCGGGCCCATCGGCGTGGTGGTCGGCACCGTGTTCGAGGTCGTCGTGATCTTCGTGCTGTTCGAGGCGGTCCCGAAGAACTGGGCGGTGCACAACCCCGAGCGGGCGGCGCTGTTCAGCGCGCCGCTCGTCGCGGGCCTGGTCCGGTTCCCGCCGGTGCGGGCGGCCTCCAAGGTGCTCATCGGATTGGCCAACCTGATGATCGGCCGGGGGGGCAAGGACGACTCGACGGCCCAGCAGGTGACCGAGTACGAGCTGTTGGCGATGGCCGACGTGGCCCACGCCGAGGACGTCATCGAGCCCGAGGAGCGCGCGTTCATCCACTCGGTCATCGACTTCGGCGACACCGTGGTGCGCGAGGTCATGATCCCTCGGCCAGACATGGTCACGGCCGAGGCCGCCTCGTCGGTGTCCGAGGCGCTCCGGGGCGCGCTCGCAGCCGGATACAGCCGCATCCCGGTCTATCGCGACAACATCGACGACGTCGTCGGGATCGCCTACGCGAAGGACCTGATGCGCAGCGAGCACGACGGGCTCGACGCCGAGCCGGTCGGTGACCACATGCGCCCGGCCCGCTTCGTCCCCGAGACAAAGCGGGTCGCGTCGATGCTCCGCGAGATGCAGGACGCGAAATTCCACCTGGCCATCGTCGTCGACGAATACGGGGGCACGGCCGGCCTCGTGACCCTCGAGGACCTCATCGAGGAGCTGGTCGGCGAGATCGTCGACGAGTTCGATGTGGAGGAGCCGGGCATCGAGCGGCTGGACGGCGGCGGCATCGTCGTGACCGGCCGCATGCCGATCGACGACGCGTCCGAGCTGCTCGGCTCGGAGCTGCCCGAGGGTGGTTGGGACACCGTCGGCGGGCTCCTGTTGGACATGGCCGGGCGGGTGCCGGCCCAGGGCGAGTCGGTGATGGTCGACGGGTTCCGCCTGACCGCGGACCGGGTGCAGGGCCGGCGGATCGCGCGGGTGCGCATCGAGCCGGGCGCGGCCGACTGAGGTGAAGAGCGGCTTCGTCGCGATCCTTGGGCGTCCGAACGTCGGGAAGTCCACGCTCCTCAACTCGATCATCGGCACCAAGGTGTCGATCACCTCGGCCCGGCCCAACACCACCCGCTTCGGGGTGAAGGGCGTGCTGCACCGAGCCGACGCGCAGGCGGTCTTCGTCGACACCCCGGGGTTGCACCGCCCCCGCAGTGCGCTCGGGGGCCGGCTCAACGACACCGCGATGGGCTCCTTGCGCGACGTCGACGTCGTGGTGGCGGTCCTCGATGCGACCGGACCGGTCGGGCCCGGGGACAAGATGGTGCTCGCCTCCGCCGTCTCGGCGCTGGCGGGCCCCGACGCCACCGGCGGGCTGCTGGTCGTGGTCAACAAGCTCGACCGGGCCCGGCCCGAGCAGGTGATCGTGCGGCTGACCGAGGCCGAGCAGGCTGTCGAGGCGCTCCGGGACGGCCGCGCCGAGTCCGTGGTCGAGTCGGCCGAATACTTTCCGGTGTCCGCCGTGAGCGGCCGGGGCGTCGATGCGCTGGTCGAAGCGGTGGTGGCGCTGCTCCCCGAGGGCCCCGCCTATTTCCCCCCCGAGATGGTGAGCGACCTCCCGGAGGCCATTGCCGTGGCCGAGCTCGTGCGCGAGCAGCTGCTCGTCCGGGCCCGCGAGGAGCTGCCGCACTCGATCGCGTGCGTGGTCACGGAGTGGGAGTGGCCCCGGATCCGCTGCGAGATCCTGGTCGAGCGGGAGTCCCAGAAGGGCATCGTGATCGGCGTCGGCGGCGAGGTCCTGAAGGAGGTCGGCACTGCGGTGCGGGCCCAGCTCCCCGAGGGGGCATTCATCGAGCTCTTCGTCCGGGTGGACCCGAGGTGGCAGCAGCGCCCCGAGGCCCTCGACCGCCTCGGCTACTGACCCGATGCCGAGGCGAAACGGCTGCCGGGAACGTTCCCGTGGCGCGATCGTCCCGGGTGATCGACAATAGCTGCGTGTCCGATCGACCCCCGTGCGGCGACCCGTCGCCCGGGGCCCCCGGCCGGCCCGGCTGACCAGCCGCGAACGAAAGGAGCCGCCCATGCCTCCGGGCAGCACCCTCGACGAGTTGCGCGACCAAGCGGACGCTTGGATCGACGCGCACTGGGACCGCGACCTGACGGTGGGCGAGTGGTGGGAGCGCCTCGGTGCGTCCGGGTGGGGCTTCCCGACCTGGCCGACCGAATGGTTCGGCAAGGGGATCGACAACGACGGGCTGGCCGCGATCGACGGGGCGTTCCGGGACAAGCGCGTCCTCGGCGCGCCCGGTGGGCTGGGCCAGATGATGGGCGGCCCGGTCCTCATGCGCCACGGCAGCGAGGACCAGCAGCGCCGATACCTGTGGCCGCTGGCCTCGGGCCTCGAATCGTGGTGTCAGTTCTTCAGCGAGCCCGGGTCGGGATCGGATCTCGCCAGCGCGCAGACCCGGGCCGTCCGGGACGGCGACGAGTGGGTCGTCAACGGGCAGAAGGTGTGGACGTCGGGGGCCATGACGGCCGACCGGGGGATGCTGGTCGCGCGGGTCGACATGGAGGCGCCCAAGCACGCCGGGCTCGGGTACTTCATCATCGAGGTCGACCAGCCCGGCATCGAGGTCCGCCCGCTCAAGCAGATGACGGGTGAGTCCCACTTCAACGAGGTGTTCTTCACGGACGCCCGGGTGTCGGGCGCCGACCTGGTCGGTCGGGCGGGCGACGGGTGGGCCGCAGCGGTGACCACGCTCGCCTTCGAGCGGAGCGGCCGGGCCGGCGTGGTCGGCGCCGGGTTCAAGCGCGATGCGGAGTTCCGGACGCGGCGCAGCGAGCTGCGCACGGCCAAGCTCGGCGACGTCGTCGACCAGGGTTCGGCCGGCCGGACGATGACCGTCGACACCCGGAACCCGGGCATCGCCGGGCGGCTCTCGCCGCTGGCGCTCCTGAACGAGCCCGGCCACAACCGGACCGACCCGATCCGCCAGGACGTGACCCGGTACTACATCTTGTCCCGGGTCAACTCGATGACCATGCAGCGCGCCCGGGCCGCCGCGGCCGCCGGCAAGGGGGCCGGTCCGGCCAGCTCGATCACCAAGCTGGCCCGTTCGGTCGCGACCCGGATCAACCGCGACGTCGGCCCGGCGATCCTCGGTGCGGGCGGGATGCTGGCCGGCCCCGACGCTCCCTACGGCGGGGCCGTCGCGCACGCGACCGTCCAGGCGCCGTCGACGTCCATCGCCGGCGGGACCGACGAGATCCAGCACAACATCATCGGCGAACGGGTGCTCGGGTTGCCCCGGGAGCCCCAGGTCGACCGGGACGTCCCGTTCCGGGATTTGAAGGTGGGAACGGTCCGAAACGAGCCAAGCGGGGGGAAAGAGACATGACCGAGGCAGTGCTGAGCGAGGTCCACGAGGTCGACGGGTTCCTGTGCGGCCCCGAGCGCGCGCCGCGCAACGCGGCCCGATCGGGTCCCGAGCACGGCCGGCCGTCCCGAGCCAACAACATCCATGACGACGCGACGGCCCAGAACCTCGGCTTCCGGGGCGGGACCATCGCCGGGTCGGTGCACCTCGACCAGTTCCCGCCGGTCCTCGTCGCGGCGTTCGGCCAGCGGTGGTTCACCGAGGGCGCGATCTCGCTTGTCTTCCGGAACGCCACGGTCGACGCCGAGCCGGTCACGGCGATGGTGCGCCTGCCCGACGGCCCGACCCCCCAGGTCGAGGCGCGGATGGAGCGCACCGACGGGCTGCTGGTGGCCGAGGGCACCGCGTCGTGCGGCAGCGGCACCGAGCCCACGTACCTGCACGGCATCGACCTTCGCCCGAGCCCGCCCGGGGACCTGCGCATGCTCGAGGGGGTCGAGGCCGGTTCGCCGCTGTCGACGCGCTCGTTCACCGTCGACTCGGCCGAGCAGAAGTCGCGGATCGAGGCCAGCGCGATCACCGAGCCGCTGGCCTGGTACACCGGGCCCTCCCCGTGGGGGGAACCGATCGTCAACCCGTCGCTGATCGTGCAGCTGATCCGCAACGGCGCCGGGGACTTCGGGCGCAACGTCGCCGACGCAGTCGGGCTGTTCGGGGCGATCGAGCTCCGCTTCTGGTCCGGGCCGCTGCGCTGCGACACCGAGTACCAGGTCGCCGGCGAGATCGCCGCCGTCGGTGCGAGCCCGAAGACCGAGTACGTCTGGTACGACAGCCGGGCCATCGACCGCAATGGCGACGTGGCGGTGTCCATGCGGATGCAGCTGCGCTGGATGAAGGCGTCGTCGCCGCTGTACCCAGAGGGGGAGTGACATGGCCGGGGCGCTGGAGGGCATCAAGGTCCTCGAGTTCTCCGAGATGATCGCGGCCCCGTTCGCCGGCATGCATCTCGGCGACATGGGGGCCGACGTCATCAAGGTCGAGCCCCCCGAGGGGGACCCATGGCGCCACGGGGTGGAGTTCGCGCCCAACGAGAGCAAGACATTCCTGTCCCTCAACCGGAACAAGCGGGGGATCACCCTCGACCTGAAGCAGCCCGATGCCCAGGCGATCGTGCACCGCATGGTGCCGTCGATGGACATCGTGACGGTCAACTACCGGCCCGACGTCCCGAAGCGGCTCGGCATCGACTACGAGACGCTGTCGGCGCTCAACCCGCGGCTCATCTACCTGCAGAACACCGCCATGGGCGGGCGCGGGGAGCACAGCCACCGACCCGGCTACGACCTGATCGCCCAGGCCGTCACCGGCCTCATGGTGACCGGCGGGCGGGTCGACCTCGACGGGGTGCCGATGCCGCTCACCCCGGCCATCGGCGACTACGCGACCGGGCTCATCATCGCCATGGCCGCCTGTGCGGCCCTGTTCGAACGGGAGCGGTCCGGGGTCGGCCAGAAGGTCGAGACGACCCTGCTCGGGACGTCGTTGGCCCTCCAGATCGCAACGTTCATGCGCACCGAGATCGCCACCCCCCCGCCGACCGAGGGGAGCGCGTCGAGCGCCAGCCCCGAGGCCCGGGCCATGAACGCCTACTACCGCGTCTATCGGACCAAGGACACGATGATCGCGGTGGCCTGCCTGACCCCGACGCTGCGCCGGAAGATGGCCGACGCGCTGGGCGTCGTCGACGTCCGCCACGAGCGCAAGATCCCCCGGGATTCCGACGAGGGTCGCGAGGCGGCGCTGCGGTTCACCGCGGCCGCCATCGAGCGGTTCTTGGAGAAGACGACCGCCGAGTGGATCGACGACCTCGACGCGGCGGGGGTCCCGGCGGGGCCGGTGAACAACGTCATCGACCTGCTCGACGACCCCCAGGTGCTGGCCAACGACCTGGTCGTCGACTACGCGCACCCGGTGGCCGGCACGGTGTCGATGGTGGGCCCGGTCATCCAGATGGCCAACACCCCGCCGAGCGTGCGCCGCCCGCCGCCGACGCTCGGCCAGCACAACGGCGAGATCCTGGCCGAGTTCGGCTACTCGCCCGAGGAGATCGACAAGCTGCGCGAGGTCGGTGCAGTCGCCCACTGAGGTGGGCGCACCAGCGGGCCGCACCCCAATACCCGGTTTGTGACCGGCCGGTAGCTACGATTCGTTCGTGCGCAATCGAAGGGTCAGGCACCTTTCGATGGCGCGGCTCGTCCTCACCTACGCCGCCGTCACCCTCGTGCCGGTCGTCCTCCTCGGCGCCGCGCTCGTCGTGAGCTACCAGGCCGAGGCCCGCGGACGGGGCCTGGCCGAAGGCAGGTCGGAGGCCCTCCTCGTCGCGCAGACCGCGGTCGAGCCACGGCTCACCGGGCGTCCACTGAGCGACGGTCTCACCCCAGACGAGCTTGCCTCGATGAAGGCCCTGGCCAAGAGGTCGGTCGGGGACCACGACGTGCTCCGCCTCCGTCTCCGGAACCTGTCCGGGCAGGTGGTCTTCTCCGACGATGGTTCCGGCTTCAAAGACCGGCCCGAGGACGAGGCGCTCGACGCGGCCCACGGGGAGGTGGTGGCCCGCCTCACCCACCTGAACGCCGACTCGGATGACGTCGGGCCGATCGGTCCCGAGGCGGTCGAGGTCTACGAGCCCCTCACCGCGGGCTCGCCCGAACGGCGGGTCGGGGTCCTCGAGATCTACCTTCCCTACGGGCCCATCAGCGCCGACGTCACCGCCAGCCTGCACGGCCTCTATCGGGACCTCGCAGCCGGGCTGGCGTTGCTCTATCTGGCCCTGTTCGCGATCTCGATGTCGGTCAGCCGACGACTCCGCCAGCAGCTCCGGCGCAACACCTATCTGGCCGAGCACGATCCCCTCACCGACCTGCCCAACCGCACCGCGTTCCATCGTTCCGGCGAGGTTGCGTGCGAGGCCGCCCGTCGCGACGGGAGCTCTCTCACGATCGCGATCGTGGACCTCGACCGATTCAAGGAGGTCAACGACACGCTCGGTCACCACAACGGTGACCGACTCCTCAGCGAGCTGGCCCGGCGCCTGTCCGAGTTCGTGCGGCCCGGGGACGCCGTGGCCCGGCTGGGCGGTGACGAGTTCGGGTTGATCCTGCCCGGGATCGCCGATCCCGAGCCGGTTCTGTGGCTGGTCCGGAGGGTCATCGCGCACGAGGTCTCGATCGGTGGTCTCCCGCTTTCGGTCGATGCGAGCATCGGGTACGTCGTCGCCCCCGAACACGGGACCGATGTCGACGAGCTCCTTCGGCTCGCCGATGTCGCCATGTACGTGGCCAAGGCCCAACATGCCGGCGTCGTGCGATACGACCGGGCCCAGAACCACTACGACCCGGCCAAGCTCACGCTCATGGGGGAGCTTCGTCAGGGCATCGAGGCCGACCAGCTGGTGCTGCACTATCAGCCCAAGGTCAGGGTCGACGATGGGCGGATCGACTCGGTCGAAGCCCTGGTTCGTTGGCAGCACCCTGCCCACGGGCTGTTGGCTCCCGACCACTTTGTGCCGTTGGCCGAGCAGACCGACCTCATCGAGCGGCTGACCGGATGGGTTCTGACCACGGCCCTGCGCGACCTGGTGGCCCTGGGGCCGGCGGCGGCCGGGCTGACCATGGCCGTCAACGTCTCGGCGCGCAACCTCGGCCGGGCCGGCTTCGCCGACCGGGTCGCCCAGACCCTGGCCCGTGCCGGCGCCCCGGCCGATCGCCTGGTGATCGAGATGACCGAGACGGCGTTGCTGACCGACCCTGCCGGCGCGGCCGCCGTCCTTCGCGAGGTCAGCGCCCTGGGGGTCAAGGTGAGCATCGATGACTTCGGGAGCGGCCAGACGTCGCTCGGGTACCTCTCGACGCTGCCCATCGATGAGCTGAAGATCGACCGGAGCCTCATCGCAGACATGCTGGTCAACCGGGCTCACGGCGCGATCGTTCGATCGGTCGTCGACCTCGGTCACAACCTGGAGCTGCGGGTGGTGGCCGAAGGGGTGGAGCGGGCCGACATCCTGGCGGCGCTCCGATCGAGCCGCTGTGATCTCGCCCAGGGCTACCTCTTCGCCCGCCCGATGCCCATCGGGCAGCTGGCGAGCCGGCTCACGTCGGGTTCCCCGCCCCGCACGCTCGAGCCCTCCCGCTGAACCGGCGGCGGGGCCGCCTGGGTCCTCCCGCCCCGATCAGCGAGCCAGCGCGTCGGCCAAGAAGCGCTCGACCTCACGCCGGTCGGTGGTCCGCCGCATCGGCGGCAGCGCCTCTAGGAGCGACGAGCGGTAGCTGGCCGTGGCCAGCCGCGAGTCGAGGACCGCGACGACGCCGCGGTCCTCCGAGCTCCGGATGAGGCGCCCGACGCCCTGCGCGAGCAGCGTCGCGGCGCGAGCCACGTCGACCAGCGCGAAGGCCGCGTCCCCGGCGTGCTCGCGCCGTGCATCGAACACCGGGTCGCCGGGTCGGGGGAACGGCAGCCGGTCCAGCGTGACGAGGGAGAGCGAGCGACCCGGCACGTCGACGCCCTGCCAGAAGCCCAAGGTGGCGAAGAGGCACGACGACTCGTCCGCCGCGAACACCTCCAGCAGGCGCGGCTTCGGGAGCTGGCCCTGGACGAGGAGCCGGTACGGGAGCCGCCCGGTCAACGCCTTGGCCGCGGCGTCGGTGGCCCGGCGGCTGGTGAACAGCGCCAGCGTTCGCCCTCCCGCCGCCTCGATGAGCGACTTCAGCTCCTCGACCAACGCCTCCTCGGCCTCGGGCCGGCGCCGGTCGGGCAGGTGCTTGGCCACGTAGAGCAGCGAGTGGTTGGCGAAGTCGAACGGGCTCCCGACGTCGACCCGTTGCGCACCGAAGCCGTCGAGCCCGAGGCTCCGCTCGATCCCGGGCGGGATGGTGGCGCTCGTGAGCACGGCCGTCACCTCGCCCCACAGCATCCCCGCGAGCTCGGGCCCGACGTCGATGGGGGCGAGCCGCAGCGCCGGCGCGCGACGGTCGCCGTCGACCCACGTCACCTCGGTCGAGCTCGGCGCGGACAGCCGGGCCACGTCGTCGGCGAGGTGGCCGGCCGCGCTGAGCGCCCTCGGCAGCGCCCCCTCCTCGTCGCGCCCGCCGTCGCGCTCGGACGACCGCAGCGTGCCGACCAGTGCGTCGAGCCGGCTCCGCGCCAATACCAAGAGGTCCGCGACGGCGCGGTCCGGGCGCTCGGCGTCGGGCCCGAGCCCGACCCGGGTGCCGATGTGCCCGGCCAGGACGTTCACCATCCCTTCGGCCACCTCTCCCACCGCCTCGGCGATCTTGGCGTTGTCCGCGCCGAGGAGCGAGCGCGATGCGGCGCCCAGCGCCCGGAACCGTCCCGGGGTGAGCTCGACCCCGAGGCTGTCCGTCATGACCTCCTCGAGCTCGTGGGCCTCGTCGAAGATGACCACGTCGTGCGGCGGGAGCACCCCGCCCCCCGCGGCGAGATGGGCGCCGTAGAGGTGGGTGTTGACGACCACGATGTCGGCCGCCTCGGCCTGGTCGCGGGCCGCCTCGGCGAAGCAGCGGTTGCCCGACGGGCAGCGGAACGCGCCCGGGCACTCCCGGGGACCGACGCTCACCATCGACCAGGCGCGGGGCGACGGCTCGAACGGCAGGTCGGCCCGGTCGCCCGACCCGGTCGCGGTGGCCCAGCGCAGGATGCGCCGGAGCTGGTCGGCCAGCCGACCCGAGTCGACGACCGCCTCGGTCTGCTCGCCCTCGTCTCCGGGTTCGACGAAGGACTGCTGGTCGGCGCCGTCGGAGAGCTCGGACGCCCGCTGCCGGCACAGGTAGTTGGAGCGTCCCTTCAAGACGGCCCAGGAGAACGGACCCTCGAGCGCCTTCGCGACGAGCGGGAGGTCCTTGGTCGCCAGCTGGTCCTGCAGCGCCTTGGTCGCCGTTGCGATGACCACCGGCCGGCCGGACCGGCTGGCCGGGGCGAGGTAGGCGAGCGACTTCCCGGTCCCCGTGCCGGCCTGGATCACGAGATGGGTCCCGGTGCGGATGGCCGTCGCCACCCTGGCCGCCATCTCCGCTTGTCCGGGGCGCTCCTCGCCGCCGCCCGGGAGCTCGGCCACGATCCGGGCCAGCAGCCGGGTGGCGCCCTTGGCCGGGTCCTCCTCGGGCTCGCTGCTTCGGGGCGCGACGGGGCGCGACCGCTCGCCACCTCCAGCCTCCGCCACAGGGCCGACCGTACTTCGGAGCGGTGACCCGGCTCGCCCCGGATGACGGCCCGCGCATCGATGGGGGGGTCCGGCGGTAAGTTCGACTGATGATTCGGCGTGGGAGTCCCGAGAGCGCGGCAGCGCAGGGGGCCTCGTCGAACGGGGCCGGCGGCGGCCCGTCGTTCGGCCAGGCGCCCGCCGAGGTCCCGGCCGAACTGGACCGGACCAAGATCCCCGCCCACGTCGCCTGCGTCATGGACGGCAACGGACGGTGGGCGGCCCAGCGCGGCCTGCCCCGGACCGAGGGGCACATCGCGGGAGAAGAGGCGCTGTTCAACGTCGTGAACGGTGCCCTCGAGATCGGTGTGCGCTGGCTCACGGTCTACGCGTTCTCGACGGAGAACTGGCGACGCCCGCCCGACGAGGTCCGGTTCCTCATGAACTTCAACGAGACCCTGCTGTCGCGCCGGCGCGACGAGCTCCACCGGCGCGGGGTGCGGATCCGCTTCGCCGGCCGCCCGGATCGCCGCGTGCCCCGGCGGGTGCAACGGGCCATGGACGAGGCCACTGCGCTCACCGAGGGTGACCGCACCATGACCCTCACGCTGGCGTTCAACTACGGCGGCCGGGCGGAGATCATCGACGCGGTGCGCGAGCTCGTGGCCGATGGGGTGGCGGCGAACAAGGTCAACGAACGCGCCATCGCGTCCCGCCTGTACTTCCCCGACATGCCCGACCCCGACCTCGTGGTCCGGACCTCGGGTGAGTTCCGGATCTCCAATTTCTTGCTGTGGGAGCTCGCCTACAGCGAGCTCATGTTCTCCGATCTCTTGTGGCCGGACTTCCGCAGCGCCAACCTCTACGAGGCCGTGATCGAGTACCAGCGGCGGACCCGCCGCTACGGCGGCGTGTCGTGATCTTCACCCGGGCCGCCTGGGTGCTCGGCGTGGCCCTGGTCGGCTTCTTGTGCTGGCTGGCCGTCAACGGGATCACCCAGGTCGTCCCGTTGCTCGTGACAGCGTTCGCTCTGCTTGCGCTGATCGGCGGGGGCAACTTCATCAACGGCCGCTCGCCCCCCTACGGCGGCCACGGTGCGCGCCGATCGCACGAGCCCGGCGGCCCGCCGAGCGCGGGGTCGCCGTGAGCCTCTACCGGGACTCGGGCGTCGTGCTGCGCACCTACAAGCTGGGCGAGGCCGACCGGATCATCGTGATGCTCACCGAGGCCCACGGGAAGGTTCGGGCCGTGGCCAAGGGCGTCCGCCGGACGTCCAGCAAGTTCGGCGCCCGCCTCGAGCCGCTGAGCCATGTCGAGCTGCTCATGTGGCACGGTCGGGGCGAGCTCGACATCGTCAACCAGGCCGAGGTGGTCGATCACTTCCGGGCCGTGCGCGAGGACCTGGCGCGCATGGGCCAGGGCCTCTCCATGTTGGAGGCGGTGGACCAGCTGGCCCAGGAGGGCCATCCAGATCCCCGGCTCTATTCGATGCTCGTCGGCGCGCTTCGGGCCCTCGCCGACCCGGGGCTCGACCCGACGCTCGTGCCGGCGGCGTTCTTCTTGAAGGCCCTCGTGCTGGAGGGCGCCGGCCCGGTGCTCGAGGGCTGCGCGTCGTGCGGCGGGAGCGAACCCGAGGTCGAGCTGGTCGCATTCGACCTGACCGAGGGGGGAGCGCTCTGCCGGAGCTGTCGCCGCGGCCGCCCGATGAGCGCCGGCGCGCTGGGTCTCATGCGCCGGATCCTCGGCGGCGCGCTTGGCTCGACGTTGCGAGAGACGCCGCCCCCGTGTGCCGACGAGGTGGTCGGGCTGGCCACCGAGGCGATGGAGGCCCACCTCGACCGCCAGTTGCGGACCGTGCACACCGCCAACGGCCTGTAGCGATGGGCGAGCCGTTCGGGGTCTACGTCCACGTGCCGTTCTGCCGGCGCCGTTGCGACTACTGCGCCTTTGCCACCTACGTCGACCGGGACCATCTCATGGCGTCCTACGTCGATGCCCTCCGCCGGGACGTCACCCGGGCCGTCGAAGCGGGCGAGCTCGCCAGAGCGACGGCCGTCTTCTTCGGCGGCGGCACGCCGTCGCGTCTCGCCGCGGAGGACCTGGCCTCGGTGCTCGGGCTGGTACCGCTCGCCCCCGCGGCCGAGGTGACCGTCGAGTGCAATCCCGAGGACGTGACCGCGCCCCGCCTGGCCGAGTACCGGTCGGCCGGGGTGACCAGGATCTCGCTCGGTGCCCAGGCCCGGGCGCCCCACGTGCTGGCCAGCCTGGGCCGGCACCACCAGTGGGACGAGGTCAGCGGGGCAGCGGGGATCGTCGCCTCGGCCGGCCTGGCCAGCTGGAACCTCGACCTCATCTTCGGGGCGGCCGCCGAGACCGACGCCGACTGGGACGACGCCCTCGCCGGCGTCCTCGGCCTGGATGACCCCCCACCCCATGTCAGCGCGTACGCGCTGACGGTCGAGCCGGGAACGGCCCTCGCTGCCGACCCGACCCGACACCCCAACGACGACGTGCAGGCCCGCCGGTATGGGCGTGCCGACGAGATCCTGACGGCGGCCGGCTACCGGTGGGAGGAGATCTCCAACTGGGCCAGGCCGGGGCACACCTGTGCCTACAACACCATCGCCTGGACGGGCGGCGACTACCTCGGGTTCGGCTCGGCGGCCCACTCGCACCGGGACGGCCGCCGGTGGTGGAACGTGCACACCCCGGAGCGCTACATCGCCGCGATCGCATCCGGCGCCACCGTCGTCGCCGGAACCGAGACCCTCCGCTATGACCAGCGGCGCTTCGAGCGGCTGGCGCTGGCGCTCCGCACCCCGGCCGGGGTGCCCGCAGCGGTCCTCGCCGAGGCACCCGAGCTCGAGGGCCTGGTCGAGTGGCGCGACGGGCGGGCGGTGTTGACGGTGGCCGGGCGCATGCTGGCCAGCGAGATCACCATGCGGCTGCAAACCCAGGTCGAAGAGGGGCTCGAACCAGCCGGTATCCTGCCCCGATGACCGACGGCGAGCAGGGCGTGTCGACGGTCTCGCCGACCGACGGCCTGATGGAGAAGGTCGTCAACCTGTGCAAGCGGCGCGGGTTCGTCTTCCCGTCGGCCGAGATCTACGGCGGGTTCCGGTCCACCTATGACTACGGGCCCCTCGGCGTCAACATGCTGCGCAACGTGAAGGACGCCTGGTGGCGCTCGATGGTGCGGATGCGCGACGACGTGGTCGGCCTCGACGCGGCGATCCTGTCGCCGGCTGCGATCTGGGCCGCCTCCGGCCACCTCGAGAACTTCACCGATCCGTTGGTCGACTGCCGCAAGTGCAAGGAGCGGTGGCGGGCCGACAAGATCGACGGGGTCTGCCCCAACTGCGGGTCGACCGACTTCACCGAGCCGCGGTCGTTCAACCTCATGTTCAAGACCCACGCCGGCCCGGTCGAGGACGAGGGCACGGTCGCCTATCTGCGCCCCGAGACCGCCCAGGGGATGTTCACCAACTTCGCCAACGTCTTGACCACCACCCGCAAGAGGCCGCCCTTCGGCATCGCGCAGGTCGGCAAGTCGTTCCGAAACGAGATCACCCCGCAGAACTTCGTCTTTCGGACCCGCGAGTTCGAGCAGATGGAGATGGAGTACTTCGTCCCGCCGGCCGAGGCGTCCCAGTGGTTCGAGTACTGGCTCGCCGAGCGGCTGGCCTGGTACCGGGACCTCGGGATGCCCGACGACCTGCTCCGGGTCCGTCACCACGAGGCCGACGAGTTGTCCCACTACTCGGCCCAGACCGCCGACATCGAGTTCCTGTTCCCGTGGGGCTGGGACGAGCTCGAGGGCGTGGCCAACCGGGGCGACTTCGATCTGCAGGCCCACATCAAGGGCTCGGGCCAGCGGCTCGAGTACTTCGACCAGTCCACCGGGGAGCGCTACGTCCCCCACGTCGTCGAGCCGGCCCTCGGGGCGACCCGGGCCATGATGGTCTTCCTGCTGGCGGCCTACGCCGAGGACGAGGTGGCGGGGGAGGCCCGGACGGTGCTCCACCTCGACTGGCGCCTCGCGCCGTACCAGGTCGCCGTCCTCCCGCTGTCGCGCAAGGAGGAGCTGGCCGGGCTGTCTCGCCGGGTTCTCTCGATGCTCCAACCGCACTACATGTGCGACTACGACACCACCCAGTCGATCGGCCGCCGTTACCGGCGCCAGGACGAGGTGGGGACCCCGTGGTGCGTGACCATCGACTTCGACTCGTTGGAGGACGGCGCGGTCACCGTGCGGGACCGGGACACGACCGAACAGGTCCGCTGCCCGGTCGACGGGTTGTTGGCCGAGCTCGCGTCGCGGACGGCGCCCGGCTGAGCCTCAGGCCGGCCGGCGGTAGCGGCGCACGGCCAGCGGCGCCAGCACCGCCACCAACCCGAAACACCACGCCAGCGCGATCAGGACGTGGAACGACGTCGGGCCGCCGTCCATGAGGGCCCGGCAGGCGTTCACGACCTGGCTGACCGGCTGATACTTGGCGAATGCCTGCAGCCAACCGGGCATGGTCTGCACCGGCACGAAGGCCGACGAGGCGAACGTGAAGGGCAAGAGAATCGGGAATGTGGCCACCTGGGCGGTCTCGCTGTTTCTCACCACCAGGCCGATGAACGAGAAGCCCCAGCTCAGGGCCCAAGAAAAGAACAGGAGGATGCCGAGCCCGGCCAAGAAGGCGGGCACGTTGGTCTCGATGCGGAAGCCGACCGCGAACCCGAGCCCGGCCATGAGGGCGATCGAGCAGGCGTTGCGGGTGAGGTCCGAGAGCGTGCGACCGGCCAACACCGCAGAGCGTGCCATCGGCAGCGCGCGGAACCGTTCGATGATTCCCTTTTGAATGTCCTCGGCCACCCCGACGGCGGAGATGACCGCCCCGAACGCCACCGTCTGTACGAAGATCCCGGGCATCAGGTAGTTGACATAGGAGCCGTGCACGCCCCTGATCGCGCCGCCGAACACGTAGCGGAACATCAGAACGAGCAGCATCGGTTGGATCGCCGAGAACAAGATGGACTCGGGCAGCCTGAGCATCGCGGCGAGATAGCGCCAGGCGATCGTCAAGGAGTCGTTGACCAGCCAACCGATCCCCTCGAGCCGTCCGCTCGGTTGGAGCGCTGCGTTCTTGTCCGCCGGCACGGTGGTCATCTGGCTGACCGGGCCCTCGGTCCGACCGACTCAGCAGAAGCTTGGGTGGCCACGGCAGGCGGTCCGGAGTCGGCGCGGTGTCCGGTCAGCTTCAAGAAGACCTCGTCGAGGCTCGGCTCGCGCAAGACCAACCCGAGCACGGTGATTCCGTCGGCGTCGAGCACCCGCAGCGCTTCGCTGCCGGCCTTCGGGCCGTTCTCCACACTCATCTCCACCAGCGTGTCCTCGACGATCGGCGCACGGGTACCCAATGGCCCGAGCAGCGCCGCTGCCCGCGGCGCGTTCTCGGAGTTCTCCAAGGTGACCAACAAGACCGTGCTCCCGAGGTCGGCCTTCAAGGATTCGGGCGTCCCCTGCGCGATCACCTTGCCGTGGTCGACCACGATCACCTGATCGGCCAGCCGGTCCGCCTCCTCCAGGTACTGGGTCGTGAGCAGGACCGTGGTCCCCTCGGCGACCAGCCGTTCGGTCCAGGTCCACATGTCCCGGCGGGTCTGGGGGTCGAGACCGGTCGTCGGCTCGTCGAAGAAGAGGATCGGCGGCTGAGCGACCAGGGCGGCCGCCAGGTCGAGGCGGCGGCGCATCCCACCCGAGTAAGTCTTGAGGGACCGGCTCGCCGCGTTGGTCAAGCCGAACTGCTCGAGGAGCTCCTCGGCCCGCTTCTTGGCCTGGCCACGGGCCATGTGGCTCAGGCGGCCGACCATCTGGAGGTTCTGGCGGCCCGAGAGGTTCTCGTCGACGGCCGCGTTCTGGCCGGCCAGCCCGATGACGCGGCGGACCGCCACCGCGTCGCGCACGACGTCGAGGCCCAAGATTGCCGCCCGGCCGTTGTCGGGGACGAGCACGGTGCACAGGATGCGGACGGCCGTCGTCTTCCCGGCGCCGTTGGGACCGAGGACACCGAGCACGGTGCCGGGCGGCGTCTCGAACGAGAGCCCATCGAGCGCCAGCACGTTTCCCTTCGCGAACCTCTTGGTGAGGTCGTGGGCCTCGATCGCCGGAGGGTCGGGCATCCTCGCACCTTACGACCGGCAATCCAGCTGACAAGTACCTGGCCGGCGCAGGCGAGGTCGACGGTGATGCCCAACGGCAGCGTTTGCCCAGCAAGTCGCACGCGACACGACCGGTAAGGTGGATCCCCCCCGGCCGAACAGGCGAGGAGACCTGATGCCTTACGTTTTCGATTTCGACCACGCGCACCGCCGCCCTCCCATGGAGATGAAGGACCTCCTCGGCGGCAAGGGGGCCAACCTGGCCGAAATGACGTCGGTACTGCGGCTGCCGGTGCCGCCCGGCTTCACCATCTCCACGGACGCGTGCCGCGCCTATATGGCCGGTGGGTGGCCGGCCACCCTCGACACCGAGGTTGCGCGAGCCCGTCGACGACTCGAGCGGGCGATGGGCAAGGTGATCGGCGACCCCGCCGACCCACTTCTCGTCTCGGTCCGCTCGGGGGCCAAGTTCTCGATGCCCGGGATGATGGACACGGTGCTCAACCTCGGGCTGAACGACCGCTCGGTGGCCGGATTGGCCACCCAGACCAACGACGAGCGGTTCGCCTACGACTCGTACCGGCGGTTCGTCTCGATGTACGCGCGCATCGTGCTCGACCTGCCCGCCGAGGAATTCGACTCACTGTTCGACCAGGCCAAGGAGAAGGCCGGCACGACGTCGGACGGCCAGGTACCGACGGAGCTGTTGGTGTCGCTCGTCGAGTCGTACAAGGCACTCGTCGAGCGCCACACCAAGCACCCGTTCCCCCAAGACCCGGCCGAGCAGCTGAAGGGTGCGATCGAGGCGGTCTTCCGCAGCTGGGACGGGGCTCGCGCCCGCGCCTATCGGGACCGCGAGCACATCCCGCACGACCTCGGCACGGCGGTCAACGTCCAGGGGATGGTGTTCGGCAACCGCGACAACCGCTCGGGCACCGGCGTCGGCTTCACCCGCGACCCCGCGACGGGCGCCAAGGGCGCCTACGGAGACTTCCTGGTGAACGCGCAGGGCGAGGACGTGGTCGCGGGCATCCGCAACACCGAGCCCCTCGCGGCGCTCGAGACCGAGTTCCCGCCCGTCTACGCGGAGTTGATGGCGATCTTCGCCCGCCTGGAACGGCACTACCGAGACATGTGCGACACCGAGTTCACGATCGACCAGGGCAAGCTCTGGATGCTCCAGACGCGGGTGGGCAAGCGCACCGGGCGGGCCGCCCTGCGGATGGCGGCCGAGATGACGACCGAGCGGGAGATCAGGCTCACCAAAGCCGAGGCGGTGCAGCGGATCACCGAGGACCACCTCGAATCGGTGCTCCACCCCCAGTTCGCCCAGGGGGGCGATCACAAGATCTTTACCAGGGGCCTCGGCGCGTCGCCGGGCGCCGCCGTCGGCAGGGCGTACTTCACCGCCGATGACGCGGCGGCGGCCGCCGCCCGCGGCGAGGCCGTCGTGCTGGTGCGCTCGGAGACGTCCCCCGAGGACGTCCACGGGATGCTGGCCGCCCAGGGGATCCTGACCGCGCGGGGCGGCCTGGTGAGCCACGCCGCCGTGGTGGCCCGGGGCTGGGGCAAGCCGGCCGTCGTCGGAGCCGAGGCGCTGCGGCTGGGGGACCGTTCGGTGTCGGTGGGCGACGTGACCGTGGCCGAGGGGGACTGGCTGTCGATCGACGGCACCGAGGGCACGGTCGTGCTCGGCCAGATCCCGCTCACCGCAGCCGAGCCGAGCGAGGAGTTCCTCACCATCCTCGAGTGGGCCGACACGATCCGTCGGGGCCACCTGAAGGTGCGGGCCAACGCCGACACCG
>PMOQ01000066.1 GCA_003161255.1 Acidimicrobiaceae bacterium | reverse complement strand
TGCTCTCCCAGACCCGGGCCGTCGAATCCCAGGGCAACGGGTTCTTCGAACGAGAGATCATCCCGGTCACGACACCGAACGGGACCGTGGTGACCAAGGACGACGGTCCCCGGGCGGGGACAACCTTGGAAGGCCTGTCCCAGCTGAAGCCGGTGTTCCGGGAGGGCGGCACCATCACCGCCGGCAACGCCTGTCCGTTGAACGACGGCGCGGCGGCGGTCGTCGTGATGAGCGAGGCCCGGGCGGCCGAGCTCGGGATCACCCCGCTCGCGCGCATCGTGGCCAGCGGTGTCTCCGCCATCGACCCCGAGATCATGGGGCTCGGCCCGGTCGAGGCGATCCGCCAGACCCTGAAGCGGGCCGCGATGACGATCGACGACATCGACCTCGTCGAGATCAACGAGGCGTTCGCAGCTCAGGTGATCCCGTCGGCCCGGCATCTCGGCATCGAATACGACAAGCTGAACGTGCGGGGCGGCGCGATCGCCCTCGGGCACCCTTTCGGCCAGACCGGCGCACGAATCATGACGACCCTGCTCAACGCGCTCGAGGACACCGACAAGACGTTCGGGCTCGAATCGATGTGCGTCGGCGGCGGTCAGGGCATGGCCATGATCGTCGAGCGGCTCGCCTGACGTCCAAGGTGCCATACCTGGTACCATACGTTCATGCGCAAGACCACGGTCTACCTGCCCGAGGGGCTCAAAGAGAACCTGTCGAGAATGGCGGCGGAATCGGGACGCTCGGAGGCTGAGCTCATTCGCCAGGCCCTGGTCATGATGACGACCGCAGCCGAACGGCCGCGTCCGCATGGAAACCTCTTGGACGGCCAGAGCGGGGGGCTCGCAGACAGGGTAGATGACGCATTGGCCGGCTTTGGGGAGCGGTGAGCGGCATCATCTGCGACACGAGCGGACTGCTCGCGTTCTTCGATGTTGCCGAGGCCTACAACCAACCGGCGTCCGATCTCCTCCACGCCGAGACGGGTCCCTTCGTGGTCTCCCCGTTCGTCGTCGCTGAGCTCGACTATCTCCTCGCCACCCAGCGTGGAACCACCGCTGAGGTCGCAGTCCTAAACGAACTCGCGAGTGGGGCCTGGGAACATCCGACCTTCGAGGTCTCCGACCTCCGGCGCGCCGCAGCACTGATCGAGCGCTATGAGGACCAGGAGATCGGTCTGACCGACGCATCGTTGATCGTCTTGGCTCAGCGATATCAAACCAATCGGATTCTCACCTTGGACCACCGACACTTCAACGTGGTCCGCACCCTCGGAGGCTCACCTTTCGAACTGCTCCCAGTTCGCTGACAAGGATCGTCAGGTCCTGAGGTAATCCTTCAGCTCGCCCAGAATCGGTACCGGCCCCGGGTCCACGCCGTCGCGATCGGCGAGGTGGAGCGAAACGAAGTCGCCGACCAGCACCAGGTCGAAGAAGCGCGCCAAGGTTGTTCGGCCCTCCGCCCACACCTCGATGACGTCGGACACCACCTCGCGCTCGACCTCGGCGACCCACTCGAACCGCCGGGCCACCTGCGGGTGCTCGTCGGACGATCGCAGCGCGACCGCCGTGATGATCTGCCGTGTCACGTCGCCGAACTGCGCCCAGCCGGCGATCTCGTTGTGGCAGAGCTCGGGCTCAGCCGCCCACATCGCTGGAGACTTCGCGTTCTCGTTCACCTGGGTCTTCCAGCGGGACGCGGCGACCGATGTCAGGCCCTGGGCTCCGTGCACCAGCGGGATCGTGCGACCGATCCGACGGGCGATCTCGGCAGCGGGGCTGTCGGCGCCGATGAGCTGGTCCCGTCGACGCTTCAGCTGCGCCACTACTTGAGCGAGCTGTTCGCTCACTCCGGGGAGCAGGCCCATCCGTTCGGCCATCACGAGGAGTGGGACCGCGGTCGCACCGATGGCGGCTCGCGGTTGGGGGATCGACGACGGCACGGTCACGATCGGCGAACCGTGCCCAGCGGCCAGCCGGGCCAGCTCGCCTTCCCCGGCCACCACGACGACGTGGGCGCCGGCCGCCCACGCGGCGGTCGTGGTCGACAGGGTCTCTTCCGTGTTCCCCGAGCACGAGACCGCCATGACCAGCGAACGGGGGCCGACCCAGGTGGGGAGTTCGTAGGACTTGACCACCGACACCGGCACCCGGGAGGCACCGGCCGCCGCAGCCGACAGGACGTCACCGGCTATGCCGCTCCCGCCCATCCCGAGGACCACGACCGCGTCGATCGCGTCGCCGTCCGGGAGGGACGCCACCGAACGACCTGCCTCGATGGCTTCGGCGACCTGCTCGGGCAACCCGGCGGTCACCTGCCACATCGAGAGGGAATCGACGCCGAGCGGCGAGGCGACTCCCTCCCCGCCGGGGTGACTCACCCCTCGGCCTTCTCCGTTGGGGGTTTTCCCGTCTCGACGGCCCCACCGGACCCTGCCTTGTCGGTGAGGCGCTTGTGCTCGGCCGCGTCGATCTCCACCGACTCGTCGACCAGCATCACGGGGATCGAGTCGACCACCCTGTAGGCGCGCTTCAGCCGGGGGTTGTAGAGCAGGTCCTCATCCTCGAACCACAAAAGCGGGCCCTTGTCTTGCGGGCAGGCCAGCATCTCGACCAACAGTGGGTCCAATGGCATCGGGTCCTCGTTTCTGGCTCATCCGGTCAGCTTGGCCACCAGGGCCAGCACCTCGTCGAGGTGACGGGCACACTCGGTCTCGTCCTTCGCCTCCACATTCAAGCGGAGGAGGGGCTCTGTGTTCGACGGCCGCAGGTTGTACCACCAATCGCCGTGGTCCACCGTCAGGCCGTCCAACCGGTCGAGTGACCCTCCCGACCCGGCCTCCTGCTCGGCCACCGCCTCGACCGCGCCGGCGGGATCGGCCACCTCGGTGTTGATCTCGCCAGAGTCGGCGTAGCGCCGGAAGGGGGCCAAGAGTTCGGACAGCGGCTTGGCGCTCCGGCTCATGAGCTCGAGCACCAGCATCGCCGCGATGATGCCCGAGTCGGCCCGGTAGTTGTCGGCGAAGTAGTAGTGGCCCGAGTGCTCGCCGCCGAACACGGCGCCCGTCTCGGCCATGGTCTCCTTGATGAAGGAGTGACCGACCCGGCTCCTCACCCCGACCCCACCGCACTCGGCGATGACCTCGGGCACGACCTTGGAGCAGATCAGGTTGTAGAGCACGGTGGCGCCCGGATGCTTCGCGAGCATCGAGCTCGCGACGAGCGCCGTCGTGAGCGACCCCGACACGGCCACCGCCTTCTCGTCGACGAGAAACACCCGATCCGCGTCCCCGTCGAAGGCGAGTCCGACGTCCGCTCCGCCTTCGATGACCGCCGCCTGCAGGTCGACCAGGTTCTCGGGCTGGATCGGGTCGGCAGGGTGGTTGGGGAATGTGCCGTCGAGCTCGCCGAACAGGATCGTCACGTCGAAGGGCAGGGGCTCGAAGACGAGCGGCGCCACCAGGCCGCCCATGCCGTTTGCGGTGTCGGCGACGACCTTGAGGGGGCGCAGCGACGAGACGTCGACGAAGGAGCGAACGTGGTCGGCATATGCGGGCAGGAGGGAATCGTGGACGAGCTTGCCTTGGGGTCGGTCGTCCGGCGGTCGCTCGAGGTACTCGATGGCGAGCCGCTGGATCTCCGCGAGACCAGTGTCCTGCCCGATCGGCCGCGCTCCGGCCTGGCACAGCTTGATGCCGTTGTAGCCGGCCGGGTTGTGGGAGGCGGTGAACATGGCGCCCGGGGCGTCGAGGGTTCCGGCAGCGAAGTACAAGAAGTCTGTCGAGGCCATCCCGAGGTCGACGACCGTCGTCCCGAGGGCACGGGCCCCGTCGGAGAACGCCTTGGACAGCTCGACGCCCGACGGGCGCATGTCACGAACGACGAGGAGGCGATCCGCCCCGGTGAACCTGGCCACCGCCGAGCCGATGGCACGGCAGAGGTCGGAATCGAGCTGGTCGGGAACCGTTCCGCGGATGTCGTACGCCTTGAACACCCCTCGTGGGTCACCCATGGCCCGCCACGCTACCGGGAAGGCCCAACGGGACCCCGAAAGGGCCAAGCGGTGCTCGACGCCCCCCCAGACGACGAAGTCAATGCTGCTCGATCGCCGACGGCCGGCCGCCAGAATGTGGCTGAACGTCCGTTTTCCCAGGTCACAGGGCTATCGCCGGGACCCCGCATCCACCGATTTCGCTCGACCCCTTTGTAACCTTTTGTTCGACGTATCCCGGTTTCCAGGGAACACGGGGCAACAGCTCGGTGGGGTAACCGCGATCGGTCAGAGCCAACGGCGCAAGGGAGCCACGGTGGGACACGGTCCAAAGAGAACGATGAGATTGATCGCTGCGTCGGCCGTGATCGTCGGCGGGATGTTGCTTTCCAGTCCCGCATGGGGCGCAGGTAGCGGGTACACGGGAGGAACGGGAACCGGTGGCACAGGGACAGCGACAGGCGGGCCCACCACACCGACCGGTTTCACCGACATCGTGACGACCCAGACGATTCAGCCGGCCGGAGGAACGGTCACCGCGACCGTCGGCGCGACCACGGTGACGGTCACCGTGCCTGCGGGCGCCCTCGCCAGCCCGGTTCAGGTCGTGATCACCAGCGGTTCGACGTCCGCCCTGAGCGGCCTCCCCTCGGGCGCACAGCCCGAGCTTGCCATCGGCATCGGGTTCGAGCAGAACGGGCAAAAGGTCACCAGCACCTTCAGTTCTCCCATCACCGTGACGATCTCAAATCCGAGCATCACCACCGCCGACCAGGTCGTGATCTACGACCCGTCGACGGGCACGTACGTCCCGGTCAGCCAGGCCACCAACGTCTCCAACGTCTCGGTGACCAACGGACAGATCACCTTCCAGGTGTTGTCGGACCCCTACGTCGTCGTGCTCGCGGCGAGCTCGACGACCGCCCCACCCGCTGTCCCCGGTGCCACGACACCGGTCACGGGGGTGCCGATCCTCACCGAGACGTTGGCCGGAGGGGTGCTCGTGCTCGCCAGCCTGCTGTTGGCCTTCGGTCTTCGCCGTCGCGCCGCCCGAACATGAGGTCGGTGTTCTCACACCGTTGAACCCCATCGCCCACTCCCGCTCGAGCGTCGCGTCGCGCCAAGAGGGCTGGCGCAAACAGCGCATCGGTGAACTCGGCCTCGGTGCCGTCCTAGTGATCGGGGTCGCAACGACCCTGGCCGCGTGCGGGAGCGTGACCCCGAGTGCGACGCCGGACGTCGCGAGCTCCCCACAGACCGCGAGCCAGGTATCGACCATCGTTCCCCTGCCACGCGGCGTCATCTCGGCCGGGCAAGTCCAACCCAACGGCACAGTCTGGGTCCTGAGCGGGGACCCGGTAGTCAAGACCCTGAGCCAGATCGACATCAGCTCCAAGAAGACCAGCCAGTCCACCGGGGTCAGTTCGGACGCGGAGGCGGTCGCGCAATCCTCCACCGGGCTCATCGCCCTCGGGATCGGGACTTCGAACACCGGGGCCATCCAGTTCTTGAACGGCAGCTCGGCTGCGGTCACGGGCACCGTTGCGGTCGGAGCACCGGTGCGGGCACTGGCGTTCGGTGCCGACGGGGTGACGCTGTACGTCCTCGATGGCACGACCACGAGCGCCAGCGTGACGGTCATCAACACCTCGACCGAGAAGGTGGTGTCCACGATCGGTGTTCCCACCGACGCCATCGACGTCGTCCCCGACCCCACTCAAACATCGATCTGGACCGTCGAACAGTCCGGCAACGTGCAGCAGACCTCACTGCAGTCAACCAAGCCGATCCAGCAGTTCGCGATCGGAGAACCGGGCATCTCTCTGGCCATCGCCCCGAACGGTGGAATCCTCTACGTTCTGAAGGGCAACCAAGAGATCTCCAACATCGATGTCGTGTCGACCGGAACGGATGACATCGAACGCGTTGTCGGCGCGGCGGCTAGCAGCGTCGGGCTGGTGCCCTCGATCAGCGGGGCAACGCTCTATGACCTGGTGGGCTCGCCCAACGTCGGGAACATCCAGGCCATCTCGCTCGCCTCGGGCGGGTAACTCGCCGGGCTGCGCATGGAGCAGAACGGGGGACGATCGCTCTCCGAGCGCAGCGGTTCGGTCGGGCTGGCCGAGCGGCCGCAATCGAACGACACGGTGGGTTCCCGCAAGCCCAAGGGGCGCCACGAACTCCGGGTTTCACCACCCACGCTGACCTCGGAGGTCCCGACGGGTCTCGGCGACCGGGTGTGGTGGACGCTCGTCGGGCTCTTGTTGATCGAGTGGTCGATCCGCATCTACGGCTCGGTCACCGCATTCCCCGTGATCATCCTGGCCGTGGTGGTGCTCGGGGCCTGGGGTCTGGCCACCGTCGGCATCAGCTGGATGCCCGAGCCGAGATGGTCGCGCCATTCGACGTTGGCGACGCTTTGGGTGTGGACCACCGTCTTTCTGGTGGTGGCCGCGTTTTGCATCTGGAGCGCCCTCCAGATCCACGCGTCCCCGGGATATGGGACTGACGAGATCGCGTTCGACCAGTACGCCGCGGTGCTGGCCTCTCACGGGATGAACCCCTACGTGCACTCGATGGCCCCGTCGTTCTCGCTGTACCGGGTGCCGCCGGACTCGTTCACCTACTCGCTCACCGGCCACCCGGTGACCAACCTCTCCTATCCCGCGCTGGCCTTCGAGTTGTACCTGCCGATGCTGAAGCTGGGGTGGTCGACCCAGCTGGCCGTGATCGTCAACCTGGCCGCGTGGGCCGCCACCATCATCGGCATGTTCGTGCTGCTGCCCAAGCGCCTTCGCCCGGCCGCTCTCGTCATCGGCAGCCTGTCCACCTACGTCGCCTACACCGTCGGCGGGGTCACCGACGTCTTGTACGTGCCGTTCTTGATGATCGCCGCGTACCAGTTCAATCGGTTCCCCACTCGCCGGGGCTGGCAGCGCTACATCGGCCCGGTCATGTTCGGGCTGGCCATGGCCATCAAGCAGACACCGTGGTTCCTCTTCCCGTTCCTGGTCGGTGGAATCTGGCTCGAGGCCAGGGCGGCCAAGGTCAAACGGCCCGTCCAACAGGCCGCCATCTACGGCGCCACCGCCATCACGGCGTTCGTGGTCCCGAACCTCCCGTTCGCCATGTGGAACGTCCACGCGTGGCTGAGCGGCGTGCTGACCCCGTTCACCCACGTGGTGCCGGCCGGCCAGGGCATCGTCGGATTGAGCCTCTTCACGCGGCTCGGCGGCGGTTCGCTAGGCGCGTACTCGTTCCTCACGCTCGTCGTGTTCCTCGCGCTCTTCTGCGCGTATCTGGCCACCTATCCGGCCATGCGCGCGCTGACGTTCCTGCTGCCGTCGGTCATCTTGTTCTTCGCATCCCGGTCGTTCGGTAGCTACATGGTGGAGCTCATCCCGGTCGCGTTCGTCGGCGCGGTCACCGTTCACCGCCGACGCGGCGAGGAGGAGCTTCGGCCACTCGGGGCATGGCCGAAGCTGATCGGCGTTGCCGGGGTCCTCTGCGTAGCCAGCGTGGCCCTCGCGCTCGGGTCCCGTCAGCCGCTCGTCGTCCACGTGGTGGGCGTTCGTACCACCGGACAGCTGGCCACCGTCGAACAGCTGAACCTCCAGGTCACCAACCGCAGCGGTGGACCGCTCACACCGTCGTTCACCATCGATGAGGGGGGCCAGCTCACCACCTTCTGGTCCGCTGCGTCCGGGCCGAAGACCTTGGCCGCGCATCAGCAGGCGACCTACACGCTCCAATCCCCGAATTTCTTCTCACAGCCCGGGATCGGTGGCGGTTTCCAGGTTGTCGCCTTCACCGCTGGGCCGGACACGGTCAGCACGAGCCCGCCCTACGTTCCGACAACGCTGCACATCGGCCTCACCCCCGACGCGATCAACCAGCACGTCGCGCTGGGCCAATCGATCACCATCCGCGCCGATCTCTACGACGACATCGACCGTCGCGTGGCCCGTGCCGGGGTGCCCGTCTATCTCGGCCAGGTGATCTACGGCCAGCAGGGTTTGATCCTGAGCGAGGCGTCGATCAACGGCCATGCTCCCGGCCAGACTCCCGTGGTCGCCTACACGAACCGCCAGGGCCAGGCGACGTTCCGCATCGTCGGCACGCAGGCGACGGCCAACCCGGTGTACTTCGAGGCCAACCTGGTCAACGCCTCGCAGTTCTTCCCCTACGGGTACTCAGAGATCCTGCCGATCCGTTTCACGACCCAATGATCAGCGCCGCCGTCGGGGTCCTCGACCGAGTTCGCACTCCGACCGCCACTGTCGCTGCGGACGCACCGGCCACGCCGGTCATGGATAGGACGGCCCTGCGCACCCGGACCGCGATGCGCGTCGCGTGGGTGCTCATCGGGGCCCAGTTGCTGGAGATGCTCACCTTCAGCTGGGTCATCTACCACCGGTGGTCAAATACCTGGGACTACGCCATCCGCTACCAGGGCTGGTGGGGAATCGCCCACGGCAACCTCGACCCATATTCATCGGTTGTCCAGCGCTACTTCTTCCAGGATCACTTTGAGCTCATCAACTGGCCCCTCGCCCCGCTGTCCCTGTTTTGGCCGCACGGCCTGTGGCCCCTGTGGATCCAGGACCTGATGGTCGCGGGAGCCGAGATCGGCGCCGTGTTGATTGTTCTCGACATGATCCGACGGGGAGAGTGGAGCAGGCGAATCCCACCCTGGGTGCCGATCTCGCTGGTCGCCGTCATGCTGGTGGCAAACCCGTGGATCTACGGCAGCATCGCATTCGACTTCCATTACCAGTCGGTCGGAGCCGCCTGCTTCGCTCTGCTCGCTTGTCGAGAGATGATCCTCGGCAAGTCCAGGTGGCGACTGATCCTCTTCTGCGCACTCTGCCTCGCCTGCGGCGATATCGCGGGCACCTACCTCGCCGCTGTCGGGCTGGGCGGTGTCCTGGCCGGACCGGACCAACGTCGTCGCGGCGCAACTCTGGTTGGTGCCGGCGTCGCGTGGTTTGGGATTGTCAGCTTGGTCGGCGGCAATCAGGGCTCAAGCTTGGCCGGCCACTACGGCTACCTGGCCGGAGTGTCGGCTGCGGGAAGCTTCGGTATCGCTACGTTCGCAAAAGCGCTCCTCACCCATCCGAGTCGCGGCCTCCGCCAGCTGACGTCGCACGCCCTGGACCTTTGGGCCTACGTCGGGAGCGCCGGCGTCATCGGACTGTTCACGCCATACGCAGTCCTTCCCGTTCTGGTCCTTGTCGAGACCGGGCTGTCTGGCGGGGACGGACTCAGCGGGACCGTGTACCAGAGCTTTGGCGCCGTGATCTTCCTCATCCCTCTGAGCGTGCTCGCGCTCGGGCGCTTCGATCGTCGCCTCGAACGCTGGTCGGCTGAGTGCTCGGTGCGGATCCATGGCCACGAAATGGCGACGCAGACAGCCCTGAGCGAACGCGACCGGGCGACGCACCGGAGCGGCCGCAGCCGAATGGTGTCGATGGCTCTGGCGGGAATCCTCGGCGTCGGCGCGATCGGTTGGGGATTGATCTGGATCCCGAAGGTGCCGGACCAATGGATCAGGGTCTCGTCGGCCACGGCGTCGACGCTTGACCACATCGAGCAGCTGATCCCGGCCGGCGCAGAGGTGGTCGCGTCTCAAGGGGTGATGGGTCGCCTGGCCGACCGCCCGTGGCTTTATGCGTTCACTGGCATCGGGGTCATCCCGCTTCACACGGCAAACGTCTACTTCGTGATCGCACCCAATGCCGGCATCGAGTTGGCCAGCGTCCAGTCGGCCGAGGGCGCACTCGGCGAACTGGTGGGACCGCTCCACGGTCGGATCCTGGTCGACAAAAACGGGGTGTGGCTGGTCGACGTTCGCCGGCCCCCCGGGGTCACCCGACTCAACCTGCCTCACCACTACGTCACGCTGCCGGCCTGGGTCGGGCGATCGGCGACGGGCGTGCGGGTCCTGACGGGTCCCGAGGCGGATTGGCATATGGCCCAGATCTCCCACACCCCGGGTTACGTCTTGTTCGGGACGCAGTGGAACGAGCTCCCTGGCAAGTACCAGGTGACGGTGACCATCGCGAACACGGCGCCGGTCAACGTCGAGGTGTGGGACTCCTCGGCCAACACGCTGCTCAGCCGTCAAGGACTATTGCCGACAACGGGCTTCCAGACCGATCAGGCGACGATCGACGTGACCAAGGAAGGCACCGAGCACGTCTTCGGGGGAGTCGGTCCGTTCCAGTTCGCCCCGGTGCCGCCTCCGCCCGGCGACCGGGTGGAGGTCCGGGTGTGGTCACCGGGCACCGGCAACGTCAGCGTCTACGACGTGGAGCTCCAGGCGATCGATCGTTAGCGATCGCGGTCGGGACTCAGTCCTTGGTCAGCTGCCAGGACGTGAGTTCGAGCACACCGCTTCGAACGGTGGCCGACATGGACACCTCGTACGAGCCGCCGTTTGCCCCGGGCACCTGCAGCGTGCCGTTGAGCGAACCGCCGAGGACCGTGGTGCCTTTCACCTGGATGGTCGAGTCCTCGATGTCCGACGTCGCGGGTCCTGTCCCGACCAAGGACCAGGCCGCGCTGAAGGGCACTCCCCGCGACAAAGCAGACCACCACGCCGCCTGGTTCTGCTCGGCGCTGCGCAGGGCCCCGAAGTAGAGCGCGAGCAGCGCGACGTGCGCGCCGAGCGGGGCGTCGCTCTGGCGCCACGTCGGCGTGGGCGTGCCCGCAATCTCGAGCGAGCCCACCTTGGCCGAGTTGTGATCGAGGTCGAGACCCTGATTGGACAGTGCGATCGGCGCAGCCACCGTCGGGATGGCGAATGACTCCGGCTGGGTGAACCGGTTCGGGTGGTAGCGGACGTCCACCAGCTCGGCCTCCACAACCAGACGGTTCGGCGTGACGTAGAGGGCGTTCAGCGGGTAACACGTCACGAGCGCCAGTCGCCCCGCACTGCTGCTCGGTAGCGGGGTCCCCGCTTTGACCACGCGGCTCGAGATGACGATGTATTGGAAGGCTCGGCATGCCGTCTCATACGAGATCTCGGCGCCGGGCTGCAGGTGGTCGAGACCGCTGAACCAGGTGACGTCGTGCGCCGAGAGCACCGACGTGCCGTTGGCGGATGGCCAGACGCTGTCGGGGTCGTGGCCGACGGCTACCTCAAGCTCGGACGACCCGGTTCCCTCGACGACCGGTGCGTTGAGCGAGATGGTGGGGGCAACCAGGTTGCCGGCAAGGTCCAGTCCGTTGACGGTGGCGACGGTTCCGGTGCCGGTGCTGGTCGCGCACGCAGTCGGATCCGAGGCGCTGTGCGCGATGACCGATTGGATGTGGGACTCGAGGTTCGAACCGACAGTGTGGTAGTTCCACTCGAATGCGCCGACATACAAGAGCAGCCACGCGCCGACTCCGAACATGACGGCGGCGGCCGACCAACCGGCGAGCCGCAGCGAGCGGTGGCGCGATCGGGCCCGGCGCCGTCGTCCTCCGGTATGGAATGTGGTTTGAGCCATGGGCCCGGTTCCGCACAGCATGAATGCCACCCCGCAGCTGGGAGTGGCAGTCCGATACACCCGGGTGGCTGCGGCGGGAACCGCCTCTGCCGCAGAGGTTAAGAGCAGGTACGGGCCGCCCCGGGGATGGTGTGTCCCGCGAGAAGACCCCATTTGGTGAGCTCACAGCCCACGTGGCCGACCCCGCTGCCGGCTACGTCGAGCGAGCGTGCGACGGCCTTCTCGCCCTGCGCCGGCGCTGGGCCACGTAGCCACCGACGAGGAGCACCACGCCCGCGCCCGACGCGGCGTAACCCAGCTTGCCTGCGGTCGCGGTGCTGTAGGTGAGCGTGACCGTGTGGCTGGTGGGCACCACCACCATCAGATTCGGGGTCACCCTGAATGGCCCGGTGGCCCCGTTGGCCTGCCAGTTGGGGAAGTACGAGGTCTTCACCAGCACCGGGGCACCGATCCGGCTTACGTGGAAGCTGATCGAGTCGTCGGTCTCGTTGACGTCGCTCACCGTCGTCGGGGTCACCGGGACCGTGGCGGGCGTCTGGCCCGGTCGAACGCGCGGCCAGGAGCTCGGCCCGGCCGCGGCCAGCTCCACGTCCCATCGGCTCGGGTCGTCATACCAGGCGGTCGACGGCTTGAGCCAGCCGGTCTGGCCCTCGCCGATCCCGGTCTCGACGGCCGGCAGGTTTTTGAGCGGGGTCACGAGCGGAGAGTCGAGGACTTGGAAGATGTCCCAGGTGGTGGACAAGAACTCGGATCCGTAGGCGGAGCGCCACGGGCCGGTCGACGCGACGAGGCGCAGAGACGGGTCGGCCTTGGCGGCACTGACGACCTCGGGGCTGAAGGCCATGAAGTAGCGGACGCCGAGGAGCTGGAGGTGTTGGATGCCGAGGGGGACGTCGACGGGCCCGTACGGGAGGCCGACCATCGGGTCCGACGGGGTTTGCGAGAGCTCGGCCTGGTTCAAGAAGTGGTACGGCGTGGTGGTCGAGGACTCGAACAGCAGGCCCTCCATCGAGTCGATGCACCCGCTGGTGAAGTAGTTGAGGTCCATGAGGGCCTCGGGGGTGCCGAAGCGGTTCTCATCGGCGTTGTACTCCCACATGGCCCGCCCGCAGCCGTGCTGGCTGCCGACGCTGGCCATCGTCGACATCAAGGACTTGAACTCGGGGTAGGCCGCCTTGCCCTCGTAACCGGTGTAGTTCCAGCTGGCCCAGACGTACACCTGGTTGGCGCCCGGCGCGACCGGGAGGATGCTCGCCGGGAGGAAGAAGGGCGGGATCACCACCAGCAGCACACCGAACAGCACCACCAGCGGGCCGGCCACCGCCCCGGGGGCCCATCGGTAGTGGCGCACCACACGCGGCGAGCGCCGGCCGTCGATCCAGTCGCGGCGCTCCCGCCACACCAACACGACCCAACGCACCGCCACCGAGGCGAACCAGCCGACCATGAGGTAGATGCACAGGAACCACAGCGGGAGCAACCGGACGTTGTAGAGCGAACCCTGGGGGTCGGCGACCACCGCCAATGCCGAGAGCCCGCCCAGGATCGAGAACAGGATCCCGAACCGACTGCGGGTGACCACCGCGACGACGACCGCGAACCCGCCGAGCCCGACCGCCCAGAGGTCGGCGTTCGGGAACAGCAACGTCCCGAACGTGGTCACGTTCTCGTACCCCATCTGGGTCGAGTAGGCGTGCTGGAGGACGAACGGCACGAGCCACCACGACGAGAGCAGGATCCCGAGACCGACGGTCGATGCGGCCCACCAGAGCACCCGCCTCGGATCCGCGGGCTGCTCGGGGACGAGATCCCCGTCGTCGCGGATCCACCGGCGGGAGAGTTCGAGCCCGACCAACACGACTGCGCCGGCCAAGGCGAGGAGCGACGGCACGATGTGGGTGAGGATGCACAGCGCGAGGACGACCGCCGCCCAGCCACGGCCCTTGCCGGTCCGCAGGCCCCGGTTGAATAGGCCGAGGAACAACAGGGCGAAGCCGATGGCCAACGAGAACGCGTACTCCCCGGCCAACGTCGAGAACAGGTTCCCGCCGTCGATGGTGAACGTGTAGTCGAACAGGAACGGCAGCGTCGCCGCGGCGAGCGCGGCCGGGCCGGGCGACCGCAGCCGGAACAACCGGCCGCAGGCCCAGGCGGCGACGGGCATGAGCAACGAGCCCAGGATCGTGACGAGCTTGAAGGCGATGCCATAGGGGATGACGTAGCTGGCCACGGCGGCCATGAGGTCGGGGACGACGAAATAGAAGGTGTAGATCGGATAGCCGTCGTACCAACTCGGGTCCCAACCGGTCAGGCGCCCGCTCGGCAAGAGGTGGTTCCGGATGTACGCCGGCATCACGAAGTGGGACCCCGTGTCGCCACCGGTCGTCGTCGTGTTGGTGAACAGCAGGTTCCCGTGCACCTGCCAGAGCACGACGGCGATGACCCCAAGGATCACCGCGACCGTGCACGCGCCGGGGACCCAGTCCGGCCAACCCGACGGAGGCCAGGAGACGTTCACCGGCGGCTCGGACGATTGGGCCGGCTCCTCCGGCTCCTCCGGCTCCTCCGGCTCGACCTCGCCGACCAGCAGGTCGTGCTCGGCGATCCCTGTCACCCGGCGCCCGAGCTCAATGGATGACGCCCGAGCGGTTGTGCGCGATGGCCAGCACGGCGACGAGGTTGAACGTCGCGTGCGAGACCATGTTCATGCCGAGGCGCCCGGTGCGGAACGCGACATACGCGAGGACGCACCCGAAGACGGCTAGCCCGGCCAGCTGCTCCAGTTCGCCGTGGGCCAGCCCGAACAACGCTCCGTCGAGCACCACCGCGAGACCGACGATCGCCACGCGCGCGACGCCGGCGCGGGCCCGCCACCGGGACCCACCAACCAACCCGAGGAGACCCCGGAACAGCAGGCCACGGAAGAACAATTCCTCGAAGAACGGGGCGCCGACGACCGTGAGGACCGAGATCACGAGGAAGGTCGTCCCGTGCGCGGCGCCGGTCAGCTTGGTCGTCGGCGCGTTGAAGTCGTGCAGGTGCGATTGGAAGGGCAGGTAGATCAGCGTCACCAACAGCTGCCCGCCGATGCCGATGGCGATCCCCCAGAGGTCGACGGGCCGGAAGACGACGCCGAGGTCGGCGACCAGATGCCTGGTCCCTCGCACCTTGCTTGCGAGCACCGGCCCGATGGCGAAACCGACCCAGAGCCCGACGAGACCCGAGCCGATGTACCAGGCCGGTGGCGCCGCCAGGTTCTCGATGGCGGTGATCCGGCTCCCGTTCCCGGTGACGCCGGCGGCGACCGAGATCGCGATCAGTGCCACGACCTGGCCGATCAGGAACCCGATGGCTGCGAAAAGGACCCACACGAACCCGTCGGCGCGGGTCGCGGGTCCACCGTGCGCGTTCGCCCCAGACGGTTCGTCGGCCCAGCGGCCCGCACCCGCCGACGGATAGGCCGGCGGGTGCGGCGCGCCTCCCGGCACCTCTTCGTTACCGGAGGAGGGCATCGGCGAAACGATACTGCCGGGGTTTCGTCGAATTCGGGCGCTCGCTCTCGATCGGGGCTGTGCGAAACCGCGTTTGTGCAGCGTGAGCGCGTTCCGCGGCCGAACGAGGTCAACCGGCCGAGGGCGCCTAGGTACCCGATCGCGGAGCCATGCGCCTAGCATGGGCCGGTGAGCCCGTCACGTTCCGATAGGCAACAGAACCGCCAAACGCCGCCCGGCGGCGGCAATTCGCCCACCCCGACCGGCGGTGACCAGAGCTGGCGGTGGATCTGGACCGTCCTCATCATCGCGGTCGTCGCCGTGCTGATCGTCCCCTCGCTCCTTCCCCATTCCTCGGCCGAGTCGCTGACCTACTCCAAGTACCTGAGCCAGGTCCGGGCGCACGACATCAAGACCGCCACCATCAACAACAGCACCGGCGTCATCACCGGCAACCTGGCCGATGGGAAGACGTACACGGCCCAGGGCCCCAACCCCTATAGCCAGACCGACGTCAACACGCTCCGCAAGGACGGCGTGAGCGTGAACTACGCGGAGCCCTCGGGGAGCCTGATCGGGGAGTTCGCCTATCCGCTGGTGCTGATCCTGCTCATCGTCGGGATGTTCTGGTTCGTGAGCAGACAGGCCCGCGGCCAGATGTCGGGGATCATGTCGATCGGTCGTTCGCGCGCCCGTCTCTACACGACGGAGCGGCCCCGGACCACCTTCGCCGACGTGGCCGGCTATGCCGGGGTGAAGGTCGAGATCTCCGAAGTCGTCGACTTCTTGAAGTCCCCGCATCGCTTCCGGGACATCGGGGCCAAGATCCCGAAGGGCATGCTGCTCGTCGGTCCCCCCGGAACGGGCAAGACCCTTCTCGCCCGGGCCGTAGCAGGCGAAGCCGGTGTGCCCTTCCTGTCCGTCTCCGGGTCCGACTTCATGGAGATGTTCGTGGGCGTCGGCGCCAGCCGTGTCCGCGACCTCTTCCAGACGGCCCGGAAGCAGGCGCCGGCCATCATCTTCGTGGACGA
>PMOQ01000082.1 GCA_003161255.1 Acidimicrobiaceae bacterium | reverse complement strand
ACCCGGAACAGCCCGATGAGCCGCGGCACGGCTCCTCGATCTCGGTAGCCGTCTGCTCGAACCTCGACAGCGTCCCCTCGATTGGGTCAGCCCCGTCGCCGGTGGCCGATCGAGCAGACCCTGGCGGATCCGGCCCTTTGAGGCAACGGCGCCAGTCGTTCGACGCCTCACCGTCGGTGGCGAACCAACGCCTCACCCGCCGG
Source organism: Acidimicrobiaceae bacterium (assembly GCA_003161255.1). Lineage (GTDB taxonomy): Bacteria > Actinomycetota > Acidimicrobiia > Acidimicrobiales > RAAP-2 > Palsa-461. The sequence continues at coordinate 2,939 of PMOQ01000082.1, read as the reverse complement.
AGGCAGTTCGGCCGCAAGTACGCTCGGACCACCGTGAGCAAAGGCGAGCCTTCTCACCGGCCACCGAGGACATGGTCGTCCCGAGACGTCTCGCGGCTCATCGTGATGGTGCTGGCTGTGGCGGCGGCGGTCGGTGCCACGTTCGCAGGGTGCCACCCGACCGGCACCCGGGTCGCCGATGTGATCGAGACCGCCGCCTTCGCCGCCGGTTTCACGCTTCTCGCCAGCCGGTCCTCGCGGGGCACCTGGCTGGCGGTGGGGGTGGCGGCGGTAGTTTTCGCCCGCGGCTGGCTGCTCGTCCCAGCCTTGGCAACCATGGGGGTTGCATTCGAGTCGGTGTTCTCATCCCGGTCCCACCGGCGGATCGGGGCGGCGGTCGGCGCCCTCGGTGTCCAGATCGTCCTGCGCTGGCCTCCCGAAGGTTTCCACGGCCTCCCCACGCTCGCGGCGACCGCTCTGGTCGCGATTTTGGCGGTCTCGGCATGGTGGCGCTCCTCGGCGCGTATCCGACGCAGGGTGCTCCTCGTGGTGGGCGGGCTCGGCGCCGGTGCGGTCGTGTTATCCCTTCCGATCGTGATCGCGACGCTGCTTGTGCGCGGTGAGGCTATGGCGGGGGAGACGGCGGCCAAGGCGGCGCTCTCCAACATCGGCGGCGCCAGCTCGACGGTCGTTGTCGCCGACCTGCAGCGAGCGACGACCGACACGACCGACGCCGCATCGACGTTGAGCGGGTGGATTACCGCCGGTGCCCGGGTGGTACCGCTGGTGGCTCAGCAGGCGAGGTTCCTGACCGGCACCCTGACCTCGGCAGCGCAGGCCACTTCCGTCGCGGCTCGTCAGACACCGTCGATCGATTACCACCGCCTCGGCTACCACCACGGCAAGATCGATCTGGCGAGACTCACCGCCATGGAGGGCCCGATGCGGATCCTCGATCGCCAGCTGCGCACCACCGACCACCAGCTCACCGGGTTGGGCTCGTCGTGGCTGGTCGGCCCGCTCGAGGACCGGGTCGTCTCCCTGCGCACCGAAATCGGCCGGGCCCAGCACAGCGCGGATCTGGCGGTCGAGGCGGCCAAGGTGCTGCCGGCGATGCTCGGGGGGGACGGGGTCCGTCACTACTTCATCGCGTTCATGTCCCCTTCGGAGAGCCGTGGCTACGACGGGTTCGTCGGCAGCTACGGGCTGCTCACGGCGGACGACGGGCACGTGAGCCTCACCCAGTCCGGCCAGCCGGCCGATCTCGAAGCCTTGCTGCCCCCAGGGGGCGCCACGCTGCGGGGTGTGCCCGGCTTTTTGGCCCGGTACAGCCAGTTCGACCCCGGGAAGTATGTGCGCGACGCCACGTTCTCCCCGGACCTCCCGACGGTGGCGAGTGTGCTGGACCAGGAATACGTTCAAGCGGGCGGAGTGCCGGTCGACGGGGTGCTGGCCATCGATCCCTACGGCCTGGCGGCGCTGCTCCACTTCACCGGAGCGATCCAGGTGCCGGGGCTCCCCGTCCCGCTCACCTCGCACAACGCCGCCTACGTCTTGCTCAAGGAGCAGTACACCACCTTCGACGCCGGAGAGACCAATGCGGACCTCCTGCGCCACGACTTTCTGCAGGACGCGCTGCACGTCGCCTTCGACAAGCTGGTGAACGGCAGCTTGCCGGCTCCGAAGACCCTGGCGGCCGTGATGGACCCGGCAGTCGTGCAAGGGCGGATCTCGTTCTGGAGTTTCCACCGCAGCGAGCAACCGCTCCTGCGCCGGCTCGGGATCGACGGTTCGTTCCCGGCGACCCGCGGCGGCGACCTGTTGGCAGTGACGACCCAGAACGCCGCCGGCAACAAGATCGATGCTTTCCTGCATACCTCGGTCCTCGACCACGTGACCTTCAACCCGAGCAACGGCGACGTGTCTTCGGAGGTGACGATCACCCTCAAGAACGATGCTCCGCCCTCCGGGCTACCCCCAATCGTGATCAACTCCGTCGAACCCGGACTGGCCCCGGGGACGAACCAGACGTGGCTGACCCTCTACAGTCCGCTCGTCTTCGAGAACGCTTCGAGCGATGGCGAGCCCGAGACGCTGTCGAGCGGGGCTGAGGTGGGAGTGAAGGCCTACAGCACCTACCTCGATGTGCCACCGGACGCCACAGTCACTCTCCGTGTTGATCTCGCCGGCCGGGTGGCGTCCCGGGACGCGTTCGCGATGTCGGTCCGGCTGCAGCCGGCGGCCAATCCCGAGCGCTATGTCCTCGAGGTGACACCGGCTGGTGCCTGGAGGTCGGCGACCACGGACGGCTCGGCTTACTGGAACCTCTCTGCGGCCATGCGCCAGCGCCGAGTGTTCAGATTTGTGACGAGCTGACGTGACCACGCAGCGTGGCCAGGCAAGAAAGGCCTTTGACGCGCTCAGGAGTGCGGGGTTACGTTTGCCCTGGTAAGGGCCTCGTGTCAGCTGGCGCAGCTGAGATCTTGGGTAAGCGCGGCTGACGAACCGGCCAAACGGGATATTCGATGAAGCGGAATCTCTTGACTGTTGCCACAGTTGTCGGCCTGGGGTTGACCTTCGGGTGGTCCACCGCGGCGTTCGGCGCCAGCGCTGACGTCCTCGGTGGTGTGGGGATCACCGTGACCGACGGGTGCTCGGTGCTCGGCGGGTCCTTCACGGTGAATGGGACCAACTTTGAGCCGAACGAGTCGATCACCTTGGCCCTGCACAGCACCCCGGTGTCGTCGATCACGACGGCCACGAATTCGACCGGCTCGTTCGGACCAACCACGGTGACGATCCCGTCGAACGCGACGCCGGACAACAACACACCCATCGTCGCCACCGGTGGTTCGGGTGACTCGGCGACCGTCACAGTCGACGTCGCCAGCTCCACCTGTGCTGCGAGTTCTGGCCTGGCCTTCACCGGAGGCGCTGGTTCTGGCCTGGCCTTCACCGGA
>PMOQ01000047.1:2378-15812 GCA_003161255.1 Acidimicrobiaceae bacterium | reverse complement strand
CACTGGTGGACGGCGCAGTGCTCGGAGTCGACCGGCACGATCTCGGCACCGGGGGTCGCGCGCGCGCGCTGGACGATCGGTGCGCCGGCGATCAGCGACTCCTTGTTGGCGAGAGCCAGGCGTCGACCCGACTCGAGCGCGGCCATCGTCACCGGCAGCCCTGCGAATCCGACGACCCCGTTCACCACGATGTCGGCTGCCGTCGCGGCTGCGATCAGGCCCTCGGGCCCGGCCACGACCTCGGTTCCCGTGGGCACCAGCTCGGCGAGCTTCGTCGCCAGTCCGGCGTCGCCGATCGCGACGAGCGCCGGGTGGAGGGCCTGGGCCTGGCGGACCAACAGATCGACGGAGCTCTGGGCGGCCAGCGCCACCACCTCGAAGCGACCGCCGCTGGCCTGGACGACCTCGATCGCCTGGGTGCCGATCGACCCGGTGGAGCCGACCAGGCTCACGCTCCGGCCGCTCACGACGCCGGCACCCGTTCGGTCATCTGGCCCAGCATGCCATCGACCCGCGACCGAACCGGGTCACCGGGGGCCCGCCTAACCCAGGTGGAAGGCGATGACCAGGTAAAAGGTCGCCGGCAGCACGAACAACAGCCCGTCCACCCGGTCGAGGATGCCCCCGTGGCCGGGCAGCAGCCGGCCGATGTCCTTGCGGCCGAGGTGGCGCTTCACCGTCGACTCGAAGAGGTCGCCGAGGGTGGACACGATCGAGACGACCACGCCCAGGGCGGCGGCCTTCCCGACCGTCCACGGGTGGATCAGGTGCACGATCCCGGCCGTGAGGACGACGGAGGTGACCAGCCCGCCGACGAAGCCCTCCCACGTCTTGTTCGGGCTGACCGAGGCCATCGGGTGGCGCCCGAGCCAGGCGCCGAAGGTCAGCGCGCCGACGTCGTAGGCGACGCAGGCGATGACGCCGCCCAACAGGAACGCGATGCCGTGACGGTCGGGGAACAGCGCCGGCGAAAGCAAGAGCGCACCGTAGGAACCGAATATGGCCACCCACCCGAAGACGAACAGGGTCGTGCCGGTCGAACGCACCGCGTCTGTCTGCTCAACCCCGGCCAGGTGCCAGATGAAGCAGAACACGAGCAGCAGCACCAGGACGAGCGGCAGTGCGGCCTCGCCCTTGTTGTAGGTGGCGATCATGAGCGAGACCGTCGCGACCAGCCCGAGCAGTGTCACCGGGTGGTAGCCGCCCTGACGGAACGCCGCATAGGCCTCGGCGGCGGCCATCGTCACGATCACGGTGACCAACGCCACCGACGCGACCGGCCCGATCTTGAATGTGATGAGGGCAACCGCGCCGAGGACGAGGCCCGAGATGATGGCGGCGCCGATGTTGCGCGGCGGCGCCTCGTCGCCGGTCGGCGCGCTCGGCGGCTGGAGGCGGTCCGCTATCGGTGCGCGTCGCATCGGCGGGGCAGGCTTGCGCTCGGTCGCAGCGGCGCGTCGTTCCTGCTGGGCCCGCAGCCGGGGAAAGCGCGCCTTCGGCTCACCCAGGCTGTCGTCCAGGTCGTCGAGTGCGATCGGGTCCTCGAACCGCGCGGACCGACGCGGCTCGTCTTCCTCTTCGGGTTCGTCGATCTCCCCCCGGACCGGTGGACTCAGTGTCGCGGCGGGCGGATCCGAGACTTCTCCGGGCGCGACGTCGCTCTTGACGACCGGGGTCACCGCGGTGTCCTCGTCCTCGTCGCCGACCCACGAGGGAGCCTTCGTGGCGAGGGCCAGCTCGTCCCACTCGGCGTCGCGGTCCTCACCCCACTCGGACTCGTCGTCGGAGAAGATCCCACCGCCAGGGGGCTTTGACCCGGGCAGGTCGAATACCCAGGGCTGGCGATCGGACGGCCCCGCGTCCAGCGCACCCTGGCCGGTCTTGTCGCCGACCAGCATCGACGGGTCGAACTCGTCGTCCTGGGCCTCCCAGTCCGAGCCCTCTTCACGCCATGTCGGCCCCGAGACGGCAAAGGGGTCGGACTCGGTCCGCTCGAGTCCCCGGCCGAGGATCGCCGGTACCTCGCCGGTGGCCGGCTCTGTCCAGTGCGGCAGCGGCGGGACGAGTGTGCTGGGCAGGGCCTGGTCGTCCGCATCCAGGCCGTCGTCTTCGTCGGGTGCGCCCGCGGAGCGGCCGGCCGGCTCGGCGCCGACTATTCGAACGCGACCGCTGCGATAGCCGGTGTGCTCAAGCCCCTCGTCTCGTTCGTCGTCTCGCGCCATGGGCCCCCCTCAGACCACCAAGAGTTCGCGCTCTTTGTGGCTGAGCATCTCGTCGATCTTTCCCACTTGACCGTGAGTGACCTTCTCCAGCTCCTTCTCGATCCGCTCGAGCTCATCGGAGGTGATCGACCCGTCCTTTTCGAGGGCATCGAGCTCGTGACGGGCGCCGCGACGAAGATTTCGCACCGCGACCCGGCCCTCCTCCGCCTTGTGCCGCACCACCTTCACCATCTCCTTGCGCCGCTCCTCGGTGAGGGGCGGGAAGGCCAGCCGGATGACGTTGCCGTCATTGGCCGGGTTGATGCCGAGGTCCGAACCGCTGATCGCCTTTTCGATGGCGCCGAGGGAGCCCTTGTCGTAGGGGGAGACGACCAGGAGCATCGCGTCGGGGACGCTGAACCCGGCCAGCTGGCGCAGTGGGGTTGGGGTCCCGTAGTAGTCGACCATGAGGGGCTCGAGGAGGGCCGAGTTGGCCCGCCCGGTCCGGACGTGCGAGAACTCCGTCTTCGAGTGGTCGACCGCCTTGTCCATCTTGTCCCGGGCATCCTCCAGAACCAGCTGGGCGAGCTCTTCGCTCATCGGACCAGCGTACCGATCTGTTCGCCGCTCAGCGCCCGGCGCAGATTCCCTTCGGGCATGAGGTCGAAAACCCGGATCGGGAGCCCGTTGTCCTTGCAGAAGGTGATGGCCGTGAGGTCCATGACCCGGAGGTCCTTGGCCACGATGTCCATGAAGGAGATCTCGTCGAACCGGGTGGCGCTCGGGTCGAGCCGTGGGTCGGCGCTGTAGACGCCGTCGACCCCCCCGTGGGTCCCCTTGTACAAGAGGTCGGCCTCGATCTCGGCCGCCCGCAGGGCCGCCGAGGTATCGGTCGTGAAGTACGGGTTGCCCATCCCGGCCGCGAGCAGGACGACCCGGTCCTTCTCCAGGTGCCGGATCGCCCGCCGGCGTATGTAGGGCTCTGCGACCTCGGCCATGCTGATCGCCGTCAGGACACGGGTGTCCTGGCCGTGCTGCTCGAGCGCGTCCTGGAGCGCCAGCGCGTTGATCACGGTGGCGAGCATCCCCATCGTGTCCGATGTCGCCCGGTCCATGCCGGCACCGGCGCCGATCGTGCCCCGCCAGATGTTGCCCCCGCCAACGACGACGGCCAGCTGGATGTCGAGCTCGGAGCGGGCCTCTGAGATCTCGCGGGCGAAGCGCTCGACCACGACGGCGTCGAGGACCTCCTCGGAGGACGCCGACGCCAGGGCTTCGCCCGACATCTTCAGTACGACACGCCTGTGGTCACCCACGCGTCACTCCCAAGCCCGGCCCGCCGGCCCCTATGGACCGATGACCACCTGGGCGAAGGCGACGATGTCTGCCGAGCCCAGCATGGCGGCGACGGTCTGCTTGTCGTCGTGCGCCGACGGCTGGTCCAAGAGGACTCGCTCCTTGAACCAACCGTTCAGACGACCCTCGACGATCTTGGGCAGCGCCGCTTCCGGCTTGCCCTCGTTGCGCGAGAGCGCCTCGAGCGTCTGACGCTCCGCTTCGACCTCGCTCTCGGGAACCTCTTCGCGGCGGACGTACGTCGGCCGCGAGAAGGCTGCCGTCAGTGCCACTTCATGGGCGAGTTCGGGCGAGCCACCCTTGACGACGACCGCGACCGCATTCACCCCACGGCCGGACTGTTGGTGCAGGTAGGTGTCGACCACCTCCCCGTCCTTGGCCTCGAGGCGGAACACCCGACCGACCGAGATGTTCTCCTTGAGCGTTGTGGCGAGGCGTTCGATCTCGTCCTTGCGCTCGGCGATCGCGTCTTCGCCCTTGGCGGCGACGAGGGCCGCCAGATCGTCCGCGACGGCGACGAACTCGGCCGATTTCGCCACGAAGTCGGTCTCACAGCGCAGCTCGACGAGCGCCGCCACGTCGTTGTCCTTCACGACCGCAACGGCACCCTGGCCGGCCTCGCGGTCCTCACGCTTCGCGATCTGGGACAGGCCGTGCTCGCGCAACCATTGGCCCGCCGCTTCCATCTCCCCGTCGGACTCTTCCAGCGCGTGCTTCGCATCCATCATCCCGGCGCCGGTATCTTGGCGGAGCCGTTGAACGTCCTTGGCCGTGAAGTTGGCCACCTCTACACCTCCGAACCGTCGCCGGNNGCTGGTGCTTCATCGGCTGCTGGTGCTTCATCGGCTGCTGGTGCTTCCTCGGCTGCTGGGGCCTCGGGAGCTTCGACCGGGGCGGGCGCCTCGGCCGCCGGCGCCACCGGCGGCGGCGGGATCGGCGCGGCAGTCGATCCGTTCGTCGGTGCCTCGACGGGTCGTGGCGCGGGGCGATTGCCGGCGATCCATCGACCCTCGCGTACCGCTTCGGCGACGACCCGGCACATGAGGGCGCCAGATCGGATCGCGTCGTCATTGCCCGGGATGACGTAGGTGATCACGTCGGGGTCACAGTTGGTGTCCACCACGGCGACGATCGGCATGTGGAGCTTGTTGGCCTCGGTGACCGNNTGCTCCTTCTTCGTGTCGATCACGAAAATGGCGTCGGGCAGGCGGTCGAGCCCGCTGATCCCGCCGAGGTTCCGCTTCAGCTTGTCGAGCTCTCGCACGTGGCGGAGCGCCTCACGCTTGGGCATCCCCTCGAAATCGCCGGCCGACTGCATGGTCTCGAGTTCCTGCATCCGCTTCACCCGGCCGCTCACCGTGGAGAAGTTGGTCAGCATGCCGCCCAGCCAGCGCTGGTTCACATACGGCATGCCGCAGGCCAGGGCGTAGTCGGCCACCGGGCCCTGGGTCTGCTTCTTCGTGCCGACGAAGAGGACCTTGCCGCCGCCGGCGACCAGGTCACGAACGAACGTGTACGCGGTCTCGACGCCCTCGAGGGTCTTGTTCAGGTCGATCAGGTAGATGCCGTTGCGCTCGCCCAGGATGTAGCGACGCATCTTGGGGTTCCAGCGACGGGTCTGGTGTCCGAAGTGGACACCTGCCTCGAGCATCTGGCGCATCGTGACGACGGCCATGTAGTGACTCCTCCAGTCGGTTGTTCCTCCCCGTGCGCAACACCTCGAAGGAGGCGACCGTGGAACGCGCTCGGGTGCGTGGGTTGAAGAGGGTTGGCGCTCCCCAACGGGAAGCAGCGACGAGTGTACCCGCCAGCTCGGACCCCTGACCAGCGGGTGCGCTCGATTGGCGGCCACCGGTGGTCCGCTCGTGCCTCAGGCCCTCGGGTGGGTCCCCTTGTACACCGAGACCAGCCGCTCCTTGCTGACGTGCGTGTACACCTGGGTCGTCTGGAGGCTCGAGTGCCCGAGGAGCTCCTGGACCACCCGCAGGTCCGCCCCCCCGTCCAGCAGGTGGGTGGCGAAGCTGTGCCGCAACGCGTGGGGGTGGGTCGGGACCGGCGAGCGGCGGTCGACGATGCGCCGAACGTCGCGGGGGCCCATCCGGTTCCCGGCCTGGTTCAAGAACACCGCCTCGATCGGACTGTGGCTTCGGGCCAGCTCGGACCATCCCCGCCGCATCCACTCGCCCAGCGCGTCGGCCGCCCGATCGTGGATCGGCACCTGGCGCTCCTTGTTTCCCTTGCCGGTCACGGTGACGATCCGCGCCGAGAGGTCGAGGCCGCCCCGGTCGAGACCGCACAGCTCGGCCACCCGGAGCCCGGCCGCATAGAGCAGTTCGAGTGCCGCTGTGTCGCGGAGCTCGGTCGCGAGCTCCTTCCCGTCGCCCGATGCTGCGGGGGGCGTCGACGGCTCGAGCAGCCCGTCCAGCTCCTTGTGCGAGAGCACCCTCGGCAGGCGGCCGTTGGCTTTCGGCGCCGACAGGCCGCGGGCGGGATCCGACTCGATCAGCCCGCGGCGGCGGCACCAGAGGAAATAGGAGCGCAGCGCGGCGGCCTTCCGGGCGACCGACGCCCTGGCGTACCGGCGGGTGGCGAGGAAGGCGAGGTAGCGGCGGAGCAGCATCCGGTCCACTTCTCCCGGGTCCTCGACGCCACCGCGGGCCGCCCAGTCGGCGAAGGCGACCAAGTCGGAGCGATAGGCGCGCCGGGTGGCGACGGATCGGCCGCCGAAGGCCCGTTCGAACCCGTCGATGTCCCACGCGACGGAGGGATCGGGGGCCGCGGCACCAGGGTCATTTTCGAGGGCCGACACGTCAACAACGGTACCGCCGGGTCGTTCCACCTGGTGGGGACCATCGAGGTGAGTGGCGAGGGCGCGCTGCAGGCACGCGGCGGGGACCACCGTTCGAGGTCGCGTGGCATGATCGGCCGAGACGACCGGGGCACCCACCGGTTCGGATGGGGCGAAGACGGACGAAGGAGCGAGGCCTGCCGATGAGCAGTCGGATCCTGGTGGTTGAGGACGACGAGCGGATCCGTTCCTCCATGCGCCTCGCCCTCGAGGAGGAGGGCTACGAGGTCGATGACGTCGGCAGCGGCGAGGAGGCGCTCGACCACTTCGCCGCCCAGGCCCCCGACGTCACCCTGATCGATCTCATGCTCCCGGGCATGGACGGCTTCGAGTGCTGCCGGGCCATCCGGCGACAGAGCGCGGTGCCCATCATCATGGTGACGGCCCGGACCGACACCCACGACATCGTCGCCGGCCTCGAGGCCGGCGCGGACGACTACGTCACCAAGCCCTTCGTGGCGAAGGAGCTCGGGGCGCGCATCAGGGCGCTGCTCCGGCGGGCCCGGCCGGCCGAGGAGGAGCCGCGCGTGCTCACGTTCGGCGACCTCGAGCTGATCCCCGAGCAGGGCGTGCTCCGGCACCAAGACGGCGAGGATGTCCACTGCACGAGGACGGAGTTCCGGCTGCTCTGCGAGCTCGCCACCAACCCCAACAAGGTGCTGACGCGCGAACAGCTCCTCGACCGGGTGTGGGGCTACGACTACTTCGGCGACGGGCGTCTGGTCGACGTCCACATCCGGCGACTGCGGACCAAGGTCGAGCCCGACCCGGCCCTGCCACGGCACATCCTCACCGTCCGAGGCATGGGCTACAAGCTGGTCCCCTGACGTGACCGACGCGGCGGTCGCCCCGGCGACGCCCGCCCGCGCCGGATGGCTCCGCACCCACCTTCGGGGACCCCTCGACCTGTGGGAGCGCCTCGGGCTCCGGGCCCGCGTCACCGGCCTGTTCGCCTTCGGGGCCCTGTTGCTCTCGCTCCTCATGGGCGGGCTGGCCTTCTTCACCACGTCGCACTTCTTGGTGAGCGACCAGGTCAATGCGGCCATCACCAAGACCGGTGCCGAGGCGATCACCCTCCAGACGGCGTTGATCAGCCAAGGGACAAGCATCAAGTCGGAGCTGGCTGGCATCGACTCGAGCTCGGGGTCCCAATCCGTCCTCCTCTACCAGGGCAACGAGTACCCCTCGACGTTGACCCTGTCGAGCGCCAGCCTCCCCCGCGACCTGTTGGACCTCGTGCGATCGGGCACGCCGGCGACCCAGAACTTCGTCCTCGACGGCAGGCCCCAGGTCGCGGTCGGGATCCCGCTGCCCGCCGCCCACGCGCGGTACTTCGCGATCTTCGACCTCACCGACCTCGAACACACCCTCCATGTGCTCGCCTTGGCCCTCGCTCTCGGTGGGCTGGTTACGACCGTGCTGGGCGGGGTCATCGGGCGGCTGGCCAGCGGGCGCTCGCTCAGGCCGCTGACCGCCGTGTCGAGGGCCGCGGTCGCCATCGCCCGCGGGGACCTCGACACCCGGCTGCGGGCGACCACCGAGGACCCCGACCTGACCGGCCTGACCCAGTCGTTCAACATGATGGTGGACCAACTCCAGGAACGCATCGAGCGTGACGCTCGGTTCACCTCCGACGTGAGCCACGAGCTCCGCTCCCCCCTCACCACGCTGTCCAACAGCCTCAACGTCCTGGAGGCCCACGCCGACGAGCTCACCCCGCGCGCGCAGCGGGCCCTCGAGCTGCTCGGCGCCGACCTCCGCCGGTTCGAGCGCATGGTGGCCGAGCTACTGGAGATCTCGCGCACCGACACGTCGGCGGCCGAGGTGTCGCTCGAGTTCGTCGACGCCGGAGAGCTGGTCCGCCAGGCGGTAGCCGCGGGCACCCGCACGGTCTCCCAGTCGGTGCCGCCCCCGATCGTCTGGGTGGACCCGGTCCTCGACGGGACGATCCTCAGCGTCGACAAGCGCCGGTTCGAGCGGATCATGGCCAACCTGCTCGAGAACGCGGCGCTCTACGGCGGGGGCGCCACCAGGGTCGCCGCCGAGCACGGGCCGGACCGCCGGGGGCTGGCGACTGTCGTGGTGGCGGTCGAGGACCACGGGCCCGGCGTGGAGCTGGGTGAGCGCCGGCGCATCTTCGAGCGCTTCTACCGCGGCCAGTCGTCCGGGCGCCGGGGGGCCAGCACCGGTACCGGGCTCGGGTTGGCCCTGGTGGCCGAGCACGTCCGGCTGATGGGCGGGCTGGTCGGCATCGAGGACGCGCCGGGCGGTGGGGCCCGCTTCACCGTCGAGCTCCCGGTGACCGAGGACGAGGGCGAGGACGCGTGACCCGAACCCGTCGCCTGGCCCCGCTGATCGTGACCGTCGTCGTCGCGCTGACGCTCTGCGCGTGCGGCGTGCCGACATCGGGCGCCCGTGCGATCGCGAAGAGCCAGGTGCCGTCCGCCCCGCCGCCGATCCCGACGACGACCCAGCCGCCTCGGGACTTCACGCAGCTGACGATCGTGCTGTTGAACGCGGCCAACAACGTGGCCCACCCGGTCATCCGCTACACACCCCAGGAGTCGGACCGCCTGTCCACGGTCCTGTCCGACCTGTTGGCCGGCCCTTCACCCGGCGAGACGCTCGACGGGCTGACCACTGCGATCCCCGGGACGACCCGGCTGATCGGGGTCTCCCCCAACCCGCTGGCGCCGGCGATCGTGCCGAGCGGGCCGGTGACGGTCAACCTGTCGGCCGACTTCCTCGACATCACCGGGCTCGACCAGGTGCTCGCGGTCGAGCAGGTCGTCTTCACCATCGGCTGTGTGCTCACCCCGACGACGCGGGTGGTCTTCGAGGTGCAGGGGGTGCCCCAGGACGTGCCGATCGGCACCGGGCAGGCGGTCAGCCGAGCCGTCGACTCGTCCGACTACGGCACGCTGTCGTGCGCGGCTACCTCAGTTGGCTGAGTTGGCCCGGTTGACCGGGTCCTGCCAGCTGATCCGCGGCGCGCCCGACCAGAGGTGCTCGAGGTCGTAGTAACTGCGCGTCTGATCCGCGAAGACGTGCACGATGAAGTCGCCGTAGTCCATCAGCACCCACGTGGCGTCGGACAGACCCTCGACGGCGACCGGCGCCGAGCCGTCGTGATCCTTCACCCGGCGCTCCACCTCTTCGACCAGTGCTCGGACCTGGCGGTCGTTGCGTCCCGACGTGACCACGAACGCGTCGACGACCCCCAGCAGCTCGCCCATCGCGAGCACCACGGTGTCCTCGCCCAACTTGTCGTCCGCCGCTCGTGCGGCCACCAGCGCGGTATCGGGGATCACGGGGGAACCGGTGGGTGGAACCGTGGTGGTCGGGACTGTGGTCATTCGCCTCCTCGGGCTGTTCGGCTGATTGGGACCGGCGGATGCAAACCGGATCGCTCGCGCCGAACGCGTGGGGCGGCGATCGTCAATGAAGCATGTCCAAGACGGCGACGGTTGCGCCGAGGGTCGCGGCCAACGCCCCGAGGCCGAGCATCGCGTCACGGCGGCGGAGCCGCCCCGCCACGTGCAGGTCCCGTCGCGATGCCCGGACCGCCAGCGGGGCGACCGGGCCGTCCTCGATCGAGATGATCGGCGGTGACGGGGGTGCCGCCAGCGTCACCCGGGCCACGACGACCGGTCGCGAAGACCGCCCCCCTGACCGACCCGGCCGACCCGTGGTGCGGGCCGTCTTCACTCCGGCGACTGTCATCTGGGGACAGCGTACAGATCCCGGGACCGAATGCAATGTTCCACCGCCGGGGGCACCAGGCCATCGATCGGTCGGCCCTCGGCCACCAGCGAGCGGACCTCCGAGCTCGAGACGGCGATCCTGGCCCCCTCGACCACCTCGAAGTCCCAGCCCGGGAGGTGTTTTGGGGCGTCCACGCCGGGCCGCACGACCACCACCAGGGTGACCAGACGGGCCAGATCCTCCACCCGATACCAGGTCGGGAGGCTCTCGACGACATCGGCGCCGACGATCAAGAAGAGCTCCGGCGGCGCCTCGCCCCGGTCACGGGCCACCTTCGCCAGCTCCTCGACCGTCTCAACGGTGTAGCTCGGGCCACCCCGGTCGAGCTCGATGCGGCTGACCTCAGCCCCCCGCACGCCGTCGACGGCGGCGGTGACCATGGCCAACCGGTCCTCGGCCGGGGAGACCGATTGCACCGGGCTCTTCTGCCACGGGTCGTTCGCGACCACGAACAACACCGTGTCGAGGCCGAGTCGGTCCCGGCACGCCGACGCCGCGGCCACGTGACCGGCATGGGGCGGGTCGAAGGTCCCCCCGAGGATGCCGACGCGCTGGCTCTCGCGGCCTGGTCCGGACATGACAGGGGAGCCTACGAGGCCCCCCGCCGGCGGGTGCATGGGCGGGACGGTGGGTTTCGAGGTCCTACGCTGTGTCGATGACGTCGGCCGCCGACACCACCTCGGACGCCTGGCAGCCCGGGTCGTGGCGCGACCGGCCGGCCGACCAGCAGCCGGCCTGGCCCGACGAGGACGCCCGCAAGCGGGTCGAGACCCAGCTGAGCGGCCTGCCACCGCTGGTGTTCGCCGGTGAGGCCCGCAACCTGACCGCCGCGCTCGGCGAGGTCGCGCAGGGCCGGGCCTTCCTCCTCCAGGCCGGCGACTGCGCCGAATCCTTCGACGACTTCTCGGCCGACTCGATCCGGGACAAGTTGAAGGTCATCTTGCAGATGGCGGCGGTCCTCACCTACGCAGCCGGCGTCCCGGTGGTCAAGGTCGGCCGCATCGCCGGCCAGTTCGCGAAGCCACGCTCGCAGGCGACCGAGACGATCGGGCAGACCGAGCTCCAGGTGTTCCGGGGCCACATGGTCAACGACGACGCGTTCGACCCCGAGTCGAGGCGACCCAACCCCGAGCGGCTCGTCACCGCGTACCACCAGTCGGCCTCGACGCTGAACCTCCTGCGCGCGTTCACGACCGGCGGGTTCGCCGACCTGACCCAGGTCCACGCGTGGAACCAGCAGTTCGTCTCGACGTCGGCCGAGGGCCGCCGCTACGAGCGCATCGCCGGCGAGATCGACCGGGCACTGCGGTTCATGTCGGCATGCGGCATCGACCTCGCCGCCGAGTCCGGGCTGCACCAGGTCGACTTCTGGACAAGCCACGAGGCGCTCATCCTCCACTACGAAGAGGCGCTCACCCGGCGCGACTCGCTCACCGGGAACTGGGTCGACGGTTCGGCCCACCTGCTCTGGGTCGGCGAGCGCACCCGCCGACTGGACGGCGCGCACCTCGAGTTCCTTCGCGGTGTGATCAACCCGCTCGGGGTGAAGCTCGGCCCCAACGCAACGGCCGAGGACGTGGTCGCCATCTGCGACACGCTCGACCCCGACCGGGTACCCGGTCGGGTCACCCTCATCTCCCGGCTCGGCGCGGACCGGGTCGAGACGCTCCTGCCCCCGCTCATCGAGGCGGTCGGCGCGTCTGGACACCCGGTCGTCTGGGCCTGTGACCCGATGCACGGCAACACCTTCACCAGTGCCGACGGCCACAAGACGCGGCGCTTCGAGGACATCTGGACCGAGCTGCGCGGCTTCTTCCGGGTCCACCGCGAGGCCGGGACGTGGCCGGGCGGCGTCCACGTCGAGCTGACCGGCGACGACGTGACCGAGTGCCTGGGCGGNNGCCGAGGAGATCTTCGAGGGCGACCTGCATCAGCGCTACACGACGGCGTGCGACCCCCGCCTGAACGCCCGTCAGGCCCTGGACCTGGCCTACCGGATCAGCGAGCTGCTCCGGGACTGAGCCCGGCGCGACCTGTTCAGGCGCTTCGGATCTGAGCTGGTGACAATCACGGAAGAATTTCGAATGCGTCGACGTGCGCCGGTCGCACCACGGCGAAATGCCGATGGTCAAGAGTTGCGAGTTGCGATATTTGAAGTCGCTCTCCCGCTGCCACGACTGACGCATCAACGGTTCCGAGCGGAAGGTCCCGATACGTGGATGCGAGCTCGGCGATTCGCAGCCAGTCAGATGCGGCGACGTGCTCTGCGATCAGGTTGCCGCTCGCCAAATCTCCGAGAAAGCGAATCTCGGGTTCGGATCCGAGACGCCTCTCTAGGAGGTAGGAAACCTCCGCAACGACAAGCATCGGCACGATCAGCGGTCCCGGATGATCTTGGAGAAGCCCGAGGCACCGTGCATGGTGCTTGTCGTCGGCGTCGACATAGGCGTACAACGGCCCGGCGTCGACGAGGAGGGCTATGGCCCCACCTCGGCTCGGAGGATCTCTTCAATCCGCTCCGAAATGTCCGAGTGGCCGCTGCGTCCCGAGCCTGCCGCCATCAGGGGCCGCTTTCCCTGTCGACCGCCGAGGTGTGCCTCGATCGCCTCCCGGGTGAGCTCGGATGCCGTCGTCTTGCGCCGCTGGGCTTCGTGCCGGAGGCGGGCATCGAGTTCGTCCGGCAGCTTCACGGTGGTTCGCTTCATGGTATGCCAGCATACCATTAGCCGCGACTCCGGCGCCTTCCTCGATGTTCACGAGCCTGTGTCCATGCCAGCTCAGCCGTGATCGACAAGAGAACCCCACCACCCCGGCGAACGGGACACCCTTTGGCTTCTTCCGTTGACCTCGCAGCCGAGCACAATGAGGAGCATGGAGGATCAAGAGGAGCATGGAGGATCAAGAGGTTCTGAGCGACTGGCGTCCCGAATGGGCCGTGGACTTCGAGGAGCTGCCGCCATGACCGACCTTCGAACATCGCGGCTCCAGCTGCACGCGATCGATGGCGCAGAGGCCGAACGTATCGTCGCTCGGAGTGCGGGACCGGCCGATGCGTGGACGGACGATTTCCCTTTCGAGGGCGACGTTGGCGCAGTTGGGGGCTTCCTTCGAGCGACCGCCGCGCTCGGAGAGCAGCGGCCGTTCGGCCACTACCGGATCACCCGCCTGTCCGACGGGCGGGCGGTCGGCGGGATCGGCTTCAAGGGCCAGCCAGATGGCGGCTGCGTCGAGATCGGCTACGGCTTGGCCCCCTCGGCCCGCGGC